>CAYORM010000161.1:0-1566 GCA_964406375.1 uncultured Mycobacteriaceae bacterium | reverse complement strand
GGGGGAACGATGCAGGGCATGAGCGAGCGCCGGTACGCCGCGCATGCCGGCCTCTCGCGCGGCGCGATCCAGAAGGCGAAGGCTGCGGGACGGCTGGTCCTGCACGCCGACGGTTCGATCGATCCGGCCGCGAGCGATGCGCGGCGGGCGGCGACAACCGATCCGTCGAAGAGTCGCGTCGCCCCGCGCCAGCCGGTGAAACCGGTGCCGGACGCGGCGCTGTCCGCGGTCGGCGATACGCTCCGCGAACAGGGCCTGTCCGCTCCTGCCATTGGCGGCGGCACGACATTCCTGCAGGCGAAGACTGCCAACGAGGTGCTGAAGGCACAGGAGCGGCGGCTGCGCCTGCAGAAGATGAAGGGAGAGCTGATCGACCGCGCCCGGGCGACGGCGGCCGTCTTCCGGCTCGCGCGGGAGGAGCGCGATGCCTGGGTTACCTGGCCGGCACGGGTCGCCGCGCTGATGGCGGCGGAGCTGACGGCGGCGGAGCTGACGGCGGCGCTCGGGGACGGGATCGAGGTGGAGGCGGCGGTGATGCAGAAGATGTTGGAAGCCCATGTCCGCGCCCAGCTCGACAGCCTTGCCGAGATCCGGACCGGACTTGGATGACGATCTCTTCTCGTTCGACGGCGCCAACGGACTGCTGACCGCCTGGGGTGCCGGGCTCCGGCCTGATCCGGACCTCACCGTATCGCAGTGGGCGGACCGTCACCGCATGCTCGCGCCGCGCGCCTCTGCCGAGCCGGGGCGATATCGCACCGCGCGCACGCCCTACATGCGCGAGATCATGGATGCGCTGAGCCCGGGCAGTTCGGCGCAGCGCGTCGTCTTCATGAAGGCGGCGCAGGTAGGGGCGACCGAAGCCGGCAACAACTGGATCGGATTCGCCATCCACCAGGCGCCGGGGCCGATGCTCGCGGTCCAGCCGACGGTGGAGCTGGCCAAGCGCAACTCGCGCCAGCGGGTGGACCCGCTGATCGACGAGAGCCCGGAGCTCAGGAGCCGGGTCAAGCCGGCCCGCTCGCGCGACGCCGGCAACACAATGCTCTCGAAGGAGTTTGCCGGCGGCATCCTGATCATGACGGGGGCAAACTCGGCGGTCGGCCTGCGTTCGACGCCGGCACGCTACATCTTCCTCGACGAGGTCGACGCTTATCCCGCCTCGGCCGACGAGGAAGGCGATCCGGTGACGCTGGCCGAGGCGCGGTCGCTGACCTTCGCCCACCGGCGCAAGATCTTCCTGGTCTCGACGCCGACGATCCGGGGCCTGAGCCGGATCGAGCGCGAGTTCGAGGCGAGCGACCAGCGGCGCTTCTTCGTGCCGTGCCCGCATTGCGGGGCGATGCAGTGGCTGAAGTTCGAGCGCCTGCGCTGGGAGAAAGGCAGGCCGGAGACGGCATCGTACCAATGCGGCGATTGCGAGCAGCCGATCGCCGAGCACCACAAGACGGCGATGCTCGACGCCGGCGAGTGGCGGGCGACGGCGGAGGCTGCGGACCCGTCGACCGTAGGCTTCCATCTGTCGGCGCTCTACTCGCCGGTCGGGTGGCTGAGCTGGGCCCGGAT
>CAYORM010000160.1:0-1657 GCA_964406375.1 uncultured Mycobacteriaceae bacterium | reverse complement strand
GGTCGGCGTGCGCAACATCGAGGGCTACAATCAGCGCCTGCGCGAGGCCGAGGCGCGCGGCGAGGTGCTGACGCGGCGCGTGCAGACCGGCTTCGATCCCGACACTGGCAAGCCCGTCTTCGAGAACCAGCCGATCGATCTCACCGAGCTGCCCTACATCGTCGTCATCGTCGACGAGATGGCCGATCTCATGCTGGTCGCCGGCAAGGACATCGAAGCGACGATCCAGCGCCTCGCCCAGATGGCGCGTGCCGCCGGCATCCACCTGATCATGGCGACCCAGCGCCCCTCGGTCGATGTCATCACCGGCACGATCAAGGCGAACTTCCCGACCCGGATCAGCTTCCAGGTGACCTCGAAGATCGACAGCCGCACCATCCTCGGCGAGGGCGGGGCCGAGCAGCTCCTCGGTCAGGGCGACATGCTCTACATGGCGGGCGGCGGTCGCATCACCCGCGTCCATGGCCCCTTCGTCTCCGATGGCGAGGTCGAGGACGTGGTCCGCCACCTCAAGGCACAGGGCGAGCCGTCCTATGACGACTCGGTGCTGGAGGAGCAGGAGGATGCCGGCGGCGGGCTGGCGCTCGGCGATGGCGAGGGCGGCTCGGGGGACGATCTCTACGACCAGGCGGTGGCGCTCGTGGCGCGCGAGAAGAAGGCCTCGACCAGCTTCATCCAGCGGCATCTGCAGATCGGCTACAACCGCGCGGCGCGGCTGATCGAGCGGATGGAGCAGGAGGGCGTCGTCAGCCCGGCCAACCATGTCGGCAAGCGCGAGGTGCTGGTCGGCGACCATTCCCGCTGACGGCGCAGGCCCGGTGAACCCGGGCGGGGCTGCGGCGTTCCTGTGTCGGCGATCACCGCCGGTGCCCCCGGCTTGCCCAAGATCGACCACAGGGGCCCTCTAGCGTGAAGACCATGATGAACCGACGCCACGTCCTCGCCGCCACCCTCATGGCCGCCACCGCGCTTCTGGCACCCCCGCTGGCGGCGCAGGTCACACCCGCCTCGCTGACGCCGCAGGACCAGGCTGATCTGCGCCGCATCGAGAGCTATCTCAACAGCCTCACCACCGTGCAGGCGGAGTTCGTGCAGGTCTCCAACGGCGCGAACTATGCGACCGGCATCTTCTATCTGAAGCGGCCGGGGCGGATGCGGCTCGAATACGATCCGCCGGTGCCATATCTCTACATCGCCGACGGCACCTGGCTGACCTTCTTCGACCGCGAGCTTGACCAGCGCTCCGACGTGCTGCTCGGCTCATCGATCGCGGATTTCATCACGCGCTCCAACGTCACCCTGTCGGGCGACGTGACGGTGACGGGCATCCAGCGGTCGGAGGGCCGGATCGGTGTCGAGCTGGTGCAGACTTCCGACCCCGGCGCCGGGCGTCTGACGCTGAACTTCCAGCTCGACCCGCTGCTCCTCACCTCCTGGACCGTGCTCGACGCGCAGGGCACCCGCACCCAGGTGGATCTGACGGGGCTGACGCAGGGCGTCGCACTCGACAACTCGCTCTTCGTCACGCCCCAATCCGGGCCGAGCGCCGCCGGCGGCCGCTGAGGCACCGGCGCCCCTTGCCGGGCGCGGCGGGACGGCCGACATTCGAGCTGCGATCCAGCTCGAGGCCGGCAATGTCCCTCCCGCCCTCCCGTCC
>CAYORM010000159.1:0-1767 GCA_964406375.1 uncultured Mycobacteriaceae bacterium | reverse complement strand
GCAAGATCACGCCGAAGGGCGAGAGCCCGATGACGCCGGAGGAGAAGCTGCTCCGCGCCATCTTCGGCGAGAAGGCCTCGGACGTGCGTGACACCTCGCTGCGGTTGCCGCCGGGCGTCTCCGGCACGGTCGTCGAGGTCCGCGTCTTCTCGCGTCGCGGTGTCGACAAGGACGAGCGTGCGCTGGCCAATGAGCGGGCGGAGATCGAGCGCCTCGCGAAGGACCGCGAGAGCGAGCGGGCGATCGTCGAGCGCGGCTTCTATGGCCGGCTCGAGGACCTGCTGCTCGGCCAGACCAGTGTGTCCGGCCCCAAGGGCTTCCCGACGGGCGTGGAGATCACCAAGGAGCATCTCGCGGGCTACACGCGCGGGCAGTGGCGCCAGATCGTGATCGCCGACGAGGCGCGCATGGCCGATATCGAGGCCATGTCGAAGCATTTCGACGAGACCATCCGCGGCCTCGAGGCGCGCTTCGAGGACAAGGTGGAGAAGCTGCAGCGCGGCGATGAGCTGCCGCCCGGCGTGATGAAGATGGTCAAGGTCTTCATCGCGGTGAAGCGCAAGCTGCAGCCGGGCGACAAGATGGCCGGCCGTCATGGCAACAAGGGCGTCGTCTCCAAGATCGTGCCGGTCGAGGACATGCCCTATCTGGAGGACGGCACGCCGGTCGATATCGTGCTGAACCCGCTCGGCGTGCCCTCGCGCATGAATGTCGGCCAGATCCTCGAGACCCATCTCGGCTGGGCTGCCGCCGGTCTCGGCCGCAAGATCGGCACGATTGTCGATCAGTATCAGGCCGAGATGCGTGAAGGCGCCTCCGGTGAGGCGGTCGAGGCCGCGCTGCGCGACACGCTGCGCGACATCCTCGGCCCGCGCCAGTATGAGGAGGAGGTCGCTCCGCTGTCGCGCGAGGAGGTCCTCGAGATGGCCGGGAACCTCCGCAAGGGTGTGCCGATGGCCACGCCGGTCTTCGACGGCGCGCGCGAGGACGACATCGTCGCCATGCTGGAACGGGCGGGGCTCGACCCCTCGGGCCAGGTGACGCTGATCGACGGCCGGACGGGCGAGAGTTTCGCCCGGAAGGTCACCGTCGGCTACATCTACATGCTGAAGCTGCATCACCTCGTGGATGACAAGATCCATGCCCGGTCGATCGGCCCGTACAGCCTCGTCACCCAGCAGCCGTTGGGTGGCAAGGCCCAGTTCGGCGGGCAGCGCTTCGGTGAGATGGAGGTCTGGGCACTCGAGGCCTATGGCGCCGCTTACACCCTGCAGGAGATGCTGACCGTGAAGTCCGACGACGTGTCCGGCCGGACCAAGGTCTACGAAGCGATCGTCCGTGGCGACGACAACTTCGAGACCGGCATCCCGGAATCCTTCAACGTCCTGGTGAAGGAACTCCGGTCGCTCGGCCTCAACGTCGAACTGGAGCAGCGCAGCTATTGATCACGGCTCTCCGGGCGGAGCGGCCGGTGCCCCGGGCGCCGGCCGCTCCCGCCGTCTCGCCGCCGCATGCAGCGGCGGTCCTTGCTTTTCGTACCGTCCCGATCGCCAAGGGAGCAGGTGAATGAACGAACTGATGTCTCTCATCGGCCAGGTGACCGCGCCGCAGTCCTTCGATGAGATCAAGATCCAGATCGCCAGCCCGGAGCGCATCCGGTCCTGGTCCTATGGCGAGATCAAGAAGCCGGAAACGATCAACTACCGGACGTTCAAGCCGGAGCGGGACGGTCTTTTCTGCGCGCGCATCTTTGGCCCGATCAAGGAC
>CAYORM010000158.1:0-1793 GCA_964406375.1 uncultured Mycobacteriaceae bacterium | reverse complement strand
CAGATCAATCAGGGCCAGATGGATCGCTGGAACATCGTGGCGACTCTGAACTACTTGCCGCACGAGGCCGAGACCGAGATCGTGCTCGCCAAGGTGCCGTCCTTCGACACGCCGGAGCGGCGCGGCGTCGTCGCCTCGATGGTCCGGCTGGCCGAGCTGACCCGGGCGGGCTTCATGGGCGGTGACATCTCGACCGTGATGTCGCCGCGCACCGTGATCACCTGGGCCGAGAACACCGAGATCTTCGGTGATATCGGCTTCGCGTTCCGCCTGACCTTCCTCAACAAGTGCGACGAGATCGAGCGACCGACGGTGGCGGAATATTATCAGCGCTGCTTCGGGACCGAGCTGCCGGAATCCGGCGTCGCGGCTCATCTCTCCTGAACCGCGGCCGGCGCCGGCCGGAAGGCCGGCGTGCCGAAGCGAGACCATGGCGAAAGACGACAGCCCCACCGAGATCTTCAAGCGCGCGACCGCGGCGACGCTGCGCTCGATGTCCGGGCGCGACGATGTGACGATCGGCTTCTCCAATGAGGCGCCGGGCCTGTCGGGAACGCGCGCGCGCCTGCCGGCGCCGTCGCGCCAGCTCTCGAGCGCCGAGGCGGCGCGGGTGCGGGGGGCGTCCGATGCCATCGCGCTGCGCCTCAAATATCACGATGCGCGACTGCACGCCCACCGGCTGCCGCAGAGCGACACCGCGCGGGCGACCTTCGAGGCGCTGGAACAGGCGCGCTGCGAGGCGATCGGCGTGCGCGACATGGCTGGTGTCGCGGCCAATCTCGAGGCAGCACTCGAGGATCGCTACAAGCGGCAGGGCTTCGAACGGATCACCGAGCGCGATCAGGCGCCGATCGCCGAGATGGTGCGGCTGATCGCCCGCGAGCGGCTGACCGGCGCGGCGCCGCCCGAGGCGGCGAAGGCGGCGGTCGAGCTGTGGCGCCCGTGGCTCGAGGAGCGAATCGGCCGGCGCCTCGACGAGCTGGCCCGGCTGGCCGACAACCAGGACGCCTATGCGCGGGCATCGCGCCGGATGCTCGCCGATCTCGACATGGATGTCGGCAACGAGGACCTCTCGCAGGAGGATCTCGAGGAGGAGTCGGCCGAGGAGGAGGAGAGCAAGAAGGCCGAGCCCGACCAGCAGGGCCGCGAGGGCGAACAGACGAGTGCCGTGCCCGACGACAGCGAGGGCGAGGAGCAGGAGGGCGAGGACAGCCGGACCGAGGCGGCCGAGGCGGAGATGAGCGCCTCCGAGGAGGACGGCGCCGAGGAGTCCGAGACGCCGGGCAATCCGCCACGGCGCAATGATGAGGGCCAGCCGGATCCGTCCGCCCTCGCCTACCGCGCCTTCACGACCCAGTTCGACGAGGTGGTGCAGGCCGAGGCGCTGTGCGATCCCGACGAGCTGGCCCGGCTGCGGCTGATGCTCGACCAACAGCTCGTCCATCTGCAGGGTGTCATTGCCAAGCTGGCCAACCGGTTGCAGCGGCGGCTGATGGCCAAGCAGACGCGGTCATGGGAGTTCGATCTCGAAGAGGGGTTGCTCGACGCCGCGCGCCTCGCCCGGGTGGTCGTCAACCCTCTGACGCCGCTCTCCTTCAAACAGGAGCAGGACACCGATTTCCGCGACACCGTCGTCACCCTCCTGATCGACACTTCCGGCTCGATGCGCGGCCGGCCGATCTCCATCGCGGCGATCTCCGCAGACATCCTGGCCCGGACACTCGAGCGCTGCGGCGTCAAGGTCGAGATCCTCGGCTTCACGACCCGGGCCTGGAAGGGCGGGCAGTCGCGCG
>CAYORM010000157.1:0-1796 GCA_964406375.1 uncultured Mycobacteriaceae bacterium | reverse complement strand
ATCGAGGAAGGCGCCGAGCAGCGGCGCCGCGATCCGCGCCCCCTCCAGCAGGCGCCGCGGGTCGAGGTCGGAAAGCCCGAACCACTGCCGCCCGAAAGGTGCACCCTCGCAGGGGAAGGGCGCATGCGGCGCCAGGAACAGGATGCCGGGCAGCCGCGGCGCCAGGGCCGGCACCAGACCCGCGAGATCATGGGCGTCGGCGCCATAGCCGTGCAGGAGGGCGAGTGCCGCGGTCGCCGGCGCGCCGTCCGGCGGCGGCAGGACGAGCCCGTCCACCATGGGACGTCCGGTTCGCGAGGCGGAGCCGGTCGGGGGCTGGGCCATGATCCATTCCTTGTCAGGAGCATCCGCCCGCCGGTTTACCCTCGCAACGGGGCCGGCCGGAAGGCTATGTCGCGCTCATGACGATCGTCACCCGGTTCGCACCGAGCCCGACGGGGCTGCTGCATCTCGGCCATGCCTATTCGGCGCTGTGCGGACGGCGACGGGCCGACGCCGCGGGCGGGTGCTTCCTGCTGCGGATCGAAGATATCGACACCGCGCGCTGCCGGCCGGAGTACGAGGCGGCTATCCTCGAGGATCTCGCCTGGCTGGGCATCGTCTGGGACGGAGCGGTGCGACGCCAGTCCGAGCATTGGGAGGATTATCGGGCGGCGCTCGGCCGGCTGGACGCGGCGGGCCTCATCTACCCGTGCTTTTGCACGCGCCGCGAAATCCAGGCTGAGATCGCGGCGATGGGCGGAGCGCCGCACGGGCCGGACGGGCCGCTCTACCCCGGCACCTGCCGGCGCCTCGATCCTGCCCGACGGCAAGAGCGGATCGCCGCGGGCGAAGCCTATGCGCTGCGTCTCGACGTCGCGGCCGCCACCGCCCGTACCGGCCCGCTCACCTGGATCGACGAGATCGCCGGGCCGCAGACGGCAATGCCGGAGATCCTCGGCGACGTCGTGCTGGCGCGGAAGGACGTCCCGACCAGCTATCATCTCGCAGTCACGGTCGATGACGCCCTGCAGGGGGTCACAGTCGTCACCCGCGGCGCCGATCTCTTCCATGCCAGCCATCTGCACCGGCTGCTCCAGGCGCTGCTCGACCTGCCCGTCCCGGTCTGGCGGCATCATCCGCTGCTGACGGATGCGAGCGGCAAGCGGCTCGCCAAACGCAGCGATGCGGTGTCGATCCGGGCGCTGCGCGACGCCGGCCACCCCCCCGCGTCGGTTCTGGCGATGGCAGGCGCGGCGGCCCACGAGGGGTGATCGGGCCGGCGGCTTCACCCGCGACATGGCGCCGCGCCGTGGCGGGGCCGCCATCGTCCGGCTATGCTGGCGATGAGGGAAGGGGGATCTCGGCGCGAATGGACCTCGTCTGCCTGACCATCGCGGGGGCACTCTATGCACGTGTCGAGGCCGACCGGTTCAGCCTGCGCCTGCCCCAGCCGGGCGATGTCGTGATCGAGCGCTTCTACACCATGACGCCGGACGGGCCGGTGGCGGCAGAGGCGGATCCGCCGGTGGCCGCGCCCGTCGTGGTGCCGCATCCGCGCGGCGGCCCCCATGCCGCGATCTGCGCCCCGGTGGGGCCTTGTGTGTCCCTCGAGCGGATGATCCCGCCGCGGCGCAGCGGCGCGCCGGTCATCATCGACGCCTGCCCGGACGATCCCGCCGGCTGACGCCGGGCGGCGACGCGTACGCGCCCCCTTGCGCGGAGACGGGCGTCCTGCGAGGGATGGCCGCGCGCATCCGACCAACGGTCTCCCCCCAACATGCAAACCGTCCTGACCACCGTTCTGCTGCTGCTCG
>CAYORM010000156.1:0-1928 GCA_964406375.1 uncultured Mycobacteriaceae bacterium | reverse complement strand
TTTAGGTTCTGGTGGCGCAAGCCGTGGGGGTTCAAGTCCCTCCGCCCGCACCACGTGGCCGGAACCGCCGGGACGCGGCTCCGGCGAACCGCCGCCGGACAGACCCGGCCGAGACAGCGAACCGGCAGAGACGGAATTCCGAACGACATGCAAGTGACCGAAACCGCCACCGAGGGCCTGCGGCGCGAATTCAAGATCGTCGTGCCGGCCGCCGACATCGAGCGCAAGGTCGATGCCGAGCTGACGAAGCTGGCGGCGAAGGTGCGGCTGCCCGGCTTCCGGCCGGGCAAGATTCCGCTGCCGATGCTGCGCCAGCGCTACCGCAAGTCGGTGATGGGCGAAGTGCTCGAGGGCACCGTCAACGAAGGCGCCCAGAAGGCCATCGAAGAGCGCAACATCCGCCCGGCGCTGCGCCCGAAGATCGAGGTGACCAGCTTCGACGATGGCAAGGACCTCGAATACACGGTCGCCGTCGAGGTGCTGCCGGATGTCGAGCAGGTCGACGTTTCCGATGTCGAGATCGAACGGCCGGTCGCCGAGGTCGATGACGCGGTGGTGACGAGCGCGCTCGAGCGCATCGCCGCCGGCCGCAAGCGTTTCGAGGCGGCGCCCGAGGGGCATGCCGCGGCGGCGGGCGATCTCGTCGTCATCGATTTCGAGGGGTCGCTCGATGGGACGGCCCGGCCGGAGATGTCCGGCAAGGGCCATCGCCTCGAGCTCGGTTCGGGCCGCTTCATCCCCGGCTTCGAGGACCATCTCCTCGGCCTGCAGGCGGGTGAGAAGAAGAGCTTCGACATCACTTTCCCGGAGGATTATCCGAGCGAGGAGCATGCCGGGAAGGTGGCGCATTTCGAGGTCGAGGTGACGGCGGTCGAGCTCGCCTCGCCCTATGCGATCGACGAGACGCTGGCCAAGGATCTCGGCTTCGAGGGCCTGCAGGAGCTGCGCGACGCGATCCGCAGCCAGACCGAGCAGGAATTCTCACGGATGAGCCGGCTGCGGGCCAAGCGGGCGCTGCTCGACCGGCTGGCCGAGAAGGTCTCCTTTGAGGTTCCGGCCGGCATGGTCGACCTCGAGTTCCAGCAGATCTGGCGCCAGGTCGAGGAGTCGTTGAAGAGCGCCGGCGACGACAATCCGGACAAGGACAAGCCGGAGGAGGAGCTGAAGGCCGAGTACCGGTCGATCGCCGAGCGCCGGGTGCGCCTCGGTCTGCTCTTCGCCGAGATCGGCAAGGCCGAGAAGGTCGAGATCACCCAGGAGGAGCTCAACCGGGCGCTGATCGCTGAGGCGCGACGCTATCCCGGACAAGAGCAGAAGGTCATCGAGTTCTTCCGCAAGAACCCGCAGGCGATCGAGCAGCTCCGCGCGCCGATCTTCGAGGAGAAGGTCGTCGACCTGTTGCTCGAGCGGGTGAAGGTGAACGACCGCGTCGTGACGCCGGAAGAGCTGGCTCGCGATCCGGACGAGGAGGAAGAGGGGGCGCCCGTCGCCGCCGAGGCCGCCGCTGCCGAGCCTTCGGCCTGAGCGCCCGGGCCGTCCTGCGCAGCAGCCACGCAGCCGAAGGGATGTGTCGGAGGCTGCGACGGCGGGCACCGTCACCTATATAGTCGGACGAGAGACTCCGGGCCGCCGCGGCGGCCCGGAGCGATTCAAGCCCCAGGCGCTTTCGAGGTTCCCATGCCGACCGAATCCCAGATGAACGCCCTCATCCCGATGGTGGTCGATCAGACCAACCGGGGCGAGCGCGCGTTCGACATCTACTCCCGGCTGCTGAAGGAGCGGATCATCTTCCTGACCGGGCCGGTCTATGACGAGGTCGCGAGCCTGGTCTGCGCCCAGCTCCTCTATCTCGAATCCGAGAACCCGAAGAAGGACATCGCCTTCTACATCAATTCACCGGGCGGCATCGTGACCGCCGGGTTGGCGAT
>CAYORM010000155.1:0-2035 GCA_964406375.1 uncultured Mycobacteriaceae bacterium | reverse complement strand
TGGAGGCGGCCGAGCTGAAATGGGGCAGAACAATGATACCGTCACGTTCGCCAAGAGGAGCCCGCGTCGGCGGTGTCAGCCGTGCAGAACATTCCGACGGCTCAGACTTGCGCCATTGGCGCATCATTCCTTGCACTCATTGCGCCAATGGCGTATATTCGTGCCGTGAAGATCGTTCGCACCAAGCGGTACACGAGAGACCTGAAGCGGATCGGCGCATCGGCCGCGGACATCTCGGCGCTCGAAACCGCGATTGCCTCCGATCCGACCGTCGGCGACGTCATCCCCGGCCTTGGCGGTCTACGAAAGATCGGTTCGGGATGGGCAACAAAGGAAAGCGCGGCGGCGGGCGATCTACTTCCTCATGATCGCGGATGACGTGGCGATCATGCTTTTCGCCTATGCGAAGAGCGAGCAGGAAGACCTCACCAGGGACCAGCGCAAGACGGCGCTGGCGATCTTGAAGGAGCTGACCGATGGCTGAGGACACCACTTTCGGCGACGCGCTCCTGGAAGGCCTGGCCGAAGCTCGGGCCTGGAAGCGCGGCGAGCTCGCCCTCGAAACCGTGAACATCGACCCGATGCCGCCCAATCGCATCCGCAGCATCCGCAAGAAGGTCGCGAAATCGGCCAAGGAGTTCGAGCGGCGCTTCGGTATTCCTGCGGCGACGATCAACAACTGGGAGCAGGGTCGGCGCAAACCGGACCCGGCCGGCCGGCTTCTGCTCAAGGTGATCGAGGCGGACCCCGAACTCGTTGCCAAGGCTGCCGGGAATGGGGAGCGAGCCTGAAAGCCTGCCGCGAGAGCCTAGTTCCGGTAGGAGGAGCCTACCGATGACCGGTCCGCAGTTCATCGAAGAGGACGGCAAGCGGAAGTACGCGATCATCCCGATCGAGATCTACGAGAAGATGCTCGATGATCTGGACGATCTCGACGACATTCGCGCCTTCGACAAGTACAAGGCCAACCCGCAGGAGATGCTGCCTGCCGAGATGGTCTATCGCATGCTGGACGGCGAGAACTCCGTCAAGGTCTGGCGCGAGCATCGCGGCCTGACCCAGCAGGCGCTCGCCGATGCGGCCGGGATTTCCACGCCGTATCTGTCGCAGATAGAGGCCGGGAAGCGCACGCCGACCGCGAAGGTGTATGCCTCACTCGCCAGGGTCCTCGATACCGACGTTGACAGCCTGCTCGATTAGGGCGGCGCAGTGACGGTCATGCTGAAAAGGCCGCGCCTCTGGCGCGCTATCATCCGCCGAGCGCCGCGTCCGTCATCGACATGATGCGGAACGCTTCGATCATCGCCGCCGGCTGGTCCATGTAGCCGCCCGGATCAGGGAGATAGCCTGCCCCGTGCCCGCCGAGGCCGTTGGGCGGGCCGCGCCAGGCCCGCCAGCACTCGACCATCAGCCAGTCGTTCGGGCCGAGCCGTCCGGCTGGGTTGTGCTCGTATCGGTCGCCGCAGATTTCCCAGGCATGGCCTTCCGGGGCCTCGCTGGCGAACTCGCGCGGCCGCCGCGCGACGGCGACCGCGATCCGGAGTTTTTTGCCTGTTCCTCAGAGGGGGCGAACAGCTCGAGCGCCTTCATGCCGACCGCAATCACATCCTCGTCCGGCAACACGCCGAGCAGGTTCTCCTCGACGGCGCCGTGGCGCCGCCGGAACGGTGTCTCGATGCCTTCCCAGCCGGCGAGGAAGATCTGTGCCGCGATCACCGGCGCCATCTGCTGGTAGTGCACGCCATCCGCCACCATCGCGGCGAAGCGCGGCCAATGGCGCCGCATGTCTTCGTGCAAGACGCCGAAGTCGCGGAGGTCGCGCTCGTCGGCGGGGTTGTCCGCGTCCGCCGCCTCGATCCGGTCGAGCATGTCGACGAGCGGCCCGGCCTGGTCGGCCTCGATCTGCTCCGCGACCCCTTCGCGCAACGTGGCGATGATCGCGGCCCGATGCCGCCTGCGAACTCCTTCGAGAGCATGGTATTGCCGGCGTCGCGCGAGCGGGCCGGCTTGACCCGGCTCCTGAGCTCCGGGCTCT
>CAYORM010000154.1:0-2061 GCA_964406375.1 uncultured Mycobacteriaceae bacterium | reverse complement strand
TCGGCTGGGGGCACAAGATACGGTCCTACGTTCTGCAGCCCTATCAGATGGTGAAGGATCTGCGCACCGGGGTGGAGACGAGCAGCACCCAGGCGGTGCTGGACGGCGACATCGACGCGTTCCTCGAAGCCTCGCTCGCCGCGCGGCTGAAGGGTCACGACGAGGCCCAATCGGCATGACGATTCCCCTGATCGAGGGGATCGGCGCCCTCGCCGAGCGCTACGACGCCTTCATCGTCGATCTGTGGGGCGTGGTGCATGACGGGATCGCGCCCTATCCCGGCGCGCCCGCGGCGCTCACGGCGCTGCGGGAGGCGGGCAAACGGGTCTGCCTGCTGTCCAACGCGCCGCGGCGTGTCGCGACCGTCACGGCGCGGCTCGACGAGCTCGGTGTGCCGCGGACGGCCTGGGATCATCTCATGACCTCGGGCGAGGCGACGCATCGGGCGCTGATCGACCCGCCGGACGACTTCCATCGGGCGCTCGGGCCGCGGTTTTTCCATCTCGGCCCGCCGCGCGACGACGACGTCCATCGCGACATTCCTTATGAACGGGTGGACCGGGTGGAGGCGGCGGATTTCGTCATCGCCACCGGCATCGACCGGGCCGAGGAGACCGTCGAGGATCATGCGCCGGTGCTCGAGGCGGCGGCGGCGCGCGACCTGCCGCTGATCTGTGCCAATCCGGACATCGTCGTGCGGATTGGGCTGAAGATCCAGATCTGTGCCGGTGCGCTGGCGGCGCATTACGTCGAGCTCGGCGGCCGCGTCGCCTGGCATGGCAAGCCGCATGCCTCGGTCTACCGCCGCTGCTTCGAGCTGCTGGGCGAGCCGGACCGGCGGCGGGTGCTCGCGATCGGTGATGCCTTCCACACCGACATGGCGGGGGCACGCGATGCCGGCATCGACGGGCTCTTCGTGCTCGGCGGAATCCATGCCGACGAGACCGGGCTCGACCGGCCGGACATGGCGGTGGTCGAGCGGCTGGCGGTCGAACACCACGTCACGCCGGTTGCGGCGATCCGTCGCCTGGTGCCCTGACGCGGCCGGGAGCCGGGCCTTCGCGGGCTCGGCCGCGGCGCCGGGACGGGGGTCGGGCGTAACGCCGCCGGGCACTCGCTTGCACCCCGATGGGGGCTGTGTTAGACGACGCCCGCCGTGCGGAAGGGGCCTTTGCGCGGTGGCGTATCCTTTGTGTCCAGGTCCAGATTTTCACGGCCTCCGCTTCGGACGGAGGCTTAGGCGCAATCGATCGGGGAACGGCCGGTGGCATCGACAGGGTCCGGATTGACCGCCCTCGCATCCAGCTACGCGACGGCGCTGTATGCCCTTGCCGACGAGCGACGGGAGCTCGACGCGGTCGCTGACGACCTCCGCTCCATCCGCGCGATGCTCGCGGAGAGCGAGGATCTGCGGCGTCTCGTGCGCAGCCCGCTGCTGAGCCGCGACGCACAGGCGTCGGCGATGGGCGCGGTGCTCGAGCGGGCAGGGGTCGGCGGGCTGGTGCGCAACTTCGTGGCGCTGGTCGCGCGTAACCGCCGCCTGATGGCGCTCGACGCGATGATCGGCGCCTATCTGGCCGAGCTGGCGCGGCGCCGTGGCGAAGTGACAGCGAATGTCGTCACCGCGGCCCCGCTGACCGACGCCCAGTCGGAGGCGCTGACCGACCAGCTCCGGCGCACCATGGGCGCCAAGGTGCGGGTCGAGGTGAAGGTGGACCCCGCCCTGATCGGCGGAATGATCGTCAAGGTCGGCTCGCGTATGGTTGACACCTCCCTGCGCACCCGCCTGGCCAAGCTGCAGCTCGCGATGAAGGGAACCGCGTGATGGACATTCGTGCCGCCGAGATTTCCGCGATCCTCAAGGAGCAGATCGCTAATTTCGGATCCGAGGCCGACGTGGCCGAGGTCGGCCAGGTGCTGTCGGTCGGCGACGGCGTCGCGCGGGTCTACGGGCTCGACAACGTCCAGGCGGGCGAGATGGTCGAGTTCCCCGGCGGGATCCGCGGCATGGCGCTGAACCTTGAGACCGACAATGTCGGCGTCGTGATCTTCGGCGAGGAC
>CAYORM010000153.1:0-2558 GCA_964406375.1 uncultured Mycobacteriaceae bacterium | reverse complement strand
CAACGACAAGCACATCGAGGTGATCGTTCGCCAGATGCTGCAGAAGGTCGAGATCCAGGATGCCGGCGACACCACCTTCCTGGTGGGCGAGCAGGTGGACCGCGAGGATTTCGAGTACGAGAACAGCAAGACCGAGCGCGAGGGGCTGCGCCCGGCCCGGGGGATGCCGGTCCTGCAGGGCATCACCAAGGCCTCGCTGCAGACCAAGTCCTTCATCTCGGCCGCCTCCTTCCAGGAGACGACCCGCGTGCTCACCGAGGCGGCGGTGTCGGGCAAGGTCGACCGGCTCGACGGGCTCAAGGAGAACGTCATCGTCGGTCGCCTGATCCCGGCGGGCACCGGCTCGGTGGTCAACCGGCTGCGTCAGATCGCCGGGGAGCGTGATCGCGCGGCCCGGGCGGTGTCCGAGGAGAAGGCATCGGGCGAGCTGCCGCGTCCCGACGCGGCGTGAGGTCGCGGCGTCGGCCTGCCGGCGCCGCCCGTCTTCGGGAGACCCCCTCTGCCGCCGGGCGGAGGGGGTTTCGTCGTGTCGAGGAGGCGCAGATGTCAGCGACGTCACGGAAAGAGGATGAGGAGTGGGCGCCGCGGCGCACGGTCTGGCCACCGCATGCGGTAATCGACGGGAGATGGGCGCGGCTCGAGCCGCTCGACCCGGCCCGGCATGCCGGGCCGCTCCATGCCGCGGGGCATGACGGTGAGGCGGCACGCGCGATCTGGACCTTCATGTCGATCGGCCCCTTCGCCGATGAGGCCGCCTTCCGCGCCTGGGCGGAGGAGGCGGCGGCACGGCCCGACCCGATACTGTTCGCGATCCGGCCGCGGACGGGCGCCGAGGCGGAGCCGGCCGCCCCCCGCGGCATGGCGGGGTTGCTCAACATCCGGCCGCGCGACGGGGTGATCGAGCTCGGCTCGATCTGGTTCGCGCCGGACCTCCAGCGTACTCGGGCGGCGACCGAGGCGCTGTTCCTGCTGATGTCCCGGGCGATCGACGGGCTCGGCTATCGCCGTCTTGAATGGAAATGTGACGCACGCAACGCTGCATCGCGCCGGGCGGCGGCGAGGCTCGGCTTCCGCTTCGAGGGGGTGTTCCCGCAGCATATGATCATCAAGGGACGGAACCGCGACACCGCCTGGTTCTCGATCCTCGACCGGGAATGGCCGGAAACCCGCGCCGCCATCGCCGCCTGGCTGGACCCGGCGAACTTCGACGAGGCCGGCCGGGCCCGCACCGCGCTCTCCGCCGCGACGGCGCCGCTGGCGAGACCCCGCGATCCTGCGGCGTTCCTTGCTTGACGCCCTGGGGGGGCGTCCGTATAGTCCGCGCGCTTTTTCGGGACCGGGGCCGGCGACGGCACCCGCGCGGCTGAAAGGCGACGACAGGCAAGGGTGACGGGGCATCGCTCCCGATCCCAGACGACTCCGGATGGCGCGCTTCGGGCGGCAGCCTCGGGGTTGTCTTCGTTTCTGGCGTTGCGGCTCGGGCGTGTCGGCGAGACCGATAAGGCCTGATCTCCGCCGCACCGGACGAACGGCCGATCCTGACGAGCGAACGACCCTAGCGAGAGCCCCGAAACGGCCGGCCGACGGCCCCTACGAACGAACGAGCAAAGGCGAATATGCCGACGATCAATCAGTTGATCCGTAAGCCGCGCCAGCCGCAGCGAGCGCGCAACAAGGTTCCGGCCCTCGAGGCTTGCCCGCAGAAGCGCGGCGTCTGCACGCGCGTCTACACGACCACACCGAAGAAGCCGAACTCGGCGCTCCGGAAGGTCGCGCGTGTGCGCCTGACCAATGGGTTCGAGGTGACGAGCTACATCCCGGGTGAGGGGCACAACCTCCAGGAGCACTCGGTCGTGCTCATCCGCGGCGGCCGTGTGAAGGACCTTCCCGGCGTGCGCTACCACATCATCCGCGGCACGCTCGACACCCAGGGCGTCAAGGACCGCAAGCAGCGCCGGTCGAAGTACGGCGCCAAGCGGCCGAAGTAAGGAGGATCCCGCATGTCCCGCCGCCATCGTGCCGAGAAGCGTGAGATCCTGCCGGATCCGAAGTTCGGTGACGTCATCCTTTCGAAGTTCATGAACAACCTGATGCTCGACGGCAAGAAGTCGGTCGCCGAGCGAATCGTCTATGGCGCGCTTGACCGTGTCCAGGCGCGCACGAAGGCCGACCCCGTCGTGGTGTTCCACGAGGCGCTGGCCAATGTCCGGCCGCATGTCGAGGTCCGGTCGCGCCGCGTCGGCGGTGCCACCTACCAGGTGCCGGTCGAGGTGCGGGCGGAGCGCGGCCAGGCGCTCGCGATCCGCTGGCTGATCCAGTCGGCGCGCCGGCGGTCGGAGACCACGATGGTCGACCGGCTGTCGAACGAGCTGCTCGACGCCGCCAACCAGCGCGGCGCGGCGGTCAAGAAGCGCGAAGACACCCACAAGATGGCGGACGCCAACAAGGCGTTCTCGCATTACCGCTGGTAACGCCAGCTCAACGACACGGCCGAGACGATCATGCCGCGAAGCCACCCGATCGACCGCTACCGTAACATCGGCATCATGGCCCACATT
>CAYORM010000152.1:1001-2579 GCA_964406375.1 uncultured Mycobacteriaceae bacterium | reverse complement strand
CCCTGCCCATGGTCAATGTCGACACCGACATGATCATCCCCAAGCAGTTCCTGAAGACGATCAAGCGGACCGGCCTCGCCCGCGGCCTCTTCTATGAGATGCGGACGGACGAGAACGGCAATCCGAAGGATTTCGTTCTCGACCGTCCCGCCTACCGCAACGCGCAGATCCTGGTCGCCGGCGACAATTTCGGCTGCGGCTCGTCGCGCGAGCACGCGCCCTGGGCGCTGCTCGATTTCGGCATCCGCTGCGTGATCGCGCCCAGCTTCGCCGACATCTTCTTCAACAACTGCTTCAAGAACGGCATCCTGCCGATCGTTCTGCCGCAGGAGCAGGTCGATCTGCTGATGGAGGATGCGTCGAAGGGGGCCAATGCGACCCTGACCGTCGATCTCGAGGCGCAGACGATCTGGCGTCCCGACGGCTCGACGATCGCATTCGACGTCGATCCGTTCCGTCGTCATTGCCTTCTGAACGGGCTCGACGACATCGGCCTGACGCTGCGTCACGCATCGGAGATCGAAGCCTTCGAGACAGCCCGTAAATCGACCCAGCCCTGGGTCTGAGGCGGGCGGCCGCAGATCGGACCGGATCGGCCGGCGCGTGCCGTGGCCCGGCGCGGCCGGGCCGCGCCGGATGTGGACAGGCGCCTTGATATCTTCTAGGCGGGATCGCCGCGCCCGCGCGGCCGTTCCGCCATCGCCATTCATCGATCGACCTCACCAGACGACGAGACTTCCATGACCGCCAACAGATCGCTCCTCCTGCTCGCTGGCGACGGCATCGGGCCCGAGGTGATGGGCGAGGTGAAGCGGGTCGCCGCCTGGATGGGCACCCATCGTGCCGTCGGGTTCGACATCGAGGAGGCGCTGGTCGGCGGCTGTTCGATCGACGCGGCGGGCGTGCCGATCACCGACGCGACCATGGAGCGCGCGATGGCGGTCGACGCCGTGCTGCTCGGCGCGGTCGGCGGGCCGAAATGGGACGCGGTCGATTTCGCGATCCGTCCCGAGGCCGGGCTGCTCCGGCTGCGCAAGGAGATGGAGCTCTTCGCCAATCTGCGGCCGGCGCTGGTCTACAAGGCGCTTGCCGACGCCTCGACGCTCAAGCGCGAGGTGGTCGAGGGGCTCGACATCATGATCGTGCGCGAGCTGACGGGCGGCGTCTATTTCGGCGAGCCGCGCGGCATCTTCGACATGCCCGACGGGCAGCGGAAGGGCGTGAACACCCAGGTCTACACGACCCCCGAGATCCGGCGCGTCGCCGCCGTCGCCTTCGAGCTGGCGCGCAAGCGCCGGAACCGGGTCTGCTCGGTGGAGAAGATGAACGTCATGGAATCGGGCCGGCTGTGGCGCGAGGAGGTGACGGCGCTTCATCGCGAGCAGTATGCCGATGTCGAGCTGACGCACATGCTCGCCGACAATTGTGCGATGCAGCTCGTCCGCAATCCCAAGCAGTTCGACGTGATCGTCACCGACAACCTGTTCGGCGATATGCTGTCGGACGAGGCGTCGATGCTGACCGGCTCGCTCGGCATGCTGCCCTCGGCCTCGCTCGGGGCGCCCGACGCTTCGGGGC
>CAYORM010000152.1:0-991 GCA_964406375.1 uncultured Mycobacteriaceae bacterium | reverse complement strand
CGGCCAGGGCAAGGCTAACCCGATCGCGACGCTGCTGAGCTTCGCGATGATGCTGCGCTACAGCTTCGATCTCGACGGCGAGGCGGCGCTGATCGAGGGGGCGATCGAGGATGTGCTCGATCGCGGCTTCCGCACCGGCGACATCGCCTCGCCGGGCACGCAGATCCTCTCCACCTCGGAGATGGGCGAGGCGATCATCGAGGCGATGGCCGGCCGGGCGCACTGAGCCCGACCTACCGCTCCTTGGCCACCCCGGCCCGGCGCAGCTCGGCGTCGAGCCGGCCGGTGATCCACAGCCCGTACATCCGGAAGTCACTGGTCAGAGACCAGAGCGGATGGGTGAAGGTGGCCGGCCGGTTGCGCTCAATCGCGAGATGCGCCACCCAGGCGAAGCCGTAGCCGGCGACCCCCGCGGCGAGCAGCCACCACGGATCGAGCGTCACGACCGCCAGCGCGAGGCAGAGGATGGCGGCGGTCGTGCCGATGAAGTGCAGCGTCCGGGTCGCCGGGCGCGCATGTTCGCGCAGATAGCGCGGCCAGAAGCTGGCGTAGTCGGCAGAACGGCTCGTCATCTTCCGGAGCGATGCACTGCAGGCCGCTGGTCCGGCCGGCCGGACATGGGCGATCCGCAAGAATAGCATGCGGTGCGCGTTGCCGCAGCCCGCCCCGGGCCGATATCGACGGACGCCACGAGGCCGGCGGTCCCGGCCGTCGTGGAGCGTCCGCCACTCAAGACCGGAGGACCGGCCCGGCGCGGCCGGAGATCATCATGGGTTACCGCGTAGCCGTCATGGGCGCGACCGGCAATGTCGGTCGCGAGATCCTGTCGATCCTCGCCGAGCGCGACTTCCCCGTCGACGAGGTGGTGGCGCTGGCCTCCGACAAGTCGACCGGCAAGGAGGTGTCCTTCGGCGAGAAGCGGACGCTGAAGGTGCAGAGCCTTGCGAGTTTCGATTTCGCCGGCATCGACATCGTGCTGTCCTCGCCGGGC
>CAYORM010000151.1:0-2663 GCA_964406375.1 uncultured Mycobacteriaceae bacterium | reverse complement strand
ATCAGGGGGCGCCCTTCGGGGCGCCCCCTTTTTCGTTGCCGCGCCCTGGCTAGCCACGGGCACAGAGTCCCTTCGCCGCTCCTCTCCCTCGCTCCCATGTCGTCACCCCGGCGAAGGCCGGAGTCCGTCCACCGGCCGGCCGCGCGTGGCAGCATGGAGACGGCCTTCGCCGGCATGACGACCGGTGCGTACCGCCCGGTCGGTCAGGGTGGCGGCGGGACCTGGGTGTCGCAGTCGAAGCCGAAATAGGCGAAGGTCCGCCTCATGTGATCGGGCAATGGCGCGGTGACGTCGATGGTACCGCGCTGGGGGTGCGGCAGGACGAGGCGGCGCGCGTGGAGATGCAGCCCGTCCGGCAGCTCAGCTCCCGGCAGGGTCGCGCCCTCGCCGCCATATTTGCGGTCGCCGAGGATCGGTGTGCCGATCGCCGCGCAATGCAGGCGGAGCTGGTGGGTCCGGCCGGTCAGCGGCCACATCGCCAGGAAGGCGGCACGTTTGCCGACTCGTTCGACTACCCGGAAATCGGTGACGGCATGGCGGGCCTCGGCCTCCTCGGCGGCGGCCACCCGGCCGACATTGTTCGGCGCCCGGATCAGCGGGAGGTCGATGCGGCCCTCATCGCGTTCAGGGACCCCGACGGTGACACACCAGTATTCCTTGCGGGTGTCACGTGCCCGGAATGCCTCGCCGAGCCGTCGCGTCGCCCGGGCGGTACGGCCGATCAGCAGCACACCCGAGGTCTCCTGATCGAGCCGGTGGACGAGCCGCGGCCGTTCCGGCGACCCGAAGCGCAGATGGTCGAGCAGCCCGTCGACATGGACGCGCAGCTTGCCGCCCCCCTGGCTGGCAAGGCCCGCCGGCTTGTCGATCACCAGCACCCAGTCATCCATGTAGAGGACGGCCCGCGCCAGCCGCTCAGCCCAACGCTCGGCCTCTCCGCGCATGGGAGCCGGCGCGGTGCGCGGCGGCGGCGCCTGCACATCGCCCAGCGGCGGCACCCGCACCACCTGCCCCGCCTCGAGCCGCTGCGCGGCCTTGGCGCGCCGGCCGTCGACCCGGATCTGCCCGGTTCGCAGCAGTTTCTCCAGCCACCCCTGGGTCAGCCCGGGAAAACGCTGGCGGAACCAGCGGTCGAGCCGCTGCTCGGCCTCCGCCGCCGTAACCGTCACCATCTCCACGCCGCCCATCGCGACACCCCGTCATCGGCGCCGTTGGGCGCCTCCGGTCGCGGTCTAGCAGAAATCGCCTGCATGCAGGCCGACAATTCGCCCCATGCGCCGGCAGGCTTGGTCGCGGATACCGGTCTAGGATGCGGACGCATCACCCGACTGCCGCAGGCGCCGCTCGAGGAAGGCGAGTACCAGCGCCTCCTCCGGCCGCAGCGTGTCGAGCACGCCGCTCAGCTCGGCACGGACGCGGTCGCCGATATGCTGCCCGAGAGCGCCGTCGAGATAGCCGTCAATGATCTCGGGATGGACATAGCAGCGCCGGCAGATCGTCGGCGTGTTGCCGAGGCGCCCAGCCACCGTCTCGATCGCCGCCCGGATGTGCCGCTTGGTCGCCGCTTGGCCGTCGACCGCCGCGAACTCGGCGAGTGCCATCGCGGCGAGGACCGTCCCCGCCCAGGTGCGGAAATCCTTCGCGGTCACATCATGGCCGGTCACCTCCCGGAGATAGGCGTTGACGTCCGAGGAGGTGACCTCGCGCGGGGCGCCCTCCGCATCGAGATACTGGAAGAGGTGCTGACCGGGCAGATCCTGGCAGGAGCGGACGATCCGGGCGACGCGGCGATCGCGGATACGCAGCCGCCAGGAGCGGCCGCCCTTGCCCTTGAAGCGGAAACGCAGCTCGCTGCCATCGGCAGCAACGTGCCGGTCGCGCAGCGTGGTGAGGCCGTAGGAGCGGTTCTGACGCGCGTAGTCGGCATTGCCGACGCGGATCAGCGTCGTCTCGAGCAGATGGACGACCGTCGCCAGCACCTTGTCGCGCGGCAGGCCGCGCAGCCCCATATCGCTGGTGACCCGCGCCCGGATGGCGGGCAGGAGGCGCCCGAAGGTGATCATCCGCTCGAACTTCGTCTCGTCGCGGACGCGGCGCCATTGCGGGTGGTAGCGGTACTGCTTGCGCCCGCGCGCATCGCGGCCGGTCGCCTGCACATGCCCCTCCGGGTCCGGACAGATCCAGACATCGGTCCAGGCGGGTGGGATCGCCAGCGCGCGGATGCGGCGCAGCGTGCCGGGTTCCCGCAGCGGCGCATCGTCGAGGTCGCGGTAGGAGAACCCCTTCCCTGCCCGCCGCCGGCGATAGCCGGGCATCTCGTCCGAGGTGTAGGTGAGGCCGGCGGGCAGTGCGTCCTGGCCGTCGGCCACGGCCTCCGCACGCCCGGTCACACACCCGGTGGCCTCGGCCCCGATATCCGATGGTCCGTGATCCGTCATCGGCCGCCCCGCGCGACGGCACCGCCCCGATCGGCGGGCCGATCCGACAAGCGGCGCGGCGGATGCCGGGTTCCCGCTGCCGTGGCCGAAGCCGGATCAGCCCGCGCGCTCTTCGCGCAGCTTCGCCCAGTAATCCAGCCGCTTGCGGATCTCGCGTTCGAAGCCGCGCTCGACCGGCCGATAGAAGGCCCGCCGCTCCATGCCCTCGGGGAAATAGTTCTGGCC
>CAYORM010000150.1:0-2768 GCA_964406375.1 uncultured Mycobacteriaceae bacterium | reverse complement strand
GCGGCCTCCGGCGTGACAGGCCGGCGCTCTAACCAACTGAGCTACACCCGCGCAAGCCGCCTGCCCTGATGAGGGCACCGTGACGGAACCGGCCGGACGAAAGAGTGGCGCGAGTGACGGGACTTGAACCCGCGGCCTCCGGCGTGACAGGCCGGCGCTCTAACCAACTGAGCTACACCCGCGCAAACCGCGCGTCCGGGCGCGGCGAGGCGCTTCTGTATCCGCCGGCCCGCCCCCTGTCAACGCCGTGTCGTGCCTGTCGGTGCAATTGCCGCACCGCCATCGCCATCCACGCGATCGGCACCGGCACGGCAACGACGAGCCACGACAAAACACTCGTGACCCGACCACCGATCGATCGGTGGCACGGACACATCATGAAGGGACCGGCGAAATGAAGGGAACGGCGAACCGGCCGCAGGGCCGGTGGTGGGCGATGACGGGTTCGAACCGCCGACACTCGGTGTGTAAGACCGATGCTCTACCAGCTGAGCTAATCGCCCCGAACATGAAGGCGGCCCGTCAGCGCCGTGCTGCGGGCCGCATAAGGGCATGAATCGACTCAACCGCCGTTGACGACGTCCTTGAGCCCCTTTCCAGCCTTGAACTTCACCTGCTTCGAAGCCGCGATCTTGATCGGCTCGCCGGTCCGGGGATTGCGGCCCTCCGACGCGGCGCGGCTCGCCACGGTGAAGGTTCCGAATCCGACGAGTCGGACCTCGTCACCCTTTGCCAGGGTCTCCGCGAGGCCGTCGAAGACCGCATCGACCGCTTTCGTCGCGTCTGAGCGTGACATCCCGGTCTGCTCGGCGACATGAGCGACGAGATCATTCTTGTTCACGTGTCGGCCTCCTGATCAGTCATCGCCGAGTGAGAGCCCGTCGGCCGCCTCCCGGCATCCACGCTGCGGTTTCGACCTTGTGGCCCACCCCGGCGTCCCGGCCGAACGCGATTGTAAGCGGATCGTCAAAAACAGGTCAATCGCGCCGGACGGAAGCCGGGGTCCCCGCGGGGACCTCCGGCCGCGTATCGTCGCCTCAGTGCCTGACGATGGCTTCGTCGTCAGGCTCCGCGGCAACTGGCGCGATAGCATCGCTGTCGGCATCCGTCCAGTCGATTGGCTCGAGCGGACGCGCCAGCGCGAGCTTCAGCACCTCCTCGACATCCGAGACCGGGACGATGTTGAGCGCGGTCTTCACCGTCTCGGGGATCTCGGCGAGATCCTTTTCATTGTCCTTCGGGATCATCACCGTGGTGATGCCGGCCCGCAGCGCGGCCAGCAGCTTCTCCTTCAGCCCGCCGATCGGCAGCACCCGTCCGCGCAACGTGACCTCGCCGGTCATCGCCACGTCATGACGCACCGGGATGCCGGTGAGGACCGACACGATGGCCGTCACCATCGCCACGCCCGCCGAGGGGCCGTCCTTCGGCGTCGCACCTTCGGGCACGTGGACGTGGATGTCCCGCCGCCCGAAGATCGTCGGCTTGATCCCGAAGCTCGCGGCCCGCGACTTCACGAAGCTCTCGGCCGCCTGGACCGATTCCTTCATCACATCGCCCAGTTTGCCGGTGGCGACCGCGCGGCCACGCCCCGGCACGAGGACGGACTCGATCGTCAGGATCTCGCCGCCAACCTCGGTCCAGGCGAGGCCGGTGACGATGCCGACGCGGTCATCCGTCTCGGTCTCGCCATAGCGGTACTTCCGCACCCCGGCATACTTCTCGAGGTTCTCGGGCGTGACCGTGACCGAGGTGACGCCATCAGCGAGGATCTCGCGCACCGCCTTGCGGGTCAGATTGGCGATCTCGCGCTCGAGCGAGCGGACGCCCGCCTCCCGCGTGTAATAGCGGATAAGGTCGCGCAGCCCCTCATCGGTGATCGACCATTCCTCGGGCTTCAGGCCGTGCGCCTGCTTCTGCTTGTCGATCAGATGCCGGCGGGCGATCTCGATCTTCTCCTCTTCGGTGTAGCCGGCGATGCGGATGATCTCCATCCGGTCGAGCAGCGGCTGCGGCATGCGCAGGCTGTTCGCCGTGCAGATGAACATCACGTCCGACAGGTCGTAATCGACCTCGAGGTAGTGATCGTTGAAGGTCGCGTTCTGTTCGGGGTCGAGCACCTCGAGCAGGGCGGCCGTCGGGTCGCCGCGCCAATCGGCGCCGAGCTTGTCGATCTCGTCGAGCAGGAAGAGCGGGTTTGAGGTCTTCGCCTTCTTCATGCCCTGGACGATCTTGCCCGGCATCGAGCCGATATAGGTCCGCCGGTGACCGCGGATCTCCGCCTCGTCGCGGACGCCGCCGAGCGACATGCGCACGAAGTTGCGGCCGGTCGCCTTGGCGATCGACTTGCCGAGCGAGGTCTTGCCGACGCCGGGCGGGCCGACGAGGCACAGGATCGGACCGGAGAGCTTGTTCGCGCGGGTCTGCACCGCGAGATACTCGATGATCCGCTCCTTGACCTTCTCAAGGCCGAAGTGGTCGTCGTCGAGCACGCTCTGCGCGTAGTCGAGGTCCCGCTTGATCTTGCTCTTGTTGTTCCAGGGGATCGAGAGCAGCCAGTCGAGATAGTTGCGCACGACCGTCGCCTCGGCGGACATCGGAGACATCTGCCGCAGCTTTTTCAGTTCGTGCTGCGCCTTCTCGCGGGCTTCCTTCGAGAGCTTGGTGCGCTTGATCTTCTCCTCGAGTTCGGCAAGCTCGTCCTTGCCGTCCTCGTCGCCCAGCTCCTTCTGGATCGCCTTCATCTGCTCGTTGAGGTAGTACTCGCG
>CAYORM010000149.1:0-2773 GCA_964406375.1 uncultured Mycobacteriaceae bacterium | reverse complement strand
ACGAGGCGGTCTACACCCTTTACGAGGGCGTGGGCTCGGTGGAGGCGATCGACACCTCGATGAGGCTCGGCGCCAACCATCCGATGGGCCCGCTCGAGCTCGCCGACTTCATCGGTCTCGACACCTGCCTGTCGATCATGAATGTGCTCTATGACGGGCTGGCCGACAGCAAGTACCGCCCCTGCCCGCTGCTCGTGAAATATGTCGAGGCGGGCTGGCTCGGCCGGAAGACCAAGCGCGGCTTCTACGATTATTCCACCGACGTGCCCGTCCCGACGCGGTGACGCGCCGGACACGGGATGGCGCTGTCGCGTCGCCCGGCGATGGCGGAGAGGAGCGTGCCTGACGGCGCTGGCCGCGCCGGTCAGCTCTCCCCACCCTGCCACCAGGATTCGATCACGGTGCCATAGACCGGATCGACCGAGGTGACCCGCCGGAGATCGCCCCAGAAAGCGAAGAAATCCCTGTCGGTGAAATAGAGCGGCACGTAGTAGAAGCCCCAGAGCAGCACGCGGTCGAGAGCGTGGACCGCCGCCTGCAGCGCCTCCTGGCTGGCGGCGTCGGCCACCGCCTCGACCAGCGCATCGACCGCGGCGCTGCGCACCCCGGCATAATTGCGCGAGCCTGGCGTCTCGGCGGCCCGGCTCGACCAGTAGGTCGCCTGCTCGGTGCCCGGTGACAGCGTGACGCCGCGCCGGTCGATGATCATGTCGAAATCAAAGGTTTCGAGCCGGTTCACATACTGCGCCGAATCGACCACCCGGACGGTGGCACGGGCGCCGAGCCGCGCGAGCTGGTCGACGAAGGCGAGGGCCACGCGCTGGTCCTCAGCGTTCTGCAGCATGATCTCGAACACGAACGGGTTGCCGGAGGGATCGCGCAGCTCACCCTCCTGCACCACCCAACCCGCCTCGGCGAGCAGCGCCTGCGCCGCCCGAAGATTGGCGCGGTTGCGGCCGGTCCCGTCGGAGACCGGAAGGGAGGGCGGCTCGGTGAACAGCGCGGCCGGCAGATCGGCCCGGAAGGGTTCGAGCAGCGCCAGCTCGGCGGCATCGGGTAGGCCGCGGGCGGCGAGGTTGGAGTTGGCGAAATAGCTGTCGATCCGCCGGTACTGGCCGCCGAGCAGCGTTTGGTTCACCCATTCGAAGTCGAAGGCGGTGATCATCGCCCGCCTGACGCGCGGATCGGCGAAGACCGGCCGGCGCGTGTTCATCGCGAAGCCGCGCATCCCCTCGGGCCGGAATTGCGGCAGCTCGAGCAGGGTGATGCGTCCGTCGGCGACGGCCGGCACGTCATAGGCGCCGGAGGACCAGGTCTCGGCGCTCGGTTCACGCCGGAAATTCACCTGCCCCACACGGAACGCCTCGAGCGCCACATCGCCGTCGCGGAAATAGCTGTAGCGCAGCCGGTCGAAATTATAGAGGCCGCGCAACGCCGGCAGCTCCGCCGCCCACCAGTCGGCGACCCGCTCGTATTCGATCGAACGGCCCGGATCCATCTCGGCGATCCGGTAAGGCCCGCCGCTCAGCGGGATGTCGAGCGGCCCCTCGCCGAACGGATGCGATTCATGCCAGGCGCGGCTGAGCACCGGCATCAGCCCCATCAGCATCGGTGCCTCGCGTGTCGCCCCCTCGACGAAGGTGAAGCGGATGCCGCGCTCGCCCTCGCGCTCGACCGCGGCGACATTGCCATAGGCGGTGCGGAAGCTCGGCAACCCCTTCTCGCGCAGCGTCTCGAAGGTGAAGAGCACGTCCTCGACGGTGATCGGCGAGCCGTCGTCGAAGCGGGCGCGGGGGTCGAGCCGGAAGGCGATCCAGCGCCGATCCTCCGGCATCGCCACGCTCTCGGCGACATAGGCGTAGAGCGTGAAGGGCTCGTCCCAGACCCGCGCCAGCAATTGCGGATAGAGATAGTCGCGCACGCCGACTGCGGCGCGGCCGGAGACGATGAAGGGGTTGAGGCTGTCGAAAGAGCCGACCACCGCCTGGCTCAGCACGCCCCCCTTGGGCGCCGACGGGTTGGCATAGTCGAGATTGGCGAAGCCCGCCGGGTATTTCGGCGCCCCGTGCATGGCGATGCCATGCGTCCAGGCGGCCTCACCCGCCGCATCCAGGCCGCCGGTTTCCCCCGCCTGCGCCAGCGCCGGCAGACGCAACAGGGGCTGGGCGGCGACGGCCGCGCCGGAGAGGAGGATCGTACGGCGGGTCGGGCGACGGATCATGGCGGCATCCGGCAGTGACGGGGGCCGGAGTGTCCCCCATACACTCGCATGCGTGCAACAGCCCGGCCGGCGGCCCCGTCAGAGGCGGCGCCCGCTGGAGACATCGAACAGGTGGATGCGGCCGGGACTCGGCTGCAGCCGCAGCGGGGTGCCGCGGGGGAGGCCGATCCGCTCATCGGTGACGAGGGTGAGCTGCTGTCCGCCGGCATTGACCACGACCATGGTGTCGGCCCCGGTCGGCTCGACCACGTCGAGACTGGTCTCGATCGGTCCCTCCTCGGTGATCGTGAGATGCTCGGGCCGGATACCCCAGACGACGCGCTGTCCGTCGGCCACCGCGGCATCGGCCGGCAGCGGCAGGGCGAGGCCGTCATCCGTCACCACGGCGGGCATCCCGTCGCGGCGTACCGTCCCCTCGACCACGTTCATCGCCGGCGAACCGATGAAGCCGGCGACGAACTGATTGGCGGGCCGGTCATACAGTTCGAGCGGTGCACCGATCTGCTCGACCCGGCCGTCACGCAGCACCACGATCTTGTCGGCCATCGTCAT
>CAYORM010000148.1:0-2847 GCA_964406375.1 uncultured Mycobacteriaceae bacterium | reverse complement strand
GGCAGATGCCGGGCGACGCCTCGCTGCGCGGCACCGACATCCTCGCCTGGATGGAAGAGGTGATCGCCACACTCCGTCGCCACACCGACCGTCCGATCCTGGTGCGTCCGCATCCGCTGACCAACAGCCGCCAGATGGAGGCGATGGCCGGGCGGCTGCGCGGCCTTAAGGGTGTCACGGTCGACTTCCCGCCGGACGGGCCGATCGGTACGGCGCTGCAGGGCGCCTGGGCCAGCGTCACCTTTTCATCCACCGCCGCGGTCGATTCGCTGCTTGCCGGCGTGCCGGCCTTCTCCTTCTCCCCGGTCAGCATTGCCTGGCCGGTCACCGGCCACGATCTCGCGCGGATCGAGGATCCGGAGATGCCGCCGCGCGAGCCATGGCTCCACGACCTCGCCTACGCCCAGTGGTCGCCGACGGAGATGCAGGCGGGCGTCGTCTGGCAGAGGCTGCGCGGTCCGGTGCTCGACCGCCTCGCCGCGCGCGGCTGAGTCGGGCGTCAGGCTGCCGGGGCGCGGCCCGTCCGATGGGCACGATCCGCCGAGGATCCGCCCTCGGCCGTGTCCCGTTCGCCCGGAACGGGTTCGCCGGACCAAGCCTGACGCAACCCGGCGCGCAGCATCGCGAGATCGCCCCGCCACCACAGCCAAGCGGCGCTCAGCTTCTCGCCCGCCGTCCCGTCGACCAGCCGGTAGCGTCCGAGAAAGCGCTGCCGAGCGCGCCGGCGCCGGTGCCGGTAATCGTTCACCACGCGCCTCAGTGTCGTCGCCCGGCCGGCATTGATCTCGCGGTTGCGGATGACGATGTCGAGCCCGTCGCGGGCGCCGCGCTCGAGCACCTCCTCTTCCGAGGCGAAGGATGGATGCTCCACCACGGCCTTCGGATGGCGCCAGATCGTGATGCCGTTGGCCTTGAGCGTCTTACCCAGCCGTTCGCACTGGCCGCGAACGGTATTTGATTCCTCGAAGGGGAAACGCTCGAAGACGTCGCGGCGGAAAACCACGTTGTTGACAATGAAGCGCGGCGCCGGGACCAGTGTGTCCCCCGGCGGCGGCGCCGGTTCGAAGACCCAGCAGAGCGCCGTCGCGCGCTTGGCCCGGCCTTCGGCCGGCTCCGCGACGGTGGTGCCGATCAACACCTGGACGGCCGGGTCCTCCAGCGCTTGCAGCATCCCGGCCAGCCAGCCGGGTTGCGGGATGACGTCGGAATCGAGGAAGAGCAGGTCGCGGCCGCTCGTCGCCTCCGCGCCGATGCATTTCTGCCGGTAATAGCCACTCTCGCCGCTTGGCAGAAAGCGCAGCCGCGACGTCAGCGCCTCGGGGTCTATGTCCTCGATCTCGCGGCGCAGGGCCGGCTCGAGCGGGTCACCGCTCACGATCACGATCTCATAGCCCGGCGACCGTCCGGCATCGGCGAGGCCCGTCTCGCGCAGCTGCGCGGCCAGCCGGCGCAGCATCTCCAGCGACCGTTCGGCGCCGATGCGCTCGGCGTTCTCCCACTCGATCACGATCGACAGGCCGGGCACATTGGTCCCCGCCGTCGCCGGTTCGCCATTCGTCGTCATCGTCACGGCCATGAGAACGGTTCTACAGGAGCCAGCCCGGCGCTAGAACGATCCGATGCCAAAGTCGCAGACCGAGCTGTTTGAAACGGGTGCGGAGCGTCCGCTGGCGGACCGGCTGCGTCCGCGCAGTATCGCAGAGATCGTCGGCCAGGACCACCTCCTCGCGCCCGATGCGCCGATCGGGCGGATGGTCGCGGCCCGCCGCATCTCCAGCATGATCCTGTGGGGGCCGCCCGGCTGCGGCAAGACGACGCTCGCCCGTCTGCTCGCCGAGCAGACCGAGCTGCATTTCGAGCCGCTCTCCGCCGTCTTCTCCGGCGTGGCCGAGCTGCGCAAGGTGTTCGAGGCGGCGCGCGCCCGCCGCGCCGGCGGGCGGGGCACGCTACTCTTCGTGGACGAGGTCCACCGCTTCAATCGGGCGCAGCAGGATGCCTTCCTGCCGGTCGTCGAGGACGGCACGGTCGTGCTGATCGGGGCGACGACGGAGAACCCGTCCTTCGAGCTCAACCCTGCGGTGCTGTCGCGCACCCAGGTCTTCGTGCTGCGGCGGCTCGACGGCGCGGCGCTCGAGGCGCTGCTCGGAAGGGCGGAGGCGGCGACCGGGCGGAAGCTGCCGCTCGATGCGGCGGCGCGCGAGGCGCTGATCGCGATGGCCGACGGCGACGGACGCTTCCTGCTCAACCTCGCTGAAGCCCTCTTCGCCCTGGGCGGGGTCGAGCCGCTCGACCCCGCGGCGCTCGCCCGCGTCGTGCAGAAACGGCCGCCGCTCTACGACAAGGCCCAGGAGGGTCATTACAACCTCATCTCCGCGCTGCACAAATCGCTGCGCGGTTCGGACACCGACGCGGCCCTCTATTGGCTCGCCCGCATGCTCGCGGGCGGCGAGGACCCGCTCTACATCGTCCGCCGCCTCGTCCGCTTCGCGGTCGAGGATGTCGGCCTCGCCGATCCGCAGGCGTTGCCGCAGGCCCTTGCCGCCTGGGACAGCTATGAGCGGCTGGGCAGCCCCGAAGGCGAGCTCGCGATCGCCCAGGCGGTGATCTATCTCGGCACGGCGCCGAAATCGAATGCCGCCTATCGCGCCTTCGGCGAAGCCATGAAGGCCGCACGCGAGAGCGGCAGCCTGATGCCGCCGATGCACATCCTCAACGCGCCGACCCGGCTGATGAAGCAGCTCGGCTACGGCGCCGGCTACGCCTATGACCACGATGCGCCGGACGGTTTCTCCGGCCAGAACTATTTCCCCGAGGGCATGGAGCGGCGGGCCTTCTATCGGCCGGTCG
>CAYORM010000147.1:0-3013 GCA_964406375.1 uncultured Mycobacteriaceae bacterium | reverse complement strand
CATGGGCGACGTGCCGTTCCGCACCGTCTACATGCACGCGCTGGTCCGCGACGAGAAGGGCCAGAAGATGTCGAAGTCGAAGGGCAATGTCATCGACCCGCTCGATCTCGTCGACCGCTACGGTGCCGATGCGCTACGCATGACGCTCGTCTCGCTGGCGGCGCAGGGGCGCGACATCAAGCTCGGGCCGCAGCGCGTCGAGGGCTATCGCAACTTTGCGACCAAGCTGTGGAACGCCGCGCGCTTCTGCGAGATGAACGGCTGCCGTCCGGTGCCCGGCTGGGATCCCGGTTCGGCGACCCTCACGCTCAACCGCTGGATCACCGGCGAGACGGCGGAGGCCGCCGCGAAGATGGAAGGCGCGCTCGATGCGTTGCGGTTCAACGAGGCGGCCGGGGCGCTCTACCAGTTCACCTGGAACACCTTCTGCGACTGGTATCTCGAATTCGCCAAGCCGGTCCTTTCCGGTGCCGACACCGCGGCGGCGGCCGAGACGCGGGCCACCGCCGGCTGGGTGCTCGAGCAGATCCTGCATCTGCTCAATCCGATCATGCCGTTCGAGACCGAGGCGCTGTGGCAGACGCTGGGTGAGCGGGGTGATGAGCTGCTGATGCGCCAGCCCTGGCCGGATCTCGCCGGCACGCTGCGCGATCCGGCGGCCGAGGCCGAGATGGGCTGGGTGGTGCGGCTGATCTCGACGGTGCGTGCCATCCGCTCGGAAATGAACGTCCCTGCCGGGGCCGAGATCCCGCTGCTGCTGCGCGGCGGCGGTCCGGCGGTGGCCGAGCGCCTCGCCACCCATCGCGACCTCGTGCTGCGCCTCGCCCGGCTGTCGGATGCATCGGTGACCGATGCCGAGCCGCAGCGCGGTTCGGCCCTCGCGGTGCTGGATGACGCGACGATCGTCCTGCCGCTCGAGGGCGTCATCGATCTCGACCGCGAGCGCGCCCGGCTGTCGCGCGAGATCGCCAAGCTGTCTCAGGAGATCGCCCGGATCGAGGCGAAGCTGGGCAATGCCCAATTCCTCGCCAAGGCCCCGGAAGAGGTGGTCGAGGAACAGAAGGAGCGGCGCGCCGAGGCGGAGGTCGCGCGGGCACGGCTCGAAGAGGCGCTCGGCCGCGTCGCCGCCTGAAGGCCGGCCGGAGCGCGGGCCGAGGATCGGGAAGGGGAGGGGAGGAACCATGCCGCTCGACGAGGCGAGGACACGCCGCTTCGACAAGTCCCGGCTGCCCAGCCGGCACGTCTCGATCGGTCCGGCACGGGCGCCGCATCGCGCCTTCTATTACGCGATGGGCCGTAGCGAAGCGGAGATCGCCCAGCCCTTCGTCGGCGTCGCGACCTGCTGGAACGAGGCTGCGCCCTGCAACATCTCGCTCGGCCGCCAGGCCCAGGCGGTCAAGCGCGGCGTTGCGGCGGCGGCCGGCACGCCCTTCGAGTTCACGACTATCACGGTGACCGACGGCATCGCGATGGGCCATGAGGGGATGAAGGCGAGCCTCGTCAGCCGCGAGATCATCGCGGATTCCGTCGAGCTCACCATGCGCGGCCATTGCTATGACGCGCTGGTCGGGCTCGCCGGCTGCGACAAGTCGCTGCCCGGCATGATGATGGCGATGGTGCGGCTGAACGTCCCGTCGGTGTTCGTCTATGGCGGATCGATCCTGCCCGGCCGTTTCCGCGGCCGCGACGTCACGATCCAGGACGTCTTCGAAGCGGTCGGGCAGCACGCGGCCGGCACCATGTCGGATGACGATCTGCACGAGATGGAATGCGCCGCCTGCCCCTCGGCCGGTGCCTGTGGTGGCCAGTTCACCGCCAACACCATGGCCTGCGTGTCGGAGGCGATCGGGCTCGCCTTGCCGGGATCGGCTGGGGCGCCGGCGCCCTATGACAGCCGTGACCGCTATTGTGAGGCCTCGGGTCTCGCGGTGATGGATCTGCTCGAGCGCAATCTGCGCCCGCGCGACATCGTGACCAGGCGCGCGCTCGTCAACGCGGCGCGCGTGGTGGCCGCCTCGGGCGGGTCGACCAATGCCGCGCTGCACCTGCCGGCGATCGCGCATGAGGCGGGGATCGCCTTCGACCTGCACGATGTCTGCGAGATCTTCCGCTCCACCCCCTACATCGCCGCGCTGAAGCCCGGCGGGCGCTACACGCCGAAGGATATGTGGGAGATCGGCGGCGTCCCGGCGCTGATGAAGGCGCTGCTCGATGGCGGCATGCTGGATGGCGACTGCATCACCGTCACCGGCAAGACGATCGGCGAGAATCTGCGTGACACGATCGTGCCGAAGGATCAGGACGTCATCCGGCCGTGCTCGGATCCGATCTCGACGACCGGCGGTGTCGTCGGTCTGCGCGGCAATCTCGCACCGCAGGGGGCGATCGTGAAGATCGCCGGCATGAAGGTGCTGCGCTTCGAGGGCGTGGCCCGCTGTTTCGACAGCGAGGAGGCGTGCTTCGCGGCGGTTCAGGCGAAGGACATCCGCGAGGGTGAGGTGCTGGTCATCCGCTATGAAGGGCCGCGCGGAGGGCCCGGTATGCGGGAGATGCTGGCGACGACCGCCGCGCTCTACGGTCAGGGGATGGGCGAGAAGGTTGCGCTGATCACCGACGGGCGCTTTTCCGGTGCGACGCGCGGCTTCTGCATCGGCCATGTCGGGCCGGAGGCTGCGGTCGGCGGGCCGATCGCTCTGCTGCGCGACGGTGACCGCATCACCATCGACGCCACCACCGGCGAGCTGTCGGTCGCCCTCTCCGACGAGGAACTCGCCGAGCGCCGCGCCGCCTGGACGAAGCCGGAGCCGCATTTCCGGTCGGGCGCGATCTACAAATACGCCTGTGTCGTCGGCGATGCGGAGAAGGGGGCCGTGACCCACCCCGGCGGTGCGGCGGAGACGCGCTGCTATGCCGATGTGTGACGCTGACGGCTGAGCGGCGGCGAGGGGCACGCCACCCTCACCAGCCGATCTTGAGGCCGGCATGGCCCTGGAGGGAGGAGTAGGTGCCGTCA
>CAYORM010000146.1:2148-3045 GCA_964406375.1 uncultured Mycobacteriaceae bacterium | reverse complement strand
CCTTCATGGTCAAAACCATACTTCAAGGTGGACCCGTTCAATGGGGGTGGATCACTGGCCCGCCGCGACATCCACCGCGATGATCTGGCCCATCATCGGCGCCCGCACCTCGTCGTCGGCGCCTTGCGCCCCGGCGAGCAGCGTGCCCGACAGGAAGGGCTCGACCTTCAGGACGATCTCGCGGGTCCCGAGGATCATCGCGACCCTGTCCGCGCCGCAATCGGCGGTCAGCGAGCGTACGCAGCCAGCAGCCTCGACCAGAAGCACCGCGCCCGGGGCCTCCGGCAACCGCACGTCCACACGCTCGTCATCGACCACGACCGGCAGCGCGCCGTCGCTGCGCACCGCGCCGAAGCCGACGGCATGGCGGCTGTCCCCGGCGCTCAGGCGCAGCACCGGTGCCTGATGGACCGCGTCCTCGCCAGCCCGCTGGCGCCAGCCCGAAAGCGCACCCCAGCCGCGCCAGGCGGTCGATGCCCGGCCGCGCGCGGCGCGCAGCCAGAGGGCGGCGGCGATGGCGACCTCCATCGGATCGGCCGGCCGGGTCACGGTCAGCCCGGCGGTGATCGGCGCGACCGAACCGGTGTGAACCGCATTGCGCTGCACGTCGGGATGGGCGACCAGCGCGCGCAGCAGCGGCAGGTTGGTCCTCACCCCCGCCACGGCGGTTTCCCCGAGCGCGCGGGCGAGCCGGGCAAGGGCGGCATCGCGGTCGTCCCCGGTGGCGATCAGCTTGGCGATCATGGGGTCGTAGAACTGCGTCACCACCATGCCGGCGGCGATGCCGGTATCGACGCGGATCGCGTCCGGCAGCTTCAGCAGGTCGACGCGGCCGGTCGACGGCAGGAAATCCGCCTCGGGGTCCTCGGCGTAGAGCCGCGCCTCGACCGCGATGCC
>CAYORM010000146.1:1927-2138 GCA_964406375.1 uncultured Mycobacteriaceae bacterium | reverse complement strand
ATCGAGCCCCGTGACCTCCTCGGTGACCGGATGCTCGACCTGGATGCGCGGATTGACCTCGAGGAAATAGGCGGCGGCGTCCTTGACGATGAACTCCACCGTGCCGAGGCCGCGATAGCGCACGGCCGCGCACAGCCGCACGGCATGGTCGAGGATCGACCGGCGCAGCGGCTCGTCCAAGCTGGTGACCGGCGCTTCCTCGATCACCTTC
>CAYORM010000146.1:0-1917 GCA_964406375.1 uncultured Mycobacteriaceae bacterium | reverse complement strand
GGCTGCATTCGCGGTCGAGCAGGTGGATGACGCCGCCCGCCCCGTCGCCGAGAACCTGCACCTCGATGTGCCGCGCGTCGGGCAGATACTGCTCGACGATGAGGGCGGGATTGCCGAAAGCGCTGCGGCCCTCGCGCGTCGCCGCCTCGATGTCGGCGACGAGGGTGTCGGGCGAGGAGACGACCCGCATCCCCTTGCCGCCGCCGCCGGCCGCCGCCTTCAGCAGCACCGGCAGGCGCATCCGGCCGACCGCGGCCACCAGATCGGGCACCGAGCTGCTGGGCTCCGTCGTGCCCGCGATGACCGGCACGCCGGCGGCAACAGCCTCCGCCTTGGCGGCGGCCTTGTCGCCGAAGCGCCGCAGCACGCCCGCGTCGGGACCGATGAAGGCGATGCCGGCCGCCTCCAGCGCGGCCGCGAAATCGGCATTCTCGGCCAGGAACCCGTACCCCGGATGAACGGCGTCGGCCCCGACCGCGCGCGCCGCCTCGACGATGCGGTCGATGCGCAGATAGGAAGCGGTGGCCGGCGCGTCGCCGATGAGGACGGATTCGCCGATCTCGCACACGTGAAGCGCGTCGCGGTCGGCCGCGGAATGAACCGTCGCCACCCCGATGCCCATCCGGCGGCAGGTCCGGGCGATCCGGCAGGCGATCTCGCCCCGGTTGGCGATCAGGATCTTCTTGAACATGGCAACTCCTCCCGGGCTCATACGCGGAACACGCCGAAGCGCGTCGGCTTCGGCGGAACCGACGCCGAAAGCTCGAGCAGCAGCGTCAGGACATCGCGGGTTTCCTCGGGCTCGATGATGCCGTCGACCCACAGGTTGCGGGCGAAGTTCACGGCATTGGCGAAGGTCTCGTATTCGCGGCGGATCGGCGCCTTGGACGCCTCCTCGTCCTCGGCGGTCCATGTCCGGCCGGCGCGCTCGACCACCTGGCGGCGGACCAGCGACAGGGTCGTGGCGGCCTGCTCGGGGCCCATGATCGCCGCCCTGCCATTCGGCCACATGAACATGGCGGTAGGCTTGAAGGCCCGGCCGCACATCGCCAGATAGCCGGCCCCGTAGGAGCCGCCGATGATGATCGAGTATTTCGGCACGCTGGCCGAGCTCATCGCGGTGATGAACTTGGCCCCCGCCTTGGCGATGCCCGAGACCTCGGCCTCGCGCCCGACCATGAAGCCGGACACGTCGGCGAGGAAGACCAGCGGGATGCCGCGCTGGCAGCACAGGTCGATGAAATGGGTCGCCTTGTTGGCGGATTCGGTGAACAGCACGCCCTTGTTGGCGAGGACCCCGACCTGATAGCCGCCGATGCGGGCGAAGCCGGTCAGGAGCGTCGTGCCGTACTCGGCCTTGAACTCCTGAAACGCCCCGTCGTCGAGCAGGCCGCGCAGGATGGCGCGGGTGTCGTTCGGGCGGCGGGGATCGGCGTTGACCAGCTCGCGGATCCTCGCCGGGTCCATCGCCGGGGCCAGCGGGGTCGTGCGCGGCCGAAAGGGCGCTGCCGCGTCGGGCAGCTCGGCGACGATGCGGCGGGTGATCGCCAGCGCATGGGCGTCGTTCTCGGCCAGATGGTCGGTCACGCCGCTGACGCGGCTGTGCATCACCGCGCCGCCGAGCGCCTCGGCGTCGACCTGCTCGCCGGTCGCGGCCTGCACGAGCTGCGGCCCGCCGAGGAACATGTAGCCCTGCCCCTTGACGATCACGACCTCGTCGCAGAGCGCGGGAATATAGGCCCCACCCGCGGTGCAGGAGCCGAGCACCACGGCGATCTGGGCCAGCCCGTCGGCGGACATGCCGACCTGATTGTGGAAGATCGAGCCGAACAGCCCCTCGTCGGGGAAGATGTTGGCCTGATCGGGCAGGAAGGCGCCGCCGGAATCGACCAGCGTCACGCAGGGTGGTCTGCCCCC
>CAYORM010000145.1:0-3220 GCA_964406375.1 uncultured Mycobacteriaceae bacterium | reverse complement strand
GGAACGTCCGCGCAGCGGTAAGCGCGCATCAGTAACGCTTGGCGGATGGGGTGGGATTCGAACCCACGGAGGCTTGCACCTCGCCGGTTTTCAAGACCGGTGCCTTAAACCGCTCGGCCACCCATCCCGGCGAAACGCGCGGGCGCGCTGGCGAAGACGTACACCAGAGCCCGCATCGGGTCGAGCGGTGGCGTGCGCGCTGCGGTGCGCTTGGTGCGTCCGGGACGGATCGCGGAACTGACCGGGCGGCTGCGCGTTGGCCGATCAAGACCAGGGAGGCGCCTCTTGATCGGATCCACCACCTCGTCCCGCCCCCGGCCGATGGCCTCGCCGGCGCCGCATCGCCGGCCCGGACGGCATGGCGCCGGCGCCTGGGCCGTGACCATCCTCGGCGTCGTGTTGATCCTTCTCGGCATCACCCTCGCCGCGGGCGGGGTCTGGCTGATCACGCTGGACGGCTCCTGGTACTACGCCTTGGCCGGGCTGGGCCTCGTCGTTTCCGGCTGGCTGCTGCTGCAGCTGTCAATGGCCGGGGTGTGGCTCTATCTCCTTACCTATGCCCTGACGCTGCTCTGGGCGGTATGGGAGGTCGGCTGGGCGCCGTGGCCGCTGGTGCCGCGCGTGGTGGCACCGACAATCCTGCTGATCCTGGTCCTGCTGGCGATCCCCGTCCTGTCACACCGCAGGCGGCGGGTTTTCCGCCGACCGGGTGCGGTGCCCACCGCCCTCGCCGGCCTCGTCCTCGGCCTCGGTGGCGCCGGTCTCCTGCTGCCCGGCACGCTGGGTATCGCGCAGGTCGAGCCTCCCCCTGAAGCCGCGAGCGGAACCGAACCGGCGCCCGCGGAAGCCGGCACCGACGCACCATCCTCCGGCGAGGCGTCAGCCATCGAGGAGACCGCCGCCGAGGATACGGCCGCGCAGGACACCAGCGCCGCCGAGGTGCAGGTCCCCGAGGCGCCCGGCTGGATGCCGGCGGGCGAGACGGGCAGCGACTGGCCGGCCTATGGCGGCACCATCCATGCCACCCGCTTCTCGCCGCTCGATCAGATCACGCCCGACAATGTCGCCTCACTCGAGCGTGTCTGGGAGATCCGCACCGGCGACATGCCGAGCGACGCGGCCGACGGGAAATACTCGCCCGAGAACACGCCGCTCAAGGTCGGTGACAGCCTCTACATCTGCACCGCGAAGAACATCCTGATCGCGCTCGAGCCCGAGACCGGGCGCGAGCGCTGGCGTTATGATCCTGGTGTCTCCGACGACGCCATCCCCTATGGCGCGACCTGCCGCGGCGTCGCCTATTATGCGATCCCGGGCATGGACGAGACGGAGTTGTGCGCCACCCGGGTGATCGAGGGGACGCTCGACGCCCGGCTGATCGCCGTCGATGCCCAGACCGGGCAGCCCTGCGCGGCGTTCGGCACGCAAGGTGCGGTGAACCTGCTCGAGGGCATCGGCGACAGCGTGCCGGGCTTTTTCTCCGTCACCTCGCCGCCGACCATCGTCCGGGGTGTGGTGGTCATCGGCCAGCAGGTACTGGACGGCCAGCGCCGCGACGCGCCTTCGGGCGTCGTCCGTGGCTATGACGCGGTCACCGGTGCGCTGCTCTGGGCCTGGGACATGCTGCAGCCGGAGCTCGACGGGCTGCCGCCGGATGGCGAGACCTATTCGCGCGGCACGCCCAACATGTGGACGATCGCCAGCGGCGATGACGAGCTCGGCCTCGTCTACCTGCCGATGGGTAATTCGGCGGTGGATTACTACGGCGCCGATCGCTCGGCGGTGGAGAACGCGTATGCGACCTCACTCGTTGCCATCGACGTGACGACGGGCGAGGTCGCGTGGCACTTCCAGACGGTGTATTACGATGTCTGGGATTACGACCTCGGCTCGCAGGGCACGCTGGTCGACTTCCCGACCGCCGACGGTCCGGTGCCCGCGGTGATCCTCCCCAGCAAGCAGGGCGACATCTATGTTCTCGACCGCCGCACCGGCGAGCCGCTCGTCCCCTTCGAGGAACGGCCGGTGCCGCAGGGCGGGGTCGAGCCGGAGAACCTCTCCCCCACTCAGCCCTTCTCGCTCTACCACACGGTACGCCAGCCCGATCTCGAGGAGCGCGACATGTGGGGGATGTCGCCGCTCGACCAGCTGTGGTGCCGCATCCAGTTCCGCCGTGCCGCCTATGACGGGATCTACCAGCCGCCGACGGCCGACCGGCACTGGATCCAGTACCCCGGCTACAATGGCGGGTCCGATTGGGGCGGCATCGCGATTGACGCCGAGCGTGGCATCATCGTCGTGAACTACAACGACATGCCGAACTTCAACCGGCTCATCCCGCGCGAGGAAGCCGATGCCCGCGGCTGGATACCGGTCGACGAGCCGGGCGGGCCGGTCGGCGATCCACAGGCCGGCGCGCCCTATGCGATCGAGGTGAACGCCGGCTGGCGGCTGTTCACCGGGCTGCTCTGCAAGGAGCCGCCCTATGGCGGGATCCGCGCCGTCGATCTCGCCACCGGCGAGACGCTGTGGGATCAGCCGCTCGGCACCGCCCGCAAGAACGGTCCCTTCGGCATCCCCTCGATGATGCCCTTCCCGATCGGCACGCCCAACAATGGTGGCGCGGTCATCACGGCGAGCGGCCTCATCTTCATCGCCGCGACGACGGATGACCTGATCCGCGCCATCGACATCGAAACGGGCGAGGTGCTGTGGGAAGACACGCTGCCGGCGGGCGGCCAGGCGACGCCGATGACCTATGAGCACAATGGCCGGCAGTACATCGCCTTCATGGCCGGCGGCCACCACTTCATGGAGACGCCGATCGGCGATTACGTGCTCGCCTGGGCCCTGCCCGCCGAATAGCCCCCGTCCCCTCTTTCGTCACCCCGAAGGCGGCGGGCCCGACCGGCCGGTATCTTCCCTGCGCCTTTCAGTGTGCCGCATCGCAGGTGCCGACTGCGGGGCGCTCCCTGTGCCCCGGCGGTCCCGCCACGATCCCGAGGAGATCCCCGCCTGCGCGGGGATGACGACAGGGCGGGTGGCGGTGTGGGGAGGCGGATAGAAAAAGGGCCGCCCCGGGGGGCGGCCCTCCTTTCGGCGGGTGACGGCCGGCCTTACCAGGCGACCCGCACCCCGAGATTGCCGCTGACGCTGCGGTAGTCGTCGCCGAAGCGGTAACCGCCGCGGGCGAAGGCCGAGACGCCGTCGCCGAGGTCGA
>CAYORM010000144.1:0-3255 GCA_964406375.1 uncultured Mycobacteriaceae bacterium | reverse complement strand
CGCAGCCATTCCAAAACGCGTGCCCGGGCACACTGGGACTCGACTGGCCTGCCGACGAGACGCCTGGAACCCAATCGGGAACCCAAAACGACGAGAGCCGCCCTTGATCTGGCGGCTCGTCTCTTCGTAACTCTTTGGAGCTATTGGGAAATAAGTGGCGCGCCCGAGAAGATTCGAACTCCTAACCTTCTGATCCGTAGTCAGATGCTCTATCCAATTGAGCTACGGGCGCGCAGCGGGCCCTGGTGGGCCCGGCCGGTCAGGCGGCGCGGACCCTACTCGGCTGCCGGGGCCATTTCAAGAGGAAACTCGCGCGCCCGGCACACGGGCCCGTCGGCGCCGACGTGCGCGGCCGCGGGCGTTTCGCGGTGGCGAAAGCCGCGACGCGACGCCATGTTGTCGCCGATGACGTCCGCCATCCGCCATGCGCTGCCCGAAGCCGGCCTCGCAGAGGGCCAGCTCACCGAAGGCAGCCTCGACGACCGCCGCGCGCTACGCACGGCGCTCGGCTGCTTTGCCACCGGGGTCGCGATCATGACGACCCTGTCGCCCGAGGGCAGGCCCGTCGGGCTGACGGCCAATTCCTTCGCCAGCGTCTCGCTCGACCCGCCGCTGGTGCTGTGGAGTCTGTCGCGCACCACGCCCAGCTTCGCCGGCTTCGAGGCCGCCGACCGATTTGCCGTCAACGTGCTGACCTCGGCGCAGCTCGGCCTCGCCGAGCGCTTCGCCCGGCGCGGCATCGACAAATTCGAGGGCGTGCACTGGCAGGCGGGCCTCGCCGGCCTGCCGCTGATCGGCGGGGCCCTCGCGCAGTTCGAATGTCGCCTGGCCGCCCGCCATGAGGGCGGCGACCATCGCATCTATGTCGGCGAGGTCGAGCGGTTCCGCCATGGCGAGGGATCGCCGCTGCTGTTCGTCGGTGGCCGCTGGGAGACGCTGCCGGCCGAGACGGCGGGCCGCACCATCCCCTGAACTGCCCGGCAGAAGGCGCGCCGCTCAGCCGGCCGGCGCGGCGGGCTCCCGGGCCGGTGGGAGGTCGTCATGGGGCCACCAATCGGCACGGCTGTCGGCATAGAGGTGGCTGTCAACGACGAGCCCGGTCGGCTCGTCGAGGCTGCCGGCGGCGATCGAGACATGCTTGCCATGCCCTGGCACCCAGAAGAGCTGAGCGCCGCAGCGGCTGCAGAAGCCGCGCCGGGCAAACGGCGAGGACCGGTACCACCGCAGTCCCTTGCCGACCGTCACCGCGAGTGCCTCCGGCGCGCAGGCGGTGAAGGCGCCGGCGAAGCCGGTGAGCCGGCGGCACATCCGGCAGTGGCAGACGATGATCCCGCGCAACGGCCCGCTCACCGCGTAGCGCACCGCACCGCACTGACAGCCACCCGTCACGCTCCCGGACACGCTCCCGGACACGCCCTGGGTCTCTGCTCTGGTCCCCGCCATCGTCTTGCCTCTCATCCGCTCCTCCTCTCACCGTTCCGGCCCCTGTCCGCCGGGGGCCTTGCCCTCCGCCTACCAGACTACTAGACTAGAACTGTAGTCCAATGGAGGCGGCGATGGTGACATGGCTCGGACGGCGTTTGGAAGCCCTGTTTGAGGCGCGGCGGATCCGGATTGCGACGCGCGAGCTAGCGCGGATGGATCCGGCGGTGCTGCGCGACATCGGCATCGAGCCCGGGATGATCGAAGCGGCGGCGCGCGGTCTCGCGCAGCGGCAGCGGCAGCGGCCGCGGCGCATCGACCCGGCGTTGATCCCGGCGCTGCGACCGGCACAGCACCTTGCAGCGGGCGGTCGATTGGCCGAGCGGCTGGTCGGACATTTCCGGCGGGTGCCGGGCGATCTGCGCTGGACCGAGCCCGGCGGGCGCGGCGAGCCGGTGTGCTGCGGATGACCGCGCCGATGACGCAGACGACACCGACGCTCGACGTTGAGACAGCGGCGCAGTGTCTGGCCGAGCTCGGCCATCCGATCCGCCTGTCGGCCTTCAAGCTGCTGGTCGATGCCGGCGGCCAGGGCCTGTCGGTGGGTGAGCTGCAGCGCCGCACCGGCACCGCGAAATCCACCCTCGCCCATCATCTCTCGCGGCTCGTCTGGGCGGGGCTGGTGACCCAGACGCGCGAGGGCCGGGTGACGCGCTGCCGCGTCGATGCCGACCGCACCCGCGCCCTGCTCGGCTATCTCGTCGAGGAGTGCTGCGACGGCATGGCCGGATTGGAGGCGTTGCGGCTTGGCTGACGGTGCCGGCCCGCATGGCGCACGGGCGGTCAGCCCGCCTGCTGCATCATGCGGGCCCGCGCGCGCAGCAGCGAGGATTTGCCGTCGAGCACGACCTGCATCATCGCCTCCTGCGCCGCCGCGGCGTCGCCGCGGTTGATCGCCTCGAAGATGCGGCGGTGATCGGCAGCGTCGTCTGCGAGGCTGCGGCCGGTCTGGTCGAGCGCCCCCTGCTGGATGCGGAAGCTGAGATGCAGGAAATCGGCGACGATGTGCGAGAAGCGGATGATCATGCTGTTGTGCGATGCCGCCATCACCGCCATGTGGAAGGCGACATCCGCCTTCGCATAGGCGCCGTCATCATCGCTCGCCCCCTCCATCTCCCGGAACGCTGCCTCGATGCGGACGAGGTCGGAGACAGTGGCGCGCAGCGCCGCGAAACCCGCCGCCGCCGGCTCGACGAGCTGGCGCATCTCGATCAGATCACGCAGCAGCTCGTCGCCGACGCCCTGCGCCCACGACCAGGCGAGCACGTCGGGGTCGAAGACGTTCCAGTGCTCGCGGGCCCGCACCCGGGTACCCACGCGCTGACGCGTCTCGATCAGACCCTTGGCGGACAGGACGCGCAGCGCCTCCCGCAGCGCTGTACGGCTGGCGTCGAACCGCGCCATCAGCTCGGCCTCGCGCGGCAGCAACGCACCGGGAGGCAGCGCGCCCGACACGATCGTCTCACCGAGCGAGCGGATCAGCCGCTCGTGCAGCGGCCCTTCCGTCGCGCTGTCCCCTGCCCGCCGCACGGCCACGCGCCCGCGCACCCCGGTGAACCACCGCGTCAGTCGAAGGACGGCGTGGCGTAGAGCGTCCGCCCGCCGACCTCGATCCGCACCTGCTGGAGGTAGCGGGCACAGGCGGCGGTGTCGATCTCGATCCCCAGCCCCGGCGCATCGGGCAGCCGTACCTCACCATTGGCATCCGGCAGGAGATGCGTCTTGGAAAGATCCCAGGCCAGCGATTTCGGTGCGGCGGGGTATTCGCAGATG
>CAYORM010000143.1:0-3360 GCA_964406375.1 uncultured Mycobacteriaceae bacterium | reverse complement strand
GAAGAAGGCGTTTGAGGCCTCGGCCGTGGAGAAGCCGGCATATTGCCGGATCGTCCAGGGACGGCCGGCATACATGGTGGCCCGCACACCGCGACGGAAGGGCGCGATGCCGGGCAGTGCCGCCGTCGCCTCCGGCGACAGATCGGCGGCCGTGTAGAGCGGCTTGACCGTCAGCCCCTCGGTGGTCTCCGCCGTCAGCGCCTCGAGCGGCCGCGTCCTGAGTTCACGGGCGGCCAGCGCCGCCCACTCCTCCAGGGTCCCCCGTCGAAACTCGACCATCGCCCTCTCCGACCGGTGCTGGCCGGACTATAGAGGTGCAGCCGCGGCCGGTCACGTGGCGGAGGGCTGGGCGGCAGCGTGTCTGGCGGGGCCGCCGGCGCGCGGCGGGACGGGGAAGGCGATGCGGACGGCCGTCCCGACCCCCGGCCGCGAGCGCAGCTCGAAGATCCCGCCCTGCGCCTCGGTGAGCGCCTTGGCGAGCGGCAGGCCGAGACCGGTGCCGGTGCGATCGGCGCGAGTCGCGGCATTGTCGGCGCGGCCGAACCGGGTGAGCGCATGGACACGCTCGGCATCGGTCATGCCGACACCGTCATCCTCGACAGTCAGAACGACGTCGTCCCTCTCCACCACCAGCGTCACCCGGACAGAACCGCCCGGGCGGTTGAACTTGATCGCGTTCGACAGGAGGTTGTGCAGGATCTCGCTTGTGGCGCGCGGATCGCCGAGAACGGGCGGAATCGCAACACCGGCAGGCGGTTCGAGTTGGATCTGCCGCTCGGCCGCCATCGGTGCCACAAGGGCCAGCGCCTCCCTGGCCGCGGCGTTGAGATCGACCTCCACCCGCTCCAGCTCGATCTGTCCGGCTTCCACCTTGGCGAGATCGAGCAGCCCGTCGACCAGCGCCATCAGGTGGCGCCCGCTGCGTTCGATCAGCGCGACCACTTCGTCATAGCGGGGATCGGGCGGCGGGCCATAGATGCCGGCACGCAATGCCTCGGCGAAGCCGATCACGCCGTTGAGCGGCGTCCTCAGCTCATGCGCCATGTTGGCGAGGAACTGCGATTTGGCGGCATTGGCCGTCTCGGCTGCGGCACGCGCCTCCTCCAGCGCGGCCGTCCGCTCCGCAACGCGGATCTCGAGGTCGCGGTTCAGCGCGGCCAGCCGCCCCACCATGTCGCGGCGCTCGCTGACCAGCGCCGAGGTCAGGAGCACGTTGATGCCGCACAGAACGATCATGGTGCCGAGAGCGGTCAGCGGCCGGTCGACACCGATCGCGTTAAACGGGCCGCTGCCGGCCATCGTCCCCGCCGTCGCGATCGTCACGATCACGGTGAACAGGGTCGCCGCCGAACGCAGCGACCAGCGCAGCGTCACCCAGGCCAGCGGCAGGGCCAGCAGGTAAGGCATGTAGACGATGACTTCGTCCTCGGTCGCCCCCTGGGTGAACAGGAGGACGGTGCCGAGGATGGTGGCGACGGAGACCACCACCCCCTCGCCGATCCGCCGGCGCAGCAAGAGGTCGCTGTGATCGACGAGCCAGAGCAGCAGCGCCGGGGCGAGGAACAGCGTCCCGCCGCTATCCGACAGCCACCATGTCAGCCAGATATCGGCGATCACCGCGCCGGGCAGCGCATCGGCCAGGCCGGTGGAGACCGCGCCGGCGGTGGCGGTGATGGCCGCATGCAGCAGGATGCCGGCAAAGACGAAGGCGCCGAGGCCGCGCAAGCTGGCGAAGACCTCGGATGGCCGCGCCGTGCGGCGAATCAATGTCGCCGCGAGGATCGGGCCGGCCGCATTGGCGATCGAGATGACCGCCGCCACCCACAGGGGTGGCTCGAACAGCACCGCATTGGTGATGAACGATCCGATGAACAGGCCCGGCGCCACCGCGGCACCGGCGAGCAGCGTGGCGACGATCGCGACGCTGGAGGGCAGCCAGATCGGCGCGGGGAACAGGCCGAAGGCGGCAAAGAATTCGGCGACGGCGAGACCAAGCAGCAGATAGGCGCCGCCCGCCAGGAGGTTGACGGCGCCGAACCGACCGAGCCGGCCAAGCCAGTGGGGATCGGCTATCGGCAGAGAGTTCAGCGTCAACGCTTTCGGTCCCGTCCCGGCGTTTCCCGCCTGCCTGCGGGACGGGCCCGTCTTCCGTTCATGCTGGCAAAGGGGGCCGATCGCGACGTCCTGTCCATCTCACGGCCACCCTGGCGAAACATCAGCGCCCGCGGCCGCCGAAGCGTTCGCGCAGGCTGCGCGCGAAGGCGGCAGGATCACGCAGCGGCGGCGTCTCACGCGCCACCTCGCCGACATTGCGGGCGGCGTTGCGCAGATGCGGGGCCGCCCGGCGCGCCATGTCGATGGCCGCCTGTTGGACCCGCGGGTCCGTCGCTGCCCGACGCGCGGCCGCGACGATCAACGTTCTCAGCATAGGGGCCAGCATCTCATCCGCCTCGACGCCGCCTCGCCCGACGGCCGACGATAATGTGCCGACGGGCCGGTCCGGTTTCAATGGCCGGCCCGTCGGGATGCGTGACCTGGACGTCTGTCAGCCGGCGATCGCCTGCAGCTTGGCACGAGCGATCGCCACCGCCCGCTCGGCCGCGGCGCGGGCCACCGGCTCACGCGCGGCGGCGAGATCCTCACGGGCGGCGGTGAGCGCGCGATCGACCTCGGCGCGATCGAGGCTGTCGACCGGCACCGCCTCCTCGGCGAGGACGGTGCAGCGCTCCGGCGTCACCTCGGCGAAGCCGCCGGAGACGAAGATCCGCCGCGTGACGGCGGCCCGGCTCTCATAGATGTCGATCACGCCGGGCAGCACGGTCGAGAGCATCGAGGCGTGCCCCCGGAGCACACCGAAATGCCCGTCGCCACCGGGCACGACGACCATCTCGACCTGCTGCGACAGCAGGAGCTGTTCGGGCGAGACGAGCTCGAAGTCGAATTTCTCGGCCATGCGTGTCCCCAGCGTTCCGTGGCTCGACCAGACGCGCCGCTCAGGCGGCCTCGGCGAGCTTCTTGGCCTTGGCGACCGCGTCGTCGATGGTGCCGACCATGTAGAACGCCGCCTCGGGCAGGTGGTCGTACTCGCCGTTCACGATGCCCTTGAAGCCGCACACCGTCTCCTCGACCGGCACGAAGACGCCCGGGGTGCCCGTGAACACCTCGGCGACGTGGAAGGGCTGCGAGAAGAAGCGCTGGATCTTGCGGGCGCGCGCGACCGTCAGCTTCTGATCCTCGGACAGCTCGTCCATGCCAAGGATGGCGATGATGTCCTGCAGCGCCTTGTACTCCTGCAGCACCCGCTGGACGTCGCGCGCCACCTCGTAATGCTCCTGGCCGACGACGCGCGGATCGAGGATG
>CAYORM010000142.1:0-3424 GCA_964406375.1 uncultured Mycobacteriaceae bacterium | reverse complement strand
TCGGACCGTTGTAGACGCCGAAGGTCAGCCCGACGACCTGCGGCAGGATGGTCGACCGCCGCGACCAGATCTTGATGATCTCGTTGCGGCCCGAGGCGCGCGCCTTATCCGCCTTCTTCAGCAGATAGCCGTCGACGAACGGGCCCTTCCAGACGGAACGTGCCATGGTCGGACCTCCTTACTTCGTCCGGCGACGGATGATGAGCTTGTCCGTCGCCTTGTTGTTGCGCGTCTTGCGGCCCTTGGTCGGCTTGCCCCACGGCGTGACCGGATGACGGCCGCCCGAGGTGCGGCCCTCGCCGCCGCCATGCGGATGGTCGATCGGGTTCATCGCCACGCCGCGGACGACCGGACGGCGGCCGAGCCACCGGTTGCGCCCCGCCTTGCCGATCGAGACGTTCGCCTGGTCCGGGTTCGACACCGCGCCGACCGTTGCCATGCACTCGCCGCGCACCAGCCGCAGCTCGCCCGAGGCGAGCTTGATCTGGGCCCAGCCCATGTCGCGGCCGACGAGCTGCGCATAGGTCCCGGCGGAGCGGGCGAGCTGGCCACCCTTGCCCGGCTTCAGCTCGACATTGTGCACGATCGTGCCGACCGGCATCGCCCGCAGCGGCATGGCGTTGCCCGGCTTCACATCGACCCGCTCGCCGGCGATCACCCGATCGCCAGGCGCGAGGCGCTGCGGCGCCAGGATGTAGGCCTGCTCGCCATCCGTGTAGGTGACCAGCGCGATGAACGCGGTGCGGTTCGGATCGTACTCCAGCCGCTCGACCACCGCCTCGACGTCGAACTTGCGACGCTTGAAGTCGATGATCCGGTAGGTCCGCTTGTGACCGCCGCCCTGACGGAAATTGGTGATGCGGCCGGTGTTGTTGCGGCCGCCCTTCTTCGTCAGGCCCTGGGTCAGCGCCTTGACCGGCTTGCCCTTCCACAGGCCGGACCGGTCGACCTGGACGAGCTGCCGCGTGCCCGGGGTGATCGGATTGAAGGTCTTGAGCGCCATCGGATCAAATCCCCGTGGTGACGTCGATCTGCTGGCCCTCGGCCAGCGTCACGATCGCCTTCTTCACGTCCGACCGCCGGCCGGGAATGCCCCGGAACCGCTTGGTCTTGCCCTTGGCGATCAGCGTGTTGACCGCCGCGACCTTGACACCGAACACGCCTTCCACGGCGGCACGGATCTCGGGCTTGGTGGCGTCCAGCGGCACCTTGAAGGCGACCTGGTTGTGCTGCGAGGCCATCGTCGACTTCTCGGTGATGACCGGCTTGCGGATCAGGTCGTACATGCGCTCGGTGACGCCCTGCGGCGCCTTCTTCGACTTGGCGCGGATCATTTCAGGCGAGCCTCCAGCTGCTCGACCGCCTGACGCGACAGCACCAGCGTGTCGCGCCGCAGGATGTCGTACACATTGGCGCCCTGGGCGGGCAGCACATCGATCATCGGCAGGTTGCGGGTCGCGAGCTCGAAATTGACGTCGATCGTCTCGCCACCGATCACCAGCGCCGAGGTAAAGCCCATCTGCTCGAGCCGCGCCGCGATCGCCTTGGTCTTCGGCGTCTCGGCAACGATGTCGTCGACCACGACCAGCTTGCCCTCGGCGACCTTGGCCGACAGGGCGTGTCGCAGCGCGAGCTTGCGGACCTTCTTCGGCAGGTCATAGGCGTGGCTGCGCACCACCGGCCCGAAGATCCGCGCACCGCCGCGGAACTGCGGCGACCGCGTCGAGCCCTGGCGGGCATGGCCGGTGCCCTTCTGCTTGTAGGGCTTCTTGGTGGTGCCGCTGATCTCGCTGACACCCTTGGTCTTGTGCGTGCCGGCGCGGCGCTTGGCGAGCTGCCAGTGCACGACGCGATGCAGGATGTCGGCCCGCGGCTCAAGGCCGAACACGGCGTCGTCCAGCTCGATCTCCCCGGCCTCGGCGTTGTCGAACGTCTTGACGGCGAACTTCATCGCTCAGCCCTCCTGCGCGGCGTCCGCCGCGTCACCCGCCGGCGCCGCGGCACCGTTGCCGGCCTTGCGGACCGCACCCGGGAACGGGACATCCTTCGGCACCGGACGCTTCACCGCGTCCCGCACCAGCACCCAGCCGCCCTCGGCGCCGGGGACCGCACCACGGACAAGGATCAGGCCGCGCTCGGGATCGGTCGAGACGACGGTGAGGTTCTGCACCGTCACCCGCTCGGCCCCCTGATGGCCGGCCATCTTCTTGCCCTTGAAAACCTTGCCCGGATCCTGCCGCTGACCGGTCGAGCCGTGCGACCGGTGCGAGATCGAGACGCCGTGCGAGGCACGCAGGCCGCCGAAGTTCCAGCGCTTCATGACGCCGGAGAAGCCCTTGCCGATCGAGGTGCCAGTGACGTCGACCGCCTGCCCGACGACGAAATGGTCAGCCGTCAGCTCGTCACCGACGCCGAGCAGCGCATCGGCCGAGACGCGGAACTCGACGAGCTTGCGCTTGGGCTCCACCTGCGCCTTGGCGAAATGGCCGCGCATCGCCTTGGAGACGTTCTTCACCTTGGCGGTGCCGGCGCCGAGCTGGACTGCCGTGTAGCCGTCCTTCTCCTCGGTCTTCACCGCGACCACCTGGCAGTTGTCGAGCTTCAGCACCGTGACCGGCACGTGCTGCCCCTCGGCGTCGAAGATGCGTGTCATGCCCAGCTTCTGGGCGATCAGTCCGGAGCGCATGGTGGCCGCCTCAGAGCTTGATCTCGACGTCGACACCGGCCGCAAGATCGAGCTTCATCAGCGCGTCGACCGTCTGCGGCGTCGGATCGACGATGTCGAGCAGACGCTTGTGGGTGCGGATCTCGAACTGTTCGCGCGACTTCTTATCGATGTGCGGCGAGCGGTTCACCGTGTAGCGCTCGATCTGCGTCGGCAGCGGGATCGGGCCCCGCACCTGCGCACCGGTCCGGCGGGCGGTCGACACGATCTCGCTGGTCGACTGGTCGAGCACGCGATGATCGAACGCCTTGAGGCGGATCCGGATGTTCTGACTGTCCATCGTTACGTCCGTGATCGTTTTTGCCGAGAGGTGCGGGTCGCGTCGGATGCGGCCGCACATCGCGAACAGTCCAAAAAAAATCTCACCCAAGACCGCGGGGGCTCGGGTGAGGCGCGACTTCTAGCGGAGTCGGCAGGGAGAGTCACGCCCCGATTTCGGTTTCGTGCCCCTCTCCGTCGGTCCGGCCATGCGCGGCGGACAGGTCTCCCTCTCCGCCTCTCATCCCGAACCGCCCTTTCCGGCCGCCTTGCGGCGGGTCCCGGAGGTGCGGTCCTGTCCTTCTGTCTCGTCCGGTCGCCGCCCCGTTCCTTGCGGCCGGGGCGGCTCCTTGCTCCTTCGTCCTCCGCCGCTGGGGGCGGTATCAGAGAGCGCCGTTGGCGGCGCGGCGGTTACTTGATGATCGAGGCGACGACGCCGGC
>CAYORM010000141.1:0-3625 GCA_964406375.1 uncultured Mycobacteriaceae bacterium | reverse complement strand
CGCTGGTGAAGTTCAAGAAGCTGGCCGGCGGCGGCTACTTCAAGATCATCAACCGGGTGGTGCCGGAGGCGCTGCGCACGCTCGGCTATTCGGACGCCGAGATCGAGGCGATCGAGCGCTATGCCGTCGGCCACGGCACGCTGGCCGGCTCCCCGGCCATCGGCCATGACGCGCTGCGGGCGCGCGGCTTCACCCAGGCCGCGATCGATGCGCTCGAGGTCGCGCTGCGCTCGGCCTTCGACATCAAATTCGCCTTCAACCGCTGGACGCTGGGCGACGGCTTCCTGACCGACACGCTGAAGGTGCCGGCGGCGAAGCTGGACGATCTCGGCTTCGACCTGCTCGCCTGGCTCGGCTTCTCGAAGGCGGAGATCGAGCGCGCCAACACCTATTGCTGCGGCGCCATGACGCTGGAGGGCGCGCCCTTCCTGAAGCCGGAGCATCTGCCCGTCTTCGACTGCGCCAATCCCTGCGGCCGGATCGGCCGGCGCTATCTCTCGGTCGAGAGCCACATCCGGATGATGGCGGCGGCCCAGCCCTTCATCTCGGGTGCGATCTCCAAGACCATCAACATGCCGAACGCGGCGACGGTGGAGGATTGCAAGGACGCCTACATGCTGTCCTGGCGGCTCTGCCTGAAGGCCAACGCGCTCTATCGCGACGGCTCGAAGCTGAGCCAGCCGCTCAATGCCGCGCTGCTCGACGATGAGGATCTCGAGGCGGAGGAGAGCCCGGCCGTCGACCGGATCATCGAGGCCCCGGCCGCCGAGCGCGCGCCGATGGTCGCGGAGAAGGTTGTCGAGCGGGTGGTCGAGCGCATCGTCCAGAAGAGCGGCCGGCAGAAGCTGCCGCATCGCCGCAAGGGTTACACCCAGAAGGCGATCGTCGGCGGCCACAAGGTCTATCTCAGAACCGGCGAATATGATGACGGCCGGCTCGGCGAGATCTTCATCGACATGCACAAGGAAGGCGCCGCCTTCCGCAGCCTGATGAACAACTTCGCCATCGCGGTGTCGATCGGCCTGCAATACGGCGTGCCGCTCGAGGAGTTCGTCGAGGCCTTCACCTTCACCCGTTTCGAGCCCTCGGGGCCGGTGCAGGGCAATGACGCCATCAAGATGGCGACCTCGATCATCGACTACCTGTTCCGCGAGCTCGCCATCTCCTATCTCGGCCGGCACGACCTCGCCCATGCGACGCCGGAGGATCTGACGCCCGACGCCGTTGGCGGCGGCGTCAGCCAGGACGCCGATCTGCTGCCCGATCCCGAGCCGGTGATCCGCAAGGTCGCCTCCTCCGGCTTCGTGCGCGGCAATCTGCGGGTGTTCGACGGCGGCAACCTGCGCGCGGCCGAGGCGGCGAAGGTCGAAAGCGTGGTCGCCGCGGCGACAACGGCCCTCGCCGTCGACGGCAGCGCGGCCCTGTCGCGGGTGGAGACGGCAGTGGTCGAGACCGCGACGGTCGAGGTCCATCAGCACCGCCCGACCGGCCAGGACGCGCGCCTCGCCGCGATCCTCGAAGCCCGCGCCAAGGGCTATGAGGGCGACCCCTGCCCCGAATGCCAGAACATGACGCTGGTCCGGAACGGCACCTGCCTCAAATGCGACACCTGCGGCGGCACGACCGGGTGCAGTTGAAGGAGACGCGCATGGCTAGAAGTTGGTTTGACTATCTGGCTTCTGAGCGTGCTGAAAGAATATTAGAGGTGATCCTCGACACCCGCCAGGCAAGCCGATCTGCATCTTCGGGTGCTCTCATTTTGTCGGTGTTGTCGAAATAGAGATAGACATCGCGCGGGCGGGGGCGGCCGGGGTGATCGGGATCGGCGAAGTCGCCACCGGTCATCACACGGCCCTCCGCCCAGGCGGTGATCCGCGCCGCCCATCGGTCCAGGGCGACGTCATCATAGGCGCTGCGATAGAGCTCCTCCGCGCCGTGGAGGCGGCAGTAGACAAAATCAGAGGTGAGATCCATGAGGCGCGGCCATTCCACGGTGTCGGCGCACACAAGGGCCACGCCGTAACGGCGCAGCAGCGCTGGAAAAGCAGGATCGCGGAAGCTGTCGTGCCGAATCTCGACCGCATGGCGCAGCCGGCGATTGCGGCCGGCAGAGAGCCAGGGCTCGCGCACCCGGTGATCGTGCCGCCGGGCGAGTGCGGCAGCGTCACGCGTCGTACGCGGCAGCAGCGCGAGGAAGGGTTCCAGCCGATCGGGATCGAAGCGGAAACTCGGTGGGAATTGCCACAGGACCGGCCCGAGCTTCGGACCGAGCGCCAACGGTCCGGAGGCGAGAAAGTTAGCCAGCGGGATCTCCGGCTGCTGCAATCGCCGTAGATGGGTGAGAAAGCGGGGCCCCTTCACCGCGAAGATGAAGCCCGCCGGCACCTCCGTTCCCCACCGCCGATAGGTCTCGGCGCGCTGCAGCGCATAGAAGGTGCCGTTGACCTCGATCGTCGGGAAAAGCCGCGCGATGTGCCCGAGTTCACGGCTGCGCGGGAGACCTTTTGGAAAGACACGGCCGCGCCATGGGGCATAGGTCCAGCCCGACACACCGATCCGGATCACGCCCCGCCGTGCCGCCATCGCCGCGTCACCTCACCTCCGGCGGCCGGTCGGCCGCCAGAGACGTAACGTCGGAAGGGCCGCGACGGAGCCCGACCCTCAGAGCCGCGCGCCGGTCCGCTGCGGCGCGAACCCGAACACCCGTGCCAGGAACGCCGTTACATCGGCGTTCGATCGGGCGCGGACTGCCTCGTCGGCACCGATCAGATAGCCGTCCTCCCCGACGCACAGGGCGAGGATGATCCGGCGGGCCAGGGAGCCGGTCATCGGCAGGCCGGCGGGTTCGGCGGTCACCTCGAGATCGTGGCCGATGCGGCAATCGCAATCATCGAGCCGCCGGCCGATCATCCGCGGGCCGGCGCGGCCGCCATCCCATTGATGCAGGGCCCCCTCATAGATCGCGATCGTCACCGGTGAGCCGCCCCGGCGCAGCGCCGCCGCCTCCTCCTGGCAGCGCGCCGCGTTGATCAGCGCATCGGCATCACCCCAGGCCATCAGGATCGGGGCGCCGGTCGTCGCCGGATCATCGAAGCTCGCGATGCAGGGGCCGTAAAAGGCGATGTGGCCGGCGAAGCGGACGTCTCCAAGTGCGAAGGTCTCGGCGAAACGGTCGGCAACCGCCCGGCTGGCGGCATAGCGCGCGGCCATAGCCCCGTAGGAGAAGCCCCACAGGACGACGCGGCTCGGATCGATCTCCGGCCTGCCGGCAAGCCAGGCGAGCGTCGCGTAGGCATCGGCCATGGCCATCGTCTCGGTGATCGCGAGCAGCCGCTGCTGAAAGCCACTCGCCATCGCCCGCCGCGCCCCGAAGACGTCGACCACCGCGGCGCCAATGCCCATCGCCGCGAGCTGGCGGGCATAGGTGATCTCGCGCGCCTGCAGCACGCCACTCGCGCCATGCACCAGAACCACGGCCGGCGCCGGCCGGTCGGGTTGCGCCCCCTCCGGCGGAAACCACGTGATCTCCGCCCGGGCCGGGGGCGCCGCGGAGCCGGTCTCCGAGGGAACGAAGGGGCTGAAGCTGTCGATGGTGACCGGACTGCCTGACGCGGTACCCGGCACC
>CAYORM010000140.1:0-3646 GCA_964406375.1 uncultured Mycobacteriaceae bacterium | reverse complement strand
GGGCGGCATGGGCGATATGGACTTCTGATCGTCCTGACCAGTACAGGTCCTGTCGGGGGCGCCGTTCGGCGCCCCCTTTTTCTTGGACCGTTGCCGCGATGCAACAGACCGCCGCGTAACATGATGTTAAAAGGCGTCGAACCGGTCTCGGTGACCCACGGCGTCAGAAGGCTTTGACATGAATTTTGGCGGATTGGCGCCTGCTCTGCGGCGCGCTGTTGCAGTTCTGCATCGGCTGCTGTGGCTGCCGCTGCTCATCGCCGCCTGCGTCCCGACGACGACGCAGCAGACCGCGCTGCTGCCGGATCCGGCGCCCGTGCCCGAGCCGGTGGTGCAGCCGGTGAGCGCCTATACCCAGATGCTGCGGGATTACGGCATCCCGCTCGACATCCCGCAGCGCGGCAAGTTCATCTTCGTGAACGTCCCGTCCTTCGAGCTGATCGCGTTCGAGGATGGCGAGCCGGTGATGCGCAGCCGGGTCGTGGTCGGCCGCCCGTCCACCGAGACCCCGGATCTCTTCAGCTACCTCTATGCGCTGAAGTTCAACCCGGACTGGACGCCGACCCCGATGATGATCCGGAACGAGGCGGCCGAATACGTGCCGCCCGGGCCGAACAATCCGCTCGGCCGGCTGAAGTTCGAGATGGACAACAACCAGTTCATCTATCTGCACGACACCAACCGCAAGGAGCTGTTCAACCGCGATCGGCGCGCCTATTCGCATGGCTGCGTGCGGGTGCAGAACTATCTCGACCTTGCGGCCTGGGTGGCGGGCGTGCCGGTGGAGGAGATCGAGCGCAAGATCCGCACCGGCCGGACCTTCACCGAGCGTGTGCCCGAAGCGGTGCCGGTCTATCTCGGCTATTACATCTTCTTCCCCAACGAATACGGCCAGCTCACCGCCTATCCCGATCTCTACGGACGCGGTGGCCGGGTACCGAACGGCTATTACATCGTCAGCCCGGCGACCAATGACACCGCCGCGGTGATCGCGCCCGCGGTCGAGGGCATGTCCTATCCGCCGCAGCCGGTCTCGGTCGCCCGGCCGGCGCCGCCGCCGCGTCCCAGCGCGCCCACGCCGCGCCCGACGCCCGCTCCGCCCACACCGACCCCCACGCCGGAGGAGGTGGAGGGGACGGTGACGAGCGACACCGACACACCTGCCCTCGTGCCGGCGATCGAGACGGGCACAGCTTCCCCTGCGGTGTCCGAGCCGCTGGAGACGGAGCCGGATGCGGCCGAGCCGGCGGTGGACGAGCCCGCGGAGGCGCCGGCCGACCACCCGCCCGCCGCCGGGGAGCCTTCGGTCGAGGCGCCGCCGCTGGAGGAGCCGCCGGTGGAGGTGCCGGTCGTCGAGGAACCGGCGATCGAGCCCGTGATCGAGATGCCGGCTGGGGAGCCTGAGCCGGCGGACGCCGCCGCCCCCGCGGCGGACCCGGATGAGCCGGTGGCCTGCGCCGTAGGCGACCCCGCCTGCGCCGCGGCGGCCGCACCCTGATCGAGAAGCGGTCCTGACGGTCGGGCGGTGGCGTGCCTCAGCCGCCGCCCGCGCCGGATCCCATCCGTCCGCGATTGAGAAGGTGCAGCGGGTCGAAGGCCGCCGCGACGCGCGCCTCGACCGCCGCCAGTGCCGGGGGCCGCGGCTCGAAGACCGGGGTGTCGCGCCTGATCGGTTCGGGGGCACGCAACAGCGTCGCATGTCCGCCTCCGGCCGCGGCCACCGCGGTGCGGATGCGCGACGCACCGGCATCGGCCGGAATCGCCCCGGTCTCGGGCGCGGCGATCCAGACGAGCCCGCCGCCCCAGTCGAGATAGAAGGGCCACCCGACGGCCGCAGCGAGGGCAGCGCCCGAGGCCGGCGCGACCGAGACGCGCCAGAGCGGCCTGTCCTGTCCCGCCGCAGCGAAGGGCGCGACGTCGCGGATGGCGCGCCACAAGGCGATCGCCGCCTCGTCCTCCTCGGTCGCGACAGCGCCCCAAGGCGCGAGGAGATCGGCGACTGCGCGGCTCCGTGCCGCGACGGAGGCGGGGAAGCCCTCGATCCGGATCACCGTCCGCGCCGTGTCGCCGGCGATGCCGGGCGGCAGATGGGCGGCGCCCGAGACCTCGAAGGGGCTGTTGACGGCGGCCGCCATCGCCAGCGTCGCCGCCGCCGGATCGAGCCCCGAAACCGACAGCGAGACCGTCACCGGCGGTGCCGGCAGCACCTTCACCGTGACGAGCGTCATCGCCCCGAGCGTGCCGAAGGCCCCGCACATCAACTTCGGCAGGTCATAGCCGGTGACGTTCTTGACGACGCGCCCGCCTGCCTTGAACAGCTCGGCGCGGCCGCTGACCGCATGCACGCCCAGCGCATGGTCGCGCGCGGCGCCGGCCTTGAAGCGGCGCGGCCCGCCGAGATTGCAGGCCAGCGTCCCGCCCAGCGACCCCTCGCCCGAAGCGCCGCCCCAGAGCGGGGCGAAATCCGGCGGCTCGAAGGCCAGCATCTGCCCGCGCGCGCCGATCGCCGCCTCGATCTCGGCCATCGGCGTACCCGCCGCGGCGGTGAGCACCAGCTCCTCCGGCTCATAGGAAACGATGCCGGACAGCCCGGAGAGGTCGAGCACCGCGCCCGCCTCCACCGGCTGCCCCCACCCGTGCTTGCTGCCGCGGCCGCGGATCTCGATCAGCGTCTCGGTCGCGGCCGCCCAGCGCAGCACGTCCAGTACACCGTCGGCGCTCGTCGGCCGGATCGTCTCGCGGGTCGTGTCGGCCATCGGTGCCTCAGAAGCGCGGCAGGTCGGGGAAGGGCAGGGCGCCGCGATGAACGTGCAGCCGGCCCAGCTCGGCACAGCGATGCAGCTTGGGGAAGACCTTGCCCGGATTGAGCAGCCCATCCGGGTCGAAGGCGCATTTCACCCGCTGCTGCTGCTCGAGATCGGGCGGATCGAACTGCACTTCCATCAGATCGCGCTTCTCGACCCCGACCCCATGCTCGCCGGTCAGAACGCCGCCGACCTCGACACAGAGCTTCAGGATGTCGGCGCCGAACGCCTCGGCCTTGGCCAGCTCGCCCGGGGCATTGGCATCGTAGAGGATCAGCGGGTGGAGATTGCCGTCGCCGGCGTGGAAGACATTGGCGACCCGCAGCCCGTACTGCGCCGACATCTCCTGCATGCGGCGCAGCACATGCGGCAGCGCCTTGCGCGGGATGGTGCCGTCCATGCACAGATAATCGGGGCTGATCCGGCCGGCGGCCGGGAATGCCGCCTTGCGGCCCGCCCAGAAGCGCAGCCGCTCCGCCTCGTCGCGGCTGACCGCCAGCGATACGGCCCCGCAGGCCTCGGCGATGGCCGACACCCGGCCGATCAGCTCGTCGACCTCGGCCTCCGGCCCGTCGAGCTCGCAGATCAGCAGCGCCTCGACATCCAGCGGGTAGCCGGCATGGACGAACGCTTCGACCGCGTGGATCGCCGGCCGGTCCATCATCTCGAGGCCGCCGGGGATGATCCCTTCGGCGATGATGCGGGCCACGCAATCCCCTGCCGCCTCGGAACTCATGAACCCCATCAGCAGTGCCCGCTGGGTCGCCGGGCGACGCAGCAGCCGCACCGTCACTTCGGTCACAACACCGAGCAGCCCCTCCGAGCCGGTGATGACCCCGAGC
>CAYORM010000139.1:0-3716 GCA_964406375.1 uncultured Mycobacteriaceae bacterium | reverse complement strand
CGTGTCCGCGGCTGCGGCGTCCGGATGCCGGCGACGTGATCCTCGCCCTGCGCATTCTCCAGGAACTCGCCGTAGAAGAGGTTCTCGCCGGTCGACGGGTTGCGGGTGAAGGCGACGCCGGTCGCGCAATCCGCCCCCATATTGCCGAACACCATCGCCTGGACGGTGACGGCGGTACCCCAGCTCGCCGGGATGTTGTGCAACCGGCGATAGGTCACCGCCCGCTGGTTCATCCAGCTGCCGAAGACGGCGCCGACCGCACCCCAGAGCTGGTCCTGCGGATCCTGCGGGAAGGGCCGGCCGGTCTCGTCCTCCACGATGCGCTCGAACTGCGCCGCGATCTCCTCGAGATCGGCGGCATCGAGATCGGTGTCCTGGCTGACGCCGCGCGCGCGCTTGGCCGCGTCAAGCACGTCCTCGAACAGGTAGTGGTCGAGCCCGAGCACGACATCGCCATACATCTGGATGAAGCGGCGATAGCTGTCTAAGGCGAAGCGGCGGTCGCCGGTGCGGCGCGCCAGACCTTCCACCGTCGTCCGGTTGAGGCCGAGGTTGAGGACGGTGTCCATCATGCCCGGCATGGAGGCGCGGGCCCCCGAGCGCACCGAGACGAGGAGCGGGTTCTCCGGGTCGCCGAAACGGGCGCCGACCAGCGTCTCGACCTGCGCCAGCGCGGCCTCAACCTGCGGCTTCAGATCCGCGGGATACCGGTGCTGATGATCGTAATAATGGGTGCAGACCTCGGTGGTGATCGTAAAGCCGGGCGGCACCGGCAGACCGATCAGGCACATCTCGGCGAGGTTCGCTCCCTTCCCGCCGAGGAGGTCGCGCATCTCGGCGCGGCCCTCCGCCGTGCCACCGCCGAAGCCGTACACCCATTTGGACATTGCGCTCTCCACTGAAGCGGCCCCGATGGGCCGCGACAAGCCAGGACGCCTTCAGCCCTCCACCGCGGAGAAGTCCGCGACCGTGTTCATGGAACCGGTCAGCTCCTCCAACAACGCGAGCCGGTTGCGCCGGATCCGCTGATCGGGGTCGTTGACGAGCACCGCATCGAAGAAGGCGTCGACCGCGCCCCGCCAGGCAGCGAGACGGCTCATGGCGCCGGCGAAATCGCCATCGCTCACGGCATCCCAGAGCGGCCCCGCATCCTGGCGCAGCCGCTCATGCAGCGCCCGCTCCTCGCCGGTCGCGAAGAGCGCAGGGTCGACCGGGCCGAACGCCGCCTCGCCGTCCTTCTTCGCCTCGATCCGGACGATGTTGGCGGCTCGGCGATAGGCGGTCAGGAGGTTTGCCCCGTTCTCGGAGGCGAGGAAGCCGGCCAGCGCATCCACCCGGCCGAGCAGCCGGCGCAGATCATCCTCCTGGCCGACGCGGAACACCGCCTCGACCAGATCGTGCCGCACGCCCTTCTCGCGCATCGCGACCTTCAGCCGGTCGGCGAAGAAGGCCATCAGGTCGCGGGCGGTCTCGGCATCCCCGCGCAGCCCCTCAACGCCGTAGCTGGCATGGGCGGCCTCGAAGACGGGCCGCAGATTGAGCGTGATACCGTTTTCGAGGATGAGCCGGATGACACCCAGCGCCGCCCGGCGCAGCGCGTAGGGATCGCGGCTGCCCGTCGGTTTCTCGTCGATGGCGAAGAAGCCGACCAGCGTGTCGATCTTGTCGGCCAATGCCACCGCGACCGAGACCGGCGCCGAGGGGCAGGCATCCGACGGGCCGAGCGGGCTGTAATGCTCGGCGATCGCATCGGCCACCGCCTCCGCCTCGCCCTGCTGGCGGGCATAGTACCGGCCCATCACCCCCTGGAGTTCGGGGAATTCGCCGACCATCCCCGAGGTCAGGTCGGCCTTGGCCAGCCGCGCCGCGCGCCGGGCGAGATCCGCGCCGGCGCCGGTGGCGCGGGCGAGGCGCTCGGCGAGTGCGGCGACCCGGGCGACCTTCTGCGACAGGCTGCCGAGCCGCGCGTGGAAGATGATCGCGTCCAGTGCCGGCAGCCGCGCCTCGAGCGGGGTGCTCCGGTCCTGGTCCCAGAAGAACTTGGCGTCCGACAGCCGGGCGCGCAGCACGCGCTCATTGCCCGCCACGATTGTGGCGCCGCCATCGGCGGCCTCGGTATTGGCGACGACCGCGAACCGCGGCGCAAGCCGCCCGTCGGGATGGGCGAGCGCGAAATATTTCTGATGTGTCCGCATCGAGGTGGTCAGCACCTCGGGCGGCACGTCCATGAAGGCGTCGTCGATCCGGCCCAACAGGACGACCGGCCATTCGACGAGGCCCGCCACCTCCTCGAGCAGCCCCGGATCCTCGATTGGCACCAGCCCCTCGGCCGCGGCGGCGCGGGCGACACCCTCGCGGATCAGCCGTTTGCGCTCCTCCCGATCGAGGACGACGCGCGCCGCGTGGAGCTTCTGCCGGTAATCGGCGAAGCCGGTGACGGCGATCGGCTCGGGGGCGAGGAAACGATGCCCGTAGGTGACGCCGACCGCTGCGCGGGCACGCGGCCCGTCGGCGGCCAGATCGGGGGTGTGGAGATCGTAGCGGAAATCGACGACCGCGCCGTCGAACAGCGCCAGCACGTGATGGAGCGGACGCACCCAGCGCACCGCCTCCTCGGCCGCGCGCATCGATTTCGGCCACGGCAAACCGAGCAGCGCCTGGCGGATCACGGCCGGCAGCGCCTCGGCCGTCGGCCCGCCCGGCTTGACCATCCGGGCGTAGAGGATCGTCCCCTTGGGCGTCTCGCGCTCCTCGCATTCGGCGCGGCTGATGCCGACCGAGCGCAGGAAGCCCTCGATCGCCGCGGCCGGCGCATCGGCGCGCGGCCCCTTGCGCTCCTCCACCACGTCCGGTCGGCGGGCCGGCAGCCCGTCGACCACCAGCGCGAGACGGCGCGGCGTCACATGGGCCTCGGCACGGTCGAAGCCGATCCCGGCCTCGCCCAGTGCGCGACAGACGATGGTCTTCAGATCCTCCGCGGCACGCGCCTGCATGCGCGCGGGGATCTCCTCGGAGAACAGCTCCAGCAGGAATTCGGGCATGTCAGGCGGCGTCCAGCCACATGCGGCAACAGGCGCGGGCGAGGTCGCGCACACGGCCGATATAGGCGGCCCGCTCGACGACGCTGATCACGCCGCGGGCGTCGAGCAGGTTGAAGATGTGCCCGGCCTTCAGACACTGGTCATAGGCCGGCTGGGCGAGGCGGCGCTCGAGCAGCGCCTTGCACTCCGCCTCGGCGTCGCGGAAGTGCCGGAGCAGCATCTCGGTGTCGGCGACCTCGAAATTATAGGTCGAGTAGTCGCGCTCGGCGCGGTGGAAGACCTCGCGATAGGTCTTGGCACCCGGGGTCTGCGGATCGTTGAACGGCAGATCGTAGATGCTCTCGACATCGAGCAGATACATTGCGAGCCGCTCGAGGCCATAGGTCAGCTCGACCGGGACGGGATCGCACTCGATGCCGCCGACCTGCTGGAAATAGGTGTACTGGGTGACCTCCATCCCGTCGCACCAGACCTCCCAGCCGAGGCCCCAGGCACCGAGGGTGGGGTTCTCCCAATCATCCTCGACGAAGCGGATGTCGTGCAGCGCGGGATCGATGCCGAGCGCATAGAGACTGCCGAGATAGAGATCCTGCGCGTCGGCGGGCGCTGGCTTCATCAGCACCTGGAACTGGTAGTAGCGCTGCAGCCGGTTCGGATTGTCGCCATAGCGCCCGT
>CAYORM010000138.1:0-3767 GCA_964406375.1 uncultured Mycobacteriaceae bacterium | reverse complement strand
CCTCCCCCGGCCAGCCGGGATCGGCGCGGCGCGGCGCGCGGTTGGTCGAGGATTTGTAATGCGTGTTGCCGAAGCCGCCATCGCCGCCCTTGAGCAGCCGCACCCGCTGGCCGACCTCGACGAGATCGGCGAGCACCGTCTCGCGATCCTCGTCGAGCACCTGGGTCCCGACCGGCAGGCGAAGCACCACGTCACTGCCGCGGGCGCCGTTGCGGTCAGACCCCTTGCCGTGCTCGCCCCGCCCTGCCTTGAAGTGCTGCTGGTAGCGGTAGTCGATCAGCGTATTGAGCCCGTCGACGGCCTCGACCCAAACATCGCCGCCGCGGCCGCCATCGCCGCCGTTCGGCCCACCGAACTCGACGAATTTCTCCCGCCGGAACGACACGCAGCCATTGCCGCCATCGCCGCTCTTCAGGAAGACCTTGGCCTCGTCGAGAAACTTCATTGCCTGTTGGCCATGACGCAAAAAGGGGAATGGCCCGCGCCATTCCCCCGCGATCGGATCCGACGGCCGCCCGGCGTGCCGGGCGGGCCGCCGTGCCTCACTCGGCCGCCTGGGCCGGTTCGACGAAGACGGTGGTGCGGCCGCCGGCGCTGTGGAAGCGCACCTGGCCCGGGACCAGCGCGAAGAGCGTGTGGTCCTTGCCCATGCCGACATGGCGGCCGGGATGGAACTTGGTGCCGCGCTGGCGGACGATGATGTTGCCGGCGATCACCGACTCGCCGCCGAATTTCTTGACGCCGAGGCGCCGGCCCTCACTGTCGCGCCCGTTGCGGGACGAACCGCCGGCCTTCTTGTGTGCCATGGGGAAGACCTCCTGATCTGAGCGGAGCCGGGCGTCAGGCCGCGGCGATGCCGGTGATACGGACCTTCATCAGGTCCTGGCGATGGCCCTTCTTCCGGCGGTAGTTCTGGCGGCGCTTCTTCTTGAAGACGATGATCTTCGGGCCCCGCGACAGCGCCAGGACCTCGGCCGAGACCGACGCGCCGGCGATCGTCGGCGTGCCGACGGTCACGGCACCGTCCTGATCGATCATCAGCACGTCCGAGAGGGTGATGGTCTCGCCCTCGGCGGCGCCGGTGCGCTCGATCTCGAGGACCTGCTCCGGGGCGACCCGATACTGCTTCCCGCCGGTGCGAATGATCGCGAACATGCTGCGCTACCGTCTGTCGTCCGGGCGTTGCCGCCCCGTTGAAATCCGATCCGTTCGGGCAGGCGAAGCGGTTCCGCCCGGGAACCGCCACCTGTCGTCCGGGAAGGCGGCACTATAGTCGGGGATGCCCCCGAGTCAATGAGGATCGGTCGATAAGGATCGGTGGCCGGCTTGTCACGCTGGCGCATCCCGATAGATGACCGGCGGGTCGAGCGGTCGCGGCGCATCCGCCCCTGCCGCCTCGATTACCGCGACCGCCTGCGGCAGGCAGGCCGCGCTCTCGACGACGAGATGGGCGCCGGCCGCGCGCAGCGTCGCCGCGGCCTCCTCGACCCGCCGGCGACGCTCGTCCGCCGGCAGCGCCGCATACTCCGTCTCGGACAGACCGACGAGATTGCCGGAACCCGCGACGCCGACCGCCCAGCTGCCAGCCGCCAGCGCCTCGCCGATGCCCGGCTCGGTGTCGTCGAGCTTGACCGCGGCCGCTGCGGGCCAGATGCCGAGCGCGGCGAAGCTGTGCCACATCATCAGCGGGCTAGGCCGCCCGGCCGGCAGGTCGTCGGCGCAGACCAGCGTCTCGACGGCGACGCCGCGGGCGGCGGCCTCGGGCACCAGCCGGTCCATGATCGCCCGCACATAGCCGGTGGTCGAGCCGATGCGCATCCCGCGGCCGCGCGCCCAGGCGAGCGCCTCGACGACGCCCGGCACCGGATCGGCATGGGCGGCGACGACCGCGGCGTTCATCGGCACGAAGACCTCATAGACCCGGTCGATCGCCGCCTCGTCGGGCGCGGCCCCCTGCGCCGCGCGCCAGGCCGCGGCGACCGCGGGCATGGCGAGGAGCGCGGCGATATGCGCACGCTTGGGCAGCCCCATCGGCTGCCGCGCGGTCGCAACATCGATCGTGACGCCGAAGCGGGCGAAGGCCTCGACGAAGGCGCCCATCGGCGCACGCGAACCGAAATCGACCAGCGTCCCCGCCCAATCGAAGATCACCGCCTTCAGCCGCGCGGCGCGCTCTGGCGCTGTCATCACATCTCCTCCGCCAGTGACGCCACGACCTCCTCGGCGAGCGCGAAGGCCGTCGACATGCCGGTGCCGCTCGTCACCGAGACGAGGCGCACCCCGCTCTCCGGCGCCTCGACCAGGGTGAGGCCGGGGCCCGAGGGGTAGACGCCGGTCCAGCGCTCGATCACCCGATCGTCGTCGAGATCGAGCACCGCGCGGCACAGATCGAGGATCCGCGCATCGACGTCGTCCGAGGCGAAAGGTTCGGGCGCCGCGTCGTAATGATGGCTGTCGCCGACGATCAGTGAGCCGTCCGCCGATTGCACGACGATGAGATGGATGCCATCGGCGAGCAGCGCCGGCGCCTCGGCGGCGATACGGGCGCGCAGCGGCTCGGCCTCGGGCAGCGCGGCATAGCCGAGATAGCGCACGAGGCTCTCATCCGACATCGCCGGCATCGGCAGGCGCCGCTTCTGCGGCGCGAGGCGCAGCATCTGCAGCCGGCACAGCGTGGTGCCGGCGCGGGCGAAGGCCTCGGGGAACAGGGTCGTGAGATCCGGCCCGGGGCAGACGGCGACGGCGCGCGCCTCGATCGTCCCGGCGGCGGTCACGACGCGGCCGGGCGCCACATCACGCACGGCGACACGGCGCAGCATGCGGACCCCACAGCTCCCCTCGAGCCAGGCGGCGAGCGCCGGGATCGCGCTGCGCGGCTCGACGCGCCGCTCATGCGGGCTCTCGAGCGCGCCGAGAAGGCCGGGGCGGAAGGGCATCGCCTCGCGTGCCGCCGCGGGCGCAACAAGCCGGCAGCCCGCCCCGGTCTCGGAGGCAACGAAGGACTCGAGCACAGCCATCGCCTCCGGCCGGCGCGCCGAGACCATCAGGCCGCGCTGCAGGATCGGGATGTCGGCGCGCGGCGCCACCTCGTCCCAGATGTCGCGGGAACGCATCGCCCGACGCCAGCAGGTGCCGGCCTCCTGACCGGTGACGGTGACGAAGCCGAAATTGCGGATCGAGGCGCCGACAGACCGCGCGTCGCGGTCGACCATCGCGACCGTCCAGCCGCGCCGGATCGCGGCCAGCGCATGGCCGAGCCCGACGATCCCCGCCCCCACGACCACCAGATCGTACCGCATCGCCGCCCGTCCACACCGCCTCTGGCCTGCGCCCCTGGCCGTGCCGGACTCCGGCATCGCCGGGGCGCCGCGGCCGCGCCGGATGGTGATATTCCCTTCCGCCGGACCGATCCACTGCGGCGGATCGCACCGGCCGGCCCGGGCGGCCGATCGAGGTGGCAAACCATCACAATAAGGACGGATCGAGGCCAAAGACCACGCGGAAGGCCCGCGCGGGGCCACCAACGCCGCCAGCCCTGCCTTTGCTTTGGGCTTCCCGCCTCGTGGCCGGATCACTGGGCATCCGTCGCACGCAGCCGCTTGCGCGCCGCAAGGCCCTCCTTTATGGTCCGCCCCGACCGCCGGACGGGCCGCCAAGCGCCCGCCCCGTGCCTCGCGGAGAGGTGCTAGAGTGGTTGAATAGGACGGTCTCGAAAACCGTTGTGTCCGCAAGGGCACCGAGGGTTCGAATCCCTCCCTCTCCGCCAT
>CAYORM010000137.1:0-3860 GCA_964406375.1 uncultured Mycobacteriaceae bacterium | reverse complement strand
GTGGCGGATGGGGTGAACTCGGTCATGAATGGCGTGCCTCCACTGCGTAATCCTTGACGATCCCGCCGCGGGTCGGATCGCCCACCTCGCACTGGCGGACGAAGACCCGGCGCCCGTCGGCGAGCTGCCGCCAGTGACCGCGACGAATATGCCAGCGGGGGCTGGCGTGACTGCCGCCCTGAGGCGGCGTCGCCGCGCGCAGGCGCTCCGGATCGATGGCGACCTGGCGCCAGACCCATCCGCGCACGCCCTCGCGGGACAGGCGGGACCGTTTTGCAGGCGACACCTTGCGGTCGCGGATTTCAGGTGAGGCGCCGAGGATGGTCAGCGCGCGCCAGACGATGCCGGCGGCGACTTCGCCGTGACCGCGGACCGTCTCGTCGCTCTGCTCGGCCGGGTTGCCCTCGATCTCCGCCTTGCCGTCCGGATGCATCCAGATCCGCACGAGGCAGTCCGTCCAGCCGCGCGGCGCCCGCTTGCGCATGAGGAACGCGCCCTCGACGATGTCACCGTCGGCGCGAGCGCAGACGATCAGGCCCGAGGGAGACGCGCGCTGCTCGCGCACCTCGAAGATCACGGAGGGATGCGGCAGCCGAAGCGGGCCGGTCAGCACCCGGGTCATCGCGCGGTCGACACTATCGCCATCGAAAGAGGCCTGATCGTCGAAGAAATAGATCGGCGCGAACTCCGCCGCTCGGAGCAGGTCGGAGCACCAGAATCGGTCGCGATGGGCACGCACGATCCGCTTGAGCTCATAGGCGTCAGGGATCATCGCCGCTCACCCCAGCACCGTTTCGCCCACGCACAGGGGGCGTGCCATTTGCCCGCCGCCATGCCGCCGCGGCAGAGGACCGCCGTGGGCTCAGCCGCGGCGCGCGGCAGCCATTCCCCCGCCTCGGAGGCTCGCACCACGGCAACGGCGCGATCCGACATCTCCTGCGCGAGATGCGCATCGAAGGGCACGAGCTCGGCATGCAGCTCCATCGTGTCGCGATTGAGCGCTGTGAAGAGCGCCGGGGCCGGCAGGTCCATGTAGGCCTGGTAGAGCGCGATCTGGGCGGCGTAGACCGGCCGGGCGAGGCTGACGCCGCGCTTGACCACGTCTTTCCAGCTGGCCGCGCCGAGCGCCTTGTTCTCCCAGAGCGCGGGATAGTCCATCGAGACGGAGCCGGAGACAAAGCAGCCATCGATATGGCCCTTGAACCGGCCGCCGAGGGCCTCAAACCCGAACTGGCGGCCGTCCGGACGCTCGGTCCTCAGGTCGAACCCGGCGATCCGGAACCAGCCTGCGACGATGTCCTCGGCCCGATGGCCCGCCTCGAAGATCCGCAGCGTGCGCGGCGCGAACTCCTGGCCCTCGTCCTTCGGCACCGCGAGGAAGTCGTACTGGATCTGGCGCAGGCAGTCGCGGCCGAGACCCGAGGAACTGACATAGGTACGCGGACGCTCGGCGCGGTGGCGCGCGGACAGCGCCGTGTCGATGGCGGCAGACACGGCTTCGGCGATGGGAGGACGTGGCGCGCCGGCGCCGTAGAGGAAACCCGAGCCATGGTTGAGGTCGATCATCGCTCGCGCTCCCAGAACCCGCCGGCCTGCGCGATGCAGGTCAGCTTGTGGAACTGCGCGTCCGTCAGCCGGGCGCTGTCGCCGAACCGCGCCAGCTTCTCGCGGAGGCTGTCGCAGAACTCGATCTCGAAGTCGGTGACGGCGTTCTCGGTGGCCGCCTCGAGCAGAGGCTTCCAGCTGCAGGACGCGGTGTCGTCGTTCAGGTCGATCATGACCGTGCCCTCCGACGCTTGCCGACGGCGACGGGATGACGATCTCCGGTCCTCCCGCGGCAGTATTCGAGGAAACCGGGCGCGTTCAGGTTCTCGCGCTGCGTCCCCCACGCGAGGTTGTCGGCGCGATTGTTCGCGGCGTTCTCGTCGAGATGCATGACGACGGCGCGGTCGAATGGCGCGGGTCCGTGGAACGCCTCCGCGACGAGCCTCGCGACCTTGTAGGTCGTTCCGCGCACCACGATGATGAAGCGGGCATCCTGCTTGTTCCACACGCCGAACGTCGGCGTGCCCCCGTAGGATCGTTCGCCGCCCTTGGGCATCGGACCGCGATAGGGCGCGAGCATCACGCGCCCCTCGCTGCTCACCAGCACATCGGGGGCGCTCGGGACGGTTCTCCAGATTTCACCGTTGGTCATTTCGCTCTCCGACTAGAATGGCAGAGGGTCATCCAGGACCGTGCCGGTGCGCTCCTTGCGCGCGGCCTGGTCCTGCATGCTGTCGATGTAGCCGGTGACCGCCGCCTCGATCAGGCGGTCGATGTCCTCGGCGCTGCGGTGGAAGAAGGGCTCCATGAGCCCGAGGTCGGTGAGCGCTTCGGCGAAGGGCGTCCGCGCATCGCGGATCGCACGGGCCTCGCGGGCGGTCTTGTCGATCATGCCGTTGTTCCTTTGGGCGATGGCGCTGCCCGCGTCCTGACAGCGGCGCGAGCAGAAGCGGTGGTAGGGGTGGCGATCCCAGCGGAGGCCGTGGCAGTAGCCGAAGCCGCGCGCCTCGCGGGCGCAGACGGCGCAGAGCGCTACCCGAGCAAGAAGCTCCCGATCGGGTCCTCGGGCGGCCAACCCGCCCTCTGGAGCTTTTCGGACTGGAGCACGATCCAGCGGGAGATCGCGTTGCTGGCCATGGCTTCGATGTCGCCGAGGCTGAGGCTTGCGATGGGGGCGTGCAGTCTTCCTCGGCCCTCGAGCCATCGTCCGATCTCCAGCGCCGCCTCGCGCGTCACATGCGCCTGCCATTCATCCGGGGTCATCGGCCCGGCAGGATCGCGCCGGGCCTCGGGCGGCGGCGAAGGCCGACCGGACCTCCGCCGCCGTGCTGCCGACCGCGCCTCACCCATTGAGCCAGGCGGGCATGCCGGTCGCCGGCGCTCCGCTGGGCGCGGACGGCGGGGACGGCGGGGACGCGGGCGGCTGCTGGGCGGGCGGTTGCTGCGGGGGCTGCTGCGGAGCCGGCGCCTGCGCGCCCCAGGCCGGGGCCGCGGACGGCGCTTGCGGCTGCGCACCCCATGCCGGCGTGGGCGCCTGCCAGCCCGGCGCCGGCGCGCTCGCGGCCTTGCGCGGCGGGGCATTGACGGGCTCCGAGGGAACGGTTTCGCCGCGCATGATTGCGGCATGCTGCGGCTCGTCGGGCAGAACGACGTTCGCGATCCGGTTCTGGTCGCGGTATTGCGGGTTGGAAGCGGGTTCCACCATGATCCGCGCGGCGAAGACGATGCCGTCGAGATGCTTGAGACCAGGCAGCACCCGCTTGGCCTTGGCGTCGGGGCTTTCGTCCCTGGGATCGAGCCCGAGAGCGCTGTCGACCATCGCCCGAAAGGTGGATTTCGAGATCTTCCAGCCGATCGACTGGCCCTTCTCGTCGACCTTGCCGCCCGCCACGGTGAAGCTCTGCCAGAACTTCCGCCGGGCATGCGGCCCCTCGAGGATGGTGAACTCGCAGTCCAGCATCTTCGCGTCGCTCGACTGCGAGGCTTTCAGGAGCTTCGCGTCCATCGGCGTGGCGCCGTCGACGCCGCCGGGGCGCACGGTCAGGCGGACCTTGGCGAAGGTGCCGTCGGGGATCAGCTCGCCGATGGGGGCCATCTGCGGCTGGGCATCATTGAGATCGTAGCTCATGGATCTGTCCTTTGCGTCTGGATCAGGAGGGATTTGCGGAGTGGGCGGGTGCGCGGCCGTCGATCTTGGCGATCAGCGCGCCGAGATCGGGCGGCTCGGTCACATCGAGGCGGCCGGAGCGGTCCTTGGCGGGAAGGCCCCAGGGGTTGCCGGAGCGGCAGACGAGGCGGCGCTCGGCGGAGGTCTC
>CAYORM010000136.1:0-3945 GCA_964406375.1 uncultured Mycobacteriaceae bacterium | reverse complement strand
CGGATCGGCATAGTGCACGCCCTGGACATAGCCGCAGCCGAAACGGCGGATGAGCGGGATGTCCATGCCGCCGATGAAGCCGACGGTGCTGGTCTCGGATGCCATCGCCGCGAGCACGCCGACGAGGAAGGAGCCCTCATGCTCCTTGAAGACGATCGACTGGACGTTCGGCCGGTCGACGACGGCGTCGATGATCGTGAACTTCGTGTCGGGGAACTCGTCCGCGACGATCTCCAGCGCCGGCGCCTGTGCGAAACCCACGGCGATGACGATGTCGGCGCCGTTCTCGGCCATCCGCCGCAGCGCCTGCTCGCGCTGCGTCTCGTTGGTCACCTCGAACTCGGCGAAGGCGATGCCGGTCTCCTCCGACCACTGCATCGCGCCGTTGTAGATGCCCTCGTTGAAGGAGCGGTCGAACTTCCCACCCATGTCGAAGACGATGGCCGGGAAGATTTCGGCAGCATCATCCTGCGCCAGGCCGGCCGTTCCCCAACCGGCCATGCCGACACAGGCCGCACCGATCAGCGCGATCGAAAGACGCATACTCATCTCCTGTTCCCCCGGGGCGATGCGGGCTCCAGCATAGTCCGGCGGCCTCGCCTCATTCCAGTGGGCAATGATCGGCGGCGACCTCTCCGGCCAGCCAGTCGCGCAGGGCGCGGATCGCCGGCGCGTCGCGCCGCTCGGGCAGGCAGACCATGTGATAGGCCCGGTCGGCCGGCCGGCGGATGGCGAGCGGCCGGACCAACCGGCCGGCGCGCAGCGCGTCACCGACGAGGCGCGTGCGGCCGATCGCGACGCCGTTGCCCTCCTCCGCTGCGATCAGCAGCATCTGGCTGTCGCTGAAGCCGGGGCCGCGCAGCGCGCCGATATGGTCGGCCAGTCCGAAATGTGACAACCAGCGCGGCCAGCCCAGCCAGGGCTCCTCATCCTCCTTCACCGTACGGTCGTGCAGCAGCACGTGGTGCAGCAGATCGGCCGGGCGGCGGAGCGGGCTGCGGGTGAGCAGCGCCGGCGCGCAGACCGGGAAGACCTCCTCCTCCATCAGCGGCTCGGCATGAAGCCCCGGCCAGCGCCCCCAGCCATATCGGATCGCCACATCCATCCCTTCACGGCGCAGATCGACATTGTCGCTGCTGGCATGGACATCGACGTCGAGCTCGGGATGCAGCGCGCGCAGACGGCCGAGCCGCGGCAAGAGCCATCGCGTGGCGAAGGAGGGCAGCGTGGTGATCCTGAGCCGCCCGGCGACATCCCGCCGCCGGATCTGCTCGGTCGCGGCGGCGATGCCGTCGAGCGCGGCGCTCAGCGCCGGCAGATAGGCGGCACCGTCCGGCGTCAGCCGCAGGCCGCGCGCGCCGCGGCGGAACAGGGTGACGCCCAGCGCCATCTCCAGCGCCTTGACCTGCTGGCTCACCGCCGCCGCCGTCACCGACAGCTCGGACGCCGCCCGAACGAAACTCTCGAGCCGCGCGGCCGCCTCGAAGGCGCGGATCCCGTTGAGCGAGGGCAGACGGCGCATCGCCTTCTCCACCACGCCGTGGCCGATCGGCAGCGGCGTCTCGATTGTCAGCCGACAAATGGCTTAGAATTTCTTAATCGTAGCCCAAGAAAAGCTCGTTTGTCCAAGTGGATAGCGGCAGCAAGACTGAAGTCTCGCCAAGGAGATGCCGTCATGGCCTGCGACATCCACGCCAGCCCGGCCCCGCTATCCGCCGCGCCACGGCCGCGCCTTGCGGCGCGCATTGCGGCCTTCATCGTCGCCGCGACCGAGACCGTCATCGTCTGGCGCCTACGCAGCCGCCAGCGCGCGCTGCTGGCGACGCTCGACGACCGGATGCTGCGCGATTTCGGCGTCAGCCGTGCCGAGGCACAGCGCGAGGCCGACAAGCCGTTCTGGGAGGCCTGACCGGCAGGCGGGGCCGGCCGCCGGAACGGCAGCCGCTTGACCCTGGCCCCCGCGGTGCCGACATGCTTGCATCCGAGGCCGGCCGCGCGCTGCGGCCGGCGATCCAGGGAGGCCGCATGTCCGACACCACGCCGCCGGGCGCTCCTCCTCCCCCTGCCTCGGCAGGCGAGGGCGCCGTGCCGCGGCCGGGCTTTCTCGGCCGGCTGCGACGGCGGCTCGTCGCCTTCGAACGGTGGGACCGCCGCCTTCTGGCCCTCATCGTCGGCGTCGGCGGCGCCTTCCTGCTCTATCTCGTGATCGCCGGCTGGTGGGTCCACACGATCGACGACGATCCGACCTTCACCGCCCCGGCGCCTGTCGAGAACGGCAGCCAGACCGTCGACATGGCCGAGGCGCTGATCCTGCGCGAGATCGACACGCATCGCTGGACGGCCAACGACCCGTTCTTCATGCCCGGCGCGCTGCTCGACAACATGCCGAACTATCAGCGCGGCATCATCTATGCGGTCGCCCGCGTGACGGCGGAGCTGGGCGACCATATCGGCCGGGCGCGGGGCGCCTCGGCCATCGACCCCGATCTCGACCGGGCGGCGGGCTTCCTGCGCAATCCCGGGGACATCTGGCTGTTCGACTTCTCCGTCTCCTGGGCGCCGACCACCGCCTCGGAGGAGCAGTACCGCGCGGCGGCATCGGCACTGCGCAGCTACAATGAGCGCGTCGCGGCGGGCACGGCGGTGTTCGAGCGGCGCGCCGACAATCTGCGCCTCGCCCTCGAGCGCATCGCCACCGATCTCGGCTCGCAATCGGCGGCGCTGGCCACGCAGATCGCGAACCGCCCCTGGCTGATCGACACGATGGCGGACGACGTCTTCTACGCCACCAAGGGCCGGCTCTACGGCTATCTCATGCTGCTCGGCGCGCTCGGCCGCGACTTCGACGCGGTGCTCGAGCAGAACGGTGCCCGGTCGGTCTGGGAGGAGATGCTGCAGAGCCTGCGCGAGGCGGTCGAGCTGCAGCCCTGGGTCGTCGCCAATGCCGCACCAGACGGCAGCTTCCAGCCCAACCACCTCGCGGTGCAGGGCTTCTATCTGCTCCGGGCGCGCACGCAGCTCCGTGAGATCTCGAGCATCCTGGAGAACTGACACGAACGCCCGCCCCGGGGTTCGGGGCGGGCGTCCGCCAAGCCGATCGGGGCGCGGCCCTCAATCCAGCGTCTTCAGCTCCTCGCGGATGGTGTCGACGATCTGGTCGATCTGCCCCTTCTCGATGATGAGCGGCGGCGACAGCGCCACGATGTCGCCGGTGGTGCGGATCCCGACGCCGCGCTCGTAGCAGCGGATGAACAGGTCGAAGGCGCGCGCCGTCGGACGGCCCGGGATCGGTTCGAGCTCGATCGCGCCGACGAGGCCAAGATTGCGGATGTCGATGACGTGCCGCGACCCCTTCAGGCTGTGCAGCGCCTCCTCCCAGTAGGGAGCGATCTCGGCGGCCCGCTGGAACAGCCCTTCCTCCTGATAGACGTCCATCGTCGCAAGGCCGGCCGCGCAGGCGAGCGGATGCGCCGAATAGGTGTAGCCGTGGAACAGCTCGATGAGATGCTCCGGCCCCGTCATGAAGGCGTCGTAGATCTTCTTGCGGACAAAGACCGCACCGGCCGGCACCGCAGCGTTGGTGAGGCCCTTGGCCACCGTCACGATGTCCGGCTCGACACCGAAATGCTCGACCGCGAAGGAAGCACCGAGGCGCCCGAAGCCGGTGATGACCTCGTCGAAGATCAAGAGGATGCCGTGCTTGTCGCAGATCTCGCGCAGGCGCTGCAGATAGCCCTTCGGCGGCAGCAGCACGCCGGTCGAGCCGGCCAGCGGCTCGACGATCACCGCGGCGATGGTCGAGGCGTCATGCAGCGCGACGATCCGCTCGAGATCGTCGGCGAGATGACCGCCCCATTCCGGGCAGCCGCGGCTGAAGGCGTTCTTCTCGAGATTATGGGTATGGGCGAGATGATCGACGCCGGTGAGCAGCGTGCCGAACATCTT
>CAYORM010000135.1:0-3965 GCA_964406375.1 uncultured Mycobacteriaceae bacterium | reverse complement strand
GACGATCTGCGCCGCGCCGACGCCATCGAGGTGGTGGTGGGGCAGGGCGCGAAGCCGGGCGGCGGCGGCATGCTGCTGGGCCAGAAGATCTCGCCGCGCGTCGCGGCGATGCGGACGCTGCCCGAGGGCATCGACCAGCGCTCCGCCTGTCGTCACCCTGACTGGACCGGCCCCGACGATCTCGAGATCAAGATCGAGGAGCTTCGCGAGATCACCGATTGGGAGAAGCCGATCTACGTCAAGGTCGGCGCCAGCCGCCCCTATTACGACACGGCCCTCGCGGTGAAGGCCGGCGCCGATGTGGTGGTGCTCGACGGCATGCAGGGCGGCACCGCGGCGACGCAGGAGGTCTTCATCGAGCATGTCGGCCTTCCCACGCTCGCGGCGATCCGCCCGGCGGTGCGCGCGCTGCAGGATCTCGGCATGCACCGCAAGGTGCAGCTCATCGTCTCGGGGGGCATCCGCAGCGGCGCAGACGTCGCCAAGGCGCTGGCGCTGGGGGCCGATGCGGTATCGATCGGCACCGCGGCGCTCGTGGCACTCGGCGACAATGATCCGGCGCTTGATGCCGAGTACCGGGCGCTCGGCAGCGTCGCCGGCGCCTATGACGACTGGCATGAGGGCCGCGATCCGGCCGGCATCACCACACAGGATCCGGCGCTCGCCGCGCGGCTCGACCCCATCGCGGCCGGCCGGCGCCTTGCCAATTATCTCGCGGTGCTGACGCTCGAGGCACAGACGATCGCGCGCGCCTGCGGCAAGAGCCATGTGCACAATCTCGAGCCGGAGGACCTCGTGGCACTGACGGTCGAGGCGGCCGCGATGGCGCAGGTGCCGCTCGCCGGCACGTCGTGGATTCCGGGGAGCGTGCCGGGATGAAGGAAGCCGGGCGGCGAGGGACCGCCCGGACGAGGACCAGGAAGCCGGCAACAGGGCCGGCACAGGAGCCGAGGGGGCGGGGGACGTGGTGACGGATCTGGCGGAGGCGGCGAGAAGCCGCGGCATCAAGTATTTCCTGATTTCTTACACTGATCTCTTCGGCACCCAGCGCGCCAAGCTGGTGCCGGCGGCGGCGATCGGCGACATGGCGAAGGCCGGGGCGGGCTTCGCCGGTTTCGCCACTTGGCTCGACATGACGCCGGCCGATGCCGACATGTTTGCCGTTCCCGACCCGGCGAGCCTGATCCAGCTCCCCTGGAAGCCCGAGGTCGGCTGGCTCGCCGCCGACCTCTACATGGACGGAGCCCCGGTCGCCCAGGCGCCGCGCATCGTCCTGAAGACGCTCGTCGCGCGCGCCGCCGAACGCGGCTTGGCGCTCAAGACCGGCGTCGAATGCGAGTATTTCCTGCTGTCGGCCGATGGCGAAACGATCGCTGACGGCGCCGACCGCCAGTCCAAGCCCTGCTACGACCAGTCGGCATTGATGCGCCGCTACGACATCGTGACCGAGATCTGCGACAGCATGCTGGCGTTGGGCTGGCAGCCCTACCAGAACGACCATGAGGATGCGAACGGCCAGTTCGAGATGAACTGGCAGTATGACGATGCCCTCGTCACGGCCGACCGCCATGCCTTCTTCAAATACATGGTGAAGGCGATCGCCGAGAAACACGGGCTGCGGGCGACCTTCATGCCCAAGCCCTTCCCCCATCTGACCGGCAGCGGCTGCCACGCCCATGTCTCGCTGTGGCAGGGCGATACCAACATCTTCGCGGATGAGGCGGACGCGATGGGGCTGTCGAAGGTGGCGCGGGCCTTCATCGGCGGGGTGATCGCCCATTCGGACGCGATCTGCGCGATCACCAACCCGACCGTGAACTCCTACAAGCGGATCAACGCCCCGCGCACCGTCTCCGGCGCGACCTGGGCGCCCAATACGGTGACCTGGGCGGGCAACAACCGCACCCACATGATTCGGGTGCCGGAGGGCGGGCGGTTCGAGTTCCGCCTCGCCGACGGCGCGGTGAACCCCTATCTGCTGCCGGCGGCCCTCCTCGCCGCAGGACTCGACGGGATCGACAATGACCGCGACCCCGGTAAGCCGCTGTCGATCAACATGTATGAGAACGGCCACAAGGTGCGCGGTGCCAAGCGCCTGCCGCTGAACCTGCTCGACGCATTGCGCGCTCTCGAGGCCTCGCGCACGATGCGCGACGCGTTGGGTCACGCGTTCGTATCCTCCTACCTCAAGCTGAAGTACGAAGACTGGAACGCCTACAGCCGGCACCTCACCCAGTGGGAGCGTGACACGACGCTCGACTGCTGAGGGCAGGGACCGGGTGGGGCAGGGCTGGCGAAGGGAGAAGGTCCTCCGGGAACATGCGCTACTCGGTCTTCAGCCTGGTCCGCCAGGCGGTCCGCGGCAATCGCGGCTGGACGCCGGCTTGGCGCGATGCCGCGCCGCGCCCGCATTATGACGTCGTGATCGTCGGCGGTGGCGGGCACGGGCTCGCCACCGCCTATTACCTCGCCAGAAATCACGGCATCACCAATGTCGCCGTGATAGAGAAGGGATGGATCGGCTCCGGCAATGCTGGGCGCAATACCACGATCGTCCGCTCCAATTACGGTCTCTCCGGTAATCTCCCCTTCTACGAATGGTCGATGAAGCTGTGGGAGGGGCTGGAGCAGGACCTCAACTACAATGTGATGTTCAGCCAGCGTGGGGTGCTGAACCTCTATCACAGTGACGCCCAGCGAGACGCCTACGCCAGGCGCGGCAACCTGATGCGGCTGCACGGGGTCGATGCCGAACTGCTCGACCGCGACCAGGTGCGCCGGCTGGTCCCGACGCTCGATTTCGACAATGCCCGCTTCCCGGTGATGGGCGGGTTGCTGCAAGGGCGCGCCGGCACCGCTCGGCATGATGCGGTGGTCTGGGGATTCGCGCGCGCCGCCGACCGGCTGGGCGTCGACATCGTGCAGAATTGCGAGGTCGTCGGCATCCGGGTCGAAGGCGGGGCGGTGACCGGTGTCGAGACGACGCGCGGCTTCATCGGCGCCGGAAAGGTCGGGCTGGCGGTCGCCGGCAACACCTCGCGGCTGGCGGCGATGGCCGGCATCCGCCTGCCGATCGAGAGCCATGTCCTGCAGGCCTTCGTGTCGGAGGCGGTCAAGCCGCTGATCCACCAAGTGGTGACCTTCGGCGCCGGGCATCTCTACATCAGCCAGTCCGACAAGGGGGGGCTGGTCTTCGGTGGCAATATCGACGGCTACAACTCCTACGCCCAGCGCGGCAATCTGCCGATCATCGAGGAGGTGATGGAGGAGGCGCAGGCGATGTTCCCGATGCTCGGGCGACTCAGGGTGCTGCGCGTCTGGGGCGGGGTGATGGACATGACGATGGACGGCTCGCCGATCATCGACCGGCTGCCTTTGGACAATCTCTATCTCGATGGCGGCTGGTGCTATGGCGGCTTCAAGGCGACGCCGGCCTCGGGCTGGTGCTTTGCCCATCTGCTCGCCACGGACCGCTCGCACGAGGTCGCCTCGGCCCTGCGCCTCGATCGCTTCGAGACCGGCCATCTAATCGACGAGCGGGGCGCGGGCGCCCAGCCGAACCTGCACTAGCGGCGAGAGACCGCCCCATGCTGATCCCCTGTCCCCATTGCGGTCCGCGCGACGTGCACGAGTTCTATTGCCTGGGCGATGCCACCCCGCGCCGCCCGGATCCCACGGCGCCGGACGCGGCGCGCCGCTTCTTCGAGTACGTCTATCTGCGGGATAATGTCCGCGGCGAGCACCGCGAACTCTTCTACCACGTGGCCGGTTGCCGGGCCTGGCTCGAGGTCACCCGCGACACCCGGACCCATGAGGTTCATGGCGCGGTCGATGTGCGGGAGCGGGTGCGATGAGCGGCGCCCACCGGCTCGCGACCGGCGGCCTCATCGACCGCTCCCGGCCGCTCGGTTTCCGTTTCGACGGCATCCCGATGGAGGGCTATGCCGGCGACACGCTGGCCTCCG
>CAYORM010000134.1:0-3984 GCA_964406375.1 uncultured Mycobacteriaceae bacterium | reverse complement strand
GCGGAGGGACTTGAACCCCCACGGCTTGCGCCAGCGGAACCTAAATCCGCCGCGTCTACCAGTTCCGCCACGCCCGCACGCGCCACCGACCGTCCGGGACGTCCGTCCGTCGTCGAGCGACGGCCTATAGCACAGCGTCCGGCGCGGGACACGGGGAAAAAGCCTATCGGCCGTGGCGCCCCCGTGAGGCAGCGATTTCGGCCCGGAAAGCCGTGAGATCGGCGGCAGCGGCATCGCGCAGCAGGCCGAGATCGGTCGGCCCGATGACGAGCCGGACGCCGTCCGCGACCATCCCGGCGGCGCTGCGGCCGAGCGAGCAGATCGAGCCGAGGATGCGGCCGCTGTCGAGGATGGCGCGCTCCGCCCGCCGTACCAGCGCGCGGACGTCGGGATCGTCGAACCGGCCGAGCCGGCCGATCGACCCCGAGAGGTCCCACGGGCCGACGAAGAGCACGTCCACCCCTTCCACCCGGGCGATGTCGGGGATGGCCTCGACGCCCTCCACCGTCTCGATCTGCAGGATCACGAGCAGCCGCTCCTCGACCGTCGCGAGATAATCATCCGGTGACAGCCCGAAGCTCGAGGCGCGGGCGATGCCATAGGCGGCACCGCGGATGCCGGCCGGCGGGTAGCGGCAGGCCCGTACCGCCTCCGTCGCCTCCTCGGCCGAGCCGATCGCCGGAACCATCACCCCCTCGGCACCGGCGTCGAGGACACGCTTCAGATAGACGCGGTCATTGGAGGGCACCCGGACCAGCGCCGTCGCCGTCGTCCCGGCGATCGCCTGGAAACAGCGCACCCCGTCGGCGATCGAGGCCGCGCCATGCTCATGGTCGAACAGCACCGCGTCATAGCCGACCGTGCCGAGCAGCTCGGCCGTCAGGGTGTCGGCCGTGTTGTGCCACACGCCATAGACCGGCTCGCCGGCGAGGAGCTTCGCCTTCGCACGATTGTCCCTGTACACACCGCCCTCCCTCGCGGATCGCAGGCCGCTGCGGCCCTTGGCCGGAGCGGAGGCTTAGCAGGCGCAAGGGCGGCCGCAAATGGCTCGGCGGCAATGGCCGGGCGACATTAACGATGTGTGGGAGAATGGGGCGACCGATGGGACTCGAACCCACGACAACTCGGACCACAACCGAGGGCTCTACCAACTGAGCTACGGTCGCCACAGGGACGCGGTCATATGCGCCAAGGGGCGGGCGCGGTCAAGAGCGGCCGCACCGTCGACCGCACCGATCGCTGCACCGGCAGCGCCCTCGTCGCCCGGCCGCCCTCCCTACCCTCAACCGGCGAGGCCGGCGTGTCGCGGCGATGACGCGCGCCCGTCATTGCGGCATAGTCGCCGCCGTTCAGAAATTGAGGCGTTGCCGGTGCCGGCCGCCACAAGGAGAGGCAGGAATGCTCCAGCTCGCGGCCGGGATGGCCAATCTCGGGACCGAAACCGCCTTCGACGTGCTCGCCCGTGCCCAGCGGCTCGCCGCCGAGGGCCGTGACATCATCAATCTCGGGATCGGTCAGCCCGATTTCCGCACGCCGGACCATATCGTCGAGGCTGCGGTCAAGGCGCTGCGCGACGGCCACCATGGCTACACCGCGGCTAGCGGCATCCCGCCGCTGCGCGAGGCGGTGGCCGCCGATCTCCTCGCCCGCCGCGGTGTCGAGGTCGATCCGGAGAACGTCCTGATCATGCCGGGCGGCAAGGTGACGATGTGGTTCGCCATCCTGATGTTCGGCGAGCCCGGTGCCGAGATCCTGTATCCCAACCCCGGCTTCCCGATCTACGAATCGGCGATCCGCTTCACCGGCGCGACGCCGGTCCCCGTTGCGCTGTCGGAAGAGAGCGGCTTTGCCTTCTCCGCCGATACGGTGCTCGAGCAGATCACGCCGCGGACGCGGCTGCTCATCATCAACAGCCCGGCCAACCCCACCGGCGGCGTCGTGCCGAAGGCAGAGCTCGACCGGCTCGCCCGCGGGCTCGAGGCGTTCCCGCACGTCGCCATCCTGAGCGACGAGATCTACTCGCGCATCCTCTATGACGGCGCCGAGCACACCTGCCTGCTCAGCTACCCGGCACTGCGCGACCGCACCATCCTGCTCGACGGCTGGTCGAAGACCTATGCGATGACCGGCTGGCGGCTGGGCTGGAGCGTCTGGCCGGCCGCGCTGCGCGAGGGGGCGACACGCCTCGCCGTCAACGCCCATTCCTGCGTCAACGCCGCCGCGCAATGGGCGGGGCTGGCGGCACTCCAGGGGCCGCAGGATTCGGTCGATGCGATGGTCGCGGCCTTCGCCGAGCGCCGCACCGTCATCGTCGACGCGCTCAACCGGCTGCCCGGGGTGCGCTGCGTGACGCCGGGCGGCGCCTTCTACGCCTTCCCCAACATCACCGGGACCGGCCAGACGGCCAAGGCGCTGCAGAACCGCCTGCTCGAGCAGTCCGGCGTGGCGGCCATCGCCGGCACCAGCTTCGGCGCGCATGGCGAAGGTTTCCTGCGCTTCTCCTACGCCAACAGCGTCGAGAACATCGAGCGGGCGATGGTGCGGCTCGAGGAGGCGCTTTCGGCGCTGCAGGACGCCTGAACCGGAAGCATCTGCCTATTTTTTGGGCAGACATGACCGCCGGGCCCGTGCCAAGCCCGTCCGCCCGCCGCGGAAGCGTTTGGCACAGCTCTTGCATCATTTCGACCGGAAGCCATGAAGGCGCGCCCTTCCCGGGCGGCGCCGGACGAACCGAGGACGATGCCGTCGATGAAGAAGGTCGAAGCGATCATCAAGCCGTTCAAGCTCGACGAGGTGAAGGAGGCCCTTCACGAGGTCGGCATCAAGGGCATCACCGTGACCGAAGCCAAGGGCTTCGGGCGCCAGAAGGGCCATACCGAGCTCTATCGGGGCGCGGAATACGTGGTCGACTTCCTGCCCAAGGTGAAGGTCGAGGTCGTCATGGAAGACAGCATGGTCGAGCGGGCGATCGAGGCGATCCAGCAGGCGGCCCAGACCGGCAGAATCGGCGACGGCAAGATTTTCGTCATCCCGGTCGAAGAGGTTATCCGCATCCGGACCGGCGAGAAGGGTCCGGACGCCGTTTGATGCCAGGCGGTCAAGCGCGCATCACACACGAGGAAACGGAAGCAAATTATGGCCGATAGCGTTGCGAAGGTCCTGGAGCTGATCAAGGAGAAGGACGTCAAGTACGTCGACTTCCGCTTCACCGACTACCGGGGGACCGTGCATCACGTGTCCCAGCATCTGAACACCGTCGACGAAGACCTGCTCACCGAAGGCATCATGTTCGACGGGTCGTCGATCGCCGGCTGGAAGGCGATCAACGAGTCCGACATGATCCTGATGCCGGACCTGTCGACGGCGGTGATCGATCCGTTCGCCTCGCAGACCCAGCTCAACATCACCTGTGACGTCCTCGAGCCGTCGACCGGGCAGCCCTATTCCCGTGACCCGCGCTCGATCGCCAAGGCGGCCGAGACCTACATGGCCTCGCTCGGCATCGGCGACGCTGCGCTGTTCGGTCCCGAGGCCGAGTTCTTCGTGTTCGACGACGTCCGCTTCGGCGTCGAAGGCAACCGGGGCTTCTACTTCCTCGACAGCGAGGACGCGGCCCACAATACCGGCCGCGAATACCCCAACGGCAACCGGGGCCATCGCAGCCCGGTCAAGGGTGGCTACTTCCCGGTGCCGCCGCTCGATGCCGCGCACGACCTGCGGGCCGAGATGCTGTCGACCCTCGCCGAGATGGGCGTGCAGGTCGAGAAGCACCACCACGAGGTCGCGGTCTCGCAGCATGAGCTGGGCATCCGCTTCGGTACGCTGGTCACCTGCGCCGACGCGATGCAGACGTTCAAGTACGTTGTAAAGAACGTCGCTGATGCCTATGGAAAGACTGCGACTTTCATGCCGAAGCCGGTCAAGGGCGATAACGGCTCGGGCATGCATGTCCACCAGTCGATCTGGAAGGACGGCAAGCCGACC
>CAYORM010000133.1:0-4012 GCA_964406375.1 uncultured Mycobacteriaceae bacterium | reverse complement strand
CGGACGCGGACGATCCATCGATGACGATCGCGTCGAAGCCGCCGTCTTCGCCTTGGTAAAGAAGCCGAACATCTACGTCCTGTTTGCCCACTTGCGCCGGCGCTCTTCACGCCGCTTCTCCCGGTCGGGATCGACCGGTTTCGGTTTGGCCTTGAACGGGCCTTCCTCCGCCATCGCGAACAGGTCCGGCTCTTCGGGCCGCCCATGTACGGCGAGCAGAAGATCGGCCCACCGCTGTGCGTTGAGCTTGCGCTTGTGCCGAAGGTGCCAGCCCAGCGCGAACGAATAGACCGTCGCGTCGAACCAGTCGTTGGCGCGCCCGACGATGCGCTTCCACTCGCGAGGCGCCTTCGGCGAGATCAGATTGCGCGCCCGGCGGGAAATCGACGCGCGCGCTTCCTCGTCCGGGTCGACCAGCCTCTCGGCCGTCATCTCCTTGGCGAACTCCTCGTCACACAGGTCGGCGGCCATGTGGATGGTGTTGCGCGGCCACGCGCCGGCCCTGTCCGGCCCGAGCACCAGGTTCGCCAGCCCGGCCATGACGGCGGTCTTCACGTCGTAGTTGCCGACCGGGTAGAGCATCACCTTTCCGATGATGCGGCCGCGATCGTCCTTGATGTCCCTCTTTTTCGGCGTCCCCAGCCAGGGCAGCCCGCGCTCATGCCTGCCGTCAAGCGCGAAGCAGTTCGGCCGCGAAGCGCAGAACATGTAGACGCGGTTCGTGGCGAAGCCGGAATCGACGCCGGAAAGATCGATGCCCTTCTCGGAGCCGCCGGCGGTCGGATAGGTCCGACCCAGCGCATCCGCGAGGGCGATCCACGGTTCGTCGCTCTGCTCGGGCGCCCCCTCGAAGACCTCGCGGTCGATCAGGCACGCCTGGTCGCCCGGCCCGAACGCCCACACGGTCCACTTGATGCCGTAGGACTGGACGTCCGCCGTTGAGGCAACCAGGCCCGCCCAGGCCGGTATGCGCCTGCTGGGAAGCTGGTGCGAGCGGACCGCCTCGACGATCTTCTCCCATTCTACGGCGACACCACCGGGATCATACGGCTCGGCGAGGTCCTGCTGCGAGAACACCCGCATTTTCGTCGTGTCGCCTTCGGCTTCCGTCCAGCGCTTCCAGATATCGGCGAAGCGCTCGCGAGGAGCGTAGGCGGCCCACAAATGGTAGCTGGGCTGCCAGTCGCGGCATCTGCCTTCACACGGGTCGCAGCGCCAACGGTCCAGATCATCCGGAGCGATGACGTCGGGGACCGGTTCATCACCGTCATGGACGCGGCGCGGTATCCATACCCCGCCGGCGAGCATGTCATGCTTGTGGCCATCGACGATCTTGCCGTCGCAGCTCCGGCAGGCGAGGTGCACGGGGCCGCCATCCGATCCCTCCCGCATCTGGTCGAAGGTCAGGAACTGATACATGCGACAGTGCGGACAGGGCACGTAATAATACCGCTGGTCGCCCGCCTCGAAGTCGGCGGTGATGACGCATTCGCCCTCGATGCCGGGCGTGGAACCCTGCCATTCCTTGGCGAGGTCGCCATACATCTTCTGACGCGCCCTCGCCTGGTCCCGAGGGCTGCCCCGGCCATCGACATCGCGCGGATAGCCGGTGACCTCGTCCATTGCGAGATACTTGATGGACACCATCTGCAGGCCCTTGGAAGAACCTGCGTTGACGATCTGGCAGAAGCCGCCGGCGAACCGTTTGAACGCTGTGGTCGAGCCCTGCTCGTCCCGACTGTTGACGGGCAGCACCTTGTGCTTGATGCGCTTCGACGCCTCGATCGTCGGCTGCAGCTTGACGCGGTTGAACTTCGTTGCCTCCTCGAGGGTCGGCAGCACGATCATCATCGACCCGGGCGACTGGTCGACGACATATCCGAACCAGTTCTCGATCGCCGTCGACTTGCCGAGCTGCGCCGCCCAGCGTGCAGTTATCCGGCGGGCAGGATGGTCCGGATGCAGGCAGTCCTGCGGTTCCCGCAGATAGGGGACGCGCTCGGTCCGGAACTGTCCCGGCCACGGCGATCCCGACTCCGCCGAAACGACGCGATACCGGTCAGCCCATTCCGAGATCGTCAGGTCCTCGGCCGGGCGGCTTGCGGCATCGAGGCCGACGAAAAGCACCGTCTCGCCGTCCGGCAGATCCGGAAAAGACAGGCGGGCATCGTGATAGCTCATTGCAGAGACGGGGCGCTCTCGCCTCGATCCGCGCGCCCGTCCTCGTCGGCAAAGGAGGCGCGAACCTTGTTGTCGAGCCTTTCGCGAATCTCGCGGTTGAACACCTCGAGGCCGCGCTTGGCGAAGCCCTTGAGGGCTATACGCGTGATCCGCTCGTCCCAGCCATAGCGAACGGAAAGCGTCGCCGCCTCGGTTTCCACGGTACGGTCGAACGCCGCCTGCATCAGCGCTATTGCCTCGCGGCCTGCCTTGTCGACTTCGGCGGTCGGCGTCAGTTCGCCCCGACGCTCCGCGAGATCCATCTCCTTGATCTCGGCCTCGGCGTTGACCTTCCGGGCAAGACCGTCCGACTGCGTTCCGGTGAAGCGGCCCGCGGGCGCATGACGGCCCGCCCCTCTCGCGGGGGCGCGGCCTGATGCGACGGCAGGCCGTTTCAGCCTGATGTTCTCCCGGCGGTGCTCGACCAGCGCGCCGAACTCCACCAGGTTAGATTTTCCCTCGCGTCGCGTCGGCAGGGCCTCGGCATACTGCCCGAGATATCGGGACAGCGTCGAGCGGTCCACCGGGTCTCCGGCTTCCGCAAGCCGGGCCGCCGCCTCCGTGATCGACAGCCACTCGCCGGCTTCGTCTTCGCTCATGTGCATGATCCGTGCGCGGCACGCGTGCACACGGTGCGTTCACGTGTACCGCTTTTTGACCTCACCTACTGGCGAAATTTCGGGGTCCCCCGGGCCCGTGCGGCTGGGGAAAGCCGATACGGTCCCTTGCTGGGGGGGGGGAGGGTCGAGGCTGGCCGGCTCCAGCTTGCGCGACCGAAACGGTCAGCGCGGGAGCAGCCGGTCGAGCTCGTGCAGGACGCGCGGGGCCATCGCCTCGTCGATCACCTCGGCCAGCACGGCGAGATAGACCGCGTCGTTGTTGGTGATGTCGTGCGCGGGGTTCGGGCCGAAAAGCTCCCGGATCGGCAATCGCGCTGCACTGGTCCGCATCATCACCCCGGTGTGACCGGACTTCATCGTTGCGATGAATGCCGAGCGGTACGAGCCGCGGAGCCTTACGCGAACGCCTTTCGACGTCTGTGTCGCACCAAGTTTGTGCAGCGGTATCCAGCCGGACCGCACCACCACCTCGGAGGTGTTGCCGCCTGCATTGAAACGCGCCGTCGTCTTCTCGCGGATGACGCGCTGCGCCAGCTTGAGCCGGGGCGCGGCCCGCCTGATGTAGCGGGTGCGGGCCATCTCGGTGACGCGGCGGCCGGCGCGGGCGAATGCCTTCGCCCTGATCTCCTCCGGCAGCTTCCGGATGGCGTGGGACAGAGCCAGATACTCGGAAGCGTCAGCAAACAGCACCGGCGGCTCCAACGAAAAACCCCGGTCGCCTGCGCGCCGGGGTTGAACCTTTTTATCCGTGACAAGAGATACGGCAAATTTCTGCCGCACGTCAAGCGGCTTTTCGCCCCTTCGCAAGAACAAGCTCAATGCGCGGGCCCGATGCGCCCCACGGCGCCGTTTCGATCTCCGTCGGCAGCAGCCGATGGCCAACGAGGCGGTGCCGGGCGATCTGGGCGATCTCGCGCAACGCCACCGCCCACAGCTCCCGGTCCAGCCGGCCGAGGATGTCACCGACAGGATCGTCCGAGAACTCGTACTTGCGATAGGCATCTCGATGCGGCCGTCCCGCCTTGGGATTATAGCCGTCAACCTCGACCGTGCTGGAGCGGCCGAAGGTGTCGGTGACAGCGCGGCGACGAAACCATGCCGGCCGGCCAGCGCGCTCGACCATGCGCACCGAAGGTACCGGCGCATACCAGCCCGGCTCGCGGCAAAGCACG
>CAYORM010000132.1:0-4052 GCA_964406375.1 uncultured Mycobacteriaceae bacterium | reverse complement strand
CTTCATCCTTCATGCCGGTGGCGCGCCACAGGCCGCGGGCGCCGGCCATGTTCCGGCCATGGGTGGTGGTGCGGGAGCGATAGGCGGGCATCGGCGTCTTCCGTCTCGGGCCGTTTCCGGGTCTGGTTCCGGGCGTAAGCCGTATGGCTGGCTTTGCTGTGACCCTAGCGCCGGTCGGCGCCCGCGCAAAGCCGGCCGCGGAAGGGCTGGGTTGCAAGGCGCTGAAGGCGGGGCGACCTGCCGCCGGCCCCGCGGTTGACGGCCGGCCATGCTTGGCCGATCACACGGCATGGCCGCGCCATTCGGCCGAGGCGGATCGACATGCGATCGGGGCCTGCCGTCCCGTGCCGCGGGTCCGGGGCGCGGCGCAGCACCGGAAGGGGGAGAGGGAACGATGGCGAGGATCGAGCGGGTCGAGCTGTTCATGCTCGATCTGAAACCCAAGGTGAAGCGGGTCGACGCGATCCAGAGCTTCGTCAGCCAGGAGACACCCTTCGTCCGGATCACCGACAGCGACGGGGCGCAGGGCCTCGGCTACAGCTACACGATCGGCACCGGCGGCCCGTCGGTCATGGCGCTGCTCGAGCGCACGCTGGCCCCGGCGCTGATCGGCCGCGAGGCCGAGGAGATCGAGCGGATCTGGCGCGATCTCAACTTCCTCACCCATGCCACGGTGGTCGGCGCGATCACCGCGCTGGCACAGGCGGCGATCGACACGGCGTTGTGGGATCTGCGCTGTCGCCGCGCCGGCCTGCCGCTCCATCGCGTGGCGGGCGGTGCCCAGGCCTCGCTGCCGCTCTACACCACCGAGGGCGGCTGGCTGCATCTGGAGACCGAGGCGCTGGTCGAGGATGCGCTGCGGGCCAAGGCGGCCGGCTTCGGCGGCTGCAAGATCAAGATCGGCCGGCCGCATCTGTCGGAGGACGGCGCCCGGCTGGCAGCGGTGCGGGCCGCGGTCGGCGACGGCTTCGAGATCATGACCGACGCCAACCAGGCCTTCACCGTCGACGAGGCGGTGCGCCGTGCCCGCGTCCTCGAGGCGCATGGCATCGCCTGGTTCGAGGAGCCGATGCCGGCCGATGACATCGACGGACACCGGCGCCTCGCACGTTCCACCAGCGTGCCGGTCGCGGTCGGCGAGAGCCTCTATTCGCTCTCGCATTTCCGCGAATACGCCCAACGTGGCGCCTGCTCAATCGTGCAGGTCGACGTGGCGCGAATCGGCGGGATCACGCCGTGGCTGAAGACGGCGCATCTCGCCGAGGCGTTCAACCTTCCGGTCTGCCCGCATTTCCTGATGGAGCTGCACGTCGCCCTGTGCTGCGCGGTCCCCAATGCGCGCTGGGTGGAATACATCCCGCAGCTCGACCTCATCACGACCGAGGGGATGCGCATCGAGAACGGGCGCGCCTATCCCTCCGAGGCGCCGGGCCTCGGCATCGCCTGGGACGAGGAGGCGCTCGCGCGGCTCAGGGTGGACGGGCTGACCCGTACCATCGTCTCCTGAGGCGGAGCGGGGACGGGCGGGCGGTGCTGGCCGTCACCCCTGGTCGATCTCGACCGTGCGCCGGAAGGCCGGCCGCGCGGTGACGCGGTCGAGATAGGCCCGGAAGGCCGGCCGGTCCGGCATCACGCCGAGGATGTTCAGCGCCCAGTGGATGCCGGTGCCCAGCTGGGTGTCGGCCGCGGTGAAGCGGTCGCCGACCGCGAAATCCTGCCGGCTCAACAGGCGGTCGAGATGCTCCACCATGTCGTCGAAGCTACCGAAGGACACCATCCGCTTGTCATAGCTCCACCCCAGCGCCCGGGCGGCAAGGGCGGGATCGAAGACCGCATCGGCGTAGACGAGCATGCTGAGATAGGGCCCGCGCCGCGAATCGCCGATCGGTGGGGCCAGCCCCGCCTCCGGGAAGGCATCGGCCAGGTGGATCACGATCGCCGCCCGCTCAGTGATGGCGATGCCGTCATGCACGATCGCCGGCACCTTCTTGTTGGGCTGGATCGCGCGATACGACTCCGGCACGCTCTCCGGCGTGCGGATGTCCACCATCTCGCGCCTGTAAGGGACCCCGAGTTCCTCCAGCAGCCAGAGCACGCCGAAGGCCCGGGTCTTGGGGGCGTGGTAGAGTGTCAGCATCTCCTCTCCTTCTGATCCTGCGGCACGGTCTCACGCGTCGAACGCGCCGGTGGGGGCGTTCGATGCAGCAAAGGATGCACCGGTGCGGCCGCTTCGGCATGATGCGTCGCGCCAACGGATTCGGGAGGGGATGATGACGCGCATGGGCCATGTGATCCGGGTCAATCCGGAGACGCTCGAGGAGTACAAGCGTATCCACGCCGCGGTGTGGCCGGAGATCCTGTCGCTGATCGCTGCGTGCAACATCCGCAACTACACGATCTTCCTGCGCGAGCCGGAGAACCTGCTCTTCGCCTATTGGGAGTATCACGGCACCGATTTCGCCGCCGACATGGAGAAGATGAAGGCAGACCCCGACATGAAGCGGTGGTGGGAGATCACCGACCCGATGCAGACCCCGCTGGACTCGCGCCGCGACGGCGAATGGTGGGCGCCGATGGAAGAGGTGTTCCATACGGATTGACGGGGCACGCCGCCCCTCCGTTCGGAGGGCGACGGGCGTCGGGCCGATCGCCATTGACGCTGTCGCCCTTCGCAGCTCGCCAAGGCCGCCGGTGGAGCGCCGGGTGAGCCCCTCGCGATAGTCAGGAGGTCGCGGCGCGCATCCCGGAGTGGGGCGCCCCATTCTGCCGCGTGGCCGCGCGCCGAAGGAGGCCCAGGCACGGACCATGCGATGGTCTGTCGCGCAGGCGCCGGGCGGTCATATCGGGGAAGTGGTGCCGCAGGAGGGCGTTTTAACCCGTTCACATGTGGCTGTTATAATTGACGAAAGATGCCAGAAGCTCAGGAAAGTACCCCCAAAAGTACCCCCGCGTGAGCGCCACATGCGGTCGCTGTGGCAGGGCCGAGCATCTACCGCGCGCGTGAAAAGCGCTCTAGACTCGCGCAACTGGCGCTGGGGGCTGCGCGGTGGGGCCGCGCCTGCCTCGCTGGCTCGATCTGCGCGGAAGCGTTCTCAAGCGGCGTATTGAGGGGGATAATGAGCAGGGCATTCGGGGGGATCTCGGGAATCTTCCGCCTCGGGCCGCACGATGTCGCCCCTACGGTGAGCGTCTTCCCAACCATCGACGAGCGCTCGATCGCGACCAAGCTGGACATAGACCGAAGAGGTCGAGCGGACGGCGCGGCGAACGTGCCTCCTGCTGAGGCTCGCGACCTCAGCGGGACCGAGCAGGAGATCGTCTCGGCTGTCTCTACGATCCGCCAGCACGGCTTGTCCGACTATGCTCAAGAGCTGAAGCTCTACGAAGATCGCATGCACGCCATAGACCTCGACGGTCGGATTGCGCAGATCAGCAACACGACGAGGGATGGCATCGCAAATCTGAAGAAGACCGGGCACACCGGCCGTATTCACCTATACCAGTTCCGTGACGATGTTCGCGAGCTTGAGGAGGCGGTGCGGGACTTCAGGGCGGAGAACAAGCTGCGGCGCCCCCCAAAGACCCCGCGCAACAAGGCGCTAAGCATCGGCATCCTGGCAGTCCTCTTCGTGATCGAGGGAGGGCTGAATGGCGTCTTCCTCGCGACGAACAATGTGCTCGGGTTGATCGGAGGTATTGGTACAGCCATCGGCATCGCATTCGTGAACATCATCTTGTCGGTGCTACTTGGCCGGGTATCGATCTACGTGAACCATGCGCGAGTCGTGAAGAAGCTGTTCGGCGGCCTTGCAGTAATCGCCTTCATAGCGTTCTGCGGGACGCTCAATCTGCTAGTGTCGCACTTCCGGGATGCCGCGAGCACGATGGCGTGGAATGACGCTACTGTAGCCGCGATGCGGACCTTCCTTGCAGCGCCTTTCGACCTCCATTCGGTCGAGTCCGCTATTCTCTTTGCCATGGGCGCCACGTTCGGCGTGATCGCCTATGTCGATGGCCTCACCTGGTCCGACCCCTATCCTGGCTACGCGGCG
>CAYORM010000131.1:0-4055 GCA_964406375.1 uncultured Mycobacteriaceae bacterium | reverse complement strand
CCGGCGCCAGTCTCCGAGGTTCGGGCGTCTCGGCTAAGCGCCTTTGAAACAAAAAAAGACCCCAACGGGAGCCTCATCTCGGGTTCGCTACAGGATAATGGCGGAGGGACCGGGATTCGAACCCGGGCTACGGATTTCTCCGTAGGACGGTTTAGCAAACCGCTGCCTTCAGCCGCTCGGCCACCCCTCCGCAGGGGATCCGTCCCGGGTGCGGCGCCGGGAGGGGACGCCGGGGTCTTAGCGGTGGCGCCGGCGGGTTGTCAATCGCCCGCGGACGCGGCGACAATCGGACATGAGCGGCGGGCTGCGGCCGTCGCGATCAGGGAGGAAAGAGCATGCGTCGACGACGTTTCCTGGCAGCCGCGGCGGCCGTTGCAGCAGCCCCGCCGATCCTGGCGCGGCAGGCCCATGCGGCCGTCTTCATCAATGTGCTCACCGGCGGTTCCTCGGGCGTCTACTATCCGCTCGGCATCGCACTCGCCAACCTGTTCAACGAGACGATCCCGGACGCCAACGCCTCGGCGCAGGCGACCAAGGCATCGGTGGAGAATCTGAACCTGCTGCAGGCGGGCGACGGGGAACTCGCCTTCACCCTCGCCGATGCGGCGAGCCTCGCCTGGGCGGGCGACGAGGAGGTGGGCTATGCCCGGCCGCTCGACCGGCTGCGCCATGTCGCGGCGATCTATCCGAACTACATCCAGGTCGTCGCGACGGCGGAGAGCGGCATCACCAGCCTTGCCGATCTGCGCGGCAAGCGTGTCTCGGTCGGTGCCCCGAAATCCGGCACCGAGCTCAATGCCCGGGCGATCTTCGGCGCCGCCGGGCTGAGCTATGACGATCTCGGCAAGGTCGAGTACCTGCCCTTCGGCGAGAGCGTCGACCTGATGAAGAACCGGCAGCTCGACGCGACGCTGCAATCGGCGGGCCTGGGCGTCGCCTCGATCCGCGACCTCGCCACCTCGGTGCCGATCACGGTGGTGCCGATCCCGGCTGAGGTGGTCGCGGCTGTCGGGGATGCGAGCTACCGGCCGGCGACGATCCCCGCCGGCACCTATGACGGCCAGACCGAGGACGTACCGACCGCGGCGATCGGCAATCTGCTGCTGACACATGAGGGGGTGCCGGCCGATCTCGTCTTCGCCATGTCGGGCGCGATCTTCGACAATCTCGACAGGCTGGTCGCGGCGCATTCCGCGGCGGAGGCGATCGTCCTCGATGCCGCGGCGGCGGAGAGCCCGATCCCGCTGCATGAAGGGGCGGAGCGCTTCTACAGGGATCGGGGCATCCTGACGTGAGTGAGGCGCCGGACCGCACGGTGCGGCCGGGCCGTCCGGCGCCCTCGCCTGCAACCTCCCGTTTCGACCCGCCGCGCGACGGCGAGGCGCCCGCGCCGATCCCGGAAGGCGGGGCGGCGCGCGCCGCCTTCGCCATCGGCATTGCCTTCTCTATCTTCCAGCTCTGGACCGCGGCGTTCAGCCCGCTCTCGAGCCTCGCCACCCGCTCGATCCATGTCGGCTTCCTGCTGCTGATGGCCTTCGTGCTGTTCGGGGCGCGCCGGCCGGTGGCGGGGGAAGACGGGGTGCGCCGGCGGGTGCCGTGGTGGGACTGGATCCTCGGCGCCACCGGCTTCCTCCTCGGCCTCTATCATCTCGTCTTCGAGCGGGCGTTGATCCTGCGGGCAGGCGATCCCTCCACCGCCGACATCCTCGTCGGCTGTGCCGAGGTGCTGCTGGTGTTCGAGGCGGCGCGCCGGATCCTCGGGCTGCCGCTGCCGGTCTTCTGCGCGCTCTTCATCCCCTATGCGCTGATCGGTCCGCATCTGCCCTTCGGCCTCGCCCATCGCGGCTTCCGTTTCGAGCAGGTGGTCGACCAGCTCTTCCTGTCGACCGAGGGGATCTACGGCACGCCGACCTATGTCTCGGCCACCTACATCTTCCTCTTCGTCCTGTTCGGCGCCTTCCTCGAACGGGCGGGGATGGTGCGGCTGTTCAACGATGTCGCGATCGGCCTCGTCGGTCATACGCGCGGCGGGCCGGCCAAGGTCGCCGTCGTGGCCTCGGGCTTCATGGGCACGATCAACGGCTCGGGCGTGGCCAATGTGCTGACCACCGGCCAATTCACCATCCCGCTGATGACCCGCTTCGGCTACCGCCCGGCCTTCGCCGGGGCGGTCGAGGCGACCGCGTCGATGGGCGGACAGATCATGCCGCCGGTGATGGGGGCGGTCGCCTTCATCATGGCCGAGACGATCTCGGTCCCCTATGCGACGATCGCTGTCGCGGCGATCCTGCCCGCGGTGCTGTATTTCACCGGGGCCTTCTGGATGGTGCATCTCGAGGCGGTGCGGCGCGGCCTCGTCGGTCTGCCGCGTGCCGAATGCCCAAGCGCCCTCGCGGCGATCCGTGACGGCTGGTATCTGCTGCTGCCGCTCGCCGCGCTCATCTGGCTGCTGTTCGGCGGCTACACGCCGCTCTTCGCCGGAGTCATCGGCCTCGCCGGCACCGCCGTCATCCTGCTCGGCCGCCCACTCGCCGAGCGGATCCCGCTGTTTGCGGCGCGCCTCGTTTTCTGGATGGTGCTGGGCGGCGCGCTCGGCGGCGCGGGCGCCGCCGGCCTCGCCCCCGAACGCATCGCCCTCGTCGCGATCGTGGTGCTGTCGCTGGGCTGCCTGCTGTTCCGCGGCGGCCGGGCGACGCTGCGGCTGCTGCTCGAGGCGCTGGCCGATGGCGCCCGCAATGCGGTGGGCGTGGGCATCGCCTGTGCCCTGGTCGGCGTGCTGATCGGCGTCGCCTCGCTGACCGGCGCGGCGGCTAATCTCGCCGGGGCGATCGTTTCGGCCTCGGGCGGCAGCCTGATCCTGGCGCTGCTTCTCACCATGATCGCCTGCATCGTGCTCGGGACCGGGCTGCCGACGATCCCCAACTACATCATCACCAGCTCGATCGCCGCGCCGGCCCTGCTGGAGCTCGGCGTGCCGCTGATCGCCTCGCACATGTTCGTCTTCTATTTCGGCATCATGGCCGATCTGACGCCGCCGGTGGCGCTCGCGGCCCTCGCTGCCTCGTCGATCGCGCGCGTGTCGCATATGGAGATCGGCTTCCTTGCCACCCGCATCGCGGTTGCGGGCTATGTCGTGCCCTTCATGGCGATCTATGACGGAGCGCTGCTGATGCAGACCGACGATCCGCTGGCGGTCGCCTATGTCGCGGCGAAGGCGGTGCTGGCATTGCTGCTGTGGGGCGCAGTGGCGACCGGCTGGTTCCGCGCGCGTCTGTCCTTTGTCGAATTGCTGCTCGCGGCCGGGGCTTCAATCGGCCTCGTCCTGTCGACGCCGGTCTCTGACGAGATCGGCTTCGCGCTTTCCGCGCTGTTCGCCGGTCTCCATCTGTGGCGCACGCGCCAGCCGACGCCGGGGCACGTCTGACCCATGCTCTGCGCCACCGCCGCCGCGCTCGCCTGGACGCTCGCCGTCGAGCGGTTCGAGCTCGTCTGGACCCATTCCGTGGAGCGGATCGAATGGTCCGAGCGCTGGCGCGTCACGCCCGGGGATCTGCAGCTCGAACGCGCCGCCATCCGCGGCAGCGGCGCCGGCATGGAACCCGATCCGTCCGCCCGTCTCGAGGACGGTGCCTGGGTCTGGCATCCGGACCGGCCGCCACAGCCGGCGCTGACGCTGGCGCGGTCCGGCGCCGTGCCCGATTGGCGGTTCTGCGCCGCCGGCAGCTGCGCCGGCCTCGAGGCGTGGCTGCCGGGCCTGCCGCCTGGCGAGGCCGTGACGCTTCGCCCCTGCGATGCCGCCTCGCTTGCCATGCCGGGCGGCGATCTATAGTCGTCGCCCCTGTGCCGTATCACGGGGCGCCCTTATCTTGATGCCCATGCGACCAGCGACGCCGCTTCTCGACACCATCCATTCCCCCGCCGATCTCCGGCGGCTGGGGCCGGAGCAGCTGCAGGCGCTCGCCGAGGAGCTGCGGGCGGAGACGATCGACGCGGTGTCGGTGACCGGCGGGCATCTCGGCGCCGGGCTCGGCGTCGTCGAACTGACCGTGGCGCTG
>CAYORM010000130.1:0-4067 GCA_964406375.1 uncultured Mycobacteriaceae bacterium | reverse complement strand
GGGGTTCGGGGCGCAGCCGGCGGCGAGCGCCGCCAGCATTGCGCCGATCGCCAATGTGCCGGCCATAGGGCGGCCGCGACCGGCAAAGGCAAGCGGTGCCGACATCTCGTCATCCTTCCAACAGAGATTCCGGCCGCACGATCGCGGCCGGCACGTGAACACCCTGTCATGTTGGGGAACGCGGAGCGGGACGCAACGGTTTCACGCCCTCTTGCCGCTTCGCTTGTGCCGCCTCGCTGGCCGCGCCTTGCTTCCGGCGGAGCGCGCCGCGGCGATCCCGCCTCGTCCGCCGGCCCCTATGGCGTCGCCGGCGGCTCCTCGCCGAGCCAGTCGCGCAAGACCGCTGCCCTGTCTGCGTCACAGCGGGGCGGGGGGTGGCGGTAGGCGGGCGGCGTCGCCGACAGCTTGATCGGGCTGCCGATCAGTGCGATCGGCTCAGGGGAGGCCGGATGCGCCATCTCGACCACCATGCCGCGGGCGCGGGTCTGTGGGTCGGCGAACACCTCGTCGATCCGGTTGATCGGCCCGCAGGGCACGCCCGCCGCCTCCAGCCGCTGCAGCCAGAAGCCGCGCGGCTTCTCGGCGATCAGGCCGGCGACAATCGGCACGATCACCTCCCGGTTGACGACCCGGGCGCGGTTGGTGGCGAAGCGCGGATCCTCCGGGAGGTCAGGACGGCCGGCGATCTCGCAGAAGCGGGCGAACTGCCGGTCATTGCCGACGGCGAGGATCAGATGCCCGTCCGCGGCCCGGAACACCTGATAGGGCACGATCGTCGGATGGCCGTTGCCGGTGCGCGGCGTCGGTTCCCCCGCGGTCAGATAGTACTGTCCGGCATTCGACAGCCAGGCGATCTGGGTGTCGAAGAGCGCCATGTCGAGATACTGGCCCTCGCCACTGCGGTCGCGATGCCGCAGCGCCGCGAGGATGCCGATCACCGCATAGGTGCCGGTCATCAGATCGGCGATGCCGACGCCGACCTTGTAGGGCTCGCCATCGGTGGGGCCAGTCAGCGCCATGATCCCGCCCATGCCCTGGATCAGGTAGTCATAGCCTGCGCGCTCGCGATAGGGCCCGGTCTGGCCGAAGCCGGTGATCGAGCAGTAGACGAGCCGCGGGAAGCGCGCGTGCAGGCTCTCATAATCAAGTCCGTAGCGCGCGAGGTCACCCCGCTTGTAGTTCTCCACCAGCACATCGGCCCGCGCGATCAGACGGAGCAGCAGTTCGCGCCCCTCCTCGGCGGTGAAGTCGATCGCGATCGAGCGCTTGTTGCGGTTGGCGGAGAGGTAATAGGCGCTCTCCTCGGTGTCGGCGCCTGTCGCGTCCTTCAGGAAGGGAGGGCCCCATCGCCGCGTGTCATCGCCGATGCCGGGACGCTCCACCTTCACCACATCGGCCCCGAGATCGCCGAGAATCTGGGTGGCGCTCGGCCCTGCCAGAATGCGCGAGAGGTCGAGCACCCGCAGCCCCTCGAGGGCACCTGTCGTCTCCGCCATCGCTCCGCCGCCTGGCCGATCTTTGTCGATCTCCCCCTAGCACCGGCCGCGCCGGAGCGCCAAACGGGGCAACGGGTGCGGGGGGCTGCGCGGGGCCGCCGATTGACGCCGGCCGGCCGAAGCAGTGCAATGACGCGCTGTTTCTCAAGGAGGTGATGGTGAGGATGGAGATCCTGCGGCGTCCGCTGATGACCGTCCTGCTGGCGGCGGGGCTGTCGGCCATGGCGGGGGCGGCAACCGCCGACGATCTGGAGCTCGAGACGCTGTCGCCGGAGGCGCTCGCGGCCGAGGCCCGCGCCGCGGTCGAGACCTGGGTCGGCGCGCTGGTCGGCAACGATCCCGAGAGGGTGGCGCCGGTGCTGGCGCCCGAATTCCAGATCCAGCGCGGCGACGGCTCGGCCTATGACCGCGACGGCTATCTGGCTGCGGGGCTGCCCGGCTTCACCGCCATGCCGGAGATCGTCGACATCGTCGCCACCGGCCATGACGATGTGCTGGTCGTCCGCTACACGCTGACCGTGCCGGCCGACTCGACGCTGGACGATCAGACGGTCGCACCCCTCGCGCCGCGGCTGACCGTGTTCCGGCACGAGGATGGTGTCTGGCTGGTCTCGGCCCACGCCAATTTCAGGGCGCCGGCGAAGTAGGGGATCAGGCGCCGCGCGCCCGGGCGTGGCCGAGTGCGTCGAGCGCCCCCTGCAGGATCCAGGCGGCGGCGGCGCTGTCGACCGCCTTGGCCCGCTTGCCGCGCGAGAGATCGGCCGCGAGCATCGCCCGTTCGACCGCCATGGTGGACAGGCGCTCGTCCCAGAACGCCACGGGCAGGTCGCGCAGCCTCGCGAGATCCGCGACGAAGGCACGGACCGACTGGCAGCGCGGCCCTTCACTGCCATCCATGTTGATCGGCAGCCCGACGACGAGGCCGGCGGCGCCCCGCTCGTCCATGATCCTGAGCAGGGCCTTCGCATCCGGCGTGAACTTCGTCCGCCGGATCGTGCCGATCGGTGACGCGAGGGAGAGGCCCGGATCGGAGATCGCCATGCCGATCGTCGTCTTGCCGAGGTCGAGGCCGACGAGGCGACCGTCGCGCGGCAGGGCATCCGGCAGCTCGGCGAGGGGCAGGACGGGCATGGCGGTGCTCCCAGGATCGCGGACCGTCCTTCTATACCCCTGCCCATACCCCTGCGGCGACCCGGCCCAGCGGGGGCGAGGGGCTTCGTTGCGCGCCCGCCCGCAGCGGTGATACGGTCCGGGCCCTGTCGCCACGGCCCCGCCGTGGCCACCGTTCCCGTCCGGAGAGGTCGATGTCTCTCGATCGCGCCACCGTCGCGAAGATCGCGCATCTCGCCCGTATCCGCCTCGACGAGGCGGATCTCGACGCCATGACCGGCGAGCTGTCGCAGATCCTCACCTTCGTCGAACAGCTCGCCGAGGTCCCGACCGACGGCGTCGAGCCGATGACCAGCGTGGCGCGGCAGAGCCTGCGCCAGCGCGAGGACGTGGTGACCGATGGCGGCTACCCCGACCGTGTGCTCGCCAATGCGCCGTCGCGGGTGGACGGCTTCTTCACCGTGCCGAAGGTGGTCGAATGACGGCCCTGACCGATCTCACGATCGCCGCCGCGCGCGATCTGCTGGCACGGGGCGAGATCTCGGCGGTCGAGCTGACCGAGGCGCATCTCGCCGCGATGGCGGCGCGTCGGGATCTCAACGCCTTCATCCTCGAGACGCCGGAGCGGGCCCTCGACGATGCCCGTGCCTCCGATGCCCGCCGGTCCAGGGGCGAGGCCGGTGCACTCGACGGCATCCCGATCGCGATCAAGGACCTGTTCTGCACGGAGGGTGTGCAGACGACGGCCGCGAGCGCCATTCTCGAGGGCTTCGTCCCGCCCTATGAGAGCACCGTCACCGCCAATCTGTGGCGCGCCGGCGCGGTGATGCTGGGCAAGCTCAACCTCGACGAGTTCGCCATGGGCTCGTCCAACACCAGCTCGGCCTTCGGCCCCGCGATCAATCCCTGGACCCCCGATGGTGCCGCGGCGCCGCTCGTGCCGGGCGGCTCCTCCGGCGGCTCGGCCGCGGCGGTTGCGGCGCGGCTCGCGCTCGGCGCGACCGGCACGGATACCGGCGGCTCGATCCGTCAGCCCGCCGCGTTCTGCGGTATCGTCGGCATCAAGCCGACCTATGGGCGCTGCTCGCGCTGGGGCATCGTCGCCTTCGCCTCCTCGCTCGACCAGGCCGGACCGATGACCCGCACGGTGCGGGATTCGGCGATCCTTCTCGGCGCGATGGCCGGTTTCGATCCGAAGGATTCGACCAGTGTCGACATGCCGGTGCCGGATTTCGAGGCAGCGCTGTCGGCCGGTGTCCGCGGGCTGAAGATCGGCCTGCCGCGCCAGTACCGGGTGGACGGCATGCCGGCCGAGATCGAGGCGGTCTGGCAGCGCGGGGCGGAGTGGCTGCGCGCCGCAGGCGCCGAGATCGTCGAGATCGACCTGCCGCACACCAAATATGCGCTGGCGGCCTATTACATCGTCGCGCCGGCCGAGGCCTCCTCGAACCTCGCGCGCTA
>CAYORM010000129.1:0-4111 GCA_964406375.1 uncultured Mycobacteriaceae bacterium | reverse complement strand
CTCCGGCTGTTCATCAATTTCGACGAGCCGCGCGCCGAGCGGGCCTCCGAGACCGCGGAGGACATGCCGTTCAACCGCAACCTGCTGCGCAAGGTGGACGAGCTCGAACTGTCCGTCCGCTCGGCCAACTGCCTGAAGAACGACAACATCGTCTATATCGGTGACCTCGTTCAGAAGACCGAGGCCGAGATGCTGCGGACGCCGAATTTCGGTCGGAAGTCGCTGAACGAGATCAAGGAGGTCCTCTCCTCGATGGGGCTGCATCTCGGGATGGAGATCCCGAACTGGCCGCCGGAGAACATCGAGGACCTCGCCAAGAAGCTCGAAGATCCGTTCTGAGGATCTTCGATCGTGACGCCGCCGTGCTGGTGCCCCACAAGGCGCCAGGCGGCGGTACCCGCCATCGGACCCCTGCGGGGGCCAGGACAGATAAGGAGAGGCCGCCATGCGCCACGGCATGAACGGACGCAAGTTCAGCCGCACCTCGAGCCACCGTCTGGCGATGTTCGCCAACATGGCGGCGTCACTGATCACCCATGAGCAGATCCGGACGACCCTGCCGAAGGCCAAGGATCTGCGCCCGGTCGTCGAGCGGCTGATCACGCTCGGCAAGAAGGGTGGCCTCGCCAATCGCCGCCTGGCCCAGGCCCGGCTGCGCGACGAGGCGGCGGTCGCCAAGCTCTTCGACGTGCTGGCCCAGCGCTATCAGGGCCGTTCCGGCGGCTATACGCGCGTGCTGAAGGCGGGCTTCCGTTACGGCGACGCCGCGCCGATGGCGATCATCGAGCTGGTGGATCGCGATCCTGCCGCCAAGGGTGCTGCCGACAAGGCCCGCCATGCCGCCGAGAAGGCGGCCCGCGAAGAGGCCGAGGGCGAGGAGGACTGATCCTCCGCACATCGGAACAAGGCAAGGGCCGTCCCGCGGGGCGGCCCTTTTGCATTCCATCTCGCGGGCCTGCCGCCGCGACCGCCGGCGCCTTGATCATCGGCGCCGATCGGCCTAACCCGGCCGCATCCGGTCATATCGCAGGAACCGCGCCATGGCCCCGCTCGCCATCCGTCTCCTCGCTGCCCTGTGCCTTGTCCTGCCCGCCGCCGCGCTGGCGGTCGAAGCGGTGCCGGAGACGCGCGAGGAGATCACCCTGACCTTCGCGCCGCTCGTCCGCGCCGCGGCGCCGGCGGTCGTGAACATCTACGCCACGCAGGCGATCGAGGCGCCGGCGATCCCGCCGCTCTTCGCCGACCCGTTCTTCCAGCGCTTCTTCGGCAACCGCCGCCTGCCCGGCCTGCCGACGGTACCGCGCGAGCGCAACTCGCTCGGCTCCGGGGTCATTGTCAGCGAAGACGGGCTCGTCGTGACCAACCATCACGTGATTGACGGCGCCGACCGCATCCGCGTCGTGCTGGCCGATCGCAGCGAATATCCGGCGACGCTCGTCCTCAGCGATGAGCGGACCGATCTCGCCCTTCTGCGGATCGAGCTCCCGACGGAGCGTCGCCTGCCGACCCTGCCGCTCGGCGACAGCGACGCGCTCGCCGTCGGCGATCTCGTGCTCGCCATCGGCAATCCTTTCGGCGTCGGCCAGACCGTCACCTCCGGCATCGTCTCGGCCCTCGCGCGCACCGCGGGCGGGATCAACGACTACAATTTCTTCATCCAGACCGATGCGGCGATCAATCCGGGCAATTCCGGCGGCGCGCTCATCGACATGCGGGGCCGGCTCGTCGGGATCAACACGGCGATCTACAGCCGCAGCGGTGGCTCGATGGGGATCGGCTTCGCCATACCTGCCAACATGCTGCGCGCGCTGATCGCGGCTGCCGATACCGGGCGGGTCGTCCGTCCCTGGCTCGGGGCCGAGGGGCAGGCCGTCGACGGCGCGATCGCCGATGCCTTCGGCCTCGACCATCCGCGCGGCGTGCTGATCAACGGCGTCGATCCGCGCGGGCCGGCCGCTGCGGGCGGGCTGCGTGTCGGCGATCTGGTGATCGGGGTGGATGGCGTGTCGGTCGATGATCCGGAGAGCTTGCGCTACCGGATCGCCACGCTGGTGCCGGGGACGACGGCCGAGCTCGACCTCCTGCGTGGCGGCGAGGTGGTCACGATCGAGGTCGCCGTCGCGCCGCCACCGGAGATCCCGCCGCGCGATGTCCGCCAGCTCGGCCCTGCGGGCGCCTTCGCCGGTGCCACCGTCGCCAATCTGTCGCCGGCGCTGGCCGATGAGATCGGCTGGGCGGGGAGTGCCGAGGGCGTGGTCGTTCTTGAGGTCGCACCGCGCAGCCCGGCGGCCCGGCTCGGGCTGCGGGTCTTCGATCGCATCCTCGCCATCGATGACGAGCCCGTCGTCGACACCGCCGATCTCGAGGCGCGTCTCGCCCAGCCCGCCCGCTCGCGCCGTGTCACGATCGAGCGGGACGGGGAGCGGCTGATGGCCGAGATCCGCGGCTGAGGCGGCGGTAACCTTCCGAGGTGCAGGAGGCGCTGATCGTTGCCGCGACGCACCGTCTCAACCGGACATGGCCGGCGCGATCACCCGTTCTGAACCAGTCTGCGCGGGCAAGGTGGCGCGTGGCGTGCAGAGCGTGTCGAACATCTCCAGCGCCGCCTGCGGGGACACGCTGCCATTGACGACATGCGGCCACCGTCCGTGATGGTCCCGCAGGACCGCACGCGGGACGCCCCGGGTAGTGGCCGGGTGAAAGCTGGCGGGCACATGGGTGACCCCCAGGGCGGCGAGCACGCTCGCCCTGTGAAAGCCGCCCAGGATGTGAAAGCGCGGGCCTGCCGGGCCGACCAGGAAGTAGCCGCGGATGAAGCCCTGGCGATGAAGGCCGGGCGCGTAACCGTGTCGTCGTATCGACCGCACCAGGGCGACCGTCCGCTGCAGCTCCTTTTCGAGCATCCGCGGCGGCATCGGGCCGAAATTCTGATTGCCGCTGCCGTCCTGGCCGCGCTGGACGGCCGGCTTGACGAACCAGGGCAGCATCAGCGTGTAGGGTGACAGCGTCGCCCAGGGATCGCGGCCGCGCGGGTCCTCGAATACCGCTTCCTCCAGCGTCCTCGGCTGGAAGCGTGCGAAATGGGTCGCCAGCGCCTTGCGCGCCCTCTCCACCTGCCCGGCGAGGATGTAATGTGCCGCCTCTCTGTAATGATTGATCCCCGAGGCAGGATGAAACGACCAGCGGCACCAGGTGACGGCCGCGCGCAGGTCGATCATGAAGGCGGGATCCGGTTCGGGGCTGTTGATGGCCTCCGGGCCGTGGGCTATCACCCTTAGCCCGCTGAGATCGACCAGCTTGGCCGTCTCGCCTCGCCATCGGCGGACAATGTCGGCCGCAACCCTCCGCCCCAAAAACCAGATCTGGCTCGGTTTTATGCCACCCATCAGTCACTTCGATGATCAACTGCTCGCAAGTGACTCTAGCATACCTGTAGTCATCGGTGGCTGGTTATCGGCGCGAGCAGGGGGATACCAGACTGGTCTTGAATGGCCTTGTCCGGGGAGCCGTCCCCGCCCGTCGCTGCTGCTGAAGGGCACGGCACGGTGAGCAAAAGGCCCCGCATCGGTGTCTTCCCGGCGACCGCCCTGGCCGCGGAGGGCTTCCGTGGCGAGGCGATGGCCGCCTTCTATCGCGGGCTCGTCGCGGCCGGCGAAGATGCCGTGCTGGTCGAAGGGGCGGGTTACGAGCCCTGCGACGTCGCAGTCGTGATGGGGGTTGCCAAGCCCGAGAAGCGGGCGGCGCATCTCGATGCGCGGGCGGCCATCCGGGAGGCCCACCGCGGCGTGTCGATTCATCTCGAGACGCCGTTCCTGGGCCGCTCGGTTTATTCCCGTGAACGGCTGATCGACCGCTGGCTGCGCCCGCTGTTCGGGCGGCGGCTGAAACATGTCAACCGCTACGGCTACTTCCGGGTGGGCATCGGCGGCGTCTTCCCGGACGAGGCGGATTACGTCAACCGCGACTCCCCGCCCGATCGCTGGCAGCGTCTGGCCCGCGAGTTCGGCATCGCGCTCGCCCCCTGGCGGCGATCCGGGCAGCATGTGCTGGTGGTCGGGCAGATGCCGGGCGACGCCTCGCTGCGCGGCACCGACATCCTCGCCTGGATGGA
>CAYORM010000128.1:0-4187 GCA_964406375.1 uncultured Mycobacteriaceae bacterium | reverse complement strand
AACGACCTCGAGGTCAACGTGCTGAAGGGCAAGAAGCTGACCAACATCCGCGCCGCCGGCAAGGACGACAACGTCCTGCTGACGCCGCCGATGCAGCTCACCCTCGAGCGGGCGTTGACCTACATCAACGATGACGAGCTGGTCGAGGTCACGCCGAAATCGATCCGCCTGCGCAAGCGCCTCCTCGACCCGCATGAGCGCAAGCGGGAATCCCGCCGCGCCGAGGCGAGCTGATCGGCAGGTGATCCGATCGGCAGGCGCTGCGGCTGATCGAGCCACGGTTGACCTCGCCGCCGGCGGGTCTACAGTTGTTCGCGACGCGGGGTGCTCCGGGAACCGGGGCTGAGATCATACCCGTCGAACCTGATCTGGGTCGTACCAGCGTAGGGATCGTCGCATGTCGCACAGCAGCGATACCGGGTGCCGTTCCGCGCAGGATCATGCGCGGCGCCCTCGCGTCATGGCCTCAACCGACCAGGATGCGAGGAGCGATACGCCATGGGCCTCTATCTCGGAGCCCAGTTCACACTGGTGCCTGCCACGGACCGGTACGTCTCCGTCATTCTCGATGCCGTCGCGGCGGCGCGCGACCTGCCGGACGTCCGGCTGGAGACGGATGATCTCTCGACCCTAGCCGTCGGCACCCTTGAGGGGGTGACGGCGGCCCTCAGGACGATCTTCGTCGCGGCGGCGGGCACTGGCGAGCATGTCGTCGCCAGCCTCCTCCTGTCGCGGGGCTGCCCGGGCGAGCCGGATGAAGGGACCTGCGCCTCGGCCGGGCTCGATGCGGCGGTACCCGCCGCCACCGTCGCGCCGGATGCGCTGGCCGAGGGCGCGCTGGCGCGTTTCACGCCGGGGCCCCGGTCGGGCGTGCATGCCGCGGCCCAGCTCGCTTTGCTGCCGATGGGTGATGCTGCCTATATGGACCGCATCCTCGCCTGCATCGCCTTCCTGAAGCGGAGCGGGCTCGAGACCCGGCCGCGCCATTTCGTGACCCGGATCGACGGCGATGCCGGCGCGGTGTTCGCGGCGATCGCGACGGCCTTCGCCACCTTCGCGCCGCGCGAGGCGCATGTCGTGGTGCCGGCGATCGTCTCGGCCAACAGCCCCAGCGCAGCGCCTGACAGCGTGGCCGACCGCGCGGGAGCGGTGTCATGAGCACCTCCTTCGGCATGCCGGCGGCCGCCGCCGGCCGGCGCTGGAGCCTGCGCGAGATCGTGCTGCTGTTCGCGCTCGGCGCGGTCTTCGGTGTCCTGTACCTCGCCTGGGTGCAGGTCTGGCTGGTCGCCCAGGCGGTGGCGGGGCCGCTCGCCATGGACGCGATGATGGGGTTCTGGTTCACCGCCTCGATCGTCGCGGCCTCGGCGATCCGCAAGCCCTTCGCGGCCTTCGGGGCCGAGGTCGCGGCGGCGCTGGCGGAGATCCTGACCGGCAATCCCGGCGGGCTCGTCCTGCTGCTGACCGGGATCATCCAGGGGGCGGGGGCGGAGGTCGCCTTCGCCGCAACGCGCTGGCGGCGCTACGACGTGCCGGTGCTGATGGCCTCGGGGGTGACCGCGGCGCTGGCGAGCTACGCTTACACCTGGGTGCGTTTTGACTATGGCGCGCTCGATGGGGGCCTCCTGGTCGCGATGCTGCTGGTCCGCATCGCTTCGGGGGTGGTCCTCGGTGGGCTTCTCGGCTGGCTCATGGCGCGGTCGCTGGCCCGCACCGGCGTCTTCGACCATCTGGCCGGCGGCCGTGCGGTCGGCGGCGCGTGAGGGCGCGGGCGGGGCGGCCTGGCGGGAACCGCTGATCCGGGCGACGGCGCTGTCGCTGCGCTGGCCGGGTGCAGGGCGCGACGCCTTCGGTCCGATCGACCTGGATGTCGGGCCCGGCGATCGGCTGCTCGTCTCCGGCCCGTCGGGCTGCGGCAAGTCCTCGCTGCTCGCGGTGCTGGCAGGGCTGGTGCCGGCCGTGCTGCCCGGACGGGTCGGCGGGACGGTGGCGATGCCTGGCGGGGAGGGCGCATGGCGCTTTCCCCGCACCGGCCTCTTGTTTCAGGATCCGGCGACCCAGCAATGCCGCGGCACGCTGCTCGACGAGGCGATGTTCGGGGCGGAGAATCGCGGCCTCCCGCCCGAGAAGGCAGCCGACGCCGCGAGTTTGGCGCTGCGCGCGGTGGGGCTCGGGACGCTTCCCGCCGGACGTGATCCCGCCACCTTGTCGGGCGGCGAGGCACAGCGCCTCCTTCTTGCCAGCGTGCTCGCCGCCGGGCCGGAGTTGCTGCTGCTCGACGAGCCGCTCGCTGCACTCGATGCCACCTCGGCGGCCGGTGTCGTCGGGGCGGTGCAGCACTGGGCCGATGGCGACCCGCGGCGCACCGTCATCGCGGTTGACCACGCCCCCGCGGCCTGGACGGGGATGATGCGGCGGCATCTGCGGCTTGACGCCGAGGGGCGGGTCGCGGCCGAGGGGCCGCTCGCGCCGCCGGCGCCGGCAGTCCGGCCGTGCCGCCTGTCGCAACGCCCGTCCCGCGGCCTGCTGCCACCCCCCGGCTCGATCCGGCACGGCACGGTGGCGATCGCGGAGCCACCGCCCGTCCATCGGGGACGGCTCACCGCCATCCTCGGCCCGAGCGGGGCAGGCAAGAGCACGCTGCTCGACGCCCTGGCCGCCGCCTGGATCGACGGCCGGCCGCGACTTGCGGGCAGCGTCGGTGTCGTCCCGCAGCGCCCGGCACTGATCCTCGAAGGCGAGACGGTGCGCGAGGTGCTCGCCCGTCGCCTGCCGCGCGGGGCGGCGACGGAGGCCGCGATCGACGCCGCGCTCGCGGCGCTCGGTCTCGGCTCACTTGCCACGCGTTCGCCCTTCCGCCTCTCCCTCGGAGAACAGCGGCGTCTCGCGATCGCGGCGGCGGCGCTGCCGCGGCCGGTCGCACTGCTCGTCGATGAGCCGCTGGGCGGGCTCGACGAGGCGGCGGCCCGAGGCGTCGCCGCTTTGCTCGACCGTGCGGCGGCAGAGGGGGCGGCGGTCATTCTCGCGACCCACCACGCCGTGCATGCGCGCGGCGCGGCGGACACCGTCTGGCTTCTCGCCGACGGCCGCCTCGTCGCCGCGGGACCGCCGACGCTTCTCGATGATCCGGCGCTGGCCCGGATCGCCGGGCTCATGCCGCCGGGGGGCGTGCCGTGACGGGCCTTCTGCGCGAGCCGCGGGGACAGGGTCTCGCCGCCTGCAATCCGGCGGCGCGCCTTTCTGCGGCACTGGCGGCGACCGTGGCGGCGCTGATGGCGCAGGATCTGCGGACGCTCGTCATCCTCACCCTCGCACCGCTCGCCCTCGTCCTCGCCACGCGGACGGTGAGGCCGGGGCGACTGCTGCGTGCGCTCCTGCCCTTCGCCGCGATTGCCTTCGGCTTCGGCTGGACCCATCTGCTGCTCGCCGCCGATGACGGGAGCGAGGGGAAGCTGGTGCAGACCGCCATCGTCGTCCTGCGCACCTTCGCCTTCGGGCTGTGGTCGGTCGGCGCCATGGCGGGGCTCGATCCCGAAGATCTCGCGGCGGCACTCGAACGCTACGGGAGGCTGCCCCCGCGGATCGCCTTCGCCGCCGCCGGCATGGCGCGGCTCGTGGCTGGTCTGCGGCAAGACGGCGCACGCCTGTCGCTATGGCGCCGGGGATGGATGACGCCGGCACGAGACGGCCGCCTCGTCGGGCGGATCGGCCGGATGCTGGCGGCGGCGGATCCGCGGCGCGCCACGGGGTTCATACAGGATGCGCTGCGGCGGGCCGACGCTCTCGCCCTGGCCCTGGAGAGCCGCGGCCTTGAGGCGCGGGCGCCGCGCGCGGGCTGGCGGCGGAGCCCGCTGGGCCGGGCCGATTACGCCTTGCTGGGTGGGACTGCCATCCTCATCTTTCTGGCAGTTTGGGCCGGCTGGTGAAGCGGGCGGGCATTTTTGCGCTTTAAAATCATTCTAAACTAGACTATGTTGTTGGCGTTCCCTTCCACCAACCTGATCTGGGGCATGCCATGCTGACCGTCGGTGATACTTTCCCGGAATTCTCGCTCAAGGCCGTCGTCTCGACGGATCCGAAGACCGCCTTCACCAATATCGACCGTGGGACGTCGACCGGTAAGTGGAAGGTCGTGTTCTTCTGGCCCAAGGACTTCACCTTCGTCTGCCCGACCGAGATCGCGGCGTTCG
>CAYORM010000127.1:0-4305 GCA_964406375.1 uncultured Mycobacteriaceae bacterium | reverse complement strand
GTCATGCCGTCCGACAGGCGGATGAAACGGAACTGGTCGTTCGACCAGAGGACGATCTCCTCGGCGAGCCGCGACAGATGCATCGCGCAGATGGCGGCCGTCGCCAGATACTCGATCGCGAAATCGCGGTCGGAGACGGAATCGAGCGAGTTCGCCGTTGGCCGGTCGAACCCGAGTGCCGACGCCGTCGCCTCACGATCGATCGGGAAGGGCGTGCCGGCCAGCGCCGCCGAGCCGAGCGGGCATTCGTTCATCCGCCGCCGTGCGTCAGCGACGCGGCCGCGATCGCGGCCGAGCATTTCGACATAGGCGAGCAAATGATGGCCGAAGGTGACCGGCTGCGCGCTCTGCAGATGGGTGTAGCCCGGCATGATCGTGGCCGCGTGCCGCTCGGCATCGGCGATGAGCGCCGCCTGGAGGGCACGGATGCCCTGGTCGAGGCGGTCGAGCGCGTCGCGCACCCAGAGGCGGAAATCCGTCGCGACCTGGTCGTTGCGGCTGCGCGCGGTGTGCAACCGCCCGGCCGCCGGACCGACGATCTCGGCGAGCCGTGCCTCGACATTCATGTGGATGTCTTCGAGCGCGGTGCGGAAGGTGAAGCGCCCCTCGGCGATCTCTGCCGCCACTTGGTCCAGACCGGCGGCGATCGCCTCGGCATCGGCCTGCGTCACGATGCCCTGTCGGGCCAGCATGGCGACATGGGCGCGCGAGCCCGATATGTCCTGCATCGCCATCCGCCGGTCGATGCCGATCGACTGGTTGATGGCCTCCATGATGGCTGCCGGGCCTTCCGCAAAGCGGCCGCCCCACATAGAGTTGGCGGCGTCCGCGCCGGAGGGCGTCTGTGCCTGGGGATCGGTCGGTTCGGAGCGGGAAGAGGACATGCGGAACCCGGAGAAGGCGGACGGATGGCGTTGACGCGGCGCAGTATGATCGCGGCGGCGGCGACCGTCATCCTGGCCGCCGCCGGGCTGTGGACGCTGCTGCCGAAGGAGGATGGCCTGCCGGTCGGGGGCGCGGTCGCCGGTTTCGTCCCGACCGAGGGTCGCCCCCCGGCGCCGGAGATTAGCTTCTCCGACGCGGCCGGCAACAGCCTTTCCCTCGAGGATTTCCGCGGCCGTACCGTCCTCGTCAATCTCTGGGCCACATGGTGCGCCCCTTGCGTTGAGGAAATGCCGGCGCTCGACCGGCTCGACGCGTCGATCGACGACATCCCCTTCGAGGTGGTCGCGATCTCGCTCGATCGCGGCGGCGCTGCGACGGTCGAACCGTTCCTCGCCGAGATCGGCGTCGAGGGCCTCGCCCTCTATTTCGATGAAAGCGGGCGCACGCTGGGCGCGGTCGCGGCGCGCGGCCTGCCGACCTCGATCCTCGTCGACCCCCAGGGCCGCGAGGTCGGCCGGCTCGAGGGTGCGGCGGAATGGGACAGGCCCGAGGCGCGGGCGCTGATCGAGGCGGCGTCCGGTTGACCGCCCGCACACCGGCCATGACCCCGCCCGACCGCTCCGCCCCGGCGATGCCGCCCTGGTCCATCGCCATCATCGGCGGCGGCTTCAGCGGCACGGTTCTCGCCATCCGGCTGCTCGAACGGGCCCGGACGGGCGACGGGGTGACGGTGATCGATCCCGCCCCCACGGCCGGGAGCGGTGTCGCCTACAGCACGGTCGATCCCGATCATCTGCTGAATGTCCGCGCCGGCGGGATGAGCGCCTTTCCCGAGAGGCCGGCCGACTTCACCGACTGGCTCGCCGCGACCGGCGCCACCGACGATCCGGCGGCGTTCCTGCCGCGGGCGGTCTACGGCGCTTATGTGGCGGCGCGGCTGCGCGAAGCCGTCGCGGCCAGTGCGGGCACCTTCCGTCACCTCCGCGCCCGGGCCGATGCCGTCCGGCTGCAGCCCGGCGGCGTGATCGTCGAGGCGGGCGGCGAGCGGGTGGCGGCGGATAGCGCGGTCCTCGCCTTCGGCAATCTGCCGCCGGGCACCGATGCGACCGGGCGCCCGGCGGCCTATCACGGCGATCCCTGGTCGCCCGAGGCCCTGTCGGGGCTCGATCCCGACGCGCCGCTGCTGATCCTCGGCACCGGTCTCACTATGGTCGATACCGTCCTGTCGCTCGACACGATGGGCCATCGCGGGCCGATGCTGGCGATCTCGCGACGCGGCCTCGTCCCGCAGCCCCATGGTGCGCCGACGCCTGCCGCCGATCCCGCCCCGCTGCTGGCGGCCGGTCCGCGGCTCGGTCCGCTGCTGCGGGCACTGCGCCGCGCGGCCATCGCTGCGCCGGACTGGCGGCCGGTCGTCGATTCGCTCAGGCCGCACATCCAGACGCTTTGGCGGGGTTTCAACGCGCGGGAGAAGACCCGCTTCCTGCGGCATCTCCGTCCCTGGTGGGACGTCCATCGCCACCGGCTCGCGCCTGCAGTCGCCGAGCGGCTGGCGAACCTCGCGGCATCGGGACGCGTCGAGATCGCGGCAGCACGCCTTCTCGCGACCGATCCCTGCCCCGATGGCAGCGCCTTGATCGTCTTTCGCCGCCGCGGCGCCTTGGAGGAAGAGCGGCGGCAGGTCGCGCGGATCATCGACTGCACCGGCCCGCGCACGCGGGTCGACGAGACGCGCGATCCGCTGCTCCGCAGCCTCTTCGATGCCGGCCTCGCCCGGCCCGACGACTTCGGGCTCGGGCTGGATGTCACACCCGAGGGCCGGCTCCTCGATCCCGCGGGGCGCGTGGTGCCTCGCCTGCATGCGATCGGACCGGTCTGCCGCGCCGCGCTATGGGAGATCACGGCGGTGCCCGAGATCCGGGTGCAGGCGGTGGCGCTGGCCGATGCGGTCATTGCCGAGACCGCCGCGACGGCTCAGAGCGGCACGGTGAGGCCACCGGCATAGGCCGAAAGCAGCAGGCCCACCGCGTAGAACCAAAGAATCGATCGGATGACCATGGCGACGCCTCCGGGCGCCCGTCGGGGACGGGCAGTTGCGACGGGGCGGAGGATGGTCCCGGACGGCGGGCCGTGCCGTGACCGCCATCACACGATCAGGTGATCTTTCCGGGGCCGGGCCATGGCGTGCCGCCACCACCGCGCCACAAGCGCAGCGGCGTCATGGCGCCGGCAGTGTCCGCGGGGCCTCGGCCGATGCGCCGGCGCCGAAGCTGCCCCCTTCGTTGACGCGGGCGGGCACGCGGCGTAAGTCCATGGCATGGCCCGCCGGCCCGGGCCCGAACGCTTTTATTTCGAGGCTCTTCCGATGTCCGCCTCCGACACTGCACCCGCGAAGCGGCCCCGGCCGTTGTCGCCTCACCTCCAGGTGTGGCGCTTCTCGATCACCATGGCGATGTCGATCCTGCACCGCGCGACGGGGATCGCGTTGACGCTCGGGACGATCCTCGTCGCGGTGTGGCTGGTCGCGGCCGCGGTCGGCGGCGACGCCTATGATGGCGTCTCCTGGTTCCTCGGCTCCTGGCTCGGGATTTTGATGCTGATGGGCTGGACGCTCGCCCTTTTCTACCACCTGTTCGCGGGCCTGCGGCACCTGCTCTGGGATGTCGGCTATGGCTTCGACCTGCCGACCACCGATCGTCTCAGCTATGTGGTGCTGGCCCTGACGGGCGGGGCGACGCTGCTCGTCTGGGTCATCGGCTTCCTGGTGTGGTGATGCGACAGAACGGCCAATCCCTCGCGACCCCCCTCGCCCGCGCCCGTGGCCTCGGCTCCGCCAAGCGCGGTGTCGGCGGCTGGCGCACCCTGCGGCTGACGGCGATCGTACTCGTCCCGCTCACCATCTGGTTCGTCGCCTCGATCCTGTGCCTGCTCGGCGCGCCGCTCGAGGAGGTGCGCGGCTGGATCGCGCGGCCCTGGAACGCCACCCTGCTGATCCTGTTCATCGCCGTCGGCGCGCATCACGGCGCCCATGGCATGACCGAGGTCTGGGACGATTACTGCACCCATTGGACGCGGCTCGCGCTCGACATCGTGACGAAGGCGCTGTGCGCGCTGCTCGCCGTCGCGGCCATCGTCTCGGTGCTGATGATTTCGGTCGGGAGCTGAGTATGGCCGCCTACACCATCGTCGATCACCACTACGACGTCGTCGTCGTCGGCGGCGGCGGCGCCGGCCTGCGGGCCACCTTCGGCATGGCCGAAAAGGGGCTGAAGACCGCCTGCATCTCGAAGGTCTTCCCGACCCGCAGCCACACCGTCGCGGCGCAGGGCGGCGTCTCCGCGGCACTCGGCAACATGGGGCCGGATGACTGGCGCTGGCACATGTACGACACCGTGAAGGGGTCGGACTGGCTCGGCGACC
>CAYORM010000126.1:0-4563 GCA_964406375.1 uncultured Mycobacteriaceae bacterium | reverse complement strand
CCCATCGCGATGCCGATGGTCAGTGCCGTCCAGGCCGCGAGCGTCCAGGGCCGGACCCAGCGCGCCCAGGCCGGATCGACCCGGCCCTCGATCAGCGCGGCGACGGCGAAGGAGAACGCCATCGAGAAGCCGACATAGCCAAGATAGAGGAAGGGTGGGTGGAAGGCGAGGCCGGGATCCTGCAGCAGCGGGTTCAGATCCCCGCCGTCGAGGGGGGCGGGATCGAGCCGTAGGAAGGGGTTCGAGGTCGCGAGGATGAAGGCGAGAAAGCCCAGCCCGATCATCCCCTGCACCGCCAGCACCCGCGCCTTGAGCGTCGGCACGAGGCCGCGGCCGAAGGCGGAGACCAGCGCGCCGTAGAGGGTGAGGATGAGGACCCAGAGCAGCATCGAGCCCTCATGGTTCCCCCAGGCGCCGGTGATCTTGTAGAGTAGCGGTTTGGCCGAATGGCTGTTCGCGGCGACGTTGGCGACGCTGAAATCCGAGACGACATAGGCCTGGACGAGCGCGGCGAAGGCGATCGCCACCGCGCCGAACTGGGCGAGCGCCGCGGCGTCGCCGACGGCCATCATGCCCGGATCGCGCCGCGCCGCGCCCCAGAGCGGGACGACCGCCTGGATGAGCGCGATGACGAGCGCCAGCACCAGGGCGAAATGACCGAGCTCCGGGATCATGGCGCCTCGGCCCCGGACCCTGCGTTCCCGGGATGACCAGCCGCTTCCAGCGCGGCCGCGACCTCGGGCGGCATGTAGGTCTCGTCGTGCTTGGCGAGCAGCTCGTCGGCGAGGAAGGTGCCGTCGGCGCCGAGCCGGCCATGCGCGATGACGCCCTGCCCCTCGCGGAACAGGTCGGGCAGCGCGCCGCTGTAGCGCACCGGCAGTGCCGAGACCCCGTCTGTCACGACAAAATCGACCGTCTGCCCGTCCGGGGTGCGGGCGAGGCTACCGGCCTCCACCAGCCCGCCGAGCCGGAAGCGCTGTTCGGGCGCGGGTGGTCGGGCTGCCACGTCGCTCGGGGCGTAGAAGAAGAGGAGGTTGTCCTCGAAGGCGAAGAGCGCCAGCCCGGCAGCGGTACCGACACCGAGCGCACAGAGCAGCAGCAGGACGAGACGGCGGCGCTTGCGGCTCACCCGGTCCGCTCCGTCGGCCGCGCGCGCCGGACCGTCACGTCACGGTCCGGCCGCCGCAGCGCCTCGAGCTGGGCGAGGGTGCGGGCGATCCGGCGGTGGCGCAGCACCGTCGCGACGATCAGTGCCGCGAGCAGCAGCGTCGCCACGCCATAGGCGCCCCAGACATAGAAGGCGTACCCGCCCATCGCGAAGAAGGACGTCATCGGCCTAACCGGCCTCCACCACCGGCCGGACGGCGGGCTCGGCGCGGCCGGCCTGCGCCTGCAGCGCCCGCAGCCGCCGGGCAGCGATCTCGCTCTCGGTACGCAGCAGGACGAGGCCGATGAACAGGCAGAGCCAGGCGCCGGCCATGACGAGCAGCGGCGTCAGCATCGAGGCATGCAGCGTCGGCCCGTCGAGCCGCACGACGGAAGCAGGCTGATGCAGCGTCGTCCACCAGTCGACCGAGAATTTGATGATCGGCAGATTGACCGCGCCGACCAGCACCAGCACCCGCCCGGCGGCGAGGCCCCGCTGCTCCTCGTCGAAGGCACCGACGAGGGCGATGTAGCCGAGATAGAGGAAGAACAGGATGAGGACGCTGGTCATCCGCCCGTCCCATTCCCACCACGTTCCCCACATCGGCGCACCCCAGAGCGAGCCGGTGACAAGGCAGATCGCGGTGAAGACCGCACCGATCGGCGCCGCGGCGCGGACGAAGAGGTCGGCGAGCGGGTGTTTCCAGACGAAGGCCGCGGCGGCGGCCACCGCCATCGCCGCATAGGCCATCATCGCCATCCAGGCGGCGGGGACATGGACATACATGATCCGCACCGTCTCGCCCTGCTGGTAGTCCGGCGGCGAGGCGAGGAGCGCGAGCCACAGCCCCCAGGCGAACAGTCCCGCGGACAGCGCGAAGGCCGGCGGCCGGATCACGGCGGACAGGCGCCGGAAGCGCGCGGGGTTGGCGAAGCGGTGCATCGTGGCGTGTGGCGGCATCGGGCCGCATCATAGCGTCACGCGGTCGCCGAGGCTGCCGCGCTCGCCCCTATCTAGTCGAAACCCAGCGGATTTCCAGCATGCCGTTTTGACGCAAGCGGCCGCGGGCGACCGACCTGCCCGGTCTCAGGATCACGCGACCGCCTGGCGCAGCGCCGCCGCGGTGGCGACGGGGGCGAGTGGCAGGGCTGCGGCGAGGCAGCCGCCGAGCAGCAGCAGATGCGGCCGCGTGGCGGCACCGGTCGCCGCCGCCTCGACGGCCGCGGCGCCGAAGATCAGGACCGGCAGGTAGAGCGGCAGGACGACAAGCGGCACCAGGGCGCCGCCGCGACGGGCGCCCAGCGTCAGCGCCGCACCGACTCCGCCGACCAGGCTGAGCACCGGCGTGCCGAGGAGGAGTGACAAAAGGAGCGTGCCATAGGCGCCGGCCGGCAGGCCGAGCATCGTCGCCATCACCGGCGAGAGCAGGACGAGCGGCAGTCCCGTGGCGAGCCACAGGGCGGCGGCCTTGGCGAAGGCGACGGCCTCGAGCGGCAGCGGGCCCGCGGCCAAAAGGTCGAGCGTGCCGTCGGCGAAATCGGCAGCGAAGAGCCGGTCGAGCGCCAGTAGCGTCGCGAGCAGCGCCGCGGTCCAGACGACGCCCGCCGCAATCCGCGACAGCAGCGCCGGCTCGGGCCCGACACCGAGCGGAAAGAGCAGCACGGCGAGGACGAAGAACAGCAGCACCGCCGCCACCTCGCCGCCCGAGCGCAGTGCCAGTGCAAGATCGCGGCGTAGCAGGGCGGCAAACGGCCTCATGCCGCGACCGCCGGCGGGGGGAAATCCTCCATGCGCAGCGTTTTCGCGCCGGGCAGGGCGATCGGGACATGCGTTGCCAGGACGACCATGCCGCCGGCTGCGCGATGGGCGGCGAGCGTCGCCTCAAGCCGCGCGATGGCAGACGTGTCGAGCCCGAGCGTCGGCTCGTCGAGCAGCCAGAGTGCGGCGTCGAGGACCAGCAGCCGTGCGAGGGCGAGGCGCCGACGTTGCCCCGCCGACAGCACCCGGCCGGGCAGGTTCGCCAGCGGCTCGAGCCCGAAGGCGGCGAGCGCGGCGTCCGCCGCCGCGGCGGGTCGGGGCGACCGGCTGGCGAAGGTGGCCCAGAAGGCAAGCGCCTGATGCGGTGTTTCCTGTGCCTTCACCGCATCCTGATGGCCGAGCATCGCCGTCCGGTCGGGCCGGGTGATCCGCCCGGCGAGAGGTGTGCCGAGCCCGGCGAGAAGACGCAGCAGGCTGGTCTTGCCACTGCCGTTGGGGCCACCGACGAGGACGGCCCCACCGGCCTCGAGCGCCAAGTCGAGCCCGGCGAAGACGATCCGACCGCCGCGCGCACAGGCCAGATCCTCGACGATCAGCGCGGCCGTCATGATGGCGACAGAGCCGGTTCGGCGGAGGCGGGGCGGGGGCGCATTGCGCCATTTGCCGGCGCGTCCGCGGGGGTGTCAATTCCGCGCCTGCAAGGTCTTGTTGCCCAAATGTCACACGCCCACATCTCCATCGCATCCTCCCGGATCGCACGATGGTGGGTCGGGTGGCGACGTGCTTCCAGGAAGGCGCCGCCGCCGCAAGCGGAGAGTGGAGTATGGATTTCGAGACGTTCACCGAGCGCAGCCGCGGCTTCCTCCAGGCGGCGCAGACCGCCGCTCTGACGCGCGGGCATCAGCAGCTCCTGCCCGAGCACCTGTTGAAGGTGCTGCTCGATGATGCCGAGGGTTTCGCGGCTAATCTGATCCGCAGCGCCGGCGGCCGGCCGGAGCTGGCAGTGCAGGCGGTCGACGCCGCGCTCGCCAAGCTGCCGCGGGTCGAAGGGGGCGGCGGTGCCCAGGTCTATCTGAGCCGCGAGCTCGCCCGGGTCCTCGAGCAGGCTGCCGAGCTCGCCAAGAAGGCCGGGGACCAGTTTGTGGCGGTGGAGCGGCTGCTGATCGCCCTCGCCCTTGCCAAGGAGACCGGCGCCGGCAAGGCACTGGCCGAGGCCGGGGTGCGGCCGGACGTGCTGTCCGGTGCGGTGGACGCGATGCGCAAGGGGCGCACCGCCGACAGCGCCAGCGCCGAGAGCCAGTATGACGCGCTGAAGAAATACGCCCGCGACCTGACCGAAGCGGCGCGGACGGGCAAGCTCGACCCGGTGATCGGCCGCGACGAGGAGATCCGCCGCACGATCCAGGTGCTGCAGCGCCGGACCAAGAACAACCCGGTGCTGATCGGCGAGCCCGGCGTCGGCAAGACCGCGATCGTCGAGGGCCTGGCCCAGCGCATCGTCAACGGCGAGGTGCCCGAGCAGCTCAAGGGCAAGCGCGTGCTCAGCCTCGACATGGGCGCGCTGATCGCCGGCGCGAAGTACCGCGGCGAATTCGAGGAGCGGCTCAAGGCCGTGCTCAACGACCTGGCCAAGAACGAGGGCCAGATCATCCTGTTCA
>CAYORM010000125.1:0-4823 GCA_964406375.1 uncultured Mycobacteriaceae bacterium | reverse complement strand
CCGGCGAACCAGTTCGGCCGCTCCCAGCCGAGCTTCTCGCCGAAGCAGGCGCCCTGGGCACGCAGCCGGTCATAGAGCGGCGAACGCCGCTGCGGCCGGCCGCTGGCGTGCTCCTCGAAGGGCCAAGCCATGGTGTAGTGCTTGCCATAGGCCTCCATCGTCCGGGTGCGAACCCAGTCGACGTCGAAATGTGGCCGGCCGAAGCGGCGGATATCGACCGTCCACAGGTCATAGGGCGGCTCGCCCGCGACCACCCATTCGGCGAGCGCCATACCGGCGCCGCCGCCGGCCGCGATGCCGAAGGCGTTGAAGCCGGCGCCGATGAACAGGCCGCGCAACTCCGGCGCCTCGCCGAGGATGAAATTGCCGTCGGGGGTGAAGCTCTCGGGCCCGTTGACCATGGTCCGGATGCCGGCCGTCTCCATCGCCGGGACACGCGCGAGGGCGAGCTGCATCATCGGCTCGAAATGGTCCCAGTCGGGGGTCAAGAGTTCGAAATGGAAGCCCTGGGGTATTCCGTCATCGGCCCAGGGCAGCGGGTTCGGCTCATAGCCCCCCATCACCAGCCCGCCGACCTCCTCCTTCCAATAGGTCAGCCGGTCCGGATCGCGCAGCGTCGGCAGCGTCGGCTCCACGCCGGGGATCGGCTCGGTCACGAGATATTGATGCTGGACGGAGACGAGCGGCACCGTGACCCCGACGCTGCGGGCGAGCGCCCGGGTCCATTGTCCGGCGCACAGCACGAGGGCGCGGCAGCGGACGGTGCCGGCCGTCGTCTCCACGCCCGCGACGCGCCCCTCCTCGACGAGGATCCGCGTCACCGTCACATCCTCGACGATGCGGGCACCCGCCATCCGTGCGCCCTTGGCGAGCGACTGGGTGATGTCGGAGGGGTTCGCCTGCCCGTCGGTCGGCAGGAAGGCGGCGCCGACCACGTCCGACACCTCCATCAAAGGCCAGAGATCGCGCGCCTCCGCCGGCGACAGGAGGTGCATCTCGAGCCCGAAGGAATGCGCCGTCGTCGCCTGGCGGCGGACCTCGGTCCAGCGCTCCTGATTGCAGGCGAGGCGCAACCCGCCATTGCGCTTCCAGCCGGTGGCGAGTCCGGTCTCGGCTTCGAGCCGGTCGTAGAGCTGGACCGAATAGCCGAGAAGCTGGGTGATGTTGGCGCTGGAGCGCAGCTGGCCGACCAGCCCCGCGGCATGGAAGGTCGTGCCGGAGGTCAGCTTGTGCCGTTCGAGCAGCAGCGGCGCCCGGCCGAGCCGGGCGAGGTGATAAGCGGTCGAGCAGCCGACGATGCCGCCGCCGACGATCACCACCTCAACGTCGCGCGGCAGCGTTCCCGGCTCCGGCCGGTCGTGTTCGGTGACGGTCATGGCTGGGTGTGTCCTCCCCCCGCCGCCGATACGCCGATCCGGCGGAACGCCCCGAGCGCCTGGCGGTAACGGGCCAAGTTCTCCTCGGCATAGGCGGCATAGTCGAAATCGATCGTCGAGTGCAGCGCCGAGACCATGCTCCACATCGCCTCGCGCAGCAGCGAGGCCGCACGGAGCGCGGCATAGCGGCGGAACAGCGCGCCATCCGGCTCGCCGCCGACATAGGCACTCACCATCGCCGCCTCGGCAGCCTCGGACAGGCCGTTGTTCGAGGCGAGATTGGCGAGGTCGAAGAGCGGGTCGCCGAGGCCGCCGAACTCCCAGTCGAGGAGCCACAGCCTGCGCCCGTCATCGATCAGGTTCGCGGCGAGCAGGTCGTTGTGCGCGAAGACGAGGCGGACCGGCTGGACCGCCGCCTCCAGCTCATCGGCGGCGGCGAGGAAGCCGTCGCATTGCGGCGCATAGGGGCTGGCGGCGTCTCGGAGCTGGCCGGCGTAGTCGCGCAGAAAATGGAACACCCAGAAGGCGGCCAGCGGCCCGCGGACGCGGCGTGTCATCTCGGCATGGGCGCGGCGCACCAGCTCGACGATGCGCGGCAGCATCGCCGGATCGGCGATGTCGGCCGGCCCCAGCGTGCGGCCGTCGATCTCCTCCATGACGATCGCACCGGGCACGGCATGGATGAGCGGCGGGCTGATCCCGGCCTCGGCCGCCGCCCGTGCCGCCGCGATCTCCTGAACGCGGCGGATGTGATGGACCGGGATATCGTCGCCGATGCGCACGACGAGGCGGCGCCCGCCATCGTGAACCCGGAAGTTCCGGTTGGTGAGGCCGCCGCCGATCGGCGTCGGATCCACCGGGCCGGACCAGCAGGGCAGCGCATGGACGCGATCGAGGGCGGCTTCGAGGGTGAGGTTCATTACTGCTCGGACAGGCGGGGGTTCACGCGAGGCCCAACCGGGCGCGGCGCCGCAGCGCGGCGGCGGCGATCAGCCGGTCGGCGGTGATGGCGAGGAAGGCGACCGCGAGGCCGGCGGTCAACCCCGCCCCGACATCGGCCTTGGTCAACGCCTTGTAGACTTCCTGGCCGAGATCCCGTGTCCCGACGAGGGCGGTGATCACCAGCATCGAGATCGCCAGCATGATCGTCTGGTTGAGGCCGAGCATCAGCTCGGGCAAAGCCAGCGGCAGCCGGATGCGCGTCAGGATCTGCCTGCGGGTGCAGCCCGCGGCGGTGCCGGCCTCGATCAGCGACGGGTCGATCGCCCGCACGCCATGCGCGGCGTAGCGCACCGCCGGCGCGATCGCATAGGCGACGACCGCGACAATGGCCGAGAAATCGCCGACCTGGAACAGCATGACGACCGGGATCAGGTAGACGAAGCTCGGCAAGGTCTGAAGCACGTCGGCGATGCCCCGCACCGCCCGCCACAGCCGGTCGCGCCCGGCGGTGGCAAGGCCGATGGGAAACCCGATCGCCGCCGCGATCACCACCGACACGCCGCAGAGATAGACGGTGTACATCGCCACTTCCCACAGCCCGGCGAAGGCGATGGCGAGCAACAGCCCGGCAACGAGGAGGCCGAGCCGCGGCCCAGCGAGCCGCCAGCCGGCGACGCCGGCGAGCGGCACGATCCAGGGCCAGGGCAGCGCCAGTGCAAAGCGTTTGACCGGCAGCAGCACGCCGGTCAGCAGCGCCGTCTTCACCGCCTCGAAATCGTCGTAGAAGTTGATGTTGATCCAGGCGACGGCATCGTCGAGCGCGGCGCCGGTCGTCACCTGCCAGCCGGCCGGATAGACCTGCAGCGCCGGGACCACGAGGCCGAGCAGCCAGGTCACGACCACGACCGCCAGGGCGAAGGCGATATGCGGGTGGCGGGCGGCGAGTCCCGCCCCCTCGCGCGACACCGTGCGCGGCGGCCGCTCCGCGGCGGCGGCCGACACACGGTCGAGCGCGATCGCCAGCACCACGATCGCCACCCCGGCCTCGATGCCACCGCCGATGTCGAGCCGGCGCAGCGCCGAAAGCACGTCGAAGCCCAGCCCCCCCGGCGCCGATCATCGAGGCGATGATCACCATGTTGAGGGTCAGCATGATGACCTGGTTGACGCCGACCATCAGCAGCGGCCGGGCGGAGGGCAACAGCACCCGCCACAGGAGCTGTCTTTCGGTGCAGCCCGCCATCGTGCCGAATTCGCGGATGTCGGGACGGACGCTGCCGAGCGCGACGATGGTGACGCGCACCATCGGCGGCATCGCGTAGATGATCGTCGCGATCATCGCCGATACGGGGCCGAAGCCGAACAGGAAGAGTACCGGCACGAGATAGGCGAAGACCGGCACGGTCTGCATCAGGTCGAGGATGGGGTCGAGCGTCGTCCGCACCCATCGGCGGCGCCAGGCGGCGACACCGAGCAGCAGGCCGAACGCGACCCCCAGCGGCACTGCGATGGCGATCGAGGCGAGCGTCGTCATCGCGCTGACCCATTGCCCGAAGACGGCGAGATAGAGGAAGCAGCCGCCGGCGAGGATTGCCAGCTTCCAGCCGCGTGCCCAATGGCCGATCGTGGCGGCGACGAGGATGACGGCCACCCAGGAGAGCGGCGGGACGATCTGCCGGGCATTGCTGCCCGGACCGTCCATGAAGCCGGTGGCCAGCAGCCCGGTCGCTGCGCTCAACGGCCAGTCAAGCAGCCATGCGACCCCGCGCATCGCCTCCTGGAAGGTGAACAGGCCGAGATCGGCTGAACGCAGCAGCCAGTTCATCGCCCCGCCGATCCAGGCGGCGAAGGGCAGCCGCCACGCCCGCGGCATCTCGGTCGCCCAGTCTGGGACGAGCCCCGGCACCCAGACGAACACCGCCGTCGCGACCGCCGCCGCGATCCAGAAGAGCGTCCAGGGACGCAGCGCCGGGGGCGCCCCGGGCGCCACGACAGTTCCCGCCGTCACGGCGTCCCTTCGACGGCTCGGGCCGGGGCGTCGGCCAGCGCATCAACCGGCCGCCGCAGCGGGCGGCCGACCAGCACGTCGATGACGGCCTCGCGATCGAGCAGCCCGATCACCCTGCCCTCATCATCGGTCACCGCATGCGGCCCGCCGGACTCCACCCGCTCGGCGATCTCGGCGATGCGCGCCGTGGCGGGGACGGTACCGGCCCATGAGGCGCCGGCCGCAGTACCGGGGCGCATCACCGAACGTGCCGTCAGCACGCGAGCGCGCGGCACCCCGCGGGTGAAGGCGGCGACGTAATCATTGGCCGGCTGCAGCACCAGCGCCTCGGGCGTGCCGATCTGCACGATCGCCCCATCGCGCATGATCGCGATGCGGTCGGCGAGGCGGATCGCCTCCTCGAAATCATGGGTGATGAAGACGATCGTCTTGTGCAGGGTCGCCTGAAGCCGCAGGAACTCGTCCTGCATCTCGCGCCGGATCAGCGGATCGAGGGC
>CAYORM010000124.1:3379-5005 GCA_964406375.1 uncultured Mycobacteriaceae bacterium | reverse complement strand
GTTGGCGTATTGCATGCCCCATCGCCCGGTCAGGCCGAACTCGGCGGCGCAGCGCATGACGAACCGGATCACATGCTCGGGATCGCCGGTGCCGTCATCGCGCATCCACAGATGCGTGCCTCCATGCTCGGGCTGGATCGACAGCATGAACCCATCCGAGGGCGGGTCCTCGGCGGCGTTCTCGTCGGACAGCGAATTGTAGAGCTCGAGCGCGCGGGCGGCGTTCTCGGGGGTGCCCACATCGAGCAGGCAGGAGAAATGCGTGAAATAGTCAGCCATGACGGCCTCCGGACATGACAAGGCCTGGCGCGAAACCGGGCCAAATGGATGGGAATGGGGTGGAAGATCAGGCGGCCTGTGGAAGGCGGAGCAGCTCGGTCGCGGTCTCGCGCCAGAACGCATCGACCAACCGCGCCTCGAGCAGGCTGGCGCGGTAACGCAGGTCGCGCGCCGATCCGTGTTCCCCACGCCCTGACGCGGCGAAAGCCATGCCGCGCAGACGGCTGGCCTCGGTCACGACACGGCGGGCCTCGGCGTCGGACGCGACCGGCTGCCGCCAGAGGATGATCCCGGCACGGACTTCCCCTGCGAGCACCAGGCCGTATTCGCTGTCCTGAACGACCGCGATGCGCGGCCGGAAGCGCAGCGTGCCGTCGCGACCTGCGTGGATGTCGCCGCGCGACACGCGCAGAATGGCGAGGTCCATGGCCTCTTCGGGGGATTGACGCGTACCGAGCGACACGGTGCGATCGAATACATGAACGTCGTCGCCATCATCATAACTGGCGGCGCCGAGGCAGGTGACTCGCAGCGGCAGTTTTCGCGCATGGCAAAGCGCCGGAAGCACATCAGCGGCGAGAATCTGGCCGATCGAGCGGAAGGTATCGTGGCGGGGAAGGGTCATCGGTGTTGCTCCGCGACGGGCGGCGGAGGCCTCTCCTCCACCTTCCAACCCGTCACGGCCAAACCGGCCCGCACTCTCCCTCTCGTCGCCGAGGGCCTCGGCCCTGGCGCCACCTCCGGCGATGGGTGATCATCGCCAGGGGGAAGGCCCGGGACGCGCTTCCGCGTCCCGGATTGTCGGGGATGTGGCGCTTTCGCGCCTCAGGCCCATGGATCGAGCTCCAGCTTCACCATTTCCTCATCGCCATCGAACTCGCCCAAGGGCATGGCGCCGTGGGTGCCGTCGCCCGCCTCGAACACGACGATCGAGACCATCAGCGTGGCGGCGAGGCTGGCGGCAAAGGCGGTGGCATCTGCATAGGACATGGGTTCCGGCTCCTGTCTTGGAGGCGGGGGACCATCCCCCGCGCGACAGGCGCCCGAAGTGTCTGACCGGATCTGCACTCACCCTCGCGCGTTCGGGTTCCCCCGAATCCGCGAGGGCGGCACGCGCAGCGTCAAGCCGACCCCTTGGGGTTGAATGCAAAGAAGCGGATCAGACCAAGGTTTGCGAATGGAAGCGGGGGGTGGTGCCTTGCATCTGACCGGATGCCGGAAACCCGTCGCAGATGCCTCGCCCAGCCAGCCCTGCCGCCATGCTGTCCGAGAATCCGTGTTCGTTCAGATCGGGACGGCACCCATCGCCCCATGACATTGGTGGCAGAAAGTCAGGGAATTGGCGAG
>CAYORM010000124.1:0-3369 GCA_964406375.1 uncultured Mycobacteriaceae bacterium | reverse complement strand
TCTGACCGGATGCCCGAGACCCGTCGCAGATGCCTCGTCCCGCCAGCCTTGCTGGCGCGCTGGCCGAAAATTCGTGTTCGCACGGGGCCGGACGGCAACCGTCACCCATGACATCGATGGCTAATGGCGAAGCTGGAGCCCGGTCCATCACGGCCGGCAAAGCGATAACCGGCGGCGCCGCAGGGGGGCGGAACCGGCCTTGCCGCTCAGTCCCAGAGCCCATCGGCGATTTCGCGCGCGATCATGGCGCGGGCCTTCATCATCACCTCGTCGCCCGACATGTCGACATGACCGAAAAACCGCGCCCTGGCGCCATGCGCGGTCCAGTCGGCATAGCGGCAATATTCGCGGGCATCGAGGCGGAACGCCCGCATGTCCTCGGCCCAATGGGGCTTGGGCTCCACCACCACGGTGACGCCGTCGCGCGTCTCCTCCCAGGGCAGCGATCTCTCGCCCGGAGGATTGTCGCGGTCCTCGTGGAAGATCTCGTCGATATCTATCAAACGGGTCATTGGGCTCTCCAATGCAAAGCCCGGTCACGAGGACCGGGCGGATAGTGGGGGATGGTGGTGGTCAGGCTGCCCCTGAGCCGGCCCCCGAATGCGGTGGACAGCTTGCGTCCGGCTCACCGTCAGCCGCAGCGGCGAAGGGATCGACCAGCTTGTGAATCGGCTGGGCGCGGCCCATCCAGGGCTGGGGCCGGATCGAACGCACCCAATCGGCAAAGCTCGGAATGAAGCCGAGATCCTCCAGCACATGCTGTTCGCCGATCAATCGGACGGGGACGACGCGGCCGGTCGAGACGGTGATGGTCGGCCCGAAAACCCGCTCCAACTCGAATATGCCCTGGGCGTGATGGCGCAACGCCCGGTGCCGGAAGTCGGCGGTGATCTCCTTCGATTCATCGAACCACTGATGCAGCGGCAGATAGTCCTCCGCGGTGCCGCCCCATTTGCGCGCCGAGGACAGCGCGTGATGATAACAATGTCCCATTGCCGCCTCCCTCAGAACTGATGCGTGTAGTTTTCGGTGGCGGTGTAGCGCTCGTTGTAGTCGAGCGTGATCGCATGCGCCGCCACATCGAAGGTGATGTCGCCATAGGCGCCGTCGGAGTTTTCCCAGCCGCAATGCGTCCGCTCCAGCACGTCATAGGCCAGGCTTTCGATGGCCGTCGCGATCGCGACGATGGATCGCTTCGGCTCGCTTTGGCCCCAGAGCGCCTCGGCGATCTCGATCGTGCTCTCCGGCATCGGGATGGCATCGTCGCCGGACCGGACCTCGACATTCTCGATCTGGCCGGAATCGCCATAGCCGTCGAAGGTCACGACGACATGCGTGACTCCCGCGGATGCGAGGGCATCGAGCAGCACGCCCTTGTTGAGGTTGAACAGCTCGGCCTCGAGTTGGGCACGAAGGGCATCCAGCGTCCTCCACTCGGAGAGCGGCGGGCAGGCGTCGGGCGCGATTTCGGACTCGTCGGTCATCGGTAGCTCCTGAATCGAATGCGCCCGGCGCGGTGGCCGGGCGGGTGGAAAATCGAGAGGGAAGATGCGGGGCGGCCGAAGCCGACCCCGCAGGCGGAGGTCATTCAGCGGCGACCATGTGCTGCTCCTCCTCGGCGAGGTCTTCATCCTCGCCATCGCCTGCCAGGAACTCCGGCAGGTCGTCGGCCTCAACATCGGCGGAGGCCACGGCGTCGGTCTCTGCGCCGGGGTCGATCATGCGCAGCGGCTCTGGCAGCCAGCCGGTTTCCGCGAGCAGGCGCTCGGCCTCCTTGGCCATGTCACCCTTCTTCAGGTGGTCGATCAGCTCGGCTGCCCGTTCGCCCGCCCCCTCGCGCACGGCTTCGAGAATGCGAGGCTTGGTCACGCGGCCGAGATAATTCTCCACTGTCGGACGCCAGCCAGCCGCCACCATGTCGAGCCCGGTGGCGCGCGCCAGCCTGTCGGCCTGCGCCAGCCTCACCTCGAGGCCGTGCTGGCTGACTCCCATGCCGCCATAGGGGTTCGGCTTCTCGTAGAGCGCGTTGACGCCGAAGCTCACGCAATGGGCGAGAAGCTCCATGCGGGAGCCGTCGTCAAGATCGGCCAGCCAGTCCCAGAGCGCCGCGTCATCTGCGGGGATATGATCGCCCCAGCGTTCGTGCCGTTCTGCCACCGCCCGCGCCGAGGCGCTGTCGCGCAGATCCTCGGCCTGCGCCGGGAAATGCACCTCGCGGACCTGGGCCTCGATGCAACCCCGCGTGGAATGCGGGAGGAATGTATCCGTGACCAGCCGGTGCAAAAGCGCGGTCATGGCGACATGGGGGCTCGATGCCACGGCATCGCGCAAGGCGAGCGTACGATGCGCAGTCAGTTCGCTGACCAGGCGGTCGGGAAGCGGCCGGATCGTCTCGACCTCATCCTCCTCCTCGTCTGTTTCGGTGGGGGATCCGCCAACCGTAATCACGGCGCGCTGGACGCCAGCCGGCTGATCGCCCTCGGTCGCCGTGCCCGCAGCGTCAGCGCCATCGCCGCCCTCGGGCTCGGCCGTCGCCTCGTCCCCGGGCCGGACATAGCCACGCTCGACCAGCAGCGTTCCATCGGAGTCGATGCTGACGAAGGCCCCGGCCCGGGCCATCTGCTCGGGCGCATAGGTCATGGGACGGCGATCGAAGGTCTCCAGCGCCTCTTCGATCTCACCGAGGCGCTGGTCGACCTCGTCGGGCAGCTCGTCGGCCTCGGAATATTCGGCCTCGAGCCGGTCGTATTCGTCGCGCAGCGCTTCGCGGGTCGCGCGTTCCTCCTCGGTCAGATTGACCGTGGTGCCGACGAGTTCCCGCAATCCGTGGTCATGACCATAGGGAAAGGTCACGGCGATCTCGATCCATTTCCAGCCCTCGGCCGCGACGGTCTCGGCCTCGGCCTTGAGCTTCTCGGTGACGAGACGGTCGAGCAGGACGGCGTCCTGAAGCCAGCCGCCATCGTCGGACTGGAAGAGATCGCGGAGTACATAGCCACCCGCATCCTCATACGCCGCGAGTCCGACGAAGGCCGCCCGCTTGTCCGAGGCCCTGACCGTGGTCTCGGTCATCAGTCGGCGGATGTAATAGGGCTCCTTCTGCCAGCCGTCCTTGATCGCCTCCCAGACCTGCTGCTGGCGCGCATGGTCCTCCGAGACAGTGAAGGCCATGAGCTGTTCGAGTGTCATGCCGTCCTCTGCATAGATGTCGAGCAGCGCGGGAGAGACCGAGGCCAGGCGCAGGCGCTGCTTCACGACCTTGACGTCGACGAAGAAGGCCGCCGCGATTTCCTCCTCGGTCATGCCCTTCTCGCCCATGGCCTGGAAGGCGCGGAACTGGTCGAGCGGATGCAAGGGGGCGCGCTCGAT
>CAYORM010000123.1:0-5153 GCA_964406375.1 uncultured Mycobacteriaceae bacterium | reverse complement strand
CGGCCTCGGCGGCTCCCACGACGAGCGCGAGCAGACCCTGAACCAGATCCTGGTGGAGATGGACGGGTTCGACTCCAACGCGAACGTGATCGTGATCGCCGCCACCAACCGGCCGGACGTGCTGGACCCGGCGCTGCTGCGCCCCGGCCGCTTCGACCGGCAGGTCGTGGTGCCGAACCCCGACATCGTCGGCCGTGAGAAGATCCTGAAGGTCCATATGCGCAAGGTGCCGCTGGCGCCGGACGTGGACCCGAAGGTGATCGCCCGCGGCACGCCCGGCTTCTCCGGCGCCGACCTCGCCAACCTGGTGAACGAGGCGGCCCTGCTTGCCGCGCGGCGTGGCAAGCGCGTGGTCAGCCAGTCGGAGTTCGAGGCCGCCAAGGACAAGGTGCTGATGGGTGCCGAGCGGCGCTCGATGGTGATGTCGGAGGAGGAGAAGCGGCTGACGGCCTATCACGAGGCCGGGCACGCCATCGTCGGGCTGAACGTCCCGAAGCATGATCCGATCCACAAGGTGACGATCGTGCCGCGCGGGCGCGCGCTCGGCATGGTGATGAGCCTGCCGGAATCCGACCGGTACAGCTTCAAGAAGATCGAGATGGAATCGAAGCTGGCCATGACCTTCGGCGGCCGGGTCGCCGAGGAGCTGATCTTCGGCCCCGACCATGTGACCAGCGGGGCGGCCAGCGACATCCAGCAGGCGACGCGGCTGGCGCGTGCCATGGTCACCGAATGGGGCATGTCGGACAAGCTGGGCCGGCTGAGCTACGCCTCGAATTCGCAGGAAGTCTTCCTCGGTCATTCGGTCACCCAGACGCAGAACATCTCCGAAGAGACCTCGCGGCTGATCGACGAGGAGATGCGCCGGCTGATCGAGACGGCCGAGGCGACGGCGCGGCGCATCCTGACCGAGCGGATTGACGAGCTGCATCTGTTGGCCCAGGCGCTGCTCGAATACGAAACGCTGTCGGGCGATGAGGTGCGCGGCCTGCTCAATGGTGAGCCGATCAACCGGCCGGAGCCGACGGACGAGCCGCCGCCCCAGCAGCGGCCGAATGCCGGCCGCCGGTCCTCCGTCCCCTCGGGTGGGGCCAAGGGGTCGCTCGACCCGGAGCCGCAACCCGGTACCTGAGGCACCGCTATGGTGCGGAGCCTTGTCCTCGAGCCCGTCGGGCTCGATCCCGAGATCGACGGCCCGCCGCTCGCCGGCGGGCCGCTGCGTTTCGCCCGGCTGCGGGTGGCGCTGCGGCATGCCTCGGGCGCCATCGAACGGGCGCTGCTGCCCCCCGAGGCGCTCGAGGCCTGGGCGGCGGCGCGTGACGTGACCGGGCCAGTACGCCGCCGTTTCGAGGCGCTGACCCGCCCGCGCCCGGATTTCGCCGGGCTGCGGCTCGACCGGCCGCTCCTCATGGGCATCGTCAATGTGACGCCGGACAGCTTCTCCGACGGCGGTGAGGCGCTCAAGGCCGAGGCCGCCATCGCCCGCGGCCGGGCATTGCGGGAGGCGGGTGCCGACATCCTCGACATCGGCGGCGAATCCACCCGTCCCGGTGCCGACCCCGTCCCGCCGGAAGAGGAGTGGGCGCGGGTCGAGCCGGTCATCCGCACCCTCGCCGCCGAGGGCGCCATCGTCTCGATCGACACCCGCCATGCGTCGGTGATGGCCGCGGCGCTCGCCGCGGGGGCACGCATCATCAACGACGTGACGGCGCTGCGTCACGATGGTGAGGCGCGCCGGCTCGTCGCCCGCGCCGGCTGCCCGGTCATCCTGATGCATATGCTGGGCGAGCCGCGGACGATGCAGGCCGCACCCCGCTACGACGATGTTGTGCTCGATATCCATGACCGGCTGGAGGACGATCTGCGCCTCGCCGATGCGGCGGGTATCCCGCGGGATCGGATCGCCCTCGATCCGGGCATCGGCTTCGGCAAGACGGTCGAGCACAACCTCGCGCTCATCCGCCACGCCGCCGCCTTCCACGATCTCGGCTGCCCGCTGCTCTACGGCGTGTCACGCAAGCGCTTCGTCGCCGCGCTCGATCCCGATGCGGCGAGCGGGCCGAAGGCGCGCCTGCCGGGTTCCCTCACCGCGGGGCTTGCGGCGCTGGATCGCGGCGTGCACATCCTGCGGGTCCATGACGTGGCGGAGACGCGCCAAGCGCGCGCCGTCTGGACCGCGCTCCGGGACAGCCCGCCGCTCGATAGCGGCAGCGGCGGGGTCCCGGGCGGCGCAGGGGAGTGAGGCAGATGCGCAGGCTGTTCGGCACCGACGGGATCCGTGGCACCGCGAATACCGAGCCGATGACCGCCGAGACGGCGCTGCGGATCGCGATGGCGACCGCGGCGCAGTTCCGCCGCGGGGAGCACCGCCACCGCGTCGTCATCGGCAAGGATACCCGGCTGTCGGGCTACATGATCGAACCGGCCCTGACCGCCGGCTTCGTCTCGATGGGCATGGATGTGCTGCTCCTGGGGCCGATGCCGACACCGGCCGTGGCGCTTCTGACGCGCTCCCTGCGCTGCGATCTCGGCGTGATGATCTCGGCCTCGCACAACCCGTTCGAGGACAACGGGATCAAGCTCTTCGGACCGGACGGCTACAAGCTGTCCGACGAGGTCGAGGCACGGATCGAGGCGCTGATCGACGGTCCGGTCGACCCGGCCGCTCTCGCGACGCCGGCCGGGCTGGGGCGCGCCCGGCGCATCGACGATGCGCTCGGCCGCTATGTCGAGTTCGCCAAGAGTACCTTCCCGCGCGGGCTGCGGCTCGACGGCATGAAGATCGTCGTCGACTGCGCCAATGGTGCTGCCTATCGCGCGGCGCCGCAGGTGCTGTGGGAGCTCGGTGCCGAGGTGATCGAGATCGGCTGCGAGCCGGACGGCGTCAACATCAATCGCGATTGCGGCGCCACCCACACCGAGGCGATGCAGGCGACGGTGCTCGAGCACGGCGCCGATCTCGGCATTGCCCTCGATGGTGATGCCGACCGTCTGATCATGGCCGATGAGGCCGGGCGCCGGATCGATGGTGACCAGCTCATGGGGCTGATCGCCAAGGAATGGCTGGCCGCGGGGCGGCTGACCGGTGGCGGCATGGCGGCGACCGTCATGTCCAATCTCGGGCTCGAGCGGCTCCTGACCGGGCTGGGCTTGCGGCTTCACCGGACCGCCGTCGGCGACCGCTACGTCGTCGAGGCGATGCGCGAGCAGGGGCTCAACCTCGGCGGCGAGCAGTCCGGCCACATCGTGCTCAGCGATCACGGAACGACCGGCGACGGGCTGATCGCCGCGCTGCAGGTGCTGGCGGTGGTGGCGCAGACCGGGCGGCGGGCGTCGGAAGTCGCCTCGGTCTTCCAGCCGGTGCCACAGAAGCTGCGCAATCTGCGCTACACCCCCGTGCCGGGCGGGCGGACGCCGCTCGATGATCCGGCGGTCAAGGCGGCGATCGCCGCTGCGGAGCGGCGGCTGGATGGCGCCGGCCGGCTGCTGATCCGGAAATCCGGTACCGAGCCGCTGATCCGCGTGATGGCGGAGGCGGATGACGACCGGCTGATCGACGGGGTGATCGACGAGATCTGCACGGTCATCGAGCGACGGATGGTAGCGGCCTGAGCCTTCTCTCGAGGACCGGTCGGCGGCTTTTCGCGACGCGCACCCGTCCAGCTTTCGCTTGACGCGACCCCGTCGGGGCCTATTGTCCGCGGCGGGCCACGTCCCCCCACCGGGACGCCGTTATCTGGAAGGATAGCATGTCAGCGAGCACGCTCGCCGCGCAGCCGCGTCTGCGCCCCGCTTCCCCCTATTTTTCCTCCGGTCCCTGCGCGAAACGTCCCGGCTGGTCGCTCGACCGGCTGAAGGACGCGGCACTCGCGCGCTCGCACCGTGCCTCGTCCAGCAAGAAGAAGCTCGCCGCCGTCATCGAGCGGTCGAAGGCGATCCTCGGCATGCCGGCCGATTGGCGGCTCGGCATCGTGCCCGGTTCGGATACCGGCGCGATGGAAATGGCGATGTGGACGATGCTCGGCGCCCGGGGCGTCGACGTCCTCGCCTGGGAGAGCTTCGGCCAGGGCTGGCTGACCGATATCGCCAAGCAGCTCCGTCTGGCTGATCTGCGCAGCTTCGATGCGCCCTATGGGCGGCTGCCGGACCTGTCGCAGGTCGACACCCGGACCCGCGATGTCGTCTTCACCTGGAACGGCACGACCTCCGGCGTCCGCGTCCCCGATGGCGGCTGGATCGCGCCCGACCGCGAGGGTCTGATCATCTGCGACGCGACCTCCGCCGCCTTCGCGATGGAGCTGCCCTGGGACCGGCTCGATGTCGTCACCTGGTCCTGGCAGAAGGTGCTGGGGGGCGAAGGCGCGCATGGCATGCTGGCGCTGTCGCCGCGGGCGGTGGAACGGCTCGAGAGCCACGTCCCGTCCTGGCCGCTGCCGAAGGTCTTCCGCCTCACCTCGAAGGGGAAGCTGATCGAAGGGATCTTCAAGGGCGAGACGATCAACACCCCCTCGATGCTCTGTGTCGAGGATGCGCTCGACGGTCTCGCCTGGGCCGAGGCGATCGGCGGCCTGCCGGCGCTGGTCGCGCGCAGCCGCGCCAATCTCGCCGTGGTCGCTGAATGGGTCGAGCGGACCGGCTGGGTCGATTTCCTCGCCGAGGATCCGGCGACCCGGTCCTCCACCTCGATCTGTCTGAAGATCGTCGATCCGGCGGTGACGGCGCTGGGCCCCGAAGCCGAGGCGGCGCTGCCCAAGCGCATCGCGGCGCTGCTCGAGGCGGAAGGGGTGGCGCTCGATATCGGCGCCTACCGCGATGCGCCTCCGGGCCTGCGCATCTGGGGCGGCTCGACGGTCGAGACGGACGATCTGCGCGCGCTGCTCCCCTGGCTCGACTGGGCCTACGAAACCGCCCGCGCCGCGCTGTCCGAGGCCGCCTGAGCGGCCGGAACGGCGTCACGTCCCCTTTCCACGATCGCTGCGCCCGCGCCGCCGGGCCGCGCGGGCGCCGACGGAGCAAGTCCCATGCCCAAGGTTCTGATCTCTGACGCGCTCAGCCCCGCCGCCGTCGCCATCTTCCGCAACCGCGGTGTCGAGGTCGACATACGCACCGGCCTCAAGCCGGATGACCTCGCGGCGATCATCGGCCAGTATGAC
>CAYORM010000122.1:0-5315 GCA_964406375.1 uncultured Mycobacteriaceae bacterium | reverse complement strand
CTCCTCATGGTTGGTGTTCGACAGGAACACCGAGGAGAGGCGGTCGAAGGTGACGACGCCATCGGGTTTGGGGTAGTCGATCTTGCGCGCCTGCGCTGCGGGCAGCAGCCGCTCGTGATCGCGGTGGCGGTGATGCAGCGTCCAGGGCGTCCTGCCGCGCAGCCACAATTCGATGCCGGAGACGAGGGTGCCGATCCACATGCCCCAGCGGAAGGAGGGGCGGCAGTTCCGCACCACCGTCAACTCCGACCACAGCCAGCTCTCGCGCAGCCGTTCGGGATAGCGCGTCAGCTCCTCGCGGCCGGTGCTGCCGGCTAGCAGCGCATCCGCCAGTGCTTCGGCGCAGACCATCCCCGACTTCATCGCGGTGTGGTTGCCCTTGATCTTGGGCACGTTGACGAAACCCGCGGCGCAGCCGATCAGGCAGGCGCCCGGCACCGTCAGCTTCGGGATCGATTGCAGCCCGCCTTCATTGATGACCCGCGCGCCATAGGCCAGGCGGCGCCCGCCCTCCAGGACCGGCCGGATCAGCGGGTGCGACTTGTAACGCTGGAACTCCTCGAAGGGCGACAGATGGGGGTTGCGATAGTCGAGACCGACGACGAAGCCGATCGAGACCAGGTTGTCGCCGTAATGATAGAGCCAGCCGCCACCATAGGTGTGGCTGTCCAGCGGCCAGCCGAAGCCGTGCTGCACGAGGCCCGGGCGGTGATTCTCCGGCGCGACCTCCCAGACCTCCTTCAGCCCGATGCCGTAGGTCTGGGGATCGCGGCCGGCGCGCAGGTCGAAACGCTCGATGAGCTGTTTGGTCAGCGAGCCGTGCGCCCCCTCGGCGAACAGCGTGAACTTCGCATGCAGCTCCATTCCCCGCGTGAAATTCGCCGTGGGCGTGCCATCCTTGCCGATGCCCATGTCGCCGGTGGCGACGCCGCGCACCGACCCGTCCTCGTGATAGAGGATCTCCGCCGCCGCGAAGCCGGGATAGATCTCCACCCCCAGCGCCTCGGCCTGCCCGGCCAGCCATCGGCAGACGAGGCCCATGCTGACGATGTAGTTGCCGTGATTGTGCTGCTCTTTCGGAAGCAGCCGGTTCGGTATGCGGAAGCTGTCGACGGCGGTGTAGAGGTGGAACTCGTCGCGCGTGACGGCCGTCTCGATCGGCGCACCCCGGTCGCGCCAGTCCGGGATCAGCTCGTTCAGCGCCCGCGGCTCGAGGACGGCACCCGACAGGATGTGTGCCCCGACCTCCGAACCCTTCTCCAGCACGCAGACGGAGATCTCCGCCCCCGCTTCGGCGGCGCGCTGCTTCAGCCGGATCGCCGCTGCGAGCCCTGCCGGGCCGGCACCGACGATCACGACGTCGTACTCCATGAATTCGCGATCCATGGCTTTCCCTTAATCCCCTTCGTCTGCCGTGTTAAGGGATGGCTGGTGAACGTCGAATGCCGCCTTTCGTCACGGATTGCCATCGAAATCGGCGAGATGCCGACCGGTGATGGCCTGCCTGCCGTGCGACGCTGATGCCCGGCGCCCCTCCGCATGACCCAATGTCCGGCCTGTCGCGCGCCGAGATCCTGGCCCTCTTGCGCTGGTATGCCGAGGCGGGTGTCGACGAGGCCATCGCCGAGGAGCCCGTGCCGATGACCCGGCAGCGCCGGCCAGACCCCGCTTCCCTGCCCGCGGCCGTGACGACGGCCGCTGCCCCGCCAGCACCTGCCGCCCCGGCGGCGACGTCCGCGGCCGTCCCCGCGCGGGCGCTGCCCGGCACCGCCGATGCGACGGCCGAGGCACGGCGTCTCGCCGCCGCCTGCGACACGCTCGCGGCGCTCAGAGCCGCGCTCGAGGCCTTCGACGGCTGTGCGCTCAAGCTCACGGCGACGCAGATGGTCTTCGCCGACGGCAATCCCGAGGCCGAGGTGATGATCATCGGCGAGGCGCCAGGGGCCGAGGAGGATCGGCTGGGCAAGCCCTTCGTCGGCCAGTCGGGCCGCCTGCTCGACCGTATGCTCGCGGCGATCGGCCTCGACCGCTCGCACGTCTACATCACCAACATCGTCAACTGGCGGCCGCCGGGCAATCGCCAACCCAATGCCGGCGAGGTGGCGATCTCCCTGCCCTTCGTGGAGCGCCACATCGCGCTCAAGCGGCCGAAGCTGATGCTGTGCGCCGGCGGCACGGCGACGGCGGCGCTGCTCGGCACGCGCGAGGGTATCACCCGCATCCATGGCCGCTTCTTCGACCTCGCCGTTCCCGGTCTACCCGACCCGGTGCCGGTGATGCCGATCTACCATCCCGCCTTCCTGCTGCGTCAGGCGAGCATGAAGCGCGAGGTCTGGCGTGACCTTCTCGCCTTCCGGCGTCGGATGATGGAGGCGGGGATCCGCCATGGCTGACCGCTCCGCGCCGTCCCGCCCGCCCCCGGGACCCGATGAACAGTCGGACCGGCTCGCCACCGGATCGAACGCGCCGGGCGCCAGCGGCCGCACGCTCGAGAAACTCATCGGCGCCAAGATCCGCGCGCTCCGGGCCGGGCTCGGCATCAACGCGGCCGATCTCGCCCAGCGTGCCGGCATCTCCGCGGGGATGGTGTCGAAGATCGAGAACGGGCAGATCTCGCCTTCGCTCGCGACGCTGCAGGCGCTGTCGGAGGCGCTCAACGTGCCGATCGCCTCGCTGTTTGCCGGCGTGGAGGAGCGGCGCGACTGTTCCCATGTCCGTGCCGGCCAGGGTGTTGTGATCGAGCGCCGCGGCACCAAGGTCGGCCATCGCTACGAGCTGCTCGGCCATTCCCTGTCAGGCGATCTCTCCGTCGAGCCCTACCTCATCACCCTGTCGGCCGAGGCCGAGCCCTATACCGGCTTCCAGCACGAGGGGGTCGAGTTCCTCTACATGCTCGAAGGCGAGGTCGATTACCGCCACGCCGACCGGACCTACCGGCTCGCGCCGGGCGATGCGCTGTTCTTCGACGCCGGCGCACCGCACGGGCCGGAACGGCTCCTCAATCGTCCGATGCGCTATCTCTCGATCATCATCTGGCCGAAGCGGTAAGGAGGCGATTTCCCCGCGGGAAACCTTTCTGCTTCCCAGTTGACGGCCTGCGGACGCCCTGTCACGTTGCGCCGGGCTCGTGTCGAAGCTCGATCTTCCGAGAGGGGGCTGCCATGTGCGGCATCGTCGGGTTGTTCCTGAAAGACGAGGCGCTCTCGCCCGAACTCGGCACCCTGGTCGCCGGCATGCTGGGTGTTCTGTCCGATCGCGGCCCGGATTCGGCCGGGATCGCCGTCTATGGCGCCGGCACCCCCGGCATGGTGAAGCTGACGTTGCGGGTCGCCCCGCCGCATGATCCGGACGGCGTCACGGCGGCGGTCGCGGCCGCCACGGGCGGGCCGGTGGCAGCCAGCCTCCACGCCGACCACCTCGTCCTGTCGCTGCCGGAGGCGGCGCTGCCTGCCGCACGGGCGGCGGTGCAGCCGCTGGCACCCGGCGTCGGCATCGTCGGCACGGGCAGCCGGATGGAGCTCTACAAGGCGGTCGGATTGCCGACCGAGGTGACGCGGCGCTTCGGTATCGAGCAGATGGCCGGAACCCACGCCATCGGCCACACCCGCATGGCGACCGAGAGCGCCGTCACCACCAAGGGCGCGCATCCCTTCTCGACCGGGCCCGACCAGTGCCTCGTCCACAACGGTTCGCTGTCGAACCACAATGATCTTCGCCGGCGGCTGGTGCGCGAGGGGCTGAGCTTCGAGACCGACAACGACACCGAGGTCGCGGCCGGCTTCCTCAGCTGGCGGATGCGCGAGGGCGACACGCTGGGCGTGGCGCTCGAGGCGGGGCTGGCGGAGCTCGACGGCTTCTACACCTTCGTCGTCGGCACCGAATCCGGCTTCGGTGTGCTGCGCGACCCGATCGCCTGCAAGCCAGCGGTGATGGCCGAGACCGATCGCTGGGTCGCCTTCGGCTCCGAATACCGGGCGCTGGTCGACCTGCCGGGCATCACCCAGGCCCGCGTCTGGGAGCCGGAGCCCGCGACCGTCTATTTCTGGGAGCGCGCCGCGTGAACGAAAGACTGGTTGATCTCGCGACGACGCCGCTGCGCGATCTCAATGCCGCGCTGCACGATCTCGCCGAGGACAGCAAGGGGATGCGCTGGCGCGTCGTCAATCCGGCCGGGCGACACGCCATCGCGGTCGGGATCGACGCGCCGGTGACCGTCGAGATCGAGGGGCATGTCGGCTATTACTGTGCCGGCATGAACAAGCGGGCGACGGTCGTCGTCTCGGGCAACGCCGGGACCGGGGTCGCCGAGAACATGATGTCGGGCCGGGTGCACGTCCGGGGCGACGCCAGCCAGTCGGCGGGGGCCTCCGGGCATGGCGGGCTGCTGATCATCGACGGCAACGCGTCGGCACGCTGCGGCATCTCGATGAAGGGCATCGACATCGTGGTGAAGGGGTCGGTCGGCCACATGGCGGCCTTCATGGCCCAGGCCGGCACCCTCGTCGTGCTCGGCGACGCCGGCGAGAGCCTCGGCGATTCGATCTACGAGGCCGGACTCTATGTCCGTGGCACGGTCTCGAGCCTCGGCGCTGATTGCGAGGAGAAGCCGATGGGCGACGCCGAGAAGGCGGCGCTCGCGACGCTGCTGACCGATGCCGGTCTGGCGGGTGCGGTCGATCCGTCGGATTTCCGACGCTACGGCTCGGCCCGCCGGCTCTATCATTTCCACGTCGACAATGCGGGCGCCTATTGATGGATGACGCCACTCCGCCGCCGGGCGGCACCCCTGCGAGCCGGCGGACACCGGTGACCGAGCCGCGCTTCTCCGCCACCTTCGATCCCTACACCCTGTCCGAGATCCGCCGCGCTGCGGCGACGGGCATCTACGACATCCGCGGCGCCGGCGCGAAACGCAAGCTGCCGCATTTCGACGATCTGCTGTTCCTCGGCGCCTCGATCAGCCGCTATCCGCTCGAGGGCTATCGCGAGCGCTGCGGCACCAATGTGGTGCTCGGCAGCCGCTTCGCCCGTAAGCCGCTCGAGCTCAAGATCCCGATCACCATCGCCGGGATGAGCTTCGGCTCCCTCTCGGCGCAGGCGAAGGAGGCGCTCGGCCGCGGTGCCACGACGGCCGGCACCTCGACGACCACCGGCGATGGCGGCATGACGCCGGAAGAGCGCGGCCATTCCAAGCTGCTCGTCTACCAGGTGCTGCCGTCGCGCTACGGGCTCAACCCCGACGATCTGCGCCGCGCCGACGCCAGCGAGGGGGTGGTGGGGCAGGGCGCGAAGCCGGGCGGCGGCGGCATGCTGCT
>CAYORM010000121.1:0-6004 GCA_964406375.1 uncultured Mycobacteriaceae bacterium | reverse complement strand
AGGTCAACAACGTCCTCGGCTTCCCCTACATCTTCCGCGGCGCGCTCGACGTGCGGGCGCGGACGATCAACGACGCGATGAAGGTCGCGGCGGCCAGGGCGCTCGCCGCGCTCGCCCGCGAGGACGTGCCGGACGAGGTCGACAGCGCCTATTCCGGGCGGCGGCTGCGCTATGGGCCGGACTACATCATCCCGGTGCCCTTCGATCCGCGGCTGATCGTCGAGATCCCGGTCGCCGTCGCCCAGGCGGCGATGGACACCGGCGTCGCGCGCAAGCCGATCACCGACATGGCGGCATACCGCAATGCGCTGCGCCGCCGGCTCGACCCGACCGCCGACAGCCTGCAGCAGATCACGGCGGAGGTTAAGGAGCGCGGCAGCCGTGTCGTCTTTGCCGAGGGTGAGGAGGAACGCTCGATCCGTGCGGCGCTGGCCTATCGCGCCGCGGGCTACGGCACCCCCATCCTCATCGCGCGCGAGGAACGGGTCTTCGAGACGATGCGGCGCATCGGCCTGCCCGCCGACGCGGCCCAGGCGATCGAGATCCACAATGCGCGCCTGTCACAGCACAACCAGCGCTACATCGACTTCCTCTATGGCCGGCTGCAGCGCCAGGGCTTCCTGCTGCGCGACTGCCAGCGCATGGTCAATCAGGGCCGCAACATCTTCGCCGCCTGCATGGTCGCCAATGGCGACGCGGATGCGATGGTGACCGGTCTGACCCGCAGCTTCTCGGTCTGCTACGACGAGATTACCCGCGTCATCGCCCCCGAGCCGGGACATGTCGCCTTCGGCCTGTCGATCATCGCCGTCCGCCGACGCACCGTCTTCATCGCCGACACGACGGTCAATGAGCGGCCCGAGCCGGAGCTGATGGCCGACATCGCAATCCAGGCCGCGGCAAAGGCCCGACAGCTCGGCCATGAGCCGCGCGTCGCCTTCCTGTCCTTCTCGAATTTCGGCCAGCCGATGCGCGAGCTGACGATGCGCGTGCGCGATGCGGTCGCGGCGATGGATCTGCGTGCGGCCGAAGGGCGCGTCGATTTCGAGTATGATGGCGAGATGACGGCCGAGGTCGCGCTCGATCACGAGCTGATGCAGCGCCTCTACCCGTTCTGCCGGCTGAGCGGCCCCGCCAATGTGCTGATCATGCCGGCCCTGAACGCCGCCAATATCGGCGCCAAGATGCTGCAGAAACTGGCGGGCGTCAGCCTGATCGGGCCGCTGCTCTGCGGGCTGTCGAAATCCGCGCAGATCGTGCAGATGGGCGCCACGGTGAACGAGATCGTCACCGCCGCCGCCCTGGCCGCCCACGGGGCCGGCGCCACCCAGCCGCGCTGAAAACGCACGGAAAAGCGCCACGTCCGTCTGGCCCTGCGCCGCCGACTTGACTATGTTGCGCCGCAGCAAGCTGGTGCGAGGCACAGGGTCAGTATGGACATCTCGAAGATCCCGGTCGGCAACAACCCGCCCTTCGACGTGAATGTCATCGTCGAGAACACGATGGGCGGCCCGCCGGTCAAGTACGAGCTGGACAAGCTGTCGGGCGCGATGTTCGTGGACCGGTACCTCCATACGGCGATGGCGTATCCGGGCAATTACGGCTTCATCCCGCATACGCTTTCGGGTGACGGCGATCCCGTCGACGTGCTGGTGGTGGGCCGCCATCCGGTGATGCCGGGCGCGGTGCTGCGGGCGCGGCCGATCGGTGTGCTGCTGATGGAGGACGAGAAGGGCGAGGACGAGAAGATCCTCGCCGTTCCCGTCGGCGACCTGCATCCCTATTTCGACGACGTGCAGACGGCCGACGATCTGCCCGAGATCCTGCGCGACCAGATCGCGCACTTCTTCAGCCACTACAAGGATCTGGAGAAGGGCAAATGGGCCCGCGTCAAGGGTTGGCTCGGTGCCAAGGACGCGGCCGCCATGATTCTGAAGGGCATCGAGCGCGAGCGCGCGCTGACCGCCGATTCGGCAGCCTGACGGACTTTGAGGGGCGCGGTCCGCGCGCCCCGTTTCCCGGGACTGGAGCCGCCCGCAGCAGGTCGTCTCGACCGCGGCTGGCGAATCCGGCATGCTTCGCTTCTGCGGCCGGCGGGCCTGCGCGCGCCGTTCCGTTCCGGTTCATTTGCCGCAATGGTCGGGGAGCTTTTCCTTGGCCGATGAGCGGATTGCGGCTATAGGCTGATGCCGCATGTCAGGCGGTGGCGGCAGGTGGCAGGTCCGGTTGATGTGTCTCGGCGACGCCCGTTGCGGGGAGGAGTGATGAACAGCGCGAGCTTCGGATCGATGCGCGGCCTGGTCGGCGCCCTTCTCCTTGGCTTGGCGGTCACGGCCTGTGCCGCCGAACGGCCGCGCTCGATGGCACCGGTCGATACCTGGGGCGCGGAGATCGCCGAGGCGTCGCAGCGATTCGATGTGCCGGAGGAGTGGATCCGAGCCGTCATGGCCGTCGAGAGCGGCGGCCGTACCCATTGGCGAGGTGGCCAGCCGATCGAGAGCCATGCCGGCGCCATGGGGCTGATGCAGGTGATGCCCGGCACCTGGGCCGAGCTCGCCGCGCGCTACGGCCTCGGCGCCGATCCGCACAATCCGCGCGACAACATCCTCGCCGGTACCGCCTATATCCGCGAGATGTACGAGCTGTACGGTTCGCCCGGCTTCCTCGGCGCCTACAATGCCGGCCCGGGGCGCTACCGCCAGTTCATCGAGGAGGGGCGGCCGCTTCCTCCCGAGACCCGGCGCTACATGGAGATCATCTCGCCGCAGATCGCCGGCATCTATCCGTCGGGCCAGCGCGCTCCGCTGATGGACCAGTATGCCGAGGCGCAGGTGCAGCAGCGGGTGGTGACGCCGGCCCCGGTGCGGATGGACCCGATCCCGGACGGCGCGACCACCATGGTCGCCGCGGCCCCGGCGGCGCGGACCATGGCGCCGATCGTGAATCCGGCCGATGTCGCCCCGCCGGCCGACAGTATCGGCACGCTGGTCGCCGAATATGGCGCCGATTACGGCGCGGCCGGCACGGATGTCCGGCTCGAGCCGGCGCGTACCGTGGCTCCGGCGCCGCTTCCCGCCCCCGCGCCTCTCCCCGCCCCTGCGGCCCAGGCGGCCCCGGTTCCCGCGCCGCCTCCGGCCCCGGCCGCACCGGTCACGGCGCCCACCACCTCGACCCAGGAGATCCTGACGGCGATGGCGGTCAGCGCCCCGCCGCCGATGCCGGTGCCGCCGCTGCCCGCGCCAGCCGCCCCCGACGGGTTCGCGCGCAGCGACAACGGGCTGCCGGAAGGCTGGTTCATCCCAAGCGCACCGGTTCTTCCCTGAACAGTCCCGGAAGCCCCTCCCGAAAGGAGGGGCTTTCGATTCGGGGCGCTGGACGTCTATCGCGGCCGTGACCACTCGTCAGGCGCGCGTGTAAGCCCAGGCAGCGGTGGGCGGGATGTCGCGCCACACCCTGGCGATGGCCTGGCCGGCAAGGCCGAGCTTGCGGCGCGGCAGCGGCGAGGCAACCTGGTTTGTCATCTGAAGAAAACGACCCTCGGGCCCCATCCGCGCGAAGGCCGCCTCGACGATGCGGCGTTGAATCCCGAGCGGAAACCAGACGATCGGCAGGGTCGAGATGGTGACGGACAGGCGCTCGACCCCCAGCGCGTCGAGCGCGGGGCCGATATCCGCCGCGTCCCCCTCGACCACCCTCACCTTGGGGAAGCGCCGGCGCAGCAGCGTGCACATCTCCGGCACCTTCTCCACTGCGATCAGGCGTTCCGGCGGTAGGCCGCGGTTGAGGATCGCCCGTGTCACCGGCCCGGTGCCGGCACCGAGTTCAAGCACCGGATCCGGCGCGTTCGGGTCGACATGGCTTGCGAAGGCTGCGGCGATGGCCGGGCTCGAGGGCGTCCAGGTCGCGATCCCGAGCGGCGCGCGGAACCAGAGCCGGCGCAGCAGGCTGCGATCATCCTCCGCGGAGATCGCCTCCGGCAGCTCGGGACCGTCGGGCATGGATCAGCCCCGGGCGTCCAAAGCGTAGCCGGCCGACCGGACGGTCCTGATCAGATCCATTTCCTCACCCTCGTTCAGGGCCTTGCGCAGCCGCCTGATATGGACGTCGACGGTGCGGGGCTCGACATAGACGTCCTGCCCCCACACCATGTCCAGCAGCTGCTCGCGGCTGAAGACCCGGCCCGGATGCTGCAGGAAATGGCGCAGCAGCCGGAACTCCGTCGGCCCGAGATGGACGTCCCGCCCGGCGCGGCGGACGCGATGTGCCCCCAGATCCATGCTGACATCGGCATAACGCAGCACGTCGCCGTCGGTTGCCGGCGTCGTGCGGCGCAGCACCGCCTTGATCCGAGAGATCAGCTCGGGGGTCGAGAAAGGCTTGGTGACGTAGTCGTCGGCGCCGTTGTCGAGGCCGCGGATGCGGTCCCCCTCCTCGCCGCGCGCGGTCAGCATGATCACCGGGATGTCACGCGTCTTGCCGTTGCGGCGGAGCTGGCGGCAAACCTCGATGCCAGACAGGTGCGGCAGCATCCAGTCGAGCAGGATGATGTCCGGCCGCTGCTCGATCGCCGCGAGGATCGCCTCCTCGCCATCATGGGCCGCCGTGACGCGGAATCGCTCGCGCTCCAGATTGTAGGTCAGCAGCGTGACGAGATCGACCTCGTCATCGACGATCAGGACCAGCGGCTCGATGCCGGGACGCATCAGGCCCCTCCGGCCCCCGTGGCAGGTGTGTCGCCGGACGTGCCGGTGGAGGCCTTCTCCGCCTCCGGCGTGACGACGACAAAGCTCGACGTGTCGCCCTTCGGCCGCGCATCGGTGATCGGCCGGCCGGTGATCAGGAAGTGGATCGTCTCGGCGATGTTGGTGGCGTGGTCGCCGATCCGCTCGATATTCTTGGCGATGAACAGCAGATGCGTGCAGGGCGTGATGTTGCGCGGATCCTCCATCATGTAGGTGAGGGTCTCGCGGAACAGGCTCGTGTAGAGATCGTCGACGGCCTCGTCCTGCCGCCAGGCGAGCAGCGCCTTGTCGAGGTCGCGCTCGGTATAGGCGTCGAGGACGTCCTTTATGATCTGCTGCACCAGCCGCCCCATGCGCGGCAGGCCGGAGACCGGCCGCACCGGCGCCACCTGCATCAGCGTCAGCGAACGCTTGGCGATGTTGGCGGCGTAATCGCCGATCCGCTCGAGATCGGCGGAGATCTTCAGCGTCGACAGCACCTCGCGCAGATCGGAGGCCATCGGCTGGCGGAGCGCCAGGATCCGCAGCGCCACGGCGTCGATCGTCTGCTCATACTCGTCGAGGCGGTTGTCGTTGCGCATCACCTGGGCGGCGAGGTCGCCGTCGCGGCGGCTGATGCACTGGATCGCGGCCTCGAGCTGGCTTTCGGCGAAGCCGCCCATCTGCACCACGGTCCGGCGGAGGGTCTCGATCTCCTGCCCGAAAGATTTGACGATGTGGTCGCTCTGGGTCGGCATGACGTCACCTCATCTCTGGGCGGTCGGTCGGCAAGCAGTGGCGGCGGAGCCGCGGCCGTTCAGCCGAACCGGCCGGTGATGTAACCCTGGGTGCGCTCGTCGCGCGGCGCGGTGAAGATCTCCTCGGTCGGCCCGTGCTCGACGAGATTGCCGAGATGGAAGAAGGCGGTCTTCTGGCTGACGCGGGCGGCCTGCTGCATGTTGTGCGTCACGATCACGATCGTGTAGCGGGTCCTGAGCTCGTCGATCAGCTCCTCGACATGGGCGGTCGCGATCGGATCGAGCGCCGAGCAAGGCTCGTCCATCAGGATGACCTCGGGGCTGACCGCGATCGCCCGGGCGATGCACAGGCGCTGCTGCTGACCGCCGGACAGGCCGGTCCCGGGCTCCTGCAGCCGGTCCTTCACCTCATTCCAGAGCCCCGCGCCGCGCAGGCTGCGCTCGACGATCGCGTCGAATTCGTCCTTGCGCGAGGCGAGGCCGTGGATGCGCGGGCCGTAGGCGATGTTCTCGTAGATCGATTTC
>CAYORM010000120.1:0-6085 GCA_964406375.1 uncultured Mycobacteriaceae bacterium | reverse complement strand
TCGGCACGCTGCGGCGTCGTCTTCGCCGATGGGGAGGGGACGCTGGGCGTGATCTGGGAACGTGCCGAGGGCGGGGTGGTGGGCTGGGTCTACGGTCCGCCGGCGCCCCGGCCGGCGGAAGCGTCGCAAGTCCCGATCGCCGCGACGCCGGCCGCACCGCCCGTGGAACAGCCGGCCGAACCGGCGGCCGCGGATGACGGATGGTCTTGGCTGTGGTGACCGACCGGCGTCTAATCGGAGTGTGACCTCAACCGCCGGCCGGCCTTCGTCTGCGCGGTCGGCGCCATCGTCCGGAGACACGGCCCATGACGCTCTCGATCACCCGCCGCAGCCTTCTCGCCGGGGTCGGCGGTACCGCGGCCCTCTCCCTCGTGCCGGGGGCGGCGCAGTCCCAAACGCGCGGTGGCACCCTGGTCGTGGCGGCCGACACCGAGCCGCGCAACATGAACCCGGCGCTGGTGGCCTCGAACGGTGTCTTCTATGTCGCGAGCAAGGTGATCGAGCCGCTGGCCGAGATGACCTATGAGGGGCCGCTCGCACCGAAGCTCGCGCTCGAATGGGAAGGGTCGGAGGACGGGCTGTCGGCGACCTTCCGGCTGCGGCCGAACGTCACCTGGCATGATGGTGAGCCCTTCACCTCGGCCGATGTCGCCTTCTCGGCGATGGAGCTGTGGAGCAAGCGGCAGAATTTCGGCCGCGTCGTCTTCGGCAATCTCGTCGCCGTCGACACGCCGGATCCGCTGACCGCGATCCTGCGCTTCTCGCAGCCGACCCCGTTCCAGCTGATCCGCAACGCCCTGCCGGCCCTGACCTCGGTCGTGCCGCGCCATATCTATGAAGGCACGGATATCGACACCAACCCGGCGAACACGCAGCTCGTCGGTACCGGTCCCTTCATCTTCGCCGAGCATCGGCCGGGCGAGTACTACCTGCTGGAGCGCAACCCGAATTACTGGGACGACGCGCTGCCCTATCTCGACCGGATCGTCTACCGCGTGCTGCCGGATCGTGGCGCCATCGCGGCGGCGCATGAGGCGGGGGAGATCCAGATCTCCGCCTTCTCGGCCGTGCCGCTCGCCGATCTCGACCGTCTCGATGCGCTGCCCGACGTCTCGGTCGTCACCGGCGGCTATGAGGGCATCACCTACCAGCTCACGGTGGAGATCAACCACGCCCGTCCCGAACTGGCCGATGTCCGGGTGCGCCAGGCGATCGCCCATGCGATCGATCAGGGCTTCGTGGTCGACACCATCTTCCGCGGCTATGCCACCGCCTCGACCGGGCCGGTGCCGAAGACGGCGACCGAATTCTACACAGGGGATGTGCCGACCTATCCTTTCGATCGTGCCCGGGCCGAGGCGCTGCTGGACGAGGCGGGCTATCCGCGCGGCGAGAACGGGGTGCGCTTCTCGCTGCGGCTGCTGCCTGCACCCTGGTTCGAGCAGACCCGGCAGATGGGCGACTATCTGCGGCAGGCGCTCGCGGCGGTGGGGATCGAGGCGACGATCGTCGCCAATGACCCGGCGGCGCATCAGACGGCGGTCTACACCGACCGCGACTTCGATCTCGCCATCGGCTCGCCCGTCTATCGCAACGATCCCGCGATCTCGACGACGATCCTCTATCAGGGCGGCCTGCCGCCGGGCGTACCGTTCAGCAACCAGTACAACTACGCCGATCCGGCGATGGATGCGCTGATCGAGCAGGCGGCGAGCGAGCTCGACGCCGAACGGCGCATCGCGCTCTATCGCGACTTCCAGCGGCTCGCGGCCGAACAGCTGCCGCTCATCGTCGTCGCCGAGTTCACCTTCATCACGGTGGCCAGCGACCGGGTCCACAACGTCGCCGACAATCCGCGCTGGGCGACGTCGTCCTGGGCCAATGTCTGGCTGGACGCCTGACGCCGGCCGCGCCACCGCCCGGTCGGGGCGGCGGCGCCCGGCCCCGCCCGGGCTATTCCGACGCGCTGATCGACGGCACGCCGAAATCGCCGCCAAAATTCACCAACATCACGCCGTCCCAGGGGTCACGGAACGAGGTGTCGGTGGTGGTGACGACGGTGGTGCCGTTGATCGTGATGCGCATCTCGCCCGTCGCCGAGCGCAGCCAGCCGATGCGGGCGGTGCCGCCCGGCAGCGGCTGCGGCGCGGTGCTGGAGGCGAGCTGGACGATGCCGGACCGGCCCGAGCGGTAGATCGCGAAATGCGGCCGCCCGTCCGCCCGGTAGACCATCCGGTAGCCGTAGTCGCGGGCGCTGCCCTGATAGACCCGCAGCTCGAACTGGCCGGCGGTGGCGGCGTCGACGAGATCGAAGCCGATGGTGAAGGCGTTGCCGAGACGCTGCTGCAATGCGATCGCCGCGACACCGCCCTGGCCGCCCGAGGCGGCGCGCGCATCGCTGCGCAGCGTTCCGCCATCGACCCGCCAGTCGCCCTGCAGCACCGTCCAGGCCGGGGCCGCGGTGTAATTGCCATCGGCGAAATCGTCGGTGAAGACGGTGCGTCCGCCGCCGGCCGCGGGCGGCGTGACGGCGGGTGGGGTCGTGGCCGCGGGCGGCGGGGCGGAAGGCGTTGCATCGCCGGTCGCGCCATAGCGGCGGACCAGCGCTTCGAGATCGGAGAGCAGATCGGGGCTGGCGGCCTGGTCGCGCCGGGCCTGTGCCACGATCGCCCGAAGCTCCTCCACTAGGCTCGGTGAGACGCCGCCGCCCTGCGGCTGCCAGGGCTGGTATTGCGGCACGGACTGTCCCGCCGCCGGGCCGGTACCGGCCAGGAGGAGAACGGCGGCGAGCGCCGGAAAGAGGTGGGTTCGCGTCGCGCCTGCCATCGATCGCCCCCGCGCCGCCTCCCGACCCGCTGCGGGAGGCTCGATCAACACGTCGCCTCAATGGGTAAGGGATGCGCGAGGCCGGCGCAAGCAGGCCGCCGGCCGTCTGCGGCTCAGCCCGCCCGCGTGCCGCCGACCGTCAGCCCGTCGATCCGCAGCGTCGGCTGGCCGACGCCGACCGGTACGCCCTGCCCCTCCTTGCCGCAGACACCGATCCCGGGGTCGAGCGCCAGATCATTGCCGATCATCGAGACGCGGGTCAGCGCATCGGGGCCGTTGCCGATCAGCGTCGCGCCCTTCACCGGCGCGCCGATGCGGCCATTCTCGATGAGATAGGCTTCGGAGGCCGAGAAGACGAACTTGCCGTTGGTGATGTCGACCTGGCCGCCGCCGAATCCCACGGCATAGAGGCCGCGCCCGACCGAGGCGAGGATCTCGCCGGGATCGTGCGGCCCGGCCAGCATGATCGTGTTCGTCATCCGCGGCATCGGGTGATGGGCGTGGCTCTGGCGGCGACCATTGCCGGTCGATCCCGTGCCCATCAGCCGGCCGTTCATGCGGTCCTGCATGAAACCGGTCAGGATGCCGTCCTCGATCAGTGTGGTCCGGCGGGTCGGCGTGCCCTCATCATCGATCGACAGCGAACCGCGCCGCCCTTCGATCGTCCCGTCGTCGACGACGGTGACGCCGGGCGCGGCGACGCGCTGGCCGACGAGGCCCGCGAAGGCCGAGCTGCCCTTGCGGTTGAAATCGCCCTCGAGGCCGTGGCCGACCGCCTCGTGCAGCAAGATGCCGGGCCAGCCGGGACCGAGCACCACGGTCATCTCGCCGGCCGGCGCCTCGACCGCCTCGAGCTTCACGAGCGCCTGGCGCAGCGCCTCGTCGGCGGTGGCGCGCCACGCCCCGGGCGCCATCACCGCCTCATAGCCGGTGCGCCCGCCGCCGCCATGGCTGCCCGATTCCATCCGCTCGCCGCGGGCGACGACGACGCTGACCGACAGCCGGACGAGCGGCCGGAGGTCGGCGGCGTGATGGCCGCCGGCCCGCACCACCCGCACCGCCTGCCAGCTCGCGGCCAGCGTGATCGAGACCTGACGGACCGCCGGATCGCGGCCGCGCAGATAGGCGTCTATCTCGGCCAGAAGGGCGACCTTGTGCTCGAAGGGAACGCCGGCGATCGGGTTGGCGTCGGTGTAGAGCAGCCGGTTGGTCGGCGGCGGCGGCAGCTCGAGCGTGCCGGTGCGGCCGGCGATGACCCCGCGCACCGTCGGCGTCACCCGGCGGATCGTCGCCTCGTCGAGCGTCGGGGCATGGCCATAGCCGGTCGCCTCGCCGGCCACCGCGCGCAGCCCGAATCCCTGGCTGGTATCGAAACTGGCGGCGCGCAGCCGGCCGTCATCCCAGCTCAGCGCCTCGGTCTGCGCCCATTCGAGGAACAGCTCGCCGTCATCGGCGCCGTGCAGGGCATCGTCGACCGCGCGTTCGAGACGGGCGCGGTCCAGGCCCGCCGCATCGAAGAAGATCTCGTCGGTGGTGGTGAGGGCGCTCATGGAATCCGGCGGCGATGCAGGCGGGGAAGGGTAAGGGCGGATGCCCGGTGTCACCGGAATTGGGGCCTGCGAAGGCGCAGCACAAGGCGCCGCACGACGCTCACAGGGCGTTCGCGCTGCGCCGTGCGACCATTTGCTCGGCTGCTGCGGCGACGCCGCGGTTGGCCCGGCGGCGTGCCGGATGTATGTCATCGCCATGAAGGGCGGTTCGGCATGCGGCCCTCGGCCGCTGGAGCGCGACGTCCGACGGGACTTCTCGGCGCGTTCCGGGGTCGATATAACGCCCGGCATCCGGCGGGCGTCCGCGCGACGGGACCGCCACGGGAACGCGACGACAGAGCATCGAAGCATGCGATCGGGACGAATGGGCAGGATCGGCGCCGCCGCGGCCGGCATCTGGGCTTTCGCCGTCGGGGGCGCGCTGGCGCAGGCGCCGACCAATTGGCAGATGGGGCTGCAGGATCCGGCCTCGCCGATCAAGGCAGAGATGCACAGCTTCCACGACCTGTTGCTGGTGATCATCACGGCGATCACCGCCTTCGTCCTGGTGCTGCTGCTCTACGTCATCTACCGCTTCAATGCGAAGCGGAACCCGGTGCCGTCGAAGACGGCGCACAACACCGCCATCGAGGTCGTCTGGACCATCGTGCCGGTGCTGATCCTGCTGATCATCGTCGTGCCGTCCTTCCGGCTGCTCTATTACGGCGACCGGACGCAGAACCCGGAGATGACGCTGATCGCGACCGGGTACCAGTGGTACTGGGGCTACTCCTACCCGGACCAGCAGATCCCCGAATTCAACAGCATCATGGTCGCGGATGAGGATCTGCAGGAGGGCCAGCTGCGGCTGCTCAGCGTCGACAATCCGGTCGTCCTGCCGATCGACACCGACATCCAGCTTCTGGTGACCGCCGGCGACGTGATCCACTCCTGGGCGATCCCCGCTTTCGGCGTGAAGCGCGACGCGGTTCCCGGCCGGATGAACGAGGCCTGGGTGCGCATCGACGAGCCGGGCATCTACTACGGCCAGTGCTCGGAGCTGTGCGGCATCAACCACGCCTTCATGCCGATCGAGATCCATGCGGTAACCCGCGAGGAGTTCGACGCCTGGGTGATCGAGCGGGTCGGGACCGATGCCGAGGTTCCGCCGCAGCTCCTGACCATGACCTGGGAGGAGGCGCAGGAGCGCGCGCAGGTCGCCGCGGCCGGCGCCGCCGAGGATGTGCCTGCCGATGACGAGGTCGCCGAGCTGCCGGCCGCCGACGTCCAGGCGCCCATCGATTCCCAGAGCGGCGAGGCGGCGCCGTGAGCGCCGGCCGCCCCGTGACCCGTTTCCAGCAGCTCGTCCGTGCGAGAGGGTGATCCCATGGCCCAGGCCGCCAGCCACACGTCTCACGACGATCATCACGGCCACACCCCGGGCTTCTTCGCCCGGTGGTTCATGTCGACGAACCATAAGGACATCGGCTCGCTCTACCTGATCTTCGCGGTCATCGCGGGGCTGATCGGCGGCGCCTTCTCCGTGCTGATGCGGATGGAGCTGCAGGATCCGGGCATGCAGGTCGTGGCCGACGGCCAAGTCTGGAACGTCTACATCACGGCCCACGGCCTGATCATGGTGTTCTTCGTGGTCATGCCGGCATTGATCGGCGGCTTCGGCAACTGGTTCGTGCCGCTGATGATCGGCGCGCCGGACATGGCCTTCCCGC
>CAYORM010000119.1:0-6148 GCA_964406375.1 uncultured Mycobacteriaceae bacterium | reverse complement strand
CTCGAGCGGCATCTCCATGCGCTCGGCCAGCTCCTCGGGGGTGGGCTCGCGGCCGAGCACCTGCACGAGGTCGCGGCTGGTGCGCACCAGCTTGTTGATCGTCTCGATCATGTGGACCGGGATGCGGATCGTCCGCGCTTGGTCGGCGATCGACCGGGTGATCGCCTGGCGGATCCACCAGGTCGCATAGGTCGAGAACTTGTAGCCGCGGCGGTACTCGAATTTGTCGACCGCCTTCATCAGCCCGATATTGCCCTCCTGGATCAGATCCAGGAACTGCAGGCCGCGATTGGTGTACTTCTTGGCGATCGAGATCACGAGGCGGAGATTGGCCTCGACCATCTCCTTCTTGGCGCGGCTCGCCTCCTTCTCGCCCTTCTGCACCGTCTGGACGATGCGCTTGAACTCGGCGATCGGCAGGCCGACCTCCTCGGCGATCGCGGCGATCTGCGCCCGCACCTCGGCGGCCTGCTTGGCGCTGCGCTCGGCGAAGCGCGCCCAGTGCCGGTTGACCTGGGCGACACGCTCGATCCAGTTGGGATCGAGTTCATGGCCGGCATAGCGCTCCAGGAAGTCGAGCCGGTCGACACCGGCATCGAGCGCGAAGCGCAGCAGCTTGCCCTCGAGCGACATGAGACGGCGGCTGCGCTCGTAGAGTTGCTCGACCAGCAGCTCGATCCGGGCATTGTTGAGATGGACCTGCTCCATCAGCCCGACGAGCTCGTCGCGGAACTTCGCGAGCTTCTGCTCGGCCTGGCGCGACGGCGCCTCGCCCTTGCGGATCAGCGCGAGACGCTGGTCCTGCAGCTTGGCGACCTTGGCATAGCTCGCCTCGATCGCGGCGAAGATCTCGAGGACCTTCGGCTTGAGCGCCTCCTCCATGGCGGAGAGCGACATGCCGTTGTCTTCGTCGTCCTCGGCGCCCTGGTCACCATCGGCCATGTCGTCGCCACGCGGCGAACCCGAGCCTTCGGCGTCCGGACTGTCGCCATAGGTCGCGTCGAGGTCGATGATGTCGCGCAGCAGCATCTTCCCGTCCTTCAGGGCGGTGTGCCAGTCGATCAGCGCGCGGATCGTCAGCGGGCTCTCGCAGATCCCGCCGATCATCATCTCCCGGCCGGCCTCGATCCGCTTGGCGATCGCGATCTCGCCCTCGCGGCTCAGCAGCTCGACCGACCCCATCTCGCGCAGATACATCCGCACGGGGTCGTCGGTCCGGCCGATCTCCTCGTCATCGATGTTGCCGGCCGAGCGCGTCTCGGTATCGCGGTCGGGATCGGCCGCCTCCTCGGACTCCTCGTTCTCGATGACGTTGATGCCCATCTCCGACAGGCCGGCCATCACATCCTCGATCTGCTCCGAGGAGGTCTGGTCGGGCGGCAGCGCGGCGTTCAGCTCGTCATAGGTGACGTAACCACGCTCCTTCGCCTTCGCGATCAACTTCTTGACCGCCGCCGCCGTCACGTCCATCAGGGGGCCTTCGGCGGTCTCATCGCGCGTTTCGGACACGTCCGCGGTCGTCGCTGCCTTGGTCGCCATACCTGTTCCGTCTTCCTCAGAAGGCCGCTTCGTCGCGGCCCGTCGCTGCCGGCCAAACGCCGCCGGCCATGTCCTGGCGCGGCCGCCCGAAGAGGCGCTCTATTAGCCGAAAGGGCATGCGCCTCGGAAGCATGTCGAGTCGGTTACGACCGATTCGCCACGAATCGCGCCGATTCGGCCACTCCGGAGTGCATGCCGGAACCGCCTCAGCCGCCTTCCCCGCCCGAAGCGAGGTCCGACTCGGGATGAAGTCTCTTCCATCGGAGGACATCCTGCTCGGTTCCGCCTTCCACCAGGGCGCGCGCCGCGGCCGCCACTTCGCGCCGCCGCGCCCGCGCCTCGAGCCCGGACATCACCGCCTCCCACCCCTCGCGCGCCGCCTCATCAGATGCCGCCCGAGCAGCGAAACGCCACTTCCTCTCGATTCGGTCGAGCAGGGTCGGCGACAAGCCCGCACCCTGCGGAGAGGTCAGATGGGGCCGCAACTGCCCGGGATCAAGCCCTTGAGGCGCATCGCGAAAGGCCTCCGCCAGACGGTCGAGGAAGCGCTGCCGGGCAGCATCGGTGGCCTCGTCCTCCACCGGCATCATCGCCAGCCTCTCGCCGACCGAATCGAACAGGGCGGGATGGTTGGCAAGGGTCACCATCAACAGCGCCACCGCCACCCGGTCGTCGCGGTCATCCAAAAGGCCGCGCGGCCGCGGCCCCGCCGGCACGGCGGCGCCCGGCTGCCGCCGGCGCCAAGTTGCCGGCCCGCCGTCGCCGCCCCGGCCGCCATCGGCCTGTCGCCCCGGTCGCCAGGGGAACGCCTCGTCGAACCGGGCACGGAGATCCTGCCGGTAGGCGGCGGCGACCATCGGGTCGGTGATTGCCCCGGCCCGGGCGTCGAGCGCGGCGCGCAGCCCCGCACGGCCCTCCGGCGTCGCCGTGTCGTGCAGGGTCGTCTCGCGCTCGAAGAGCAGCTCGGCGAGCGGCCGTGCCCCTTCCAGCACGGTCGCCATCGCCGCACTGCCGCCGGCCCGCACCAGGCTGTCGGGATCCTCGCCCTCGGGCAGAAAGGCGATGCGGGCGCTGTGGTCGGGCCGCAGCCGCGGCAGGATCCGGTCCATCGCGCGGAAGGCGGCGCGGCGGCCGGCCTCGTCACCGTCGAAGCAGAGGATCGGCACCGGCGTCATCCGCCACAGCGCCTCGATCTGATCCTCGGTCAGCGCGGTGCCGAGCGGTGCGACCGCGGCCTCGAACCCCGCGCGGACCAGCGCGATCACATCCATGTAGCCTTCGGCGACGATGACCGGCTGGCCGTGCCCCGCCGCCTGCGTCGCCCGGGCGAGGCCGTAGAGCAGCCGCCCCTTGTGGAAGAGCGGTCCGTCCGGACTGTTGATGTATTTCGGCCCGTCCCCCTCCATCAGCCGCGCGCCGAATCCGACGATGCGGTCGCGCCGGTCGCCGACTGGAAAGACGATCCGATTGCGGAAGAAGGCGAAGGCGTCGCGGCCATCCTCGGGCCGGCGCAGCAACCCCGCCTCCTCCACCAGCGCGGCCTCGAAGCCGGCCTTCGCGAGATGGCGCAGCAGCCGCGTCCCGTCGGCCGGCGCGAAGCCCAACCGGAACCGCCGGATGGTCGCGGCGTCCAGCCCGCGGCCGTCGAGATAGGCCCGTGCCGCCCGTCCGGCCGGACCGTGCAGCTCGGCCTCGAAGAAGGCGCAGGCGGCCTCGAGCACCTCGCCGAGACTGCGCTGCCGCTCGAAGCGGCGCCGCTCCTCGACCGATGCCTTCGGCACCTCGAGTCCCGCCTGCCCCGCCAGCGCCTCGACGGCCTCCATGAAGGACAGCCGGTCGTGCTGCATGACGAAGGCGATCACATCGCCATGCGCCCCGCAGCCGAAGCAGTGGAAGAAGCCCTTAGGGTCGTTGACCGTGAAGCTCGGCGTCTTCTCCTTGTGAAAGGGGCAGCACGCCTTGAACTCGCCGCGATGGCCGCGCGTCAGCGCGACACGCTGGCCGACCACCTGCGACACCGGAAGCCGGGCGCGCAGCTCGTCCAGGAAAGCGGGAGGCAGGGCCATGGCCGCGTCTTCTACACCGGTTCCGGCGGCCGAAGCGACCAGTGCCGATCTGAGCCGCGCCGAGGCGAGCGATCCGGGACCCCGGAGTGTGCGAACCGCGCGATGCGACGCGGGACGGTCGCGGTCAGGACAGCGCCGCCTTCACCCGCGGCCCGATCTGCGCCATGTCGATGCGGCCGGCATGGCGCTCCTTCAGCAGCGCCATCACCCGCCCCATGTCGCGCAGCCCCGCCGCGCCGGTCTCCTCGATCGCCGCGCGGATCGCCGCCTCAACCTCGGCCTCGCCCATCGGCTCGGGCAGGAAGCGGGCGATGACGGCGATCTCCTGCTCCTCACGGGCGACGAGATCGTCGCGCCCGCCCTGGGCGTAGAGCGCGATGCTCTCGCGGCGTTGCTTGATCATGCCCTGCAGCATCGCCAGTATCTGGTCGTCCGGAATGCCTTCCGTATTGCCGCCGGGCCGGGCCTCGATGTCCTTCTGTTTGAGCGCCGCGAGGATCATCCGCACGGTTGCGAGTGTCCGTTCGTCGCGCGCCCGCATCGCGGTCTTCATCGCCTCGGTGATTTGCTGCCGCAGCATTACGCTCCTCCCCTCGCCCGCTCCCGCCGCCGGCGGCAGCGGGCCGGGACTGTGGGACATGCCGCCGATGCGCGCAAGCGGGGTGGCGGGAAACCGCCGGACGTGCTGAAACAGCGGCGCTTTTCGCCCGTACGGACCGATGCCATGACCGACACCCCGACGCCTCCGGGCTGCACCGCCGCGCTCGTTCTCGCCGACGGCACCGTGCTGTGGGGCCGCGGCATCGGCGCCGTCGGCCGGACGGTGGGCGAGCTGTGCTTCAACACCTCGATGACCGGCTACCAGGAGATCATGACCGATCCCTCCTATGCCGGCCAGATCATCACCTTCACCTTCCCGCATATCGGCAATGTCGGGGCCAATCCCGAGGATGCCGAGACCACGACGCCCGCGGCCCGCGGCGCCGTGCTGCGCGAGGACATCACCGAACCGTCGAACTGGCGGGCCGCGCGCGGCTTCGACGACTGGCTGAAGATGCATGGCCTGCCCGGCATCGCCGGGGTCGACACCCGCCGGCTGACCCGCCGCATCCGGGATGGCGGCCCGCCCAACGCCGTGCTGGTGCACGCGCCCGACGGCCGCTTCGACATCGAAGCGCTGCTCGCCGAGGCGCGCGCCTGGCCGGGGCTCGAGGGCATGGATCTGGCGCGCGAGGTCTCCTGCCGGCAGCGTTATACCTGGACCGAGACGCGCTGGGTGCCGGGTATTGGCTACGGCCAGCTCGAGACGCCCGAGCGGCGGGTGGTGGCGATCGATTTCGGCGCCAAGCGCAACATCCTGCGCGCGCTCGCCGATCTCGGCTGCGCCGTCACCGTGCTGCCGGCGACCGCGACCGCGGAGGAGGTGCTGTCGCACGATCCGGACGGCGTCTTTTTGTCGAACGGGCCGGGGGATCCGGCGGCGACCGGCGAATATGCGGTGCCGACGATCCGCGGCGTGCTGGACAGCGGCCTGCCGGTCTTCGGCATCTGCCTTGGCCACCAGCTCCTGTCGCTCGCACTGGGCGGACGGACCCGCAAGATGGAGCGCGGCCATCGCGGCGCCAACCACCCGGTCAAGGACCTCGCGACCGGCAAGGTCGAGATCACTAGCCAGAACCACGGCTTCTGCGTCGTGCCGGAGAGCCTGCCGCCGGAGGTCGAGGTCAGCCATGTCAGCCTGTTCGACGGCACGAATGAGGGCATCCGGCTGAAGGCGCGTCCGGTCTTCTCGGTGCAGTACCATCCCGAGGCCAGTCCCGGGCCGCAGGACAGCCATTACCTGTTCAAGCGCTTCGTCGACCTGATCGACGCGGAGCGAGGGACCGGCCGGCGAGGCTGACGCCCCCCGGACCCGCACCTTCCACCCCGCCTCGTTCTGTCTCCTCGTCCCAGCGTCCCGCCCCTATAAGGGCGCACGCTCCGCCAGCCAGGCCGAACCATGCCCAAGCGCACCGACATCCGCTCGATCTGCATCATCGGCGCCGGCCCGATCATCATCGGCCAAGCCTGCGAGTTCGACTATTCCGGCGCCCAGGCCTGCAAGGCGCTGAAGCAGGAGGGGTACCGCGTCGTCCTGGTGAACTCGAACCCGGCGACGATCATGACCGATCCAGAGCTGGCGGACGCGACCTATATCGAGCCGATCACGCCCGAGGTGGTGGCACGCATCCTCGAGGCGGAACGGCCGGATGCGGTGCTGCCGACGATGGGCGGACAGACGGCCCTGAACACCGCCATGCAGCTCGCCGAGGACGGGACGCTCGACCGGCTGGGCATCGAGCTGATCGGCGCGCGGCGGGCGAGCATCGAGAAGGCCGAGGACCGGGCGAAGTTCCGCGCCGCGATGGAGCGGATCGGCCTCGAATGCCCGCGCAGCGCCGTCGTCCACAGCCTGGCCGAGGCGCTCGAGGCGCTGCCGGCGATCGGGCTGCCGGCGATCATCCGCCCCTCCTTCACGCTCGGCGGCACCGGCGGCGGCATCG
>CAYORM010000118.1:0-6221 GCA_964406375.1 uncultured Mycobacteriaceae bacterium | reverse complement strand
CCGCGCGCGGTGATCTGCTCGCCCAGCCACATCAGGAACATCGTGCCGCCGACGATGGTGACGACGGTCGTCAGGCGGAAATACCAGCCCGGCTCCAACACAGCTGGTCCCATCGAGCCTGACAGGCTCTCAAGACCGATCGCCAGGCCGTAGGACTGCACGAGCGCCAGCAGCACCGTGAAGTAGCGCGTGTACTGATTGATCTTCTTGCGGCCGCTCTCGCCCTCCTTCTTCAGCTGCTCGAGCGTCGGCGAGACCGCCGTCAGCAGCTGGATGATGATGGAGGCCGAGATGTACGGCATGATGTTCAGAGCGAAGATCGTCATTCGCTCCAACGCGCCGCCGGCAAACATGTTGAGGATGCCGAGGATGCCGCCCGATTGCTGGGTGAAGAGCTCGTTCAGCACCCGGGGATCGAGTCCCGGGATCGGGACATAGGTGCCGATCCGGTAGACGATCAGGGCGCCCAGCGTGAACCAGATGCGCTTGCGCAGCTCGGTCGCCTTGGCGAAGGCGCCGAAATTCAGGTTCGCCGCCAGCTGTTCGGCTGCAGATGCCATGGGCGGATGCCTCGACAGAAAAATGGCGGGGATGATGGTCCCCGCCGAATGTAGGCGCTGCCGGCGCCGCGGTCACCCGTCGTCCTCGACGGCCGGCATGCGAAACGGCGGCAGTCCCGCGTCACGGATCGACGCGCCGCGGATCGGCGCCGCCGATGGTCACTCGGCGCTCGCCGTCTCCTCGCCGGCGGCCCGCGGGCTCGCCTGGACGATCGTGCCACCGGCCTTCTCCACCGCGGCGACGGCCGCCGCCGAGGCGCTGTGCACGTGGATCTCGACCTTCGCGGTCAGCTCGCCCTTGGCGAGCAGACGGATGCCGTCGAGCGTCTTGGAGACCAGCCCGCCGGCGACGAGCGCCTCCGCGTCGATCGGGCGGCCCGCGTCGATCCGCCCCGCCTCGATCGCCTGCTGCAGGCGGCCGAGATTGACGACGGCATACTCGGTGCGGAAGGCCGTGTTGTTGAACCCGCGCTTGGGCAGCCGCATGTAGAGCGGCATCTGGCCGCCCTCGAAGCCGCGCAGCGCGACGCCGGTGCGGCTCTTCTGGCCCTTCACGCCGCGGCCGCCGGTCTTGCCCTTGCCCGAGCCGATGCCGCGGCCGACCCGGATGCGCGACTTGCGCGCACCGGGATTGTCACGCAGTTCGTTGAGCTTCATCTCTCCGATCCTCTCGTCCCGCGACGCGGGAGTCCCGTGCCCGTCGATGCCGGGTGGCGGGCGTCAGCCCGCCGCCTCGACGCGGACGAGATGCTTGACCTTGTCGATCATCCCGCGGACCGCGGGCGTGTCCTCGAGCTCGCGGGTGCGGTGCAACTTGTTCAGGCCGAGACCGATCAGCGTCCGCCGCTGATCATCCCGCCGACCGATCGGGCTGGCGATCTGGGTGACGACGATCGTCTGCTTCTCAGCCATTGTTCGCCTCCGCCGCCGCGGCTTCGCCGCCGCCGCGCTTGCCCGACGCCGTCGCGCCGATCACATCCGCGACGCGCTTGCCGCGACGCGCCGCGACGGAGCGCGGCCCCTCGATCGCCTTGAGCGCCTCGAAGGTCGCCTTGATCATGTTGTGCGGGTTCGAGGTGCCGACCGACTTCGCCACCACGTCCTGCACGCCGAGCGCCTCGAAGATCGCGCGCATCGGGCCGCCGGCGATGATGCCCGTCCCCTGATCGGCGCTGCGCAGCTGCACCTTGCCGGCGCTGAAATGGCCGCGGATGTCGTGATGCAGCGTCCGCCCCTCGCGAAGCGGCACGCGGATCATGCTCCGCTTGGCCTGCTCGGTCGCCTTGCGGATCGCCTCGGGCACCTCGCGCGCCTTGCCGAGGCCGTAGCCGACCCGGCCGCGGCCGTCACCGGCCACCATCAGCGCGGCGAAGCCGAAGCGCTTGCCGCCCTTCACAACCTTCGCGACACGGTTGATCGAGACCAGCTTCTCGATCAGCTCCTCACCGCCGTCACGATCGCGATCCCGCTCACCGCGCGGCCGCCCGTCCCTGTCATTGCGTGCCATGCGCGTTCTCCTCAGAAATCCAGACCGCCCTCACGGGCGGCGTCGGCCAGAGCCTTGATGCGACCGTGATAGAGGTAGGGGCCACGATCGAACACGACCTTCTCCACACCGGCGGCCTTCGCCCGCTCGGCGATCAGCCGGCCGACGGCGGTCGCCGCCTCGACGGTGGCGCCGGTCTTCAGCGCCGCGCGCAGGTCGCGGTCGAGCGTCGACGCCGCAGCCAGCGTGCGGCCGGCATCGTCGTCGATCACCTGCGCGTAGATCTGCTTGGATGAGCGGAACACCGACAGCCGCGGACGGCCATGGCGGGTCCGGCTCAGCTTGACGCGCAGACGCCGTGCCCGGCGCGCGCGCAACTCGTTGACCTTGGTCATAGCCGCACCCTTACTTCTTCTTGCCTTCCTTGCGGAGGATCTTCTCGCTCTCGTACTTGATGCCCTTGCCCTTGAAAGGCTCGGGCCCACGGAACCGCCGGATCTCCGCCGCGACCTGGCCCACCTGGGCCTTGTCATGCCCGGTGATGGCGATCGCCGTCGGACGCTCGGTCCGGATGGAGATGCCCTCCGGGATCGGATAGCGGATCTCGTGGCTGTAGCCGAGATTCAGTACGAGCTCATTGCCCTGGACCGCGGCGCGATAACCGACGCCGTTGATCTCGAGATTGACGGTGAAGCCCTCGGCCACGCCCTTGACCATGTTGGCGATGAGCGTACGGCTCGTCGCCCACATGTTGCGTGCGGTGCGCGACTGGCTCTTCGGCGAGACGGTGATCTCACTGCCGTCCAGCACCACCTTGACCTCGTCATTCACGAGGAGGCGCAGCTGTCCGAGCTTGCCCTTGACCGAGACCTCCTGGCCCTGGACCTTGGCCTCGACGCCGGCGGGCACGGCGACCGGATGCTTGCCGATGCGCGACATGGCGGCTCTCCTCAGAATACCTGGGCGAGGATCTCGCCGCCGACATTCGCCGCCCGCGCCTCGCCATCGGACATCACACCACGCGGGGTCGACAGGATCGAGATCCCGAGCCCGTTATAGACCCGCGGCAGGTCCTTGATGCCGGAATAGACGCGGCGGCCGGGCTTCGACACGCGGTCGAGGCGGCGGATGACCGGCTGGCCCTCGTTGTACTTCAGCTCGACCTTGATCACCGACACGCCGGGGCGCACTTCCGTGGTCTCATAACCGCGGATGTAGCCCTCGCGCTTGAGCACGTCGAGCACGCCGGCGCGCAGCTTGGAAGCCGGCGTCTCGATCACCGACTTGCCGGCACGCTGGCCGTTCCGGATACGGGTGATCAGATCACCCACGGGATCGCTCAGAGACATTCCCGATCCCCCTTACCAGCTCGCCTTCGTCATCCCCGGGATCAGCCCGCGCGAGGCGAGTTCCCGGAGTGCGATGCGCGACAGCTTGAAGCGGCGATAGACGGCGCGCGGCCGCCCGGTCAGCTCGCAACGGTTGCGGATCCGCGTCGGCGAGGCGTTGCGCGGCAGTTCGGCCAGCTTCAGGCGCGCCTCAAAGCGCTCCTCCATCGGCAGGCTGTCATCCTTCGCCATCGCCTTCAGCCGCGCACGGCGTGCGGCATAGGCCGCCACCAGACGCTCGCGGTTCTTGTTCTTCTCGACGGAACTCTTCTTCGCCATCTCGCAGGCCCTCAGCTGGCGAACGGGAAGTCGAAGCCCTTGAGGAGGGCTCTGGCCTCCTCATCGGTCTTCGCGCTCGTCACGATCACGATATCCATGCCCCGGACCGCATCGACCTTGTCGTAGTCGATCTCGGGGAAGATGATCTGTTCGCGCACGCCCATGTTGAAATTGCCCCGCCCGTCGAAGGACTTGGCGGAGAGCCCGCGGAAGTCGCGGACGCGCGGCAGCGCCACGTTCACCAGCCGGTCGAGGAACTCGTACATCCGCTCGCGGCGCAGCGTCACCTTGGCGCCGATCACCATGCCCTCGCGCAGCTTGAAGCTCGCAATCGACTTGCGCGCGCGGGTGGTCACCGGCTTCTGGCCCGAGATCGCCGTCAGCTCGGCGACCGCAGCCTGGATCCGCTTGCTGTCCTGGGTCGCCTCGCCGACGCCCATGTTGATGACGATCTTCTCGATCCGCGGCACCTGGAGGGCGTTCTTGTACTTGAACTCCTCCTGCAGGCGCGGTCGGACGACCTTCTCGTAATGCTCTTTGAGACGCGCCATGGCCGTCCTCACCGATCGATCTGCTCGCCGGAGGCCTTGGCGACACGCACCTTCCGGCCATCAGCGAGGAACTTGAAGCCAACGCGGCTCGCGCGGCCCGTCTTGGGGTCGACGATCGCGACGTTGGAGGCGTGGATCGGCGCCTCCTTCTCGACGATGCCGCCGGGCGAGCGCGCCGTCTGGCGCTCGTGCCGCTTGACGATGTTGACCCCGCGCACGACCACCCGGTTCTCGGACGGCCGCACCTCGATCACCTCGCCCTTCTTGTCGCGATCGCGGCCGGTCAGGACGACGACCTGGTCGCCCTTCTTCAGCCGCATCTTCACGCGGGTCTGCTTGGTTGCAGCCATCACAGCACCTCCGGCGCCAGGCTGATGATCTTCATGAACTTGCGGGCGCGGAGCTCGCGAGTGACCGGCCCGAAGATGCGGGTGCCGATCGGCTCGCCCTGCTTGTTGATCAGCACGGCCGCATTGCGGTCGAACTTGATCGACGAACCGTCGCTGCGGCGCAGTTCGCGAGCGGTGCGGACGATGACCGCGCGGTGCACGTCACCCTTCTTCACGCGGCCGCGCGGGATCGCCTCCTTGATGGAGACGACGATCACGTCGCCGACCGAGGCGGTGCGGCGGTGTGAACCGCCCAGCACCTTGATGCACATCACCCGTCGGGCGCCGGAATTGTCGGCGACGTCCAGGTTCGTCTGCATCTGGATCATGGTATCAGGCTCCCGTGCCGGCGGTCGCGGACTTCGACACGTCCATCGCGGCGAGTTCCGCCTCGCTCACGACCGTCCAGCTCTTGCGCTTGCTGATCGGGCGGCCCTCGATGATCGAGACGCGGTCGCCGACCTTGCAGGCGTTGCTCTCGTCATGCGCGAGGTAACGCTTCGTCCGCTTGATGAACTTCTTGTAGACCGGATGCATGAGGTTCCGCTCGACCAGGACCGTCACGGTCTTGTCGGTCTTGTCGGACACCACGGTCCCTGTGAGCACGCGACGCGGCATGGCTCGACGGTCCTCTTACTCGGCGGCGCCGGCCTCGCGGCCGCGCTCGTTCAATACGGTCTTGATCCGCGCGATGTCGCGCCGCACCACCCGCATCCGGGCGGTGTTCTCGAGCTGCCCCGAGGCCTGCTGGAAGCGCAGGTTGAACTGCTCACGCTTGAGCGCCAGCAGCTCCTCGGCGAGTTGATCGGCGGTCTTCGCGCGCACGTCGCTGATCTTCATGACGATCAACCCTCTTCACCCGGGCGGGCGACGATCCGCGTCTCCATCGGCAGCTTGGCCGCGGCGAGGCTGAACGCCTCGCGCGCCAGCGGGCCGGGAACGCCGTCCAGCTCGAACATCACGCGGCCGGGCTTCACCCGGCACACCCAGTATTCCGGCGAGCCCTTGCCGCTGCCCATCCGGACCTCGGCGGGCTTGGAGGAGACCGGAACATCGGGGAAGATGCGGATCCAGACACGGCCCTGGCGCTTGATGTGGCGGGTGATGGCCCGCCGCGCCGCCTCGATCTGCCGGGCGGTGACCCGCGCCGGCTCGACCGCCTTCAGGCCGAACGCCCCGAAATTGAGCGTGGTGCCGCCCTTGGCGACGCCATGGATGCGCCCCTTGAAGGCCTTCCGGAACTTCGTACGCTTCGGCGATAGCATGGATCAGCCCTCCTGCCCCGCAGCCTCGCCGGCGGAGCGGTCCTCGCGGTTGCGCTCGTCACGGCCGCGATCGCGGCCGTCGCGCGGACCGCGCCGATGATCGTCGCGGCGATCGCGGCTCGACGGCCCCGAGGCCTGCTCGGCCAGGCGCTTGTCGACCGCCATCGGGTCATGCGCCATGATCTCGCCCTTGAAGACCCAGACCTTGACCCCGCAGGTGCCATAGGTCGTCTTCGCGGTCGCCGTGCCGTAATCGATGTCGGCGCGCAGCGTGTGCAGCGGCACCCGACCCTCGCGGTACCA
>CAYORM010000117.1:0-6319 GCA_964406375.1 uncultured Mycobacteriaceae bacterium | reverse complement strand
GTTGCCGAGATTGTCAATGTCGTCGATCTCGCCGCGGCCATCCTTCAGATCCACGAGGATGCGCAGGATCGCCAGGATGTCCTGCTTGCGCAGCACCCGGAGCTGGTCGTCGGTCTCGAAGCCCAGGCGCGCATTCATCTTGACGCGGCCGACGGCCGACAGGTCGTAGCGCTCGCTGTCGAAGAACAGCCCGTTGAACAGCGCCTCGGCGCTCTCGAGGGTCGGCGGCTCGCCGGGGCGCATCACCCGGTAGATGTCGATCAGCGCGTCCTCGCGGCTGGCATTGCGGTCGATCGCCAGCGTGTTGCGCATGTAGGGACCGACATTGACGTGGTCGATCGCCAGCACCGACACGGTGTCGATGCCCTTCTCCTCGAACAGGTCGAGCGTCGCCTGGGTGATCTCGTCACCGGCCTCGTAGAAGACCTCGCCCGTGGTCTCGTCGATGATGTCGACGGCGAGGTAGCGGCCGATCAGCTCCTCGGTCGAGACCAGAACTTCCTTCAGCCCCTGCTCGACCAGCTTGCGCAGGGTCCGCGGGGTCATCTTGGTCTCGGCCTCGGCCACGACCTGGCCGGTCTCGGCATCGACCAGCGGGGTGATGAGCTTGACGCCCTTCAGCGCCTCGGGATCGAAGGCGGTCTTCCAGCCCTCGCCGGCGCGCGCATAGGTGATCCGGTCGTAGAAGGTGGACAGCACCTCCTCGCGACTCATCCCCTGCGCCTCATAGGGCAAGAGCCCCCGGCCGTCGGCGGCGCGCTCGACACGCAGCGCCTCGGTCTCGGCCGAATCGAGGGCGAGCAGCAGCGTCGTCGCCGGCAGCTTGCGGCGCCGGTCGATACGCACATAGACGTGATCTTTGGCGTCGAACTCGAAATCGAGCCAGGAGCCGCGATAGGGGATGACGCGCGCCGCGAACAGATACTTGCCCGAAGAGTGCGTCTTGCCCTTGTCGTGGTCGAAGAACACACCCGGGCTGCGGTGCATCTGGCTGACGATGACGCGCTCGGTGCCGTTGATGATGAAGGTGCCGTTCGCCGTCATGAGCGGCATGTCGCCCATGTAGACGTCCTGTTCCTTGATGTCGCGGATCGAGCGGAGCCCGGTATCCTCCTCGACATCGAAGACGGTCAGGCGCAGCGTCACCTTGAGGGGCGCGGCAAAGGTCATGCCCCGCTGCTGGCACTCCTCGACGTCGTATTTCGGCTCCTCGAGCTCGTAATGGACGAAATCGAGCTCGGCCCGATCGGAAAAATCCTTGATCGGGAAGACGGACTTGAACACCTCCTGCAGGCCGAAATGGCCGCGGTCCTCCGGCTTCACGTTCATCTGCAGAAACTGATCGTAGGAGCTGCGCTGCACCTCGATCAGGTTCGGCATCTGGGCGACCTCGGGAATCCGCCCGAAACTCTTGCGCACGCGCTTACGGCCGGTGAAGGTCTGAGCCATTGGAGTTCCTCGATTCCGTCTCTGCGCCGAAGCGACGCAGTGCAAAAACGCCCATTGGCGGCCGACCTGCCCGGTCGGCCGCCTCTGGACGTGTACGTGAGCGGCCTGTTGACCGCACGCGATGGTACGACTTACTTGATTTCGACCTTCGCGCCCGCGTCTTCAAGCTGCTTCTTGATCTTGGCGGCCTCGTCCTTGGACACGCCTTCCTTGACCGGCTTCGGCGCGCCCTCGACGAGGTCCTTGGCCTCCTTGAGGCCGAGGCTGGTGATCGCACGGATCTCCTTGATCACGTTGATCTTCTTGTCGCCCGCCTCGGCGAGGATGACGGTGAACTCCGTCTGCTCCTCGGCAGCGGCCGCGGCCTCGCCGCCACCGGCCGGCGCGGCAGCGACGGCCACCGGAGCGGCGGCAGAGACGCCCCACTTCTCCTCGAGCATCTTCGACAGCTCGGCGGCCTCGATGACGGTCAGCGACGACAGCTCTTCGACGATCTTGGCAAGATCAGCCATTGTATGGTGCTCCTGGATTCTCGGTCTTCCGGGTACGGTACGGGGTGCGGCTCACGCCGCCTCGTCCTTCTTGGCATAGGCGCCGAAGACGCGTGCGAGCTGGCCGGCCGGGGCCTGCAGCACACCGGCGATACGGGTCGCCGGGGTCTGGATCATCCCCACCAGCTTCGCGCGCAGCTCGTCCAGCGACGGCAGCGTGGCCATCGTCTGCACGCCTGCAGCATCGAGCGTCTGGCCGCCGAAACCGCCACCGACGATCTTCAGCTTCTCGTTCTTCTTCGCGAAGTCGCTGACCACCTTGGCGGCGGCGACCGGATCGGACGAGAAGGCAATGGCCGTCGGGCCGGTAAACAGGTCGGACAGATGCTCGAACGCCGTGCCCTTGAGGGCGATGCGGGCGAGCCGATTCTTGGTGACACGGAACGAAGCGCCCGCCGCTCGTGCCTGACGCCGCAGATCGGTCGATTCGGCGACCGTTATCCCACCCTGGTGGGCGACGACCACGATCGACGCGCCCTTCAGCGCCTCGTGCAGAGCGGCGACCTTCTCTTCCTTCTGTGTACGGTGCACGGATCGCCTCCGCATGTCGGGGCACCGTCACGGCCGAAACCGTCACGGGAACCCCGGTTTCACCTGAAAGCGCCGGAGAGGCGGGTCCGCCTCCGCCGCCACTTCCGCGACGTCCTGTCCCGGAAAGGCCGCCCCGTCGCGTCGGCCGCCACCCCGTATCCGGGAAACCGGCCCTCGAAACTTGGCTTCCACTCCCGTCTATGCAGGGCTTACGCCCGGGCCGAGGCCCCGGCACCTGCAGTCTCGGACAGGTTCTCCGGGCGACGGTACGCGCGAGACGCCCCGACGCCCGGCCCCACCCCGCCCGAAGGCGAGGCGAAACGCGTGATGGCGCGACCTACTCGGCCGCCGCCTCGGCCGCGATGCGCGCCGGGTCGACCCGGACGCTCGGCCCCATGGTCGAGGCGATCGACACCCGCTTCACATAGGTGCCCTTGGCCCCGCTCGGCTTGGCGCGCTGGATCGCGTCGACGAAGGCGCGGATGTTCTCCACCAGCGCCGTCTCGCTGAAGCTCGCCTTGCCGACGCCGGCATGCACGATACCCGCCTTCTCAGCGCGGAACTCGACCGATCCGCCCTTGGCCGCCTTGACCGCGCCCGCCACATCGGCGGTGACGGTGCCGAGCTTCGGGTTCGGCATCAGGCCGCGCGGACCGAGGATCTTACCGAGCCGGCCGACGACACCCATCATGTCCGGGGTCGCGATGCAGCGGTCGAAATCCATCCGGCCGTCCTGGATCTCCTTGGCGAGATCGTCATCGCCGACGATGTCCGCGCCGGCGGCCAGCGCCTGCTCCGCCTTCTCGCCGCGGGCGAAGACCAGCACCCGGACCGGCTTGCCGGTACCGTTGGGCAGCTGGACCATGCCACGCACCATCTGGTCGGCGTGGCGCGGATCGATGCCGAGATTCATCGCGATCTCGACGGTCTCGTCGAACTTCGCGGTGGCACGCTCCTTGACGAGGGCAACCGCCTGGTCGAGCGGATAGACCGCCTCAACGGAGATCCCGGTGCGGGCGGCGCGCAGGCGCTTGCTCAGCTTGGCCATCGGCGTCACTCCACGACCTCAATGCCCATCGACCGGGCCGATCCCTTCACCATCTCAGCCGCCGCATCGATGTCGTTGGCGTTGAGATCCTTCATCTTGATCTGCGCGATCTCGCGGACCTGATCCATCGTGATGCTGCCCACGCCGGTCTTGCCCGGCGCCTGGCTGCCCTTGTCGATGCCGGCCGCCTTCTTGAGGAAGTAGCTGTTGGGCGGCGTCTTGGTGACGAAGGTGAAGGTCCGGTCCGCATAGGCCGTGATCACGACCGGGATCGGCATCCCCTTCTCGAGACCCTGAGTCTGGGCGTTGAACGCCTTGCAGAACTCCATGATGTTGAGGCCGCGCTGACCAAGCGCCGGTCCGATCGGCGGCGACGGGTTCGCCGCGCCGGCCGGGACCTGCAGCTTGATCTGGCCGATGACCTTCTTCGCCATCTTCGTCCCTGTCCTGTTCAAGCCCGGCGCCACGGCGCCGAAGCCGGGATGGCGCGGTCACGGCCCCCGGTGGACTTTCCGGGTCGGCCTCCCGCGCCGCTCGACCGGACCGCCTGTGCGGCCCGGCATCGGTTTAAGCCCTCAGAGCTTCTCGACCTGGCCGTATTCCAGCTCGACGGGGGTGGCGCGCCCGAAGATCGACACCGCCACCTTCACGCGCGACCGCTCCTCGTCGATCTCCTCGACCGTACCGTTGAAGCTCGCGAACGGTCCGTCGGCGACCCGCACCGCCTCGCCGATCTCGAAGGTGACCGACGGCTTCGGCCGCTCGACCCCCTCCTGCATCTGCTGCATGATGCGCATCGCCTCGGCCTCGGAGATCGGCATCGGCTTGGAGCCGGTGCCGAGGAACCCCGTGACCTTCGGCGTGTTCTTGACGAGGTGCCAGGCCCGGTCGCTGAGCTCCATCTTGATCAGCACGTAGCCCGGAAAGATCTTCCGCTCGGCATTGACCTTCTGGCCCCGCCGCAGCTCCACGACCTCCTCGGTCGGCACCACGATCTCGGCGATCTGGTCGGACAGCCCCTTCTGATCCGCCTGTTCGCGAATCGATTCCGCGACCTTCTTCTCGAAATTCGAATAGACGTGCAGCACGTACCAGTGCATCGCCATGGCGGTCAGCCCCCGATTCCGGTAATGGCATTGACCAGCAGATAGGCGGCCTGATCCACCACTAGGAAGAACACCGCCATGATGGCCACGAACACGAAGACCATGGCCGTCGTGATCGCGGTCTCCTTGCGCGTCGGCCAGGTGATCTTCGTGGCTTCCTGGCGCACCTGCCGGAAGAACTGGACGGGGCTGGTCTTGGCCATCGCACTCTGATCTAGGGCGCCGCGATCCGCGGCGGTGACTGGCCCGTCGCCATCGCAGGCGCCGGGGTGGCAGGAGTGGAGGGTCTCGAACCCCCAACCTTCGGTTTTGGAGACCGACGCTCTACCAGTTGAGCTACACTCCTTCGGCAATCTTCGCCGCCGCCCTGCCGCTCGCCACAAGGGCGAGCACACCCGGACGCGAACCGTCCGGACCGCGGAGCGCCTGGTCTTCTAGCGGAAGCGTCCGGGGGAATCAACCGGGCAGTTGCGCGGCGGCCATGCGCGCGCCGCAATGGCGGCGATGCGGCCCGTCCCCGCCGCGCCGGTCCGCCCGCGACGCCGAGCACATCGGTGAGGCCGAAGGCGAAAGGCGTCCACAGCGGCATCGGCAGGCCGGCCGCGCGCAGCACCCGCGCCGCCCATTCGTTGCAGGTCAGTACCAGCGAGTACCGCCCGACGCCCTCGAAGAAGGTGTCGGCCGGCGCGTAGCCGAAGCCGATATGGATCGGCCGACCGCCCGCGTCGCGGGCGAAGCCCGCCGCGATGCCGCGGACCACGGCGGCGAGCTGCCCCGGCGTCAGGTCGAAGCGTCGTACCCCGTTGCCCGGCACCGGCGCGCCGCCCCAGAGCGTGACATGCATGACGCTGCCGCGCGAGGCGAACAGCGCGCGCAGCGCCGGCAGGAGGCGCAGATCGTCGATCTCGGCGGTGGCCATGTAGAAATCGCCGTCGCCCCAGCCGAAGCCGATATGGCTCGCCATCGCCGGATCGATGTCCGGGAAGGGCCAGGGCGTCAGCTCCGCCACCCAGTCGACGGCGGGACTGCGGATCGGCATGACGATGTCGGCGTGAAAGCCGTTCGAGACGATGTGAACGGGTATGGGCGCGCCCCCCGCGGCCTGCGTCGGCGGCGATGCGGGAATCGGGCCGGCCACCGGCCACAGGGCGAGGCCGAAGGCGGTGACGGCATAAAGGACCGGCGCCGCGAGGAGCGCGGCGAGGGCGAGGAAGAGGGCCCGCAGGGCCAGGCGGATCGGCCGTCGCACGGCCCAACGATAAACGCGGCCTAACGACGAACGGGAGAGGCCGCGGCCTCTCCCGTCATTTCGTCCTCCGCCGCAGGGGGCGGGATCGAGAGCGCCGTTGGCGGCGCGGCGGTTACTTGATGATCGAGGCGACGACGCCGGCGCCCACCGTGCGGCCGCCCTCGCGGATCGCGAAGCGCAGACCCTCATCCATCGCGATCGGCGCGATCAGCTCCACCGTCATCGACACATTGTCTCCCGGCATCACCATCTCGGTGACCGGAAGCTGCACCACGCCCGTCACATCCGTCGTCCGGAAGTAGAACTGCGGGCGGTAATTCGTGAAGAACGGCGTGTGACGGCCCCCCTCCTCCTTCGTCAGGATGTAGGCCTCCGCCTTGAACTG
>CAYORM010000116.1:0-6389 GCA_964406375.1 uncultured Mycobacteriaceae bacterium | reverse complement strand
TGGGCGGGCTGAAGGGCCCGCTCATGAAGGTCGCGCAGATGCTGGCGACCATTCCCGAGGCGGTGCCCGCGGAGTATGCGCGGGAGCTGCAGCAGCTCCAGGCCAACGCGCCGTCGATGGGTTGGCCCTTCGTGAAGCGGCGCATGCAGACGGAGCTGGGGCCGGGCTGGGAGGCGCGTTTCGCCCGGTTCGAGCGGGAGGCCGCGGCCGCCGCCTCACTCGGCCAGGTGCATCGCGCCGTCGGCCATGACGGGCGGGCGCTCGCCTGCAAGCTGCAATATCCCGACATGGCCTCGGCGGTGGAGGCCGATCTCCGGCAGCTCAAACTGATCCTCGGCATCTTTGAGCGCTACGACCGCACCGTCTCGACCGCCCAGATCCATGCCGAGATCGCCGAGCGCCTGCGCGAGGAGCTCGACTACGAGCTCGAGGCGCGGCATTGCCGGCTCTACCACCACATGCTCGCCGACGAGCCGGGCGTCCATGTCCCCGAGGTGGTGGCGGAGCTGTCGACCAAGCGCCTGCTGACCTCCACCTGGCTCGAGGGCGAGCCGATCATGTCGCTGGAGGGGGCCAGCGAGGAGGACCGGGCGACGGTCGCGCTCAACATGTTCCGCGCCTGGTACGTGCCGCTCTACTTCTTCGGCATCATCCATGGCGATCCCCATCTCGGGAACTATTCGGTGCGGCCGGATCTGTCGATCAATCTGCTGGATTTCGGCTGCATCCGCGTCTTTCCGCCGAGCTTCGTCGGCGCGGTGATCGAGCTCTACCGGGCGCTCGAGACCGATGACCGGGCGCGGGCGATCGAGGCCTATCGCACCTGGGGGTTCACCCGGATCACCGACGAGCTGGCGGACGTCCTCAATGTCTGGGCGCGCTTCATCTACGGGCCGCTGCTCGAGAACAAGGTGCGGGTGATCGGCGAGGCGAAGACCGGCGTTTACGGCCGCGAGACGGCCGAGCAGGTGCACAAGGAGCTCCGCCGGGTGGGGGGCGTCGAAGTGCCCCGGGAATTCGTCTTCATGGATCGCGCCGCGCTCGGCCTCGGCTCGGTCTTCATCCGGCTGCGGGCCAAAGTGAACTGGCATCGCCTGTTCAACGAGATGATCGCCGATTTCGACGAGACGGCGCTGGCCGAGCGCCAGGTCGAGGCGCTGGGTCGCTTCGGCCTCACCCCGCCGGTACCGTCCACGGCGGGGTGAGCCACCCCTTAAACGGAGAGGGCGGCCATGCGGCCGCCCTCTCGCTTGGTAGGGTGGGGCGAGGCTCAGAAGTTCAGCGCCCTGGCTGCGCCGATGAAGGCCGCCCGCGCTTCCGCCACCGCCTGCCGCGCCGCGTCGAGTTCGGCACGCGCCGTCTCGATCTCGGTCTCGGTCTGGTCGAGCCGGGCGAGATAGCGCTGATGCAGATCGCTGGTGTCGGGAACGGCGCCGAGATTCTCGCGCAGCCGTTCCTGATCGGCGGCGATGGTCGCGATCCGCGCCTGGATGTCGGCGACCCGGCGCTCGGCATCGGCGATCGCGCCGAGCTGCGTCGCGAGCCCCTCGAGCGCCGCGACCACCTCCTCCGGCAGGTTCGGCTGGTTCAGATACCAGCCGATCTGGTTCGGATCGAGGGTGGTGAGGTCGATCACCTGGTCATAGGGGCGCTCCTGCACCACCGAGACCTCCTCGACCGTACCGGCCGCGACCGGCACGCGGATGCGGTAGGCGCCGCCGACGATCTCTGCGCTCGCCGCCTCCGGCGAGACGAGGCGCCAGCCGCCGCGCCGCGGCACTTCGAGCAGCACGACGCGGTCCTCCCGCTCCGCCCCGTCGATGACATAGCGCGAGGTCGCGCGCTGGGTGCGGGTCAGCGTGAACAGGCCGTCGACGATCGAGGCGCGGGTGATCGTGTCGGTCTCCGTCGTCGTCGGATCGACCGTCACCTTCTGGTCGACCGCGAAGCTCAGGAGGCGGCTTTCACCACCCGGCAGAGCGCCGAGCCGTGCATCGCCGACATAGGCGACGCTGCCGGTCGCGTCGCGCTCATAGAGGGTCAGCACGCCCGGCGGCAGCCCGGTCTCGCCGTCATTCGTCAGCCGCACCGCGGCCAGCGGATGGCTGCCATGGACCTCCTGCTGGTAGAGCGCGACGAGATCGGCCGGCACACTGCGGTCGATCACCGGGACCAGCAGCGAATGGCCGCTGGCGACCGTCACCGGCTGGGCGACGCGGAAGACCACCTGGGTCGTCGTCTCGCTGCTTTCGGCGGCTTCGAGCTTGGCGGCATCATAGGTGGTGCTGGCCGCCATCTCCGGCTCTTCCCCGAACCGCAGCATCGCAGCGCCGCCGGCCGGCGCCATCGGCGCAGGGACCGGCATCGCGTCCGCGGCGTAGTATTCGCCGGCGACGAGATCGCGGCTGCGCTCATCGATGTCGGGCAGCACGCGGCCCAGGACCTCGACCGGCACATAGGCCCGGTGGACATAGTAGCTGTCGTATAGCGCTTGTTGGAAGGTGACGGGATTGCCGGAGACGACCGTCAACTCGACATCGGTCCAATCCTCGCCGCTCATGTTCTCGAGGATCGCCCAGCCCTGAAGGTCGGCGGTGCCGGCTGCGGGATCGGCCGGGACCGTCAGCCGGTAGGTGGTCTTCCACAGCGGCGCCTCGACGACATAGGCGACGCGCACCGTCCGCTCGCCGGTGCCGACCATGCGGATCGAGAGCGTCCGGGTCTCGCCGGCATCGCTGTCGGAAACGGCCGCCAGCGCGCGGTCGAGATCGGCCTGCACGTCTGGATCGGTGAACTCGAGACTATCCACCTCCTCGAGCACGAACTGCCGGACGCCGGTCGCGGTCAGCAGGCTGACGCGGTGGTGCACCATCTCGACGCCGCCTTCCGCGGTTGCCGTCTCGGCGACGACGGCGAGGATCCGGCCGGTCATCTCGCGGGTGCCGCGCACCCGGATTTCGGTCCCGCGCAGCGCGTCGAGCAGGGCGGCGGGCGAACGCAGCGCTTCGGGGCCGAAGGGCAGGGAACGGAAGGCTTCGCGCAGCGGCTCGCGTCCGGGCAGGCTGATCGAGCCGACGGCGCCGGTGCTGTCATAGACGACGATGCTCTTCAGGACGTCGTCGATCTGGTCGACCGGCACCTCCACCGTCAGATCGGTGGTCCCGTCGACGACCGCCTCATATTCGAAATAGCCGACGCCGCCGGTCGACAGCATCACACGTTCGAGGGTCAACTCGTCCGCGGCGAAGGCCGGTGCAGCGGCGGCCAGGGCTCCGGCCGACACGGTGGCGGCGAGCAATCGCTTCTTCATCCTCGTCTCCCTCTCCGCCGCCTCGCGTGCCCCGGTGCGGGGCTCGGCGGTCGCAGCAGGGTTTAGGAGGCGAGTTGGGCGGTGCTGGGGCGCGGCCGGCGACGAAGGCGGCGCAATCTTGGCCGCGATGAGGGCATTCAGCGATAGAAGTAACGGCCCGGCGTCTCGTAGATCCGAAGGACCAGGATCTGGTCGCGCCGGCGCTCGCCGCGCGACAGCAGGATGCCGCCGGCCAGAAGCGCCGCGGTCGGCAGGAGCATCGTGAAGACGATGCCCATGGCATCGGCTGCGCCTTCGATCATGCGCACGGCATGCAGCGTGCCGGCGAAGGTGAACCAGACGATGGCCGCCACCATCAATGTGCGGCCGATGAAGCCCGTGAGTGACATGACGAATTTTCCCCGCGTTGTCGATGCGGCGTCGCGTCTGCCTGTCGGTCCGTCGTCATCGATCCATCCCGTCATCCTGTGACGGTTCCCCTTACACGAAGTTGCATATCTTCCACGAAGAAGACAACTAAAATTTTACGTGAATGGGTCGGCGCCTGCCGGAAAGCGGGTGCGAGTCAGTGCCCGGCCCGCGACCGCGGGATGTTTCATGTGAAACAACGTCGTCCCGCGGCGGGTCGGGGGTGGGTGGTGGCCTCTCGACGGAGGTCTCGCAGGACCGGGGCGACGCGGATGCGGGGTGGGCCCTGAATTCGTGCATACCGGGCCGCTTGCGGCAGCGGCGGCCTTGCGGCAAGGTCCGTCCCGCTTCGAAGAGGACAGACCAATTTATCGAGGCGGGGGCCCGTTCCGATGCAGATTGCGATACCGAGGGAGCGCCGCGAGGGCGAGCGCCGCGTGGCGGCGACGCCCGACAGCGTCAAGAAGCTGGTGCAGCTGGGCGCGACCGTGCGCGTCGAGACCGGTGCGGGCGCGGCCAGTGCGGTGACCGACGACGCCTATCGCGCGGCGGGCGCCGAGATCGCGGCCGACTATGCCTCGACCGTGGCGGGTGCGGCGATCGTCCTCAAGGTGCGCCGGCCGCTGATGGCCGGCGAGGGCGCGATCGACGAGCTTGCCCCGATCCCCGCCGGTGCGGTGCTGATCGGGATGCTCGATCCCTATGACACCCCCGATGCCATGGCGGCCTATGCCGAACGGCAGATCAATGCCTTCGCGATGGAACTCGTGCCGCGGATCACCCGCGCCCAGTCGATGGACGTGCTGTCCAGCCAGGCGAACCTCGCCGGCTACAAGGCGGTGGTCGACGCGGCTTCGGAGTTCGGCCGCGCCTTTCCGATGATGATGACCGCCGCCGGCACGGTGCCGCCGGCGCGCGTCATGGTGATGGGGGCCGGTGTCGCCGGGCTGCAGGCGATCGCGACGGCGCGACGCCTCGGCGCGGTCGTCTCCGCGACCGATGTCCGACCCGCCGTCAAGGAGCAGGTGCAATCGCTCGGTGCGACCTTCGTCGCCGTCGAGGATGAGGAGTTCAAGCAGGCCGAGACCGCCGGCGGTTACGCCAAGGAGATGTCCGACGCCTACAAGGCCAAGCAGGCGGCGCTGATCGCCGAGACGGTGAAGAAGCAGGACATCATCATCTGCACCGCGCTCATCCCGGGCCGCCCGGCACCGGTGCTGATCACCGAGGAAATGGTCCGCTCGATGAAGCCGGGCTCGGTGATCGTTGATCTCGCGGTCGAGCGTGGCGGCAACTGCCCGCTCTCGGTCGCAGACCAGATCGTCGAGGTCGACGGCGTGCGCATCATCGCCTACCGCAACGTGCCGGGACGGATCGCGGTCGATGCCTCGGCGCTCTACGCCCGCAATCTCGTCGCCTTCCTCACGCCGATGGTCGATCGCGAGGCGAAGGCGCTCGCCATCGACCGCGATGACGAGATCGTCCGCGCCACGCTGCTGACCGCCGGCGGCGCCATCGTCCACCCGCGCTTCCAGCCCCAGGCGGCCGCCTGAGGCGAGCGGATCCTCCGCACCAGACGCTTCCGAGGGGAAGACCATGGAGATCGACGTCATCCGCAACGCCGCGACCGCGCTGGCCCGGGAGGCGGAGGCCCTGTCGGCGCAGGCCGCCGACCTGGCCGCGAAGGCCCAACTCGTTGAGGCCGCCCCGGCTGCCGCCGGACACGATTTCTTCCTGACCGGGCTGACCGTCTTCGTGTTGGCCTGCTTCGTCGGCTATTACGTCGTCTGGCGGGTGACGCCGGCGCTGCACTCGCCGCTGATGAGCGTCACCAATGCGGTGTCCTCCGTCATCATCGTCGGTGCGATGATCGCGGCGGGGCCGTCGGAGCTCTCCTTCTCGAGCGTGATGGGCTTCCTCGCGGTGATCCTCGCCGCGGTGAACATCTTCGGCGGGTTCCTGGTCACCCAGCGGATGCTCGCAATGTACAAGAAGAAGCAGCGCTGAGCCGGGCGGGACCAAGGAGCGCCGAAGAATGTCAAGCTACGCCGTCCTCGCCTATCTCGTCTCCGCCATCGCCTTCATCATGGCGCTGCGCGGGCTGTCCAGCCCGGAGACCAGCCGCCAGGGCAACTGGTTCGGCATCGCCGGCATGGCGATTGCCATCGTCACCACCCTCACCCTCGTCGACAGCGCTTGGCTGATCCTGATCGGCATCGCAATCGGCGGTGTGATCGGCGCCTATGTCGCCTGGAAGATCCGGATGACGGCGCTGCCGCAGCTCGTTGCCGCCTTCCACAGCCTCGTCGGTCTCGCCGCCGTCTTCGTCGCGATCGCCGCCTTCACCAGCCCCGAGGCCTATGGCATCGGCATCGCCGGCGACATCCATGTCGGCAGCCTGATCGAGATGGCGATCGGCGTCGCCATCGGTGCCATCACCTTCACCGGCTCGATCGTCGCCTTCGCCAAGCTCCAGGGGCTGGTCAGCGGCAAGCCGCTGGTCTTCCCGATGCAGCACCCGCTCAACGCGCTGCTCGGCATCCTCCTGGTGCTGCTCGTCGTCTGGCTGTGCACCAGCCAGTCGGCCGTCGCCTTCTGGCTCATCATCCTGGTGGCGCTGGCGCTCGGCTTCCTGCTGATCCTGCCGATAGGCGGGGCCGACATGCCGGTC
>CAYORM010000115.1:0-6400 GCA_964406375.1 uncultured Mycobacteriaceae bacterium | reverse complement strand
GCGAAACGCTCGCCGTGCGGCCGGCCATGATCGCTATCCTTCTCTCGAGAAAGCGAAGGCGTCTTAACAGCATGCCCGGCGGATGGAAAGCGCGACGGACGCGCAGGCTTTGCATTCGGCCGGCCGGCACATACATAAGCGCCCATGCGGCCGGCGCTGCCTGACCATGGCCGGCCGAAGACAGGATCGGAGCTGATATGTCGAACGAGCTTACGATGCACGCGACGACCATCGTCACCGTGCGCAAGGACGGCAAGGTGGTGATCGCCGGCGACGGCCAGGTCAGCCTCGGCCAGACCGTCATGAAGGGCAATGCCAGGAAGGTGCGCCGCATCGGCAAGGGCAACGTCATCGCCGGCTTCGCCGGCGCCACGGCCGACGCCTTCACGCTGCTCGAACGGCTGGAGGCCAAGCTCGAGCACTATCCCGACCAGCTGATGCGCGCGGCGGTCGAGCTGGCCAAGGACTGGCGCACCGACCGCTACCTGCGGCGGCTCGAAGCCATGATGCTCGTCGCCGACAAGAGCGTGACGCTGGCCCTGACCGGCACCGGCGACGTGCTCGAGCCCGAGCACGGCGTGATGGCGATCGGCTCGGGCGGCAACTACGCGCTGGCGGCCGCGCGCGCGCTGATGGACACGGACAGGAGCGCCGAGGAGATCGCGCGCAAGGCGATGGAGATCGCCGCCGATATCTGCGTCTACACCAACGGCAATGTCGTCGTCGAAACGCTCGATGCCGAGTAGTGGGCCGGATAGCGGGGCCGGCCATATCGGCTTCGCCCCGGTGACGCCGGACCACTATGCGCTGCTGCGCGACTGGCTCGGGCGGCCGCACATGCGCGAATGGTGGGGCGATCCCGACGAGGAATTCGGCTCCATCCGCGACATGGTCGAAGGCCGCGACACCACCCGCCCGTTCATGATCCTGCTCGACGGCGAGCCGGTCGGCTACATCCAGTGCTGGTTCGTCGGCGAGCACCAGACCGAGGAGTGGGCGAAGGACCATCCCTGGCTTCTCGACCTGCCCGCCGACGCCGTCGGCGTCGATCTTTCGATCGGCGACCCCGACAGGCTGTCGCAGGGCATCGGGTCGGCGGCCCTGTCGGCCTTCGTGCGCATGCTGCGCGAGGAAGGCCGCCGGACCATCGTCATCGATCCGGACCCGGCCAACGCCCGCGCCGTGCGCGCCTACGAGAAGGCCGGCTTCCGGGTCATCCCCGAGCTTGCCGGACGCACGGCCGAAAACGTGCTCCTGATGCGGTTCGAGCCGGAGGCATGATGACAGGGGCCCCGCGGCGAACCATAGTGCGGGCCTATGGCGCCGGCATCCGGGGACAGACGTGATCAGCGACGAGACGCTTGAACGGGCGGTGGCGAGCGGGGTGATCTCCGCCCGCCAGCGCGACCGCCTTCACGCGATGGAGCGGGGGGCGATGGAGCGCGCGGCGCTCGCGCCCGACGGCGACGGCGACGACGGGACCGAGGAGAACCTGCGCCTGATCGGCGGCGGCAACGACCTGTTCGTGACGGTCGGCACCGTGCTGCTGACGGCCGGCTTCTACTTCGTGCTGACGACGCTGATGCCGGGGCGGACGCTGTGGATCGCGGCACTTGTCGCCGCCTTCTCGTGGGCGGTGGCCGAGATCGTCACCCGCCAGCACCGGATGAAGCTGTCCTCGACCGTGCTCAGCCTCGTCTTCGTGGCGGCGACGGCGACCGTGCTGGCGCTCGTCGCGCAGGAGCGGTATCCGATCCGCATGCCGGAGACGATATGGCAGCTTCTGGCGTTCCGCAGCACCGTCGCGCCGGCCGGCTATCTCTTCCTCGGCGGCACGATCGCCGCGGCGGCGGTCTATTTCCTGCGCTTCCGCGTGCCGATCCTCGCCGGGGTGATCGCGATCTGCGCGACGCTGCTCGCCTTCCTCCAGACCGCGTTCTTCCTCTACGACGGCGTCGCCGCCGGCTCGGTCGCCGTGCCGCGCATCGAGGAACTGCCCGAGCTCATGCGCGCGGCGCTCTACATGCCGCTCGTCTGCGGCCTCGTCGTCTTCGCGACGGCGGTGGCGCTCGACATCCACGACCGCGAGCGGCGCACCATCTGGTCGGACTGCGCCTTCTGGCTGCATGTCGTCTCGGCGCCGATGCTGGTGCATCCCCTGTTCATCATGGCCACCGGACAGGACGTGGTGTTCGGCCGGATCGAGCCCGGGGCGGACGCCACCGTCATGCTGACCCTCCTCATCGTCGGCTTCGTCTATGTCGCGCTCGCCATCGACCGCCGGTCGCTGCTGGTGCCGACGCTCGCCTATTTCGGCTCGCTCGGCATCTACTATCTGGTCAACACGGCCGCCAACACCGCCGGCGTTCCGCCCTTCGCGCTAATCCTGCTCGTCGTCGGCGCGCTGATCATCGTCTTCGGAGCGGGCTGGCAGCGCATCCGGCGCTTGATCGTGACGCCGACGCTCCCCACATCCGTCCTCGACAGGCTCCCACCCATCAAGACCCAGGCTTACCGCACACGATGACCAGTTTCTCTCCCCGCGAGATCGTTTCCGAACTCGACCGCTACATCATCGGCCAGAAGGAGGCCAAGCGCGCCGTCGCCATCGCGCTCAGGAACCGCTGGCGCCGGCAGCAGCTCGAAGGCCAGATGCGCGAGGAGGTGATGCCGAAGAACATCCTGATGATCGGCCCCACCGGCGTCGGCAAGACCGAGATCTCGCGCCGCCTCGCCAAGCTCGCCGGCGCGCCGTTCATCAAGGTCGAGGCGACCAAGTTCACCGAGGTCGGCTATGTCGGCCGCGACGTCGAGCAGATCGTGCGCGACCTGGTCGAGGTCGCCATCGGCCTGACGCGCGAGAAGATGCGCGAGGACGTCAAGGCGCGCGCCCACATCAACGCCGAGGAGCGGGTGCTGGAAGCGCTGGTCGGCAAGACGGCGAGCCCGGCGACGCGCGATTCCTTCCGCCGCAAGCTGCGCGACGGCGAGCTCGACGACCGCGAGATCGAGGTCGAGGTCGCCGACACGGGCTCGCCGATGCCCGGCTTCGAGATTCCCGGCATGCCGGGCGGGGTCGGCATGATCAACATCGGCGACATGCTGCAGAAGGCGATGGGCGGGAGCCGCACCAGGACGCGCAAGACCACGGTCAAGGAATCCTACGACCTGCTCATCAACGACGAGTCGGACAAGCTGCTCGACCAGGACGAGGTCGTGGCCCGCGCGCTCGCGGCCACGCAGAACGACGGCATCGTCTTCCTCGACGAGATCGACAAGATCGCGGCGCGCGATGGCGGGATCGGCGCCGGTGTCTCGCGCGAAGGCGTGCAGCGCGACCTGCTGCCGCTGGTCGAGGGTACGACGGTGGCGACCAGATACGGGCCTGTGAAGACGGACCACATCCTCTTCATCGCCTCCGGCGCGTTCCACGTCGCCAAGCCGTCCGATCTCCTGCCCGAACTGCAGGGACGTCTGCCGATCCGGGTCGAGCTGCGGGCGCTCGACAAGGATGACTTCCGCCGCATCCTGACCGAAACGGAAGCCAGCCTGATCAAGCAGTATGTCGCCCTGATGGCGACGGAGGGACTGACGCTGGAGTTCACGCCGGACGCGATCGACAGTCTTGCCGGCATCGCCGTCGAGCTCAATGCGACCGTGGAGAATATCGGAGCGCGCCGGCTGCAGACGGTCATGGAGCGGGTGCTTGACGACATTTCCTTCCGCGCCAGCGAAATGTCCGGGCAGACCCAGGTGATCGACGCCGAATATGTCGCCAGAAACGTCGGGGATCTCGCACGCAACACGGATCTGTCCCGTTTCATTCTGTGAGTAATTCGTTATAGACTGCGCCAACCGGCATGGGCGGCCGGCAAGGGCTCGGAGACGGCGAAATCTTGGCAAGGACGGGGTCGGTATTGGCGGGGCGCGCGCTTCTGCGGCTGGCAGGTGTCGCGCTGATGATGTTCGGCATGCTGGTTTCGGCGGCGCAGCCGGCCGGGATCCTCGTGGTCCCGCCCGGCAACCGCAATGCGGAACAGCCTCCCGTCCCCGGAGCATCGGCGCGGCGCACGCAGGCGCTGCGCACGACCTACGAGGCGAAGTACCGCCGGGTCTACCGGCTGTTCGAGCGCGATGTCCAGCTACGCCGCAAGATCGAGGAGACTGCCCGCCTCTACTCGATCGATCCGATGCACATTGTCGGGGCCATTGTCGGTGAGCATACCTACAATGTCGATGCCTATGACCGGCTGCAGGCCTACTACATCAAGGCGATTTCCTATGTCGGCTCCAGCTTCGTCTTCGCCCATGGCGGGGAAGCCATCGGCGAGTTTCTCAAGCGGCCGCAATTCGCGGCGTGTGAAGACAAGGGTGACAGCTACACTGTATGGACCTGCCGGGAGCGGGTATGGGACCTGCAGTTCCGCGGCAGGACGGTGGACGGCAAGTCCTTTCCCGACGACCGCTTCTCGGCAGTATTCTTCCAGCCCTTTTATGCCGGGCAGACTTTCGGCCTCGGGCAACTCAATCCGCTGACGGCGCTGCAAATGACCGACATGGTGGCGCGCATTTCCGGACAGCCGCGCCTCACGCACCTCGATCCGCAGGGCCTGTACCGCACGATCATGGATCCCGACCTGACCCTGCCCTATATTGCAGCGACGCTGCGCAAGGCGATCGACGCCTATCGCGACATTGCCGGGTTCGACATTTCCGGCAATCCGGGCATCACCGCGACGCTCTACAATCTTGGCAATCCGGAGCAGCGGGCGCAGGCGCTGGCTGAAGTCAACCGCAAGCGCAGGAGCGCCGGCTCCTCGCCGAAGCTGCCCGAGGAGAACTACTATGGGTGGCTGGTCAACGACCGGCTCGAGGAATTGCAGCGTCTGTTCAAAACGCCGTGAAGGTGATCGTCGTGAGCGACCTCACGATATGGGGGATGTCCAGCACGCGTTCGTTGATGAACTTGCCGATATCCTCGTTCTCCTGGATGTAGATTTTCATCAGCAGATCGAACTCCCCACTGGTGGAATAGAGTTCGGAGACGATTTCCCGGCGGAAGATCTCGTCGGCTACCTCGTAGGTCTTGCCAGGTGCACATTGCAGCTGCAGGAAAACAGGCTTCACCTTCTCAGTCCTTTCTCAGCGACCCGCCCAATAGGCGGCCAGCGCCGCCATGTTGACGATCTCGGAATCCTTCGCATTGAGCGGCACGATCTGAACCGGCTTGTTCAGGCCGACCAGCAGCGGCCCGATCACCGTCGATCCGCCCAGCTCCTGCAGCATCTTCGTCGAGATCGATGCGGAGTGGAAGGCCGGCATGACCAGCACATTGGCCGGACCCGAAAGGCCGATGAACGGATATTGCTCCATCAGGGCCGGATTGAGCGCCACGTCGGCCGCCATCTCGCCGTCGCACTCGAAATCGACCCGACGGCTCTTCAGGATCCGCACCGCCTCCTGCACCCGCTCCGCCCGCTCACCGGGCGGATGGCCGAAGGTCGAATAGGCCAGCATTGCGACACGTGGCTCGTATCCCATCTGCCGCGCCATTCCCGCCGCCTCCTCGGCGATGTCGGCAAGCTCGGTCGCAGTCGGCATGTCGTGGACCGCCGTATCGGCGACGAAGACGGTGCGGCCGCGGCACAGCGCGATCGAGACGCCGATCACGCGGTGACCGGGGCGTGCGTCAATGACCCGCCGGATATCGGCAAGCGCCGTCGAGTAGTTGCGGGTGACGCCTGTCACCATGCCGTCCGCATCGCCCAGCGCCACCATGCACGCCGAGAAATGGTTGCGGTCATGGTTGATCAGGCGCTGGCAATCGCGGAAAAGGTAGCCCTTGCGCTGCAGACGCTCGTACAGATAGTCGGCATAGGCGGCATTGCGGCGCGACAGTCGGGCATTGATCAGCTCGATTCCGGGCCGATCGAGATCGATACCGGCCTGGAGCGCGGTTTCACGCATGCGGTCGTCGCGTCCGACCAGAATTGCCGTGCCGAGATTCTGGCCGACGAAGGCCACCGCGGCGCGCATCACCTGCTCTTCCTCGCCCTCGGCGAAGACGATGCGCTTGGGATGGCGCCGGACCCGGTCGTGAATGCGCTGCAGCGTCGACGCGATGGGATCCCGCCTCGCCGCGAGCTGGCGGGCATAGTTCTCGAGGTCGAGGATCGGCTTCTGCGCGACGCCGGTATCCATGGCGGCCTTTGCCACCGCGACCGGCACGGAGGAGATCAGGCGCGGATCGAAGGGCACGGGAATGATGTAGTTGCGCCCGAACCGGGGACGATTGCCGCGATAGGCCGCGGCCGCGTCGTCCGGCACATCCGAGCGGGCAAGTTCCGCCAGCGCCTCGGCGGCGGCGATCTTCATCGCGTCATTGATCGTCGAGGCGCGG
>CAYORM010000114.1:0-6520 GCA_964406375.1 uncultured Mycobacteriaceae bacterium | reverse complement strand
CATGCGCTCTACATCCATGTTACGCTGCTGCCCTATATCGGCTCGGCGGGCGAGCTGAAGACCAAGCCGACCCAGCATTCCGTGAAGGAGCTGCTCTCAGTCGGTATCCAGCCCAACATGCTGCTGTGCCGGGCCGACCGGCCGATCCCGCCCAATGAGCGGCGGAAGATCGCGTTGTTCTGCAACATCCGGTCGGAGAACGTGATAGCGGCGCTCGATGTCGACACGATCTATCGCGTCCCGGTCAGCTATCACGAGGAGGGGTTCGACGACCGGGTGCTGGAGCATTTCGGCATCACCTCGGCGCCTCCACCCGACCTGTCGCGCTGGGACAGGATCGTCGGTCGGGTGCTCCAGCCGGAGGGCGAGGTGGCGATCGGCGTCGTCGGCAAATACACCTCTCTGGTCGACAGCTATAAGAGCCTCGCCGAGGCGCTGGCGCATGGCGGCATCGCCAACAATGTCCGTGTCCGCCTCGTCTGGATGGATTCGGAGATATTCGAGAGCGAGCATGCCGTTTCGCGGCTCGAGGATGTGCACGGCATCCTCGTGCCCGGCGGCTTCGGCGAGCGCGGGGCCGAAGGGAAGATCCGCGCCGCGAAGTTCGCCCGCGAGCGCGGCGTGCCCTATTTCGGCATCTGTTTCGGGATGCAGATGGCGGTGATCGAGGCGGCGCGTCATCTCGCCGGGCTCGAGCACGCCTCCTCGACCGAATTCGGTCCGACGGACGAGCCCGTCGTCGGGCTGATGACCGAATGGGTGCGCGACAACGCCCTCGAAGTGCGCAACGAGTCGGGCGATCTCGGCGGTACGATGCGGCTCGGCGCCTATCCGGCGCGATTGAAGCCCGGCAGCCGGGTGCACGAAATCTATGGCGCCGACGAGATCAGCGAACGCCACCGCCATCGCTATGAGGTCAACATCAACTATCGCGAGACGCTCGAGGCGACGGGGCTTGTCTTCTCCGGCCTGTCACCCGACGGGCTGCTGCCGGAGATCGTCGAGCGGCCGGACCATCCCTGGTTTATCGGCGTGCAGTATCATCCGGAGTTGAAGTCCAAGCCCTTCGACCCGCATCCGCTCTTCACGGCCTTCGTCCGCGCGGCGATCGCGCAGAGCCGCCTCGTCTGACGCCGGAGCCGCCCGCCATGCCCGAGATTGCCAGGACCGTCACGATCGGCGACGTCACTGTCGCCAATGACCGTCCCTTCGTTCTGATTGCCGGCCCCTGCCAGATGGAGAGCCGGGAGCATGTTCTCGGCATCGCCCGCGAGGTGGCGGGGATCGCCGGCCGGCTCGGTATCCCGCTGATCTTCAAGACCTCCTATGACAAGGCCAACCGCACCTCGCTGAGCGGCAGGCGCGGCATCGGGCTCGAGCGCAGCCTGCCGATCTTCGCCGAGATTCGCGAGACCTTCGGCTGTCCGGTGCTGACCGATGTGCATGATGCGGCGCAATGCGGGCCCGTCGCCGAAGCCGTGGACGTGCTGCAGATCCCGGCCTTCCTGTGCCGGCAGACCGATCTGCTGCTCGCCGCCGGCGAGACCGGCCGTGCCGTCAACATCAAGAAGGGGCAGTTCCTCGCCCCCTGGGACATGCGGAATGTCGCGGCGAAGATCGCCTCGACCGGCAATGAGCGGATCCTACTGACCGAGCGCGGCGTGAGCTTCGGCTACAACACGCTGGTCAGCGACATGCGGGCGTTGCCGGTGATGGCGCAGAGCGGCTGGCCGGTGGTGTTCGATGCCACCCATTCGGTGCAGCAGCCGGGCGGGCAGGGCGATGCGTCGGGCGGCCAGCGCGAGTTCGTGCCGGTGCTCGCCCGGGCGGCGATGGCAGTGGGCGTCGCCGCCGTCTTCATCGAGACGCATGACGACCCGGACAACGCGCCGAGCGACGGTCCGAACATGGTTCGGCTCGACGATCTGCCGGGCCTTCTGGAAACGCTGCTCGCCTTCGACCGCGTGGCCAAGGCCCGCCCGATCACGCTCTGACGGGTGACGGGCCGCGCCGAGGCGCGGCTCGGGGCACTCGATCCTCAGGCCTCCTCACGCCGAGGCGGCGGAGGCGATCGGCGAGGCTGCCTGGGCGTCGGCGGCTGCGCGATAGCGCCGCTCTGTGTCGACCATGTAGTCGCGCACCAGCGGCGCGGCGTCGCGCCGGCGGCCGATCTGCAGCTGGAAGACCATCGCACTGCCGAGGCGGAACTCGTTCTCACAGGCGAGCAGGTAGAACTCCCACATCCGGCAGAAGCGCTCGTCATACATCGCCGCGATCTCGGCGCGGTTCGCCTGGAAGCGCTCGTTCCACACCTTCAGCGTGTCGGCGTAGTGGATGCGCAACACCTCCATGTCGAGCACCCACAGACCCTGGCGCTCGATCGCCGCCATCACCTCCGACAGCGCCGGGGTGTAGCCGCCCGGGAAGATGTACTTGCGCAGCCAGGCGCTCGTCGTGCCCGGCCCGTCCATCCGGCCGATCGAATGCAGCAGCATCACCCCGTCATCGGTAAGCAGCTCGCCGATCTTGCGGAAGAACTCGTCGTAATGCGCCGCGCCGACATGCTCGAACATGCCGACCGAGACGATGCGGTCGAACTCCTCGGGCACATGCCGATAATCCTGCAGGCGGAACTGCACCCGGTCGGACAGGCCGGCCTCGGCCGCCCGCTTGGTTGCGACGCCATGCTGTTCCGTCGACAGCGTGACGCCGACCACCTCCACCGGCGCCAGGCTGGCAAGGGTGAGGGCCATGCCGCCCCAGCCGCAGCCGATGTCCAGCACCTTCTGGGCATCGTCGAGCAGCAGCTTGGCCGCGATGTGCAGCTTCTTGTCCCTTTGCGCCAGTTCCAGCGACACGTCCGGGTCGCGGAAATAGGCGCAGGAATATTGCCGGTCGACGTCGAGGAACAGGTCGAACAGCTTACCGGACAGATCGTAGTGATGCGCGACGTTCTTCTGCGCCCGGCCGATCGGATTGTACTCGTGCAGCCGCTTGGCGGCGCGGCCGAGGCCCTCGATCACCCGCTGCCAGCCGAGATTGTGGAAGCGCTGGTAGTTGTGCCCGTACAGGGCGAAGAAATCCTGCAGGGTCGAGCCGCGCTCGAGCGTCAGCGTGCCGTCCATATAGGCCTCGCCGACCGCAAGCGCCGGCGCCATGGCGATGCGCAGCGGCAGTTTCGGGTCGTGGAGCTTCAGGGCGACATAGGGCCCGGGCTTCTTGCCGCCGAAGCTGTGTGTGCGGCCGCTGGGGTCCTCAACCTCCAGGTGCCCGACATCGACGAAACGCGCCAGCAGATGAGACAGCAGTCGCATCCGGTCAACTCCGAACAAGCATCCTCACCGGGCGACGCGGCGTCGCCGCGCGCACCATAGGACGGGTTTCTTTCATCGGCAAAGACCTGCGCTTCGCTGGTCAGAATTTCCCGTACCGCAGATAGGCCTCGCGCGGGTCGACGCCTTCCAGGATGGCGCGGCGAACGAGGTTCTCTTGCCCGATCACCTGTTCGACCCGGGTCACGACCTCCTCGGCGAGGGCGGCGGGGATAACGATGATACCATCGATGTCGGCGAGGACGTAGTCACCCGTTGCGATGCGGACCTGGCCGATCGTTATCGGCTCGCCCAGTGCCTCCGGGATCCAGGCGGCGACGATGTCGCGTGGCGACTGAAATCGCGAGAAGACCGGAAAGCCGATCTTGCGGATGAAACCCATGTCGCGGGCGCCGCCATCGACGATGTAGCCGCGCACGCCGCGGAACTGCAGCGTCTCCGCCGACAATTCGCCGATCAGCGCCCGGACCCGGTCCTGCGGCTGGCAGATCACCACATGACCCGAGGGCGCCGCAGACAGAAGACCGGTCCAGGCGAGCAGGCTCTCCTCCGGGCCGATCGTGTTGTCGGGGCGTCCGCGGACGGTGAAGACCGGCCCTGCGACCCGCGTGTCGGGATCGATCGCCCGGATGTCCGGCGGCAGGATGCAGTCGGCATGCCCCATGTCGCGGAGCACATCGTACACGGCCCCCGAATAGCAGCGGTCGAGGCGGTCGGTCAGGGCGTCCATCGGGTCGCTCGCGAGTCTGCTCGTGTCCTGCCAGTTAGCCCGATCGAGGCGGTGCGGCCAACGGCTTCGCAACCTGTGGTTTCGTGGTCTGAGGGGTCATGCGGACTGGCTGGCGGCGCGCGGTCGGGCCGGTGACGGGTAGGAGGTCTGCGCGGGGCACCGGCGATAAGGGCTTGCTTTTTCGTCGCCGGCTCGCAGTCTGGCGGCACTTTTCGGGCCGCGCGGCGGCCTTGTTCACACGCCCCAGGCCACCCGGCGGGAGACAACGATGACTGCCATCGTCGACATCCATGCGCGCCAGATCCTCGACAGCCGCGGCAATCCGACGGTCGAGGTCGACGTGACCCTCGAATCCGGCGCGTTCGGGCGGGCGGCGGTGCCTTCGGGCGCCTCGACCGGCACCCATGAGGCGGTCGAGCTGCGGGACGGCGACCGCTCTCGCTTTGGTGGCAAGGGGGTGACCAAGGCGGTCGACGCCGTGAATGGCGAGATTTTCGACGCGCTCTCGGGGCTCGATGCCGAAGAGCAGACGGCGATCGACCGCACGATGATCGAGCTCGACGGCACGCCCAACAAGGGGCGGCTCGGCGCCAATGCGATTCTCGGCGTCAGCCTGGCGATCGCCAAGGCGGCTGCGGCCGAGGCCGGCCTGCCGCTCTACCGCTATCTCGGCGGTGTGTTCGCCGGCACGCTGCCGGTGCCGCTGATGAACATCGTCAATGGCGGCGCCCATGCCGACAACCCCATCGACATCCAGGAGTTCATGATCCTGCCCGTCGGCGCGCCGGATCTCGGCGAGGCGGTGCGGATGGGGGCGGAGGTGTTCCACGCGCTGCGCAAGCAGCTCAAGGATGCCGGCCACAACACCAATGTCGGCGACGAGGGCGGCTTTGCGCCGAACCTCGCCTCCTCGGACGAGGCGCTCGGCTTCATTGTCCGCGCGATCGAGGCGGCGGGCTACCGGCCGGGCGAGGACATCGTGCTCGGGCTGGACTGCGCCTCCTCGGAATTCTTCAAGGATGGCCGCTACGTGCTGGCAGGTGAGGGGCGGACGCTCGATGCCGACGCACTCGTCTCCTATTACGAGACGCTGGTCGGGCGCTATCCGATCGTTTCGATCGAGGACGGCATGGCGGAGGACGACTGGGATGGCTGGGCGGCGCTGACCCAGGCGCTCGGCGACCGGGTCCAGCTCGTCGGCGACGACCTCTTCGTCACCAACCCGGCACGCCTCGGCGACGGGATCGCGCGCGGCATCGGCAATTCGATCCTCGTCAAGGTCAATCAGATCGGCACGCTGACCGAGACGCTCGAGACGGTCGAGATGGCCCACAAGGCCGGTTACACTGCGATCATGTCGCACCGTTCCGGCGAGACCGAGGATGCGACGATCGCCGATCTGGCCGTCGCGACCAATTGCGGGCAGATCAAGACCGGCTCGCTCAGCCGGTCCGACCGGCTCGCCAAGTACAACCAGCTGATCCGGATCGAGGAGCAGCTCGCCGAGGCGGCGCGCTTCGCCGGCCGGTCGGTGCTGCGTCGCGCCAGGACTGCGCGTTGACGCGTCGGGGCAACTCGGCCACCCTTGCGGCATGATCCCGCCCGGCCTCACGCGCAGCCTGCGGCCCGCCATCGTCCCGCTCTTCTGCGCGGCGCTGGTGGTCTATTTCGGCTATCACGCGATCCACGGCCAACGCGGGATCCTCGCCCGCACGGAGATCGTCACCGCGCTCGAGCAGGCGGAGACCGAACTGGCCCGTCTCAGGGCGGAACGGAGCGAGCTCGAGCGGCGCGCCGCACTGCTCGATCCCGAGCATGTCGATCTCGACATGCTCGACGAGCAGGTCCGGCGGATGCTGAACTTCGCGGCGGCGGACGAAGTTGTCCTGATGCTGCCCGGGGGCGGTCGGCCCTGAGCGGCGGTGTGGCGGCGGCCCACCGCGAAACGATCCATGTCTCGATGCAACCCTCGGCTTGTCAAACCGGGCCGTGCGGGGTAGCTCTTCCCCGTCCGGCAGGTGATAAGTGCGCATAACGTCACGCGCGCGCCAGCCCGAGGGAAACGAGTCCGAAGGAGGCGTCTTTGGCTGCGACGAAAGCCCGTAGCACATCGTCCAAGCGTGACGGCCGGGTGGAGCCCCCGTCGAAGGACGAGCTGCTGCAGCATTACCGCCGGATGCTCCTGATCCGTCGTTTCGAGGAGAAGGCCGGCCAGCTCTACGGCATGGGGCTCATCGGCGGGTTCTGTCACCTGTATATCGGCCAGGAGGCCGTGGTGGTCGGCATGCAGGCGGCACAGTCGCCTGCCGACACGGTGGTGACGAGCTATCGCGATCACGGCCACATGCTGGCCTGTGACATGGACCCGCGTGGCGTGATGGCCGAGCTCACCGGACGCAGCGGCGGCTATTCGCGCGGCAAGGGCGGCTCGATGCACATGTTCAGCCGCGAAAAGAAG
>CAYORM010000113.1:0-6543 GCA_964406375.1 uncultured Mycobacteriaceae bacterium | reverse complement strand
ACGACGGCGACGTCCAGTCCGACACCGTCGCCCAGGGCTTCGGCTCGCTCGGCCTGATGACCTCGGTGCTGCTGACGCCGGACGGGAAGACGGTGGAGGCGGAGGCCGCGCACGGCACGGTCACCCGGCACTATCGCGAGCACCAGAAGGGCCGCGCCACCTCGACCAACCCGATCGCCTCGATCTTCGCCTGGACCCGCGCACTCGCCTATCGCGCACGCTTCGACGACACGCCGGAGCTGCTGCGCTTCGCCGAGACGCTCGAGCGGGTCTGTGTCGAGACGGTCGAAGCCGGCGACATGACGAAGGACCTCGCGATCCTCATCGGCCCCGATCAGCCCTGGATGACGACGCAGCAGTTCCTCGACAAGCTCGACACCAACCTGCAGGCCGCGCTGGCCTGATGCGGCACCGCGCGAGTACCGCTGCCGCATGTGATGGCGCGGCGGCGGTATTCGCCCCCTCAACTGGGATACTACGGAGCGCCGGCGGCCAAGCGGTCCCGGCGCACCGACAGGCGGATCACCAGCCCGTCCGGCCGCCAATCCCGGACGATGTCGCCGCCAAGTTGCCCCTTCACCGTCGCGCGGCCGAGGAGAGTGCCGAACCCCTCGACCACGCCCGGCCTCGCGACTGGCGGGCCACCAATCTCTACCCAGGTCAGACCGACCTCGTCGCCACCCGCGGTGCAATCGATGGTGACCCGTCCGCCCGGTGCGGAGAGCGCGCCATACTTGGCGGCGTTGGTCGCGAATTCGTGCAGCAGCAGCGCAAGGCTGGTCACCGCCCCGCCCGCCACCGGCACGTCGGCACCTCGGATATCGACCCGTGACGGCCCGCCATCCGCCCGCTCCTCATAGGGCGAGACGATGGTGCGCAGCAGCGTGTGAAGCGTCGTGGCCGCGCGACCCTCACCCGTCGGGTCACCGGTTTCGGGCAGCGTCAGAAGATGCGCCCGGGTCAGCGCCCCCAGCCTTTCGCGCACTGCCGCCGCCAGCTCGGCGGCGGTCGTCGCCGAGCGCGCGCTCAGTGCGACGATGCTGCTCGACAGCGCGAAGAGGTTTTTCACCCGATGGTCCATCTCGCGCAGCAGCAGGCGCTGGCGCTCCTCCGCCCGCTTCTTCTCGGTAACGTCGCGGGCGATCGTCGAGGCGCCGATGATGCGGCCGCTGCGATCCTTCATCGGCGAGACGCTGAGCGAGATGTCGACGACACTGCCATCCTTGCAGCGGCGCACCGTCTCGTAATGCTCGATCCGCTCGCCGCGCCGGATGCGGGCGAGGATCGCCGGCTCCTCCTCATTGCGCTCCGCCGGGATCAGCATGGTGACCGACCGGCCGATCACCTCCTCCGGGCGATAACCGAAGAGCTGCTCGGCGCCCGTGTTCCAGCTCATGATGATCCCGTCGAGATCCTTGGCGAGGATCGCGTCATCCGACGATTCGACGATCGCCGCGAGCCGGCGGGCGGAGAGCATCTCCTCGTCTTCGGCCGCGGCGTCGCTGCCCGGCGAACCGACCGGCAGTTCGGTCAGGCAACTCACCGCGCCACGGATGGCGCCTTCGGCGTCGCGCAGTATGTCCACCACCGCGAGCGTCCGGACGCGGGTGCCGTCCGGCCGCTCGATCACCACGTCGCCTCGCAGCGGCGTGCCGGCAGCGAGCGCCTGCGCCATCAGGCTCACCTCCGGCGCGACGGGCAGGCCGTCGGAGCGGTAAAGCCGGTGCGCTCCACAGAACCGGACGGAAAGCTCGTCCCCGGGCCCGGGCGCGCGCCCCCACAATTCGGCTGCGCGCCGATTATAGCCGAGCACCACCCCCGCTGGATCGCAGACATAAAATCCGACCGGCAGCAGATGGAGCGGCCCGTCGGGTGCCAGCCCGGCCAATAGGGTGCCGACCGGATCCGCGTCAGAGGCGACGATGGCAGGTATGGTCATCTGACTTTCCCAGGGCCTGTGCGCCCCGGCGCAAGGCCGTCGAATGGCGGGGGTCGTGACGTCGGCCGATCAGAATGCAGCTTATAGGACCCGCCCGGGCTTGCCCACACCCTGCGCACCGTCAGGCGATTCTCCGGCGGGATCAGCGCGCGCCGTGCTCCTCCCACCACGCGGCGACGAGGGCCTCGGCCTGGACACGCCCGGCAGCGGAGAGCATCGAGCGCGCAATGGCGAGATTCTGTGCCGCTGTTTCCGGCGCATTCGGGCTGTCGGCCGCGATCGCGAACCAAGCATAGGCCCGAACCAGATCCTGCGGCACCCCGAGCCCGCGGGCGAAACAAAGACCGAGATTGTTCTGGGCCAGCACATGGCCTTGGGCTGCGGCCCGCGCGAACAGCCGCGCCGCCTCGACGTGATCCTGCGGCACACCACGGCCGGTGCTGTACATCACCCCGAGATTGTTGAGGGCGACCGGCAGATCCTGCTCGGCCGCGATCCGGTAAAGGCGTACCGCCTCCGCCTCGTCGAGCGGCACGCCGCGCCCGCCCTCGTAAAGTGCGCCGAGATTGTTGGCCGCGACGGCGAGCCCCTGCCCGACGGCAAGCCCGTACCAATGCGCAGCGGCCGCGAAATCCTGCGGGACGCCGAGCCCGTTCTCGTAGAGCACGCCGAGTGCGTTCTGCGCCTCCGGCATCCCCTGCTCGGCCGCCCGGCCGTACCAGGCCGCCGCCGCTTCCGGGTCACGCTCCAGGCCCCTGCCTTCACGGTAGAGGTCACCGAGGGTGAACTGCGCATCGGCGAGGCCGCCTTGCGCGGCGCGGACGAGCCAGGCCAGCGCGGCGTCCTGATCGGCGGGAAGCCCCTCCCCACCCTTCGCCACCAGCGCGCCGAGTTCGTAGGCCGCCTCAGCGTTGCCCTGGCCGGCGGCCGCCTCATACCAGTGCGCCGCGGCGGCCGGATCCGGCCCGATGCCGCGGCCGTCGCGATAAAGCCGGGCGAGATCGAGCTGCGCCTCAGCCAGGCCGGCCTCTGCCGCGACGAGAAACCAGCGGGCGGCCTCGACGGGGTCGGGCGGCAGCCCCTCACCGCCCTCTGCGAGCAGCCGGGCAAGTGCCAGCGGCGCCGTCGGATGCCCCTTCTCGGCGGCCGACCGATACCAGGACGCCGCCTCGCCTGCATCGACGGCGACCCCGACGCCGTTGGCATACATGGCGGCGAGATTGGCCTGGCCGGCCGGATAACCCTGCTCCGCCGAGCGCCGGAACCAGGAAAGCGCCGCCGCCGCGTCGCGCGCAACGCCACGCCCGTTCATATAGGCGGCACCGAGATTGTTCTGGGCCCGCGCATCGCCCTGCGCGGCGGCGAGGCTGTACCAGCGGACCGCCTCCTCCGCATCGGCGGGAACACCCAGCCCGCCATCGTAGAGAAGGCCGAGGCCGAACTGCGCCTGCGCCTCGCCACCCTCGGCCAAAGGCCGCCACAGAGCGAGCGCGGCGGCGAAATCCTGCCGGCGATAGGCGTCGAGCCCGGCCGCAAAGCCGGTGTCCTGGGCCGCCACCGGTAGCGCCAGCGCAGTCGCCAGAACAAGGGCGAGCGTCATCCGGCAGCCGAAGCGTCCGGCTCTCCGTCCCCCGGCTCCGTCGCCCTGCGGAACGGTGCCGGCGTACGGCCGGGCATGCCGGGTGGTGGAATGGCGCGGCAGCATCGGGGACTCCTGCGAAAGCTGACCGGGGCCGACTGTCCGCCAGGGGACATCCGCGAGACAACGCGATCTGAATATATGCGGATTGAAACCGGCTCAAATGCTCTCTTGCGCGCGGTGCACCGATGATGGCCGAGAGGCGCAGAGGCGCCGATGATCCCCCTCAGAAAGGCGGGCTGACGGAAGGGGATGGTGCCGGCGGAGAGGATCGAACTCCCGACCTTCGGTTTACAAAACCGCTGCACTACCGCTGTGCTACGCCGGCTCCCGCGCACATCCGTGCGCCGTCAGTACGAGTGTCGGGCGGCGCGGCCTGCCACGCGCCACGCCACCCTTCTGTCCATCCTGTTGGTAGCGTCACCGGCCGGCGCTGTCCACCGGCCAGCCGCCGAAAGGCGACTGTCAGGCCCGCAGGACCGAGCCGTCCTCGTCCCGCCGCTTGCCCGGCGGCTGATAGGCGATCGCTGCGTGCTCGGCGCAATAGGGGAAATGGGCGTGGGTCGCGCGGCCGCAGAAGTGGAAATCCTTGTCTTTGGGATCACCGATCGGCCATTTGCACATGCGATCGGTCAGGCTGAGGATCGTGGCGCCGGTCGACCGCCCTTCGGACACCGGCCGGTCGGCGGCAGCCGCCTTCGGCGCCGCGACGACATTGCCGGCGGCCGCCGCCGGCTCGGCGGTCGCCACCTCTTCCTTGCGCTTGATGGGCGAAGGGCGCCCGGAGAGCTCGAGCCGGTGGGCCTTGCCGATGACCGCATTGCGCGAAACGCCGCCGAGAATCTCCGCGATCTCGCTTGCGCTCTTCCCGCTGCCCCAGAGCTGACGCAACAGCGCGACGCGTTCATCCGTCCACGACATTCGCCTCTCCCCTTCCGATCGAGATTCGGACCGCACCACATCTGGTGGAGCGGCGGCCAAAGACTACTACATCGGGGCGGACAGGACCAGAGTGGTCCCGCCGCGGATCAAGCGGCGCGGTCGACCATCGCCGCCTCGACGGCCGCGAGCGCGGTTTCGGCCAGGCGGGCGTCGGGCCCACCTGCCTGCGCCATGTCGGGACGCCCGCCGCCGCCCTTGCCGCCGGCTGCCTCGGCCGCCGAGCGAACCAATGCGACCGCGTCGAAACGGGTGGCGAGATCACCGGTCACGCCGACGCAGATCGAGAGCTTGCCATCCGCGGTACCGAGCACGGCAACGACGCCGCTGCCGATCTGCTGCTTGAGCGCATCGACCATGGGCTTGAGTTCGCGTGCCGGCACATCTTCGACGATCCGGCCCATGAAGGCGACGCCGGCGACCGTCTTCCCCTGGGCAGCAGCGCCGCCGGTGGCGAGCTTGCGCCGCAGATCCGCGATCTCCCGCTCGAGCCGCCGACGTTCCTCGACGAGGGCCGAAACCCGCGCCGGAACTTCGGTCGGGGTGGTGCGCAGCGTCGCCGCCACCTCGTCGATCAGCGCCTCGCGCCGCGCGGAGTATTCAATCGCCGCGGCCCCGGTCAGTGCCTCGATGCGGCGGATGCCGGCGGCGACCGCACTCTCGCCGAGCAGCCGGAAGGCACCGATATCGCCGGTACGCGCGACATGGGTGCCGCCGCACAGCTCGAGCGAATAGGCACGGTTGCCGTCATTACCCATCGAGACGACGCGGACGGTGTCGCCATATTTCTCGCCGAACAGCGCCATCGCGCCTTCTGCGATTGCCTCGTCCGGCGACATCAGGCGGGTCGTGACTTCGGCATTCTCGCGGATGCGGGCATTGACCTCCGCCTCGACGGCGGCGATCTCCTCCGGCGCCATCGGTTTGGTGTGGCTGATGTCGAAGCGCAGCCGCTCCGGCGCGACCAGCGAGCCCTTCTGCGTGACATGCGCGCCGAGATGGCGGCGCAGCGCCTCGTGCAGCAGATGCGTCGCCGAGTGGTTGGCGCGGATCGCGCTGCGCCGCTCGCCATCCACGGCCAGCTCGACCGCATCGCCGACCCGCAGCGTGCCGGCCTCGACGACGCCGAGATGGGCCCACACGCCGCCCGCCTGCTTCTGCGTATCCTCGACCCGCACCCGCACCGCGCCGGCGGTGATCGTCCCGGTATCGCCGACCTGACCGCCGCTCTCCGCATAGAAGGGCGTCTGGTTGACGATGACGGCGACGCGGCTGCCCGCCACCGCCTCCTCGGCGGGGCTGCCGCCAACCACCAGTGCCGTCACCACGCCTTCGGCCCGCTCGGTGTCGTAGCCGAGGAACTCCGTCGGCCCGACCCGGTCGCGCAGCTCGTACCAGACGCTCTCGGTCGCCGCCTCACCGGAGCCGGCCCAGCTCCGCCTGGCCTCCTCGCGCTGGCGCGCCATCGCCGCATCGAAGCCGGCCTGATCGACCCCCCTACCCTGGCCGCGAAGCACGTCCTGCGTCAGGTCGAGCGGGAAGCCGTAAGTGTCGTAGAGCCGGAAGGCGACCTCCCCCGGCAACGCCTCGCCCTCGCCGAGGCGCGCGGTCTCCTCCTCCAGCAGCTTCAGCCCGCGATCGAGCGTCTGCTTGAAGCGGGTCTCTTCGAGCCTGAGCGTCTCGGTGACCAGCGCCTCTGCCCGCACCAGCTCGGGATAGGCGGTGCCCATCTGGCGCACCAGCGCCGGAACGAGGCGCCACATCACCGGATCGCGCGCACCGATCATGTGGGCATGGCGCATCGCCCGCCGCATGATCCGGCGCAGCACATAGCCGCGCCCCTCATTCGCCGGCGTCACGCCATCGGCGATCAGGAAGCTCGCCGCCCGCAGATGATCGGCGATCACGCGGTGGCTGATGCGGTGCGGCCCGTCGGGATCGCTGGAGGTCGCGTCCGCCGACGCCTCGATCAGCGCCCGCATCAGGTCGATGTCGTAATTGTCGTGCTTGCCCTGCAGCACGGCGG
>CAYORM010000112.1:0-6751 GCA_964406375.1 uncultured Mycobacteriaceae bacterium | reverse complement strand
CGATGGCGCTGTCGTGCCGACCGAAGCTGCTGATCGCCGACGAGCCGACGACGGCGCTCGACGTGACGATCCAGGCGCAGGTGCTGGACCTGATCCTCGATCTTCGCGCCAAACTCGGCATGGCGGTGATGCTGATTACCCATGATCTCGGCGTGGTGGCGGAGGTCGCCGAGCGGGTGGCTGTGATGTATGCCGGGCGCGTCGTCGAGACGGCGCCGGTGGCCGAGCTCTTCGCCAATCCGCGGCATCCCTATACCCGGCAGCTTCTCGCCGCCATGCCCGGCCGGGCTGGACGCGGCCAGCGGCTGGCCGAGATCCCGGGCATGGTGCCGCCGCTTTGGGACCCGGCACCCGGCTGCGGCTTCTGCCCGCGTCGTGCAGGTGGCGGCGAATGCCGGCCGGACGTTCCGCCCATGGTCGAGGTCGCGCCGGAGCATCTGGTGCGCTGCTGGCAGGCCACGGCATGACGGCCCTGCTCGAGGCAACCGATCTGTCCCGGCATTTCTCCACCACCGGCGGCGGGAAGGTGAAGGCGGTCGACGGTGTCAGCCTGCAGCTCGGCCGCGGCGAGACGCTGGGTCTGGTGGGCGAGTCAGGCTGTGGGAAATCCACGACGGGGCGGCTCCTGCTGCGCCTGCTCCCGGCGACGACCGGCCGCGTCGTCTTCGACGGGACCGAGATAACCGGCCTCTCCTCCCGGGCGCTGCGGCCGCTGCGGCGCCGCATGCAGATGATCTTCCAGGACCCGTTCGCCTCGCTCGATCCGCGGATGACGATCGGCCAGACGCTGACCGAGATGCTCGACATCCATCGCATCGGCAGCCGCGCCGAACGGCGCGACCGGGTGGCAGGGCTGATGGAGAAGGTCGGGCTGAGGCCGGAGCAGCTGCGGCTCTACCCGCACGAATTCTCCGGCGGACAGCGGCAGCGCATCGGCATCGCGCGCGCCCTGGCCTGCGGGCCGGAGCTGATCGTGGCGGATGAGCCGATCTCGGCGCTCGACGTTTCGATCCAGGCGCAGATCATCAATCTCCTCGGCGATCTCAAGGCCGAGTTCGGCCTCTCCTACGTGCTGATCTCGCACGACCTGTCGGTGGTCGAGCACGTCTCCGACCGGGTCGCGGTCATGTATCTCGGCCGGATCGTCGAGACGGCGCCGGTCGAGGGGCTCTATCGGGCGCCGCGCCATCCCTACACCGAGGCCCTGCTGGCCGCGGTGCCGCGGGTGGATCCCGCGCGCCGCCGCCGGCGCATCCTGCTGAAGGGCGACGTGCCGTCCCCGGTGGCGCCGCCGCCGGGCTGCAGCTTCCACCCGCGCTGCCCGCGCGCCACCGATCTCTGTGCCCGGGTCCGGCCCGCGCTGGAGACGGATGCGGGCGGTCACGCCGTGGCCTGCCACCATCCGCTCGAAACGTGATCCTCAAGAGGAGCGAGGGATCTGATGCTGACCAGACGCACACTCCTGCAGACCGCGGCCATGCTGCCGGGGCTGACCTTCCTGCCCGGCATGGCCTTCGCCCAGACGGCCGGCGGCGGCCTCGTCGTCGGATTGCGCACCTCCGAACCGCGGCATCTCAACCCGGCCATCACCACGATCGGCGGTGTACAGCTGGTTGCCGCGAACATCTTCTCGGCGCTCACCCGCTTCGACGCCGACGGCCATCCGGTGCCGGATCTCGCCGAGAGCTGGGAGGTGTCGGAGGACGGCCTCAGCTACACCTTCCACCTCGCCTCCGGGGTCACCTGGCATGACGGCACGCCGTTCACCTCGGCGGATGTGAAGTTCTCCTTCGAGGAGGTTCTCATCCCGCTGCACCCGGTCGGGCGCGTGAACTTCGCCGCGATCGACTCGATCGAGACACCGGACGACCAGACCGTCATCTTCCGGCTCGCCTATCCCTATGCGGCGTTCCTGAACCTCCTCGAGCTCCGTCATGCGGCCATCCTGCCGCGGCACATCTATCAGGGGACCGACATCGCCGAGAACCCGGCCAACATGGCCCCGATCGGCACCGGACCGTTCAAGCTCGCCGAATGGAGCCGCGGCAGCTTCGTCCGCCTGGAGCGCAACGAGGCCTATTTCAAGGACGGCCTGCCCTATCTCGACGAGCTGGTCTTCGTCATCATCCCCGACACCAACACCATGGTCGCGGCGATGGAGACGGGCCAGATCGGCTTCGCGCCGCTCGGCGTCTCCTTCGACCTCGTGGAGACGCTCAAGAGCCGCCTCGAGCCGAAGGGCTGGGTGATCGGCACCGCCCCGTATCTCTTCCGCGGCACCGGCAGCCTGCTGATCAACACCGAGGATCCGGCGCTGTCGGACGTCCGGGTGCGGCGGGCGATTGCGCATCTGATCCGCAAGGAGGAGATCCTGAGCACCGTCCGGCGGGGTGTGGGCAAGGTCGCGGAGAACCCGATCTCCTGGTTCATCCCCAATGCCGAGACCCAGCCGATCTATGCCCCGGATGTCGAGGCGGCGCGGGCGCTGCTCGACGAGGCGGGGCTGACGCCGGACCAGAACGGCGTCCGCCTGTCGCTGTCGATCGTCGCCTCGACCGGCTGGGCCGAATACGACCCGATCGCCAACCTGATGCGGGACTGGTTCGCCGAGGCGGGCATCGCGCTGACGATCGAAGCGATGGACGAGGCAGCCGCCACCGACCGGATCTTCGGCAGCCGACAGTTCCAGCTCGGCCTCAGCAACCCGTCCTTCGGGCCCGATCCGGCGATCATGGCCAAGGGTTTCACCACCGCGATGATCGGACAGGGCGCCTACACCAACGGGATGGGCTACTCCAACCCCGAGGTCGACGCGCTGTTCGATCAGGGCGTCCGGCAGACCGACCCGGCGCAGCGTCACGAGACCTATCGCCGGATCGTCGAGCTGGTGATGTCCGATGTGCCGGTGGTCCCGCTCTACGAGGACGACTTCGCCTATGCCTACAAGGCGGATTACGTCGGCCTGCCGCCGGGCGGCACGCATCGTGACAGCTACGAGGCCGTGGCGCTGAACGGCTGATGGCGACACCGGCGCGCCCCCCTTCGGGGCGCGCCGGTGCGCAGCGGAGATCGGCATGAGAGGGTTCCTCCCCGGACTGGCGCATCGGGCGTTCTCGGTCATCGGCCTGCTGTGGGCCGTGCTGACCTTGAGCTTCCTGCTGATCCAGCTGGCGCCCGGCGATCCGATCGCGGCGCTCGTCGCCGAGAGCGGCGGTGCGTCGCCGGAGTACATCGCCCGCCTGCGCCTCGAATACGGGCTCGACGAGCCCGTGCTGACGCAATACCTGCTCTATGTCGGCAAGGTCCTGTCCGGCGATCTCGGCTATTCGATGCGCTTCGGCATGCCGGTCTGGGACCTGTTTGCCGAGCGTCTGCCGGCGACGCTGCTGCTGCTCGGCTCCTCGATCATCGTCTTCTCGCTGCTCGGCATCCTGGCCGGCGTCGTGGCGGCGGTGCATGAGGGGACGTTCATCGACACCGCGCTGCGCGTCGTCGTGGTGCTCTGTTTCTCGCTGCCGGTCTTCTGGCTGGCACAGCTGCTCATCTACGTCTTCGCGGTGGAGCTGGAGCTCTTCCCGGTGATGGGGATGCGCTCGCTGTTCATCAGTGGCGGCCCGCTCGTCAGGCTGGGCGACACACTCTGGCATCTCGTCCTGCCGGCGACGGCGCTCGGCGCCTGGCATCTGGCGGTGACCCAGCGTTTCGTCCGCACCAGCCTCATCCAGGTGCTGCGCGAGGACTACATCCGCACCGCCCATGCCAAGGGTCTCGCGCCCCGCCGCGTGCTCTACCGGCACGCGCTGCGCAATGCGCTGCTGCCGGTCGTGACCGTCACCGGCATCTCCTTCGGTACGATGCTGACGGGCGCCACGCTCACCGAGATCGTCTTCAACTGGCCGGGGCTGGGCCGGCTGATCCTCGACGCCGTGCTGGGGCGCGATCGCACTCTGATCATCGGCCTGCTGCTGATCTCCTCGGTCCTGACCATCGTGGTCGATGTGCTGACGGCCATGGTGCAGAACGCGCTCGATCCCCGCACGCGACTGGCGGAGGACAATCGATGAGAAGCGCCTTCCTGGAGGCCCTCCAGCCGGCGGGCCGCATCGGCCTCATCATCGTGGTGGCGATGCTCGTCGTCGGGATCATCGGTCCGTGGCTGCTGCCGGACGGCGCCTGGACCACCGACACCACCGTGGCTCTCAGCCCGCCATCGGCGGTGCATTGGTTCGGCACCGACAATCTCGGTCGGGACCAATTCGCCGGCATCGTGCTGGGTGCCCGCACCGCCCTCCTCGTCGGGGTGTTCTCCGTCGTGCTGGCCGCGGCCATCGGCATTCTGATCGGCGGGATCGCCGGCTATGTCGGCGGCTGGGTGGACGAGGTACTCGACCGGCTGACCCAGCTCTTCATCATCATCCCGCGGTTGTTCCTGGCGATGGCGCTCTTGGCGCTGTTCGGCACCTCGATCTGGATCGTCATCCTGACCATCGGCCTCGTGAGCTGGCCGCAATTCGCGCGATTGACCCGCATCGAGTTCCGGCGCCTCTCCAACATGGATTTCATCGAGGCGCTGCATGCCGCCGGCGCCGGCCATGTCCGGATCCTGCTGCGCCACCTGCTGCCCAACACCCTGCCGGTCCTTCTGGCCAATGCCTCGCTGCTGATGTCCTCGGCCATCCTGCTCGAGGCGGGGCTCTCCTTCTTCGGCCTCTCCGACCCCGCCGTCACAAGCTGGGGGACGATGCTGTCCAAGGCCCAGGAATTCCTTCTCGTCTCGGTGTGGCTGCCGCTGTTCCCCGGCCTTGCCATCAGTCTCGCCGGGCTTGGCTTCAATCTGCTCGGCGACGGCCTGACCCGGGCGCTCAGCCCCCGGCTGCGCTCGGGCGAACGCCGGCGCGCCCGAAGCGCCGCCGCCGCGCCGCTGTCTGTCACAGGAAAGAATTGACGTGCTGAAGACCGACCTCGCACCCGTCGAGGCGGTGCGCGCCATCCGCGCACTGGCCGAGCGGCACCAGAGCTATCGCGTCGGCAGCGGCATAAGCCTCGTCGCCTCGCAGAACCGCGTCTCGCCCGAGGTGCTGGAGATGCTGGGCTCGAGCTTCGCGGCCAAGTTCTCGTCCGGCGAGCGGGGGCGGCGGGCCCATGCCGGCGCCGCCTGGCTCGACGAGATGGAGGCGATCGTCGAGGGCCTGGCCGCCCGCCTGCTCGCACCCTGGCATGTCGAGCTGCGGCCGCCGGCCGGCTCGATCGCCAATGAGAGCCTGATGCTGGCGTTGCTGCGCCCGGGCGATGCGATCATCTCGCCGGGACAGCTCGCCGGCGGGCATGCCAGCCTCCGCCCCGAAGGCATGGCCGGGATGATGGGCGTCAAGGTGCACGACCTGCCCTTCGCCGCCGACGGCTTCACGATCGATCTCGACGCGCTCGAGGCGCTGATCCGCCGCGTCGGGCCGCGCATCGTCGCGGTCGGCACCGCCAAGCTGCTGCGCTCCTATCCGGTGGCCGAGATCGTCCGCCTCGCCGAAATGAGCGGGGCGCGCGTCATCTTCGACGCGGCGCATGTCGCCGGCCTCATCGCGGGCGGTGCCTTTCCCGATCCGTTGCGCGACGGCGCGGTCGCCTACACCGGTTCGACGCAGAAGACCTTCCCAGGCCCGGTCGGCGGCCTGATCGTCGCGGCCGACCCGGATCTCTACGACCGGATCCGGGCGGTCACCCGGCTCAGGCTCGACAACTACCAGAACAACCGCGTCGCGGCGATGGGCGTGGTCTTCGCCGAGATGCTGTCCTTCGGTGCGGAGCTCGCGCAAGCCGTGGTCGAGACCGCCCGCGCTCTCGGCCGAGCCCTCGCGGCGGAGGGGCTGAGGGTCGAGGGTGAGGCCTTCGGTTACACCCATACCCATCTGGTGCTGGTCGACACCGATGGCTTCGACCGGGACGGCACCCTCAATCGGCGGCTCGAGGCGGCGGGCCTGTTCACCACGGCCGTGCCGCTCTGGCCGCGTGCCGGCGCGGCCTCGCCCCGCACGGGCCTCAGGATCGGTGCCAACGACATCGCGCGCCTCGGCTTCGGGACCGAAGCGGTGGGGCGGCTGGCCGCGCTGATCGCCGATATCGTGCTGGACCGCCGGCCGGGCGAGGCGGTGGCTGGCGATGTCGCGGATCTCGGCCGCCAGCACGCGGCGATCGACCGCCGCTTCCGCCTCGCGCTCTGACGGCGCCGGCCGGCTCAGACGTTGAAGCGGAAGTGGAAGACGTCGCCGTCGCGGACGACGTACTCCTTGCCTTCCTGCCGCATCCGGCCGGCATCCTTGGCACCCTGCTCGCCGCCCAGCGTCACATAGCTTTCCCAGTCGATCGTCTCGGCGCGGATGAAGCCGCGCTGGAAATCGCTGTGGATGACGCCGGCGGCCTCGGGCGCCGTGGCACCGGCGCGCACGGTCCAGGCCCGCGCCTCCTTCGGCCCGACGGTGAAGAAGGTGATGAGGCCGAGCAGCCGATAGCCGGCGCGGATGACGCGGTTGAGGCCGGGCTCCTCGAGCCCGAGCGAGGCGAGGAACTCGGTCTTCTCGGCGGGATCGGTGAGCTGGGCGATCTCGGCTTCGATCGCGGCGGAGATCACGACGGCCTCCGCGCCGTGGGCGGCGGCCATCGTCTCGACGCGGGCGGAATGGGCGTTGCCGGCCGCGGCCTCGCTCTCGGCGACATTGCAGACATAGAGCACCGGCTTGGAGGTGAGCAGGTTGAGCCC
>CAYORM010000111.1:0-6877 GCA_964406375.1 uncultured Mycobacteriaceae bacterium | reverse complement strand
CCTCGGTCGCCGCGCTCACCGTCTACGACATGTGCAAGGCCGTCGATCGCGGCATGGTCATCGAGGATCTGCGGCTTCTGTCCAAATCCGGCGGCCGGTCGGGCAGCTGGCGCGCGGACACGGCGTGAGGCCCTGGCTGTGATCGCGGTCGAGGAGGCCCGTGCCCGGATCCTCGCGGCGCTCACGCCGCTGCCCGCCGAGACCATATCGATCGCGGCTGCCGCCGGACGGGTGCTTGCAGCCGATCTTCACGCCCGCAGGACGCAGCCGCCGGCCGATGTCTCGGCGATGGATGGCTGGGCCGTGCGGCATGACGATCTCGCCCGGCTGCCGGTACGACTCATCCCCATCGGCACGGCGCCCGCGGGGCATCCCTTCGCCGGTGAGATCGGACCCGGCCAATGCGTGCGGATCTTCACCGGCGGGGAACTGCCGCCGGGAGCCGACACGATCGTGCTGCAGGAGGATGCCGAGGCGGGCCCCGAAGGCGTGCTCATCCGCCAAGCGCCGGTGCGCGGCCGCTCGGTCCGGCGGGCCGGACTGGATTTCGCCGCCGGCGACATCGTGCTACGCGCCGGCCGGCGCCTCACCGCGCGCGATGTCGGCCTCGCGGCCGCCGCGGGTCACGCCTGGGTCCCGGTACGGCGGCGGGCGCGGGTCGCCATCCTCGCAACCGGGGACGAGGTGGCGCGGCCGGGCGATCCGCTCGGTCCCGGCCAGATCATCAGTTCCAACGGCTATGCCCTCGCGGCGCTTGTCGCGGGTTGGGGCGCCGATCCCATCGATCTCGGGATCGCCCCAGACGATCGGGCCGCGCTCGCGGCGATGGCCGAAGGGGCGCGCGGTACCGACCTCCTGCTCACCACCGGCGGGGCGTCGGTCGGCGATCACGATCTCGTCCAGGCGGCGCTCGGCGATATCGGACTCGAACTCGGCTTCTGGAAGATTGCCATGCGCCCGGGCAAGCCGATGATCTTCGGCCGACTGGGCTCGACTCCACTGATCGGCCTGCCCGGCAACCCGGTATCGGCCATGGTGTGCGCGCTGCTGTTCCTGCGCCCCGCCCTCGACCGGTTGGCCGGCACGGACGCCCCACCCCCCCTCGACCGGGCGATCCTGACTGCGCCGCTTGCCGCCAATGACCGGCGGCAGGATCATCTGCGTGCCAGCCTCGGTCGCGACGCCTCGGGCCGGCTGACCGCCACCCCCTTCACGCTCCAGGACAGCGCGATGATGTCGCTGCTCGCCGCAGCGGATGGGCTGATCGTGCGGCCACCCCATGCCCCGGCGGCGGCGGCGGGCGAGCCGGTCGACGTTCTGCGCTTCGATCTCGGCCAGCCTGTCTTCTGACTGGCCCGAGTGGTTACGGCCATCAAGCGGCAGAACGAAGGGCGAACTTTCAGTTGTGCCCGAGGTCTGCCGGTGTTACGTCTCGGTTCGGCTGGATCCGGCCTTTGCGGATCGCGAGTCGAGGAAGAGACGACGTGCTGACGCGCAAGCAGAAAGACCTTCTTCTGTTCGTCCATCGTCGACTGCAGAGCGACGGCATTTCGCCCTCCTTCGACGAGATGAAGGACGCTCTCGACCTCAAGTCGAAATCCGGTGTCCATCGGCTGGTCACGGCGCTGGAGGAGCGGGGATTCATCCGCCGGCTGCCGAACCGTGCGCGGGCCCTCGAGATCCTGCGGCTGCCCGAGGACGCCCAGCCATTGCCGCAGACCGCCACGGCAGGCGAGGCGTCGCAGCCCGGTGATATGGCCGGATCCGTCGGCCTCCCCTCGCCGGCCGCGATCGCCGCGACGGCCCGGCTGCCGCTCTACGGCCGCATCGCCGCCGGCCTGCCGATCGAGGCGCTAGCCAACCCCTCGACCTTCACAGAGGTGCCGGCCGGCCTGGTCGGGCGCGGCGAGCACTATGCGCTCGAGATCGCCGGCGACAGCATGGTCGAGGCCGGCATTCTCGACGGCGACACGGTGATCATCCGCCAGACCGAGACGGCGGAGAACGGCGCCATCGTCGTCGCGCTGATCGACGAGGCCGAGGCGACGCTCAAGCGGTTCCGCCAGCGCGGTCGCGAGGTCGCGCTGGAGCCGGCCAACGCCGCCTACGAGACCCGGGTGCTCGAAGCCGAGCGCGTCCGCATCCAGGGCCGACTCGTCGGGCTGATCCGGTCTTACGTCTGACCCTTTCTGAGAAGATCCTCCTATAATGGACTGATAACACTTATAAACGCTGGCATTGGTCTGGCGTCCGTTCACCGCCAGGGCGTCCAGGGTCGCTCACCCACCTCCTCGCGCACGCTGCGGATCGTGATTTCCTCACCGAGCGTGATCGCGAGAGCGCCGGTCTGGCGCAGCGCGGCGCCATCGATCAGCAGCGTCTCGGCAGCACAGGCGCCCGGCGCACGATAGGGGTAGATGACGAGGTCGGCGACGAGACAATCCTCGGCCGCCGCCTCGAATCGCCGGGGAAAGGCGACGAGCCCACCTTCGTGCTCGAACAGACAGCCCGACGGATCGCAGCGCAGGCCGCCATCGAGAGCCACCCCCGTCTCCGGCCATCGTTCCGCCTCGACGCCTGCGAGATGGCGCAGCCATTGCTCCCGCGCAAAGCGCTCGGCCCTTCGCGTCGAGAAACTCCAGCTGCCGTCCGGCGCGCGCACCGCCGCAAGACGCCCGTCGGCCGATACCAGAATGTCCGGCGGCCGGAGCTGCACGACGGAGAAAGCGGCAAGCATCAGCCCGAGGATGCCGAGAAGCCGCGCCTTCCCTTCGCCCAGGCACAACCACAGCCCGCCGGCGACCGCCGCGGCAAGCCCCCAGGCCGGCATGGCAGGGATGGAGACAGCGCTCTCGGGCAAGGACGCGGTCCAACGGGCGATCGCCAGCATCCCGTCCATCGACCAGCCGAGCGGCAGCAGCGCGACCAGGTCGAGATCGAGCGCCATCATCGGATAGGCCAGCAGCACCGAGGGCATGATGGCGAGCGAGGTCAGCGGCATGGCGAGAAGGTTCGCCACCGTCGCGACGAGCGAGAAGCGCTGGAAATGATAGATGGCGAAGGGCGCCGTGGCCGCGGTGGCGATGACCGTCGTCAGCACGACTCCCAGGGCGTACCAGCCGAGCCTGCGCACAAGGCCCGGTCGTCCGACCCGGGCGAGCCAGCCATGCCGGCGCAGCGCCTCGTATCCGGCGATCAGCGCCAGCACCGCGGCGAAGGACATCTGAAAGCTCGGCCCCAGCATCGCGTCGGGCGTGGTGAGCAGCACCACCGTCGCGGCGAGCGCGATCAGCCGGATCGAGAAAGCGACACGGTCCAACATGACCGCGAGCAGCACGATGCCCGTCATCAAGGTCGCCCGGAGTGTCGGCACCGAACCGCCAACCACGATCATGTAGCAGAGAATCGCGGCGAGCGCGGCGCAGGCGGCCCATTTCTTGATCGGGTGACGCAACGCTACCGGCGCGATGGCGGCAAGTCCGAACCGGACGGTGAAGAAGACGATCAGGGCGACGAGATTCACATGCACGCCCGAGATCGACAGGAGATGCGCCAGCCCCGAGTCCCGCATCGCGACATTCGCCTCCTCCGAGATCCCGGCGCGCTCGCCGGTCAGGAAGGCGACGGCAAGGGCTGCGGTGTCTCCATCGAGTGACGCGCGGACGCGGTCCGCGATTGTCCGGCGCAACGGGTCGGCGAACTGCCAGCCGGGATCGTCGCGCCCGGTGATCGCCGGCGTGCCGAAGGTGACGCCGACCCCCCCCAACCCCTCGAAGAAGGCGTGCCGGCGGAAGTCGAATCCGCCGGGCAGAAGCGGGGCCGAGGGCGGACCGACGATGCCGAAGGTGCGGATCCGGTCGCCGGGCGCGAATCCCTGCGGTGGTGGCACCGCGACCCGCAGCCGGATGCGGCCGGGTTGGGGCACATCCGGCGCGAGGCGGTCGAGGAGGACCTCATCGAGCAGGATCCGCACCCCGCGCGGCAAAGTCTCCACCTCGATGATGCGCCCTTCGATGCCGCCCCGCAGATCATCCTCGGCAACCGCGGGGGCGTTGACCAGCGCAGTGCGGAACTGCGCCGCCATGAAGCCGGAAACGATGGCGAAGAGCAGGAGGAGGACCGGCCGCACCGCGGCGAACAGAACCGAGGCGAGCGCAAGGCCGGCCGCAACCGCAGCGACGAGGGCGACGATCGTCGCGCCGGGCTCGCGCGGCAGCGCGAAGTAGACGGCGATGCCGAGACCGATGGCGCAGGGAAAGAGCGGGATGAGCCGTCGACGCAGCACCTCCACCAGCCACGCCCCAGCCCGCGGGACGAAGCCGGCGGCAGGGCCGTCCGCGACCACGGTCACGGCGCCATCCCCTCGACCGACCGGCATGGCAGGGGCCGAGTAGGCATGGGCGGTGAGCGCGTGCTATGCACCGCCATTCCCGAGCCGCCCCCCGCATGACGGTGTAACCGCGATGACGGTCGTCACACGCTTCGCCCCCTCCCCGACCGGCTACCTCCACATTGGAGGTGCACGCACGGCTTTGTTCAACTGGCTGTTTGCCAGGCACCATGGCGGTGTGTTCCGGCTGCGCATCGAGGATACCGACCGCGCCCGCTCGACCGACGATGCGGTGCGGGCGATCCTCGACGGGTTGCGCTGGCTCGAAATCGATTGGGATGGCGAGATCGTCCACCAGTTCGAGCGCGCGCCGCTGCATGTCCAGGCCGCCCGGCGCCTCCTGGACGAAGGCAAGGCCTATCTCTGCTACTGCACGCCCGAAGAACTTGAGGCGATGCGCGAGGCGGCCCGCCGCGAGGGTCGTCCGATGCGCTATGACGGCCGCTGGCGCGACCGTGACCCCTCGGAGGCGCCGCCGGGCGTGCGGCCCGTCGTGCGGCTGAAGGCGCCGCTGGAAGGCGAGACGGTCGTCGAGGATCGTGTGCAGGGTCGGGTCGTCGTCCAGAATGCCCAGCTCGACGACATGGTACTGCTGCGCGCCGACGGCACGCCGACCTACATGCTCTCGGTGGTGGTCGACGATATCGACATGGGGGTGACCCATGTCGTGCGCGGCGACGACCATCTGACGAACGCCTTCCGCCAGACCCAGCTCTATCATGCCCTCGGGGCCACGCCGCCGATCTTCGCCCATGTGCCGCTGATCCACGGCCCGGACGGGGCGAAGCTGTCCAAGCGCCATGGCGCGCTGGGCGTCGACGCCTATCGCGACATGGGTTTCCTGCCGGCGGCGATGCGCAACTACCTCTTGCGGCTCGGCTGGGGTCATGGCGATGACGAGGTGATCTCGACCGAGCAGGCGATCGCCTGGTTCGATCTCGACGGCATTGGCCGGGCGCCATCCCGACTCGACTTCGCCAAGATGGCGCATCTCAACGGCGTCTATATGCGCCAGACGCCCGATGATGTCCTGGTGGACAGCATCACGCCGCGGCTCGAGGCGATGCTCGGCGCGCCGCTGCAGGAGATCGGCCGGGCCCGCCTTTCCGCCGGCATGAACGGTCTCAAGCAGCGCGCCAAGACCGTGGTCGAACTGGCGGAGAATGCGGCCTTCTACGCGCGCGAGCGCCCCCTGCCGATGACGGAGGCGGCCCGCGCGTTGATCGACGGCCAGCGTGAGATGCTCGAGGCGCTGCGCGACCGTCTGGCGGCGATGCCCGGCTGGACCGAGGCCGCGCTCGAGGCCGAAACCGGCGCTTTCGCGGCCGAACGCGGCCTCAAGCTCGGCCGGGTCGCGCAACCCCTGCGGGCGGCGCTGACCGGCTCCACCGTGTCACCGGGCATCTTCGAAGTGGCCGCGATCCTCGGCCGCGAGGAGACGCTCGGACGCCTGGATGACGCCATTTCGGGTACCACCGCGCGTTGATCTCGGACGCCGCCGCGGACTAATGTGCGGCGCCAATCGTGACGCGCCCCGCCGGGTCTCGGCCCGCGGCATCATCGAACGAAGGAACGTTTCTCATGACCGAGACGAAGTCTGCGGCGAAAACCGTCACGCTTACGGATGACGAGACCGGCCGTTCGGTCAGCTTCCCGGTCCTCGAAGGCACGCTGGGCCCCAAGGTGATCGACATCCGCAGGCTGTACGCCGAGACCGGGATGTTCACCTATGATCCCGGCTTCACCTCCACCGCCTCCTGTGCCAGCGCCATCACCTATATCGACGGCGATGAGGGCCTGTTGCTGCACCGCGGCTATGCCATCGACGAGCTCGCCGAGCGCAGCGACTTCATGGAGGTCTGCTACCTCCTGCTGAACGGCAATCTGCCGACGGCGGCGCAGAAGGAGGAGTTCGTCCGCTCGATCACGCGCCACACCATGGTGCACGAGCAGATTTCGTTCTTCTTCCGCGGCTTCCGGCGCGATGCGCACCCGATGGCGGTGCTGTGCGGGGTGACCGGTGCGCTGTCGGCTTTCTATCACGACTCGACCGATATCCGTGATCCGCAGCAGCGGATGATCGCCTCGCACCGCCTGATCGCGAAGATCCCGACGCTCGCGGCGATGGCGTACAAATACTCGATCGGGCAGCCCTTCATCTATCCGCGGAACGATCTCAGCTACGCCGAGAACTTTCTGCACATGACGTTCGCGGTGCCGGCCGAACCCTATGTGGTGAACCCGGTTCTCGCCCGCGCCATGGATCGGATACTGATCCTGCACGCCGATCACGAGCAGAACGCCTCGACCTCGACGGTGCGCCTCGCCGGATCGAGCGGCGCGAATCCCTTCGCCTGCATCGCTGCGGGGATCGCCTCGCTCTGGGGGCCCGCCCATGGCGGCGCCAATGAGGCGGTGCTGAAGATGCTCGAGGAGATCGGCACCAAGGATCGCATCGGCGAATACGTCAAGCGGGCGAAGAACAAG
>CAYORM010000110.1:0-7136 GCA_964406375.1 uncultured Mycobacteriaceae bacterium | reverse complement strand
CTCCGCCTCATTGACGCTGAGTATCGCCAGTAACCCGTCCGTTGTAGAGCCCGCCGCTCCAGGTGCTTGCCGCCAGTGAGGGTTCCGCCCGACCGGGCGCCTCAGGGAGGCTGCGGTTCGTGCCGGTCGCGCAGTGCCCCGGCCAGGAACTCGATGACGGCACGCACGCCGGGCAGAAGGCCGCGGCGTGAGGTGAAGACGAGGTGGACGATCCCCTCGCGGGCGCTCCAGGCCGGCAGCACCCGCACCAGCCGTCCGTCGGCCAGTGCCCCGGCACAGACGAAGGCGGGCAGGAGGGCGATGCCGCTGCCGGCCAGCGCCGCCCGGTACAGCGCCGCGAAGGTGCTGGCCGCAAGGCGCGGCTCATGCGTCACCGTCGTCTCGCTGTCTCCCGGTCCGACCAGCACCCACCGCTCCGGTCCTGCACGGTCGGAATGGCCGAGCGTGGCGAAGGCGGGGAGGGCGGCCGGGTCCTCGGGGAGGCCGTGTGCGGCGGCGAAGGCGGGGCTCGCCACCAGCAGCGCCGCCTCGCGGCCGATGACCCGCAGCTGCAGATCCGCATCGGTGTCCAGGGTGTCGCGCACGCGGATCGCGATGTCGACCCCTTCCTCGACTAGGTCGATACGGCGACCGGTGACGAGGAGCTGAACCCGCAGCCGCGGATGGCGGTCGAGGAAAGCGGGCAGGCCGGCGCTCAGCAGGTGCTCGACATCCGGCGGGCAGGCGACCCGCACCAGCCCCTGCGGCTCGGCCCGCCGCCGTGCCGCCGCCGCCTCGACGGCCTCGGCCTCGGCGATCGATGCCCGGGCGTGGCGATAAACCTCCTCGCCGATCTCAGTGACCCGGAAATGCCGGGTCGAGCGCTCGACCAGGCGGACGCCGAGCTCCGCCTCCAGCGCGGCGACGCGGCGGCTGATCCGTGATTTCGGCAGGCCGAGCGCACGGGACGCGGCGGAGAAGCCGCCATGTGTGACGACCGCGACGAAGAAATGCAGATCGTTCAGGTCGCGCATCGTTCCTCTGCTGCAACGATCCGTCCTGAAACCAGGGAATACCGCCCCGGTCGTCCTGACGCCAGCTTTCCGGCATAGCGAACACCAGGGGGTCAGTCATGAAGCTTCTCCACATCGACACTTCGATCACCGGTGCCGCCTCGGTCAGCCGTACCCTCTCCGCCGCCATCGTCACCGCGGCCCGGGAGGCGGTACCGGGGCTCGAGATCGCCCGGCGCGACCTCGCCACCGATCCGATCCCGCATCTCGACGCCGGTGCGCTCGCCGCGCTACGGCCGTCGGCCGATGCGCGCCCCGACCCGGTGCTGGCGGCGCGCGACGCCGTGATCCTCGAGGAGTTCCTGGCGGCCGACATCGTCGTGATCGGTGCGCCGATGTACAATCTCGGCATCCCCAGCCAGCTCAAGGCATGGATCGACCGGATCCTCGTCGCCGGGCGCACCTTCCGCTACAGCGAGACGGGGCCGGTGGGTCTCGCTGGTGGCAAGTCGGTGATCGTCGCCTCGGCGCGAGGTGGCCTTTATGCTCCGGGCACGGCGGCCTCGGCGGCGGATTTCCAGGAGCCCTATTTGCGCGCCGTCTTCGGCTTCATCGGAATCGGCCAGGTGGAGTTCCTGCGCGCCGAAGGCGTCGCGCTCGGCGATGAGCCGCGCAAGGCGGCGATCGCAGCGGCCCTCGCCGCGGTGCCCGGCCGGGTCACGCCGCTCGTCCCCGCATCGGCACTCGCCGCCTGAAGGCGCGCGACAGGGGGCGGCACCGGACGATGGCGCGGTCCGTCAACCTGGCGCCGCCCCCCGCGCTTCGCGCTGAAGCGCCTCAAGGATCGCCAGCGCCTCCGCCGCCTTTCCCGCGGGGATGAAGAGGTGATCGTGGTGATGGGCCGCCACGACGTTGCAGGCGATCCCCGCCGCTGCCAGTGCGCCCGACACCGCCGCGGTCAGCCCGACGCCGTCGAGCGCCGAGGGCACGCCGAGCACGATGCGGCGCATCGGCAGCGTCACGTCGAAGCCGAGGCGGCGCGCGGTGGCGATGGCGAGGACGAGGCTCACCCCTTCGGCCTCGCGGAACGAAGCGAGGGCGAGCGGCGCGGCGCGGCCGGCGTGCCCGGGATCATCGGTGCTGCAGAAGACATAGCTCTCCGGGTCGAGCCACGGTGCGAGCCCCGCGAGCATCGCCGTCCTGTCGCGCACGACATCCATGTCGTCCTCCCTTCGCGGTGCGCCCCGTCGGCATCGCCGGCGGCGTTGGACGCCGGGCCCGCCGCTTCCCATCTATGGGGTCCGAACCCCGGAGAGGAGAGCCGCGATGGCGGAGTTTCGCAGAAATCCCGAAGCCGTATCGGCGCTGACGCCCGAGCAGTATCGCGTCACCCAGGAGAACGGCACCGAGCGGCCCTTCGCCAACGCCTATTGGGACCACAAGGCGCCGGGCCTTTATGTCGACATCGTCTCCGGCGAGCCGCTCTTCGCCTCGGTGCACAAATTCGACAGCGGCAGCGGCTGGCCGAGTTTCACCCGGCCGGTCGATCCGGCCAACATTGTCGAGCGCCACGACACCAGCCACGGGATGATCCGCATTGAAGTGCGCTCGGCCCATGGCGACAGCCATCTCGGCCATGTCTTCCCGGACGGCCCGCGTGAGGCCGGCGGGCTGCGCTACTGCATCAACTCCGCCGCGCTCCGCTTCATTCATCGCGACGATCTGGAGAGGGAGGGCTACGGCGCCTATCGCGCGCTCTTCGACGGCACGCAAGGCTGAGGGGTCAGTCGGGCGGCAGCGCCCGCGCGAGTTCGGCGAGCCACGGGCCGGGTCCGGCATCGGACGGGGCCCGCCAGTCGCCGCGCGGCGAGAGCGAGCCGCCCGACGAGATCTTCGGGCCATTCGGCAGGGTCGAGCGCTTGAACTGGCTGGTGAAGAAACGCCGCAGGAACACCTCGAGCCAGTGCCGGATCTCGACCAGGGAGTAGGCGCGCCGCTCGCTCTCCGGCAGATCGGCGGGCCAGGTGCCGCGCCCGGCATCCCCCCAGGCGTGATGGGCGAGGAAGGCGATCTTCGAGGGCCGGAAGCCCCAGCGGGTTAGGTAGAAGAGATTGAAGTCCTGCAGCGCGTAGGGCCCGACGATCTGCTGGGTCGACTGGATGCCGCCGCCGGCCGAGGCGGGGACGAGCTCCGGCGAGATCTCGGTCGACAGGATCGCGCGCAGCAGGCGGGCGGTCTCCTCGTTCACCTCGCCGGAACTGGCGACGAAGCGGATCAGGTGTTGGATCAGCGTCTTCGAGACCGAGCCGTTGACATTGTAGTGGGACATGTGGTCGCCGACGCCATAGGTGCACCAGCCGAGCGCCAGCTCTGACAGATCGCCGGTGCCGAGCACCAGCGCGGCGTTCTGATTGGCGAGGCGGAACAGGTAGTCGGTCCTGAGTCCAGCCTGCACATTCTCGAAGGTGACGTCATAGACCGGCTCGCCCCTGGCGAAGGGGTGGCCGAGGTCGGCGAGCATCCGTGTCGCGGCCGGCCGGATGTCGATCTCCGCGGCGGTGGTGCCGAGCGCCCGCATCAGCGCCCAGGCATTGGCCTTCGTCGCCTCGGAGGTGGCGAAGCCCGGCAGCGTGTAGGCGAGTACGTTACGGCGGTCATGGCCCAGCACGTCCATGGCCCGCGCGGCGACGATCAGCGCCTGGGTGGAATCGAGCCCGCCCGAGACGCCGATGACGACGCGCTCAAGACCCGTCGCGGCGAGCCGCGTCGCCAGCCCCTGCACCTGGATGTTGTACGCCTCCCAGCAATCCTCGCGCAGCCGCTCGGGGTCTGACGGGACGTAAGGGAAGCGCTCGACCATGCGCCGCAGCGGCACCGGCCCGGTGGGCGCGTCCTGGCGCAGCTCAACGATGCGGAAGGCCGGGATCCGGCCGAGCTCCTCGCGCACCCCGTCGCCGAAACTGTTAAGGCGCATGCGTTCCTGGCGCAGCCGGCCGAGATCGATATCGGCCGTGGCCAGGGTCGAGCCGGCGGGAAAGCGCTCGGTCTCGGCCAGCAGCTCGCCATGCTCGAAGACGGCGGCATGCCCGTCCCAGGCGAGATCGGTGGTGGATTCGCCCGGCCCCGCCGCCGAATAGGCATAGGCCGAGACGGTGCGTGTCGAATGGCTGGCACAGAGGAGGCGCCGCGTGCGGGCCTTGCCGATCGTGATGTTGCTGGCCGAGAGGTTCAGGAGCAGCTCGGCACCGGCGAGCGCGGCGCGCGTGGAGGGCGGCAGCGGCGCCCAGATGTCTTCGCAGATCTCGACATGGAAGGTGAAGGGGACGGCTCCGGTCGAGCGGAACAGCAGGTCCACGCCGAAGGGGGCCGTCTGCCCGGCGACGGCGATGTGCGCTGCCACGACGCCGTGGCCCGGCGTGAAGTGGCGACGCTCGTAGAACTCCCGGTAATTGGGCAGGTAGCTCTTCGGCACGGCACCGAGGATCCTGCCGCGATGGATGGCGATCGCCGCATTGTAGAGCCGGCCCTCGCGCCGCAGCGGCGCGCCGATGACGAGCACGGGGTAGAGCCCGCGCGAGGCCTCGGCGATGCGGGCGATGCCGTCCTCAACCGCGTCCAGCAGCGCGTCCTGGAACAGCAGATCGTCGATCGCGTAGGAGGACAGGCCGAGCTCCGGGAACAGCATCAGGGCCGCGCCATCGGCATCGCCGCGGGCGGCGAGTTCAAGCGTGCGCTCGACCGCGAAACCGGGATCGGCCACCGTCGCGCGCGGCACGCAGGCGGCGATGCGCACGAAATCGTGGCTGTAGAGAGAGTCGAACGCCGTCATCGCCGCCCCTTCCTGCCGGCCTCTGCCCGCCGATCCTCCACCTCTACAGGCTCGGCGCCCCGCGGTGGAGCGTTTCCGTGCCAGCGAGGTCGGCAGGCACCGCCTCACCGAACGGAACGGCCGGGCGCCGGCGCCGTTTTGTCCGCGACGGGTCGGATGCTGGAACGAGGCGGGCGGTGCGGCCGGACGAGCAGGCGCGACAGACGGAGCGGGAGCGGGTCGACCGCGCGGAGGCGGGGCCGGAGGGGCGCTTCGCGGATGCACCGACGGAGATCCCCGGGCGCGGCTGGTGGAAGGTGGCCAAGCGGGCGGTCGGCCGGCTGATCGGCGAGAATCTGAGCACCGAATGCGCCGGCGTCGCCTTCTTCGGGTTGTTCTCCCTGTTTCCCGCCATCGTGGCCGCGGTGCTGGTCTACGGGCTCGTCGCCGATGCCGCCCTCGTCCGGGAGCATCTCGCGGTGGCGCGCGACTTCCTGCCCGGTGCCGCCTATCAGATCCTCGAGGACAGGGTGGTGGCGCTCGCATCCCAGCCGGCCTCCTCGCTGGGGATCGGGCTCCTGGTGTCGCTGGTGCTGGCGCTGTGGAGCGCCTCCCGCGGCGTCAGCACGATGATCCTGGTGATCGGCCTCGCCTATCGCGAGACGGATGAGCGCGGCTTTCTCACCGGCGTTGTCATCTCCGTCCTGTTCACGCTCGGCGGTGCCGCCTTCCTGCTCTTCGCGGTCCTCGCCGTCGCGGCGATCCCGGCGATCGTCTCCATCCTGCCGCTCGGGCCGGCCGAGGAGACGCTGGTCGAGCTGGTCCGCTGGCCGGTGCTCGCCGTGGTGGTGATGCTGGCCATCACCTGCCTTTACCGCTTCGGACCGGACCGCGAGAATCCGAAATGGCGCTGGATCCTGCCGGGGGCGGTGCTCTCCTCGGCGCTCTGGCTGATCTTCTCCTTCGCCTTCTCCTTCTATGTCGACAATTTCGCCAGCTACGACGCCTATTTCGGTTCGCTGGCGGCGATCGTCGTGCTGATGCTGTGGCTCTACTACTCGATCATGATCATCGTGCTGGGCGCCGTGCTGAATGCCGAGCTCGAATACCAGACGGTACGGGATTCCACGACCGGGCCACCCGAGCCGATGGGCGAGCGCGGCGCCTATGTCGCCGACAACGTCGTCCCGCGCTGATCCGCCCCGCCGCCGGCAGGAAGGCCGTCGCCCTCCAATAGCCCGTCGACGAGCTGCCGCGCGGCGGCTGCGGCGGGCCGGCGGCCGGCCGCCACCTCGGCCTCGATTGCAGCGAGCCCGCCCGCGCGGCGCGAGCGGGCCAGGCGGTCGCGCAGCACGTCACCGATCTCGGTCCAGAGCCGCCGGCGCGCCTGCGCCGCGCGACGCTCGGCGATCAGCGCGGCATTGTCGGTGCCGAACGCCTCGATCGCGGCGGCGACCTCGGCGATGCCGTGGCCTTCAGCCGCCGAGCACAGCAGCACCGGCGGCCGCGTACCGCCGCGCAGCAGCGACAGTGCGTGGCGGTATTCCGCGGCTGCCTGCTTCGCGGCATCGGCCATCCCGCCATCCGCCTTGTTGACGACGAGGAGATCGGCGACCTCGACGATCCCGCGCTTGATGCCCTGCAGCTCATCGCCGGCGCCGGGCAAAAGAAGCAGCAGGAACAGGTCGACCATGTCGGCAACTGCGATCTCGGACTGGCCGACCCCGACCGTCTCGACGATCACCCGGTCGAAACCGGCCGCCTCGCACAACAGGATGGTTTCGGCGGTGCGGCGGGCGACGCCGCCCAGCGTCTCGCCGGCGGGCGAGGGGCGCACGAAGGCGTCGGGCTCGCGCGACAGCGCCTCCATCCGTGTCTTGTCGCCGAGGATCGAGCCGCCGGAACGCTGCGAGCTGGGATCCACCGCGAGGACCGCGACGCGATGCCCCCTGGCCAGCAAATGCCGGCCATAGGCCTCGATGAAGGTCGATTTGCCGACGCCGGGCACGCCCGAGATGCCGATCCGCAGCGCACCGCCGGTCGCCGGCATCAGGGCGGTCAAAAGGTCCTCCGCCCGCCGGCGGTGATCATCGCGTCGCGATTCGACGAGCGTGATCGCCCGCGCCAGTGTCCGCCGGTCACCGGCCCTGATCCGCGCGGCGAGTGCCTCGGCGTCCACCGGTGCCCCCCTCACCTCAGCCCGAGACCACAGCAGCCGGGTGGGGCGGCATTGGCTCACCCCTCTCCGCCGCCTCCTGCTGGCGACGCCACAGCGCGGCGTAGCGGCCATCCGCCGCCAGCAGCTCGGCATGGGTGCCCTGCTCGACGATGCGACC
>CAYORM010000109.1:0-7250 GCA_964406375.1 uncultured Mycobacteriaceae bacterium | reverse complement strand
GCCTCGCGCACCTTCTGCACGATGACCTGCTTGGCGCTCTGCGCCGCGATGCGGCCGAAATCGATCGGCGGCAGCGTGTCGACGACATAATCGCCGACCTTCAGATCGGGCCAGCGCCGTGCCGCCTCGGCGGCGGCAATCTCCGCCGCCTCGTTCTCGACCGTCTCGACGATCTGCCGGTACCGCTTCAGCTCGACATCGCCCGTCCTGCGGTTGATGTGGGCGCGGATGTCGTGCTCATGCCCGTATTTGGAGCGACCGGCCTTTTGGATGGCCTGCTCCATCGCCTCGAGAACCTCGTCGCGATCGATGTTCTTCTCGCGGGCCACGACGTCGGCGACGTGCAACAGTTCCATTGCCTTCGACGGTCCTCAGCTTGCGGTGGTCGGAACGGACACGCCCCCGGCGGGGCCTTCCTCGGCAGAGACGTCCCCGGCGGCTTCTCCGGCAACTTTCCCGGCGGCACGCTGCCGCGCGGCGGCTTCGCTCGCGGCGGTGGCCGCAATCAGGGCATCGGTCAGGACCAGCTTCGCCCGCTGCACCTCGTCGACGGGCAGGGCGACCTCGCTGCCATCCTCGAGCGTCAGGATCACCGAACGCTCGCGCAGCCCGCGCAGGATGCCGCGGAAGCGTTTGCGGCCGTCGAGCGGCGTCCGCAGGTCGACCTTCGCCTCATGGCCGCTGAACCGGTCCCAGTCGCCCTCCCGCGTCAGCGGGCGATCGATGCCGGGTGAGGACACTTCGAGCGTGTAGGGCCCGGGGATCGGATCCTCCACGTCGAGCGCGGCCGAGACGGCCCGGCTGATTTCGGCACAGTCGTCGACCGTCATGCCCTGGCGATCGACCCGTTCCGCCATGATCTGGAGCTGCAGCCGCTCGCGGCCGGAGATCTGCACGCGCACGAGCTCGTAGCCCATCGCTTCCAGCGACGGCGTCACGATCCTGCGCACCTCATCGATCGGACCCATGCGTCCGGCCGGCTCCCCGGTTCGTCTGTCCAAGACGTCCGGTTCCCACAATGAAAAAAAGGCGGGTCGACGACCCACCCCCTCCGGAGCGTCCGGTCGATCATCGAAGAGACCGACCGTCCGTTATGGGAAACGAACACGACGCCTATATAGCGCCGGATTCCCGAATCGCAACCGGATTCCGTTCAGCCCGCGCCGGAGGCCGTGGCCGCGGCTCCCCGCGGACGGCGCAAGAAGCGCAAGTAGAAGGGGCGGCCGTGCAGCCGCTTCTCCTCGTAGCGGGTGGGCGGCCAGTCGGCCGGTCGCTGTCGCCAGTCGGCCGGGCCGCGCGCCAGCCATTCGAAGGCGCCGTGCCGTCGGACATGATCGAGCGACCAGTCGAGCAGCGGGGCGTCATCGGTGGCGATGCGCAGTTCCGCGCCATCGGCCATCACCCGCGCTAGCGCCGCCACCGTCTCCTCCTGGATAAAGCGGCGCCCATGATGCCGCCGCTTCGGCCACGGATCGGCGAAGAGCAGGAAGACCCGGCCGATCGAGGCGTCCGGCAGCCGGTCGAGCAGCGGCCGCGCATCGTCTGGCAGGATGCGGATCGTGTCGATCCCCTCCGTCTCGATGGTCGAGAGCAGGGCCGCCATGCCGTTGATGTAGGGCTCGCAGCCGATCATGCCGATCGTCGGATGGGCGCGGGCCTGCCAGGCGAGATGCTCGCCTGCGCCGAAGCCGATCTCCAGCCAGACATCCTCGACGGGGCGGTCGAACAGCGCCCGAGGATCGATCCTCTCCGTCTTCGGTGCGTCGGCATCCGGCAGTGCGACGCGCAGCCGCGGCAACAGCGTGTCGAGCAGCACGGCACGGTTGGGACGCAGCCGCCTGCCCTGCCGGCGGCCGTGGAACACGCGCCGGGTGCGCGGATCGGGCGGCGTCTCGCTCATCATCATCGATCCGCGATCATCCCGCCCCGACTCGGCCCGGCCGGCGCGGCCGCGCCGGTCAGGCGACCGCCGAGCGCAGCGCGTCGACGAGGTCGGTACGCTCCCAGGAGAAGCCGCCATCAGCATCTGGCTCGCGGCCGAAATGTCCATAGGCGGCGGTGCGGGCATAGATCGGCCGGTTGAGACCGAGGCGGGTGCGGATCCCGCGCGGGCTGAGATCGACGAGCTCGGGCAGCACCCGGCCGAGCTTCTCCTCGTCCACCTGCCCGGTCCCATGCGTATCGACATAGACCGAGAGCGGATGGGACACGCCGATCGCGTAGGAGAGCTGGATCGTGCAGCGCGTCGCGAGCCCGGCCGCGACCACGTTCTTGGCGAGATAGCGGGCGATATAGGCGGCCGAGCGGTCGACCTTCGTCGGATCCTTGCCCGAGAAGGCCCCGCCGCCATGCGGCGCGGCGCCGCCATAGGTGTCGACGATGATCTTGCGGCCGGTGAGGCCGGCGTCGCCATCCGGCCCGCCGATCACGAACCGGCCGGTCGGGTTGACGTAGAACTTGTCCTCGGGCGGCATCCAGCCTTCGGGCAGCACCGCCTCGACATAGGGACGGACGATCGCCCGGATGTCGGCGGCGTCGAGCTTCCGCCCGTCGGGTCCGGCCGAAACATGCTGGGTCGACACGACGACGGCGGTGCAGCCGACCGGCCGCCCGTTCTCGTAGCGCAGCGTCACCTGGCTCTTGGCGTCCGGCTGCAGCAGCGGCTCGCGCCCGGCATGCCGCGCCTCCGCCATGCGGCGCAGGATCTCATGGGCGTACTGGATCGGTGCGGGCATCAGCGCCGGCGTCTCGTCGCAGGCATAGCCGAACATGATGCCCTGGTCGCCGGCGCCCTCATCCTTGTTGCCGGCGGCATCCACCCCGACCGCGATGTCAGCCGACTGCTCGTGCAGCAGCACGTCGATCGCGGCGGTCTCCCAGTGGAAGCCCTCCTGCTCGTAGCCGATCTCACGGACCGCGCGCCGCGCCGTCGCCTCGATGGCGCCGTGGAGCTGCTGCTGCAGCTCGGCGGGCGCCCTCACCTCGCCGGCGATGACGATGCGGTTCGTCGTGGCGAGCGTCTCGCAGGCGACCCGCGCCTCCGGGAACGCGCCGAGATAGAGATCGACGATGCTGTCAGAGATCCGGTCGCAGACCTTGTCGGGATGGCCTTCGGAGACCGACTCGCTCGTGAAGATGTAGCTGCCCTTGGCCACGCTCGCCGCCGGATGTCACGGGAAGGGAGAGAAATCGGCCACAGGGGCCGATTTCCTTCTGGCAGGCCCGGACGATCCGGTCAAGATCGCCCGCGTTCAGCCGCCACCCTCGCTGGCCAGCGCCTTGACGAGATCGGCGATCCGGCGCCGCACCGCAGGGTCTTCGATGCGCTTGAAGGCCCGCACCAGCTCCATCGTCTCGCGGTCGGTCAGCCGGTCGGCCTCGGCCGCCGGCGGCGCCTGATAGGCCTCGCCATCCTCGGCCAGCCCGGCCGCGCCGCCCTCCTGGCCCTCTTCCTGAAAGAAGTAGCCGACCGGCACGTCGAGCACCTGCGCCAGCTCCCACAGCCGCGACGAGCCGATACGGTTGGCGCCGCGCTCGTATTTCTGCACTTGCTGGAAGGTCAGCCCGATCGCGTCGCCGAGCTTCTCCTGGCTCATGCCGAGCAGGACACGGCGCAGCCTGACCCGCCGCCCCACCAGGACGTCGACCGGGTGCGGTTTGCCGATCCTTGGCCGTCCAGGCTTCCGACCGCTGCGCGACCCCGTCTCGACATCCCGTTCCACCATCACGCTGCCCTCATGATCGCCGCGCCACTGCGGCACGACCCGTTCCCATGCAATGGTATGTGATGTGGAATCAAATCGTAACAAAAGTGAGGCAGCACCGTCAGACCGGCCTCAAAGACGCAGGCGGCCGAGGGTGAGGCCGATGCCGAGATTGAGGATGACGAGCAGCCAGAACGCCCGGTCGCCCCAGACGCTGTAGGGCGTCGGCGTCGGGAGTGCCGCCGGCAGCCCGACATCGAGGACACCCTCCTCGCCCAGGCCGAGCGTGGCGAGCACCGTGCCGCGGGCATCGACGACGCCGCTGATGCCGGTATTGGCGACCCGCACCAGCGGCAGGCCCTGCTCGACCGCGCGGGTGCGGGCGATCGCGAAATGCTGGTGCGGCCCCGCCGTCATCCCGTACCAGCCGTCATTGGTGATGTTGAGCAGCCAGCCCGGCCGCGGCCCGTCCGGCGCCACCACCTGGCCGGGGAAGATCACCTCGTAGCAGATCAGCGGCGAGACCGGCGGAAGTCCGGCGACATCGAGCGTCCGCGGCCCGCTGCCGGGGGTGTAGTCGACATGCCCCGGCACCACCCGATCGATCGGCAGGATGGTGCGGAACGGCACGTACTCGCCGAAGGGCACGAGATGCGCCTTGTCATAGATGGCGGTGACCGACCCGCCCCCGTCGATCGCGTAAAGGCTGTTCCAGAGCATCAGCTCCGGGATCGCCGGATCGCTCGCCCGCGGCGCGCCGACCAGCGCCACCGCGCCGTCCGGCAACGCGGCGCCGATCATCCGCTGCGCCTCGGGCTCGCGCGACAGGAGATAGGGCACCGCGGTCTCGGCCCAGATCACCGCGGTGATCGGCGTGTCCGAGGGCCGGGCCGACATCTCGAGCTGCTTGGAGAAATGCGCCAGGCGCAGATCATCCCGCCATTTCTCGGACTGGTCGATGTTCGGCTGGACAAGGCGCAGCGTCACCCCCGGGACGAGGCCCGGAGAGGGTGCCGCGAGCCGCTCGGTACCGGAGAGATAGAGGGCGGCAAGCCCCGCCAGCCCCGCCGCGACCACCCCATAGCCGGCGAGCCCCGGCCGGCGCCGAAGCACCGCCGGCAGTGCCGCGACAGCGACCGTCAGGACCCCCAGCCCGTAGATACCGATCGCTGCCACGGTCTGCAGAACCGGCGTGTCGACCCAGGCATAGCCGATGAGGTTCCAGGGGAAACCGGTCAGCACATGGCCGCGCAGCCACTCGCCAGCGCCCCAGAGCGCCGCGAAGACCAGCACCTGCGCCAGCGCACCGCGCGGACGCAGCAGCACATAGGCGGCGGTGACGAGCCCGGTGAAGATCCCGAGCAACGCCGGCAGCCCGGCCATGGCGAGCGGGATCATCGGCCACAGCCGGTCGATCTCCACCGTCATCGCCCAGACGACCCAATAGAGCCCGACGAAGAAATGGCCGAAGCCGAAGAACCAGCCGGTCCAGAAGGCCCGGAAGGGGCTGCGCTGCCCGGCGAGCAGCCAGATCAGCCCCGGGAAGGCCACCCACAGCACCGCAGCCGACCAGCCCGGCGCCGGCGGCATCGCCAGCGTGGCGACGGCGCCCAGCAGCATGGCGAGCAGCATGCGCGCCAGACCCTGGCGGCCTGCCGTCCATTCGGCGAGACGAACGATGCGGGGCAGAGGCGGCGCGGCGGCGGGAGCGCGCCGGCGCCGGAGGTCAGACGGCATCTCGCCGCTCGGCCGGCGGTACGCGGCGCACCCGGAGCCGCTTGATCCGCCGGGGATCGGCGTCGATCACCTCGAACTCGAAGCCGCTGGGATGCTCGAGGATCTCGCCCCGCGACGGAATGCGCCCGGCGATCGAGAAGACGAGGCCACCGAGCGTGTCGATGTCGTCGCGTTCATCCTCGTCGACGATCGGGCCGACCTTCTCCTCGAAGGTCCCGATCGGCAGTCGCGCATCGGCGATCAGCGTCCCGTCTGGTCTCTCATCGAGCTGCGGCGCCTCGTCGATGTCGTGCTCGTCCTCGATCTCGCCGACGATCTCCTCGACCAGATCCTCGATGGTGATCAGCCCGTCGATCCCGCCGAACTCGTCGATGACGAGCGCGAGATGCTGGCGCTTCTCGCGCATCTGCAGCAGGAGGTCGAGCACCGGCATTGACGGCGCGACGATCAGCACCGGCCGCAGGATATCGGGGAGCGTCGGCGTCGGCTCCCCTTCGCCCGCCCCGTCGAGGGCGGCGACGACATCCTTCACGTGGACCATCCCGAGGACATCGTCGAGATTGTCGCGGTAGACAGGCAAGCGGCTGTGTGCCTCCTCGGCGAAGACGTGAAGCGCCGCCTCGAGCGTGGTCTCGACATCGATCGCCACGATATCCGCCCGCGGCACCATCACGTCGATGGCGGTGAGGTCACGCAGATGCAGGATGTTCTGGAGAAGGACACGCTCGTGTCCGGCGACCGACGGGAGGGCGTCCGAACCGCCATCACGGTCCTCGATCAGCTCCTCGATCGTCTCCCGCCACGTCTCGTCTGACTTGCCGCGCAGCATCGATCGCAGCCAGTTGCGGAAAAGCCCCCCGACCCCGGCCTCACCGGAGCCGCGGGGCGTTCGAGACGATGTCGGTACGTCGGACATGGCGATCACGCCGTCTCCCGGTCGGCATAGGGGTCGGGGATGCCGAATCCCGCGAGAACCCCGGTTTCGATTCGCTCCATCGCGACGGCATCCTGCTCGTCGACATGGTCGTGGCCGGTGAGGTGCAGTACCCCGTGCACGACCAGATGGGCGAGGTGATGATCCGGCCGCTTGCCGTCACGCGCCGCCTCAGCGGCCACGGTCTCGAGCGCGAGTATCACGTCTCCGAGCGCCACCGGGACGCCCGGCACATCCGGCTCCTCCGCCTCGGTCAGGGCGAAGGACAGGACATTGGACGGCGCGTCCGGGCCGCGCCAGGTGCGGTTGAGGGCACGCACCGTATCGTCGGAGGCGAGCACCACCGAGAGCTCCACGCCACGCCCGCCGGTATCGAGCGCGGCGGCACCGGACGAGGCTGCGAGTGCCGCCTCGATATAGGGCCGGAGCCAGGCTTCGGCGGTCTCGGGATCGGCCAGCTCCGGCCGGATCGCCGCCCATCCGGGCGCCTCGACCGCAACGTCTATCGAGGCCTCGATCGGCGACGGGCTGGTCATGGCTCGGGCTCCGTGACGGGCGCGGCGGCCCGCCGGATCATCGCCGCCCGGTCGGCGACCTCATAGGCGCGCACGATCCGCGCCACCAGCGGGTGACGCACCACATCGGCCTCGCCGAAACGGTGGATATAGACGCCCTCGACACCCTCGAGAATACCGAGCGCATCGAGCAGCCCCGAGCGCTCGCCGGGCCGGAGGTCGATCTGCGTGGTGTCGCCGGTCACCACCATCCGGCTGTCCTCACCCAGGCGGGTCAGTGCCATGCGCATCTGCATGACCGTCGTGTTCTGCGCCTCGTCGAGGATCACGAAAGCGCCCGACAGGGTGCGGCCGCGCATG
>CAYORM010000108.1:5909-7700 GCA_964406375.1 uncultured Mycobacteriaceae bacterium | reverse complement strand
CTCGGCAGCCTCGACCGTGACGCGGTCCTCGGTGCGGTCGCGATTCTCGATGCCGAGGTCGAAATAGCGCAGATCGATGTCGAGATAGGGCAGGATCAGCTTGTCCTTGATGAACTGCCAGATGATCCGGGTCATCTCGTCCCCGTCGAGTTCGACGACGGGGTTCGTCACCTTGATCTTCGCCATGTCGGAACGGTCCTCGGCTCGCGGCGGTCTAAAATAAGGTCGGGGCGCTTCATACCACCCGGGCTGCCGGGGGCAAAGCCGCAGCGATGCGCCCAGGGCGAAGGTGGCGGCGCCCCGCCTTCACGCCCATTTGACGCTGATCGGGGCCACCGGCGCCTGCGGCCCCGCCATCAGCTCAAGGGCGGCTTCGGGCGTCGGGGCCAGCTGGAACAGGTCGCGATGTTCCGGCCTGACGAAGCCCGAGCGCATCATGTGGTCGGCGAGCTGGACCACCGGCTGCCAGTAGCCGTCGGTGTCGACGAGCACGATCGGCTTGTCGTGCAGGCCGAGCTGACGCCAGGTGACCATCTCGAAGGTCTCGTCCAGCGTGCCGAAGCCCCCGGCGAGCACCATGAAGCCGTCCGACCGGTCGAACATCAGCTTCTTGCGCTCATGCATCGTCTCGACGACGTGCAGCTCGGTGAGGCCCGTGTGCTGCACCTCCAGGCGCTGGATGTGGCCGGGAATGATGCCGATCACGCTGCCGCCCGCGGCGAGCGCGGCATCGGCGCAGATCCCCATCAGCCCGACCCGGCCGCCACCATAGACGAGCGTGATGCCGCGCTCGGCCAGCAGACGGCCGACCTGCCGGGCCGTCTCCTTGTGGACCTCCTCGACACGGCTCGACGAGCCGCAATAGACGCATACCGAACGGATCACCGCCATTGCCGCGCCGTCTCCCTTGCGATCACCGGTCATCCGGCAGGTCCTTCGACGTGCGGAGCCGCGCTGTCAACCCGTTCGCCGCCGGTGGGATCCGCATGGGCCGTCCCGTCGTCGCATCCCCCACCGCCGTGGCGCCTGCCCGGGCAGGGGCGGACGTCGCGTTGCGCTGGCCTGTCGCTCCGGCTTAGGCTGTCCCGGGGCCATGGGGATGTCCGGCAACGGCGACGCAGGGTTTCGTGAGCAGGTCTGTCCGCATCGGCATCGTCGTCATCGTCCTCCTCGAGGCGCTGCTCCTGATCTGGCTGCTCGTCGGGGACTGGCTGGCGCCACGGCGGGAGCCGGCGGGAATCGAGGTGATGCCGGTGACGTCCGATATGGCGACGCTGCCGGCCGCCGCCATCAGGACGGAGACCGCGGCGCCGGTCGATATCGTTGATCGTGCCTCGGAAACCCTGGCCGTCCCTCCCTTCGCGGCCGACCCGCTGCCCCCGCGCGACAGCGGGATCGCGCCGGTCGAGCCGCAGCGTCCGCCGGTGGAGGCGCCGGCCGCGCTGCCCGCCTCGGCGGCGGTGCCGCTGCTCATGCCGACCCAGGCCGGCACGCCCGCCGTCGCGGAGCCGCTGGTGGCGACGGCTGTGCCCGTCGAGGGGGCGCCGCAGACGGGGCAGGGCGAGGGCGCCGCCATACCCGCGGAGCCGGCCACGGCACCGGCCGAGCCCTTCATTGCCCCGCCGCTGGCGACCAGCCCCTCGCCCGTTCCCTACAGGCCCGCATCGCCTGAGCCGCCCGCGGCAACGGCATCCGCGCCGGAGCCTGCCGCTCAGGGCGGCGCCGAGGGTTCACCGGTCGCCGCCGTGGAATCGGCACCGGCGCGCGCCGAGCCTGTCGCCGAGCCTGTCG
>CAYORM010000108.1:4439-5809 GCA_964406375.1 uncultured Mycobacteriaceae bacterium | reverse complement strand
CGCCGAGCCTGTCGCCGAGCCTGTCGGTGGTGCCGACCTGCCATCAGAGGATGGCGCCGCCCCGATCGAGACGGCAGATCCGGCCGGATCGATCGCTGCCCTGCCGCCTGCGGCGCTTGTGGCCGCCGATCCGTCGGTCGGTCAGTCGAGCCCTGTCACCGAAGCCCAGCCCGAAACGGCACCCGTGGAGCTTCCCGCGACGGTGGTCGACGTGGCACCCGGCGAGACCGGACCGGCAGCGCCGGGCGATCACCCGACCGAAGGCGTGTCGGCGGGCGAGGAACCGCAGGCAACCGCCGTCGAGGCGATTCCGTCCGCGCCCGGTCCACCGACTGAGGCAGCGGCGCCCGGTCCGATCGAAACGACGGGTAGCGTGCACGCACCGGATGGGACGGAGGAGGTCACGCCGCCGGAGCAGATGGGAAGCTGGCCCGGTGTGACTGCAGAGGCAGTGCCGGCCGAGACGCCTGTGGTTCCCGTCGAAGAGGCCGTGTCGTCGCAGCCGGTAGCGCCGGTCATGCCGGTACCGGCCGACGCCGGGACCGAGGGCGTCATGGCGTCGGTCACCGCTGAGATCGCGGCGGATCCCGCAGAACCATCTGCGGCGCTTGCGGAGCTGCCGCCCGCGCCTCCCGTGCCACCGCCTTCCGCAGACGGCCCGGCGATCGGTGCCGAAGAGGCGGCGATGGCGGAGGCGCCACTTCTGCCGCCGGAGGTGCCGGAAGCGAGAGCCGGTCCGGTGGTCGTGGCGGAGGGGCTGCCGACGGAGGCGGTGCCGACCGCCTCGGTGCCGGAGCAGCCGGCCGTTCCCGGATCGTCGGGGCCTGTCGCATCGGAGGAGGTGGCAGGTGCGCCTGTGCCGCTCACCGCCCCGCCCATCCCCGCGGCACCGAGCGTGGCCGGTGGCGCATCCGTCCAGCCGGCAGACCTGTCGCAGGTGCCGGCGCCGGAGACGGCCGATCTCGAAGCCCCCGCGCCGCCTTCTGCGGCCGCACCAGTCGCCGGGCCGGATACCGTAGCCGGGACAATGGACGCGATCAGTGGGCCGGTGGATGCCGCGACACCGGAGCCCGTTGCTTCGGAGGATGTGGCGGAGCCAGAACCGCTCCCCGTCCCTCCGGTCCCTGTGCCGCCCGTTGCGGCCGACACCGCATCCGATCGTGCGGAGGACCCTACGGCGGTCTCCGATCCCGAAACGGCCGGTCTCGTCGCGCCCGCGCCGCCTTCCGTTGCCGCACCGGCCGGTGAGCCGGATGTGGTGGCTGAAGTATCGGACTCGTTGGACGGGCCGGCCGAACCGGAGACCCCGGAGCTCGCCGACGCGGAGGCGGTGGCAGAGCCTGAGCCGCTCGCTGTCCCGCCTGTCCCCG
>CAYORM010000108.1:0-4339 GCA_964406375.1 uncultured Mycobacteriaceae bacterium | reverse complement strand
CCGCTCGCTGTCCCGCCTGTCCCCGCGATAGGGTCGGCATCCGACCGGCCGCAGGATATCCCGTCGGCGCCCGAGGTGGATGCCACCGATCTCATCGCGCCCGAGCCGCCTGCAGCTGCCGCGCCGGCCGGCGTGCCGGAACTGGCGGCCGAGACACCGGGCGCCTCGGACCGGCCGGCCGAGCCGGGGCCGGCTGAACCCGGCATCGCGGAGGCGGTGGCGGAGCCGGAAGCGCTCACCGTTCCGCCTGTCCCCGCGCCGCCGGCGGCGGCCGAGACCGCGGCCGACCAGACAGAGGTCGCAGCCGACGCATCCGAGGCGGAGACGACCGAGCTTGTCGTATCCGAGCCGCCCTCTGCCTCCATGCCGGCCGACCAGCCCGACGTCGTGGCCGAAAGTTTCGAACCCGCGATCGAGCGGGGCGATCAGGTCGTCGGGACGCTGGCATCGGAGGGAACGGAGCCTGACGAGCCATCGCAGCCGGCTGCTCCGGAAATGCCGGATCCGATGCAGCCAACGGTGCCGTCTGATCCAGCGGCGGTGCCGGCCGATGATCCAGACGCGATCGAGACCGATGCGGAGGCCGCGGAGACGGTGCCGGTGGTCGAAATGCCGGTGGATGCCGCCCCGGTTACGGTCGGGGCGGCCGCGGCGCCCAACGCCTTGGCTGACGGTCCGGCTGCACCGGACGGCGGGGAGCCGGTCGCGACCGGGCCGGCCGACCCGCCATTGGAGGTTGAGGCGCCGCCGGCCATCGTCGCCGACCTGCCGCCGTCCACAGCAGTACCGGCCGAAACGGCAACGCCCGGGGTCGTAACGCCGGTGGTGCCCGCATTCGACGCGATCCGCGTCAACCGGGCGGGGATACTCTCCGCCGCGGGGCGGGGGCCGCCGCTGGCCGAGATCCGGATCTATGACGGGTCGACCGTGATCGGCACGACCGAGGCGGATGCCGCGGGGCAATGGGTCTTCATTGCCTCAACGCCGCTCGATCCCGGCGGGCATGAGATCCGCTTCGAGGCGGTGCTGCCTGGTTCAGGCCGCCTGATACCGGGCGATGCCGGCGTGCTGGTGCTGGTTCCGGAGCGGCCGATGCCGACCCCCACGCTCGAGCCGCCGGCAGTGGTCGCGGCCGAGGTGCCGGAGGAGGCTGCCGAGCCCGATGTAGACGGTGCGATGGTGGCGGCGGATGCGGCGGTGGCGCCCCAGGAGGCCGGCGATCCCATCATCCTGAGGACTCCGGGCGGCGAAGCGGGGCCGACCGAGCTCCTTCAGGGGCCGGGTGGTGCGGCCGGTCAGGGGTCGGAGACGGTGGAGGCGACGATCGAGATCGTCGATTACGCCGAGCCGATGGGGCTCATCGTCTCGGGCCGTGCGCCACCGGGCGCCCTGGTCCGTCTCTATGTGGACGAAGAGGCCGCGGGGGAGGCCGTCGCCGACGGCGACGGTAAGTACCGGCTCGCACTACGCCGGCGTCTGCCGGTGGGCAACTACCGGCTGCGGATCGATGTTGTGGATGCGGCGGGTGTGGTAACGGCTCGGGCGGAGACGCTCTATCTGCGGTGGGAGGAGGTCGCGCGGACCGACGGGTCCATCCAGCTCGTTGTGCGTCCCGGCAACAGCCTGTGGCGCCTCGCCCGCCGGGTCTATGGTGCCGGCATCCAATACACCGTCATCTACGAGCACAACCGGGAGCAGATCCGCGACCCGGACCTGATCTATCCCGGCCAGGTGCTGACCGTTCCGGTGCCCTGGCGGGAAGGGGAGGTCGGCTATGGGACGGGCGATGCGCCCGCCGCGGACCGGCCCTGAGCCGCGGCCGCGGTTTCATGACGGGATGTTAACTGGACGCCAGGCGGGCCGCTGCCGATCTTGAGAGTGGACGGCATCGCGCGAGCGCATGTCGGTCTCCCTTTAGCCTTGAAGGGCCGCGCCTGCCGGCGCCGGCCCTTCCTTTTGGTGGCCGTGACTGACCCGACGGGGCGCGTCCTGCTTCAGCCGGCGCGGCGATAGGCCCAGACGGAGGCCGGCGGCACATTCGCCGGCACCCAGGCGGCGCGCCGTCCGGTGAGTCCGAGCGACGCCATCGCGAGCGGCGAGCCGAATTTGTACGTGTAGAGCACGATTTCGCGGCCCGCCGGCATCACGGAGAAGGCGCTGTCGATGATAGCGCGCTGATCGGCTTCACCCAGCAGCAGCATCGGGATGCCGCAGACGACGGTGCCGACGCGACCGGCCACCCCTTCGGGCAGCACCTCGGGAAGCCGCCGCGCATCCCCCTCGATCACGGTGACGCCGGGGAAGATGCTGCGCAGATGGTGCGCCATCTCCTGGTTGATCTCGAGCACCACCAGCCGCTCGGGCGGCACGCGTTCCAGGATGCTCCGCGTGATGGCGCCAGTTCCGCCGCCGAGTTCGACCACCATCTCCTCGTCCTCACGCCGGATCTCGGCGGCGAGCCGGCGCCCCAGGGCCGGAGAGGAGGGCACGACCGATCCCATCTGGCGGGGATTGGCGAGCCAGCGCTTGAAGAACAGCCAGGCGTTGGTGTCGACAGGCGGCTTCGACGTCATGGGTGGTCCCGGCTCTCGCTCGTGGGAGATTGGTGCGGGCGACCATACAACAGCGTGGGATCGCGCTCGACCTCTGCCACGATCCGCCAGCCGCCATCCTGCATCGCGCGGAAGAAGCAGCTTCTCCGCCCGGTGTGGCAGGCGACGCCCGTCTGATCGACGAGGGCGAGCAGGGTATCGCCGTCGCAATCGAGTCGCATCTCGACCAAGTATTGCAGTTGGCCGGAGCTGTCGCCCTTGCGCCACAATGACCGGCGCGAGCGCGACCAGTAGACCATGCGCCCGGTTGCAAGCGTCTCGGCGAGCGCCTCCCGGTTCATCCAGGCCAGCATCAGTACCTCGCCGCTGTCATGCTGCTGGGCGATGACTGGCACCAGCCCCGCCGCATCGAAGGCGACCGCGTCGAGAATGGCAGGGTCGACTGCCGGCACGCCGGCGCTGTCCGCGGCGCTCACGACGCGGCCCTCAGCCGGGTGAAGCCGGCATCAAGATCGGCGATCAGATCGGCAGGATCCTCGAGCCCGACATGCAAACGGATGAGCGGACCCGTCGCCGCCCAGCACGTCGCACTGCGGACCGGCCGCGGGTCCATCGGCAGGACGAGGCTCTCATAGCCGCCCCAGCTCGCACCGATCTGGAACAGTCGCATGCCGTCCAGCATGGCGGCCAGCGCCGACTTGCTGAACGGCTTGAGAATGACGCTGAAGAGTCCTGACATCCCGCGGAAATCCCGCTTCCAGATTGCATGGCCAGGATCGTCGGGCAAAGCAGGGCACAGCACCCGCTCCACCTCCGGCCTCTCGGTCAGCCATCGTGCTACTGCGAGCGCATTGGCGGCATGCCGTTCGAGCCGCACCGACAAGGTCCGCAGGCCTCGTTGCGCAAGAAACAGATCATCCGGCCCGGCACATTGACCGGTCAGCACGGCCGTGTCCTTCAACATGCGCCAGTGTTCCGGCGTCGCGGCGGTGGCAATCCCCATCATCGCGTCGGAATGGCCGACGAGATACTTGGTGGCGGCATGGATCGATATGTCAACACCGTGCTCGAAGGCTTTGAATAACAAGGGTGTCGCCCAAGTGTTGTCGAGTGCCGTCACGATGCCGTGCCGGCGCGCGACGGCGGTGATCGCCGGCACGTCCTGCACCTCGAAGGTGATGGAGCCCGGCGATTCCATGTAGATCATCCGGGTGTTCGGCCGGACTAGGCGCTCGATCGCCGCGCCGCAGAGCGGATCGTAATATTCGACCTCGACCCCGAGGCGCCCCAGGATCTTGTCGCAGAAGGCGCGGGTCGGGCCATAGGCGCTGTCGGTGACGAGCAGGTGATCACCGGCCGCCGCCACGCTGGTCAGCGCCAGCACGATCGCGGCCAGCCCCGAAGAGACGGAGACGGCGCCATGGCCACCCTCGAGGGCGGCGACCGCGGTCTCGAAAGCCTGCGCGGTCGGGGTGGCGATGCGGCCATAGCGGTAGGGCGGTCCCTCGACGCCGCGCGCCGCTGCCTGCATCGCCGCCACACTCGGCCACAGCACGGTCGAGGCATGGAAGACGGGCGGGTTGACGAAACCCTGATGCGCATGGGGATCGCGGCCGGCATGGACGAGCAGGGTGTCCGGACGATGATCGGTCATGCGCGGGATCGGCACGGCTTGGGGTTGCGCGGCCCCTGATCTTGGCGGCTCACCCGCGGCCGGTCAAACATGGGCAGCCCTGCGCCGGAGGCTTGTCAGCGACGGCTCTCGCGACGGATCGTGTGCCGTGTGC
>CAYORM010000107.1:0-7747 GCA_964406375.1 uncultured Mycobacteriaceae bacterium | reverse complement strand
CCGGCAGCAGCGCCGCCGTGCCGGCGACGGCATGGGCCGCGATCTTCGCCATGACCGAGGGCAGCCCGGTCGCTCCCAGCGCCTCCGGTGGCACGAGCCACGCCCCCTCGGGCAGCGCAGAGCCATCGTCGATCCGGCCGCAGGCGACCGCGATCTCCAGCTCGAAATGGGTGAAGACATGCCGCACCAAGCCTGGCAGCAGCCGCCACGCCGCGGCGACCGGCGCGGCGGATGCAGCCTCGACAAGGGGCGGCATCGGCTGGGCGATCCAAGGGCTGGACGGGATCTCGGGCATCCCGCCGAGCAGCCCGCGTGGCGGCCGCCGCCGCAACAGCACCGCACCCGCCCCATCGACCGCCCAGAAGGCGATGGCGCGGCGGACCGGCCGCGGCGCCTTCGGGACCCGGGCGGGCAGCGCCTCGGCGTCACCGGCTTGGCGCGCGCGGCACGGCTCCCGCCAGGGGCAGAGCACGCAGCGTGGCGCGCGCGGGGTACAGATGGTGGCGCCGAGATCCATCATCGCCTGGGCATGATCGCCGGGCCGCTCGGCCGGGGTGAGGCGGGCGGCGATCGCCCGGATCTCCGGCTTGGCGCGCGGCAGCGGTGTCGTGACCCGGAACAGACGGGCGATCACCCGCTCGACATTGCCGTCGACGACGACGGCGGGCCGGCCGAAGGCGATCGCCGCGATCGCCGCGGCGGTATAGGCGCCGATGCCCGGCAAAGAGGCGAGCGCCGCCTCCTCGGAGGGGAATCGGCCGCCATGGCGCAGCATCACCTCCCGGGCGCAGGCCAGAAGGTTGCGGGCGCGCGCGTAGTAGCCGAGGCCGGCCCAGGCGGCCATCACCGCCTCGGTCGGGGCCGCAGCGAGATCGGCGACGGTCGGCCAGCGTTCGGTGAAGCTGCGGAAATAGCCCTGCACCACCGCGACCGTCGTCTGCTGCAGCATGATCTCGCTGAGCCAGACGCGGTAGGGATCGGGCGTCTCGCCCGGCGCCGCCCGCCAGGGCAGCACCCGCCGGTGCCGGTCGTACCAGTCGAGAAGCCGCGCCGGCAGAATGTCATCGGCAGGCGGTGTGGGTGGCGCGGTCATCGCTCGGACGGGCTCGCTGGCGCGAAGGCGGCAGGATCGGTGGACGGTTGATGGACAGCGGGCGCGTCCACCACCTAACAATAGCCGCGATCCGCCGTCAGCCTACCCCCGCTCGCCCGTCCAGCGAGCGCGCCGGAGACAGGATGCCGATGCAGCCCGGAGCCGCCCAGCCGCGATGAGCCAGCCGAGAAGCCTCGCCAGCCTGCTGCCGCGCCTTGCCCGCGGCGCGACGGCCGAGAAGGGGCCGCTGCCGGCGCTGATCGGCGCCTGGGAGGCGGTGGTCGGCGCCGACTGGGCCCGCCGCGCCGTCCCCGAGGCGCTCAGCTTCCCGCGTGGCCGGCGCGACGGTGCCACCTTGCGGCTGCGCGTCGATCCGGCGGATGCGATCCTGATGCAGCACGACGCGCCGGCGCTGATCGCCCGCGTCAACGCCTATTTCGGCTATGCTGCGGTGGCGCGGCTCGCGCTGGTGCAGCGGCCGCTCGATCGCAGGGGTGCGGTCGCGCGCCGCCCGCCGCGCCCCCTCAGCGCCGCGGAGGAGACGGCGATCGCCGATATGCTCGCCGGCGTCGATGATCCGGCTTGGCGGGCCCGTCTTGCCAGCCTCGGACGGGCCGTCTATGCCCGATCCGGCGGATCGGCCGCGGCGCCCGCTCCCCTCCGCCAGACCGCCCGACAGGAGGCATCATGATGTACCGCAGATCCGTCATCCGCCTGGGCCTCGGCTTCGGCGCCGCCACGCTCTTGCCCGCGCTTTCACCGGCGCTGGCGCAGGAGACCGAGGGCGGCGAGACCGCGCCGGCGGAGACGGCCGTCGAAGCCGCGCCGACCGACTACGTCCTCGGCAGCGCGGACGCGCCGGTCACGATGATCGAATTCGCCTCCTTCACCTGCCCGCATTGCGCCGCCTTCCACCGCGACGTGCTGCCGGAGCTGAAGGCGCGCTACATCGACACCGGCAAGGTGCGTCTGGTGTTCCGTGAATTCCCGCTCGACGGGCTGGCACTGCGGGCCGGTCTGATGGCCCGCTGCGCGCCGCAGGCGCAGTACTTCAACATCGTCTCGGCGCTGTTCGACACCCAGCAGACCTGGGCGCGCGCCGCGGATCCGCTGGCCAGCCTCAAGCAGCTCGGCGCGATGGCCGGGGTTTCGGCGACCGCCTTCGACGCCTGCATGGCCGATGAGGCGGCGACCGACGCGATCATCCAGGAGCGGCTGGCGGCGCAGGAGACCTATGACATCCGCTCCACCCCGACCTTCATCATCGGCGGCGAGCGCATCGAGGGCACACGGTCGGTCGACACCTATGTCGAGGTGATCGAGCGCCAGCTCGCCGCGGCGTCGTGACGGGCTGAGCACCCGGGCGAGAGGGAAGCGCCGCATTGCATTTCGCGCGGCTGCGCCTGTCGGGTTTCAAATCCTTCGTCGACCCGACGGAGGTGGCGATCGAGCCGGGGCTCACCGGCATCGTCGGCCCGAACGGATGCGGCAAGTCGAACCTGGTCGAAGCGCTGCGCTGGGCGATGGGCGAGAACTCCGCCCGGCGCATGCGCGGCCAGGAGATGGACGATGTCATCTTCGGCGGCACCAGCGGCCGGGCGGCCCGCAGCGTCGCCGAGGTGCAGATCACCCTCGACAATAGTGACCGCACCGCCCCCGGCCTGCACGAGGTCGACACCATCGAGGTGGTACGCCGCATCGAGCGCGGCATGGGTTCCGATTTCCGGATCAACGGCCGGAGCGTCCGCGCCCGCGACGTCCAGCTCCTGTTCCAGGACAACGCTTCCGGCCCGGCCTCGCCGGCGCTGGTGAGTCAGGGACGGGTGGCGGCGCTGATCGCCGCCCGCCCCTCCGAACGCCGGCTGATCCTCGAGGAGGCGGCCGGCACCACCGGCCTCCACTCCCGCCGGCACGAGGCGGAGCTGCGGCTGCGCTCGGCCGAGGAGAACCTCTCCCGCCTGGACGAGACGATCGCCCAGCTCTCGACGCAGCTCTCCAGCCTGCGCCGCCAGGCCCGCCAAGCGGCGCGCTATCGCGAATTGTCGGACCGCATCCGCGTCGCCGAGGCGACGCTTCTGCATCTGCGCTGGACGGCCGCGCTCGCGGCCCTCGCCGCGGCGCGCGAACGGCACCGCGAGAATGAGCGGGTGGTCGGGGACCGCATGGTCGCCGTCGGCCGCGCCGCGACCGAGCAGGCCGAGGCGGCGGCGGTGCTGCCGCCGCTCCGGCGCGACGACCAGGAAGCGGCGGCGGCGCTGCAGCGGCTGCTGGTCGAGCGCGACGGCATCGAGGCGGAGGAGAAGCGACTCGCCGCCGACACCGCCGAGACCCGGCGGCTGCTCGATCAGGCCGAGCGGGACGTCGCGCGCGAACGGGCGCTGGCGGTCGACGCCGCGCAGGCCCTCGAGCGGCTGCGCGAGGAGCGCGAACGGATCGAGGGGCAGGCGGCCGGCGAGGGCGCTGCCGAAGCCGAGGCCATGGCGGCGATTGCGGCGCGGCGCGAGGCGGTGGAAGCGCTCGATCGCGAAGCAACCCGGCTGACGGAGGAGACGGCGGCGGCCGAGGCCCGCCGCCAGGCCCTCGCCCGCCAGGCCGCCGAGATCGAGACCCGGGTGAACGGGCTTCGGAGCCGGCTCGCCGAGGCCGAGCGCCGCCATGCCGCGGCGGCCGCGGTTCCGGCCGGGCCATCGGTCGAGGCACTCGCCGCCGCCGAGGTGGAGGCGGTCCGGCAGCTCGATGCGGCGCGCACCGCTCTCGAGGCTGCCGAGGCGGCGGTGCAGGCAGCCGCCGGCGAGGCGGCAGGCGCGCGGGAGGCGTTCCAGACGGCCGATGCCGCCGCGACCCGGCTGAAGGCCGAGGCCGATGGCCTGCGCGCCGCGCTGGCGGGCGGGCGCGACGCCAGGCGTGGCGGCCAGTCGACGCTGGTCGACGCGGTGTCGGTCGAGCCCGGTTCCGAACGCGCATTCGGCGCCGCCCTCGGCGAGGATGCCTCGATCCCGATCGCCGCCGAAGGCCCGCTCCGCTGGGCCGATCTCGGCCCGCCGGCCGAGCCCCTGCCCCTGCCGGAGGGGGCCGCGCCGCTCGCCCTGCGGGTCTCGGCGCCGGCCGCCCTCGCCCGCCGGCTGGCCGCCACCGGCATCGTCGAGGATCCCGCCCGGGCGGAGGCGCTGCAGCCCTCGCTTCGCCCCGGCCAGGTGCTGGTGACGCCCGATGGCGGCGCCTGGCGCTGGGACGGGGTGATCGTCGCCCCCGGCGCGCCCTCGCCCGCCGCGGCCCGGCTCGCGCAGCGCAACCGGCTGGCCGCGCTCGAGGCCGATCTGGAGATCGCCTCCCGGCAGGCGGCCGAGACCCGCAGCGCCTTCGAGGCGGCACGCGCCGCGGCCACGGCGGCACAGGAGCGCGAGCGCGCGGCCCGCCAGGCACAGCAGGCGGCCTTCACCGCGCTCGCCCGGGCACGCGAGGCGCATGCCAAGGCCGCCCGGGCCGATGTCGAGCGCCGGGCCCGCATCGAGGCCGCGGAGGCCGAGCGCGCGCGCCTCGCCGAGGCGCTGGCAGAGGCCGAGAACGAACTCGCCGCCCGCCGGGAAGAGGCCGCGGCACTGCCGCCGCTCGACGGGCGGCGCGAGGCGCTGTCCCGCACCCGTGCCGCCGTCGCCGAGGCGCGCACGGCGCTGAACCACGCCCAGAGCCGGCTCGAGCGCCTGCAGCGCGAGGCGCAGGGCCGGCGCAACCGGCTGCGCGCCATCGAGAGCGAGACGACGGGCTGGGAGGCGCGGGCCCGCGGCTCGACCGACCGGCTCGCCGAGCTCGAGGCGCGGGTCGCGACCACGCGCTCGAGCCTTCAGGCGCTGCTCGAGAAGCCGGCATCGCTCGATGCCAGACGCACTGCGCTGCTCGATGCCATCGCCGCGGCGGAGACGAGGCGGCGACAATGCGGCGACGCCCTGGCCCGCGCCGAGGAACGGCAGGTCGCGGCGGACCGCGAATTGCGCCAGGCCGAGGCGGCGCTGGCCGAGGCGCGCGAGACGCGCGTCAGGGCCGAGGCCGAGGTCCAGGCGGCGATCCAGGCGCGCGATACGATCGCCGCCCGCATCGCCGAACGCCTGGACGCCCCGCCCGAGGAGGCCCGGCGGATCGCCGGCCTCCTGCCGGACGCCGCCTTGCCGGATGCAGGGGAGATCGAAGCGGCGCTCGAACGGCTGGTGCGCGATCGCGATGCGATCGGCCCCGTCAATCTGCGTGCCGAGGCCGAGATGGCCGAGGTCGATGAGCGGATCGCGACCCTGATCCGCGAGAAGGACGATCTGACCGCGGCGATCGGCAAGCTGCGCCAGGGGATCGCGGCGCTGAACCGTGAAGCGCGCGAGAGGCTGTCGGCCAGCTTCGGGCAGGTCGACGGCCATTTCCGGACGCTGTTCACCCGGCTGTTCGGAGGCGGTCGGGCGCATCTCGAACTCACCGACACCGACGATCCGCTCGAGGCGGGGCTCGAGATCTACGCAAGCCCGCCGGGCAAGAAGCTGCAGCATCTGTCGCTGCTGTCCGGCGGAGAGCAGGCGCTGACCGCGCTGTCACTGATCTTCGCCGTTTTCCTGACCAACCCCGCGCCGATCTGCGTGCTCGACGAGGTCGACGCGCCGCTCGACGACGCCAATGTCGACCGGCTGTGCAACCTTCTGACAGAGCTCGCCGGCAGTGGCCGCACCCGCTTTCTCATCATCACCCATCACCGCATGACGATGGCGCGGGTCGACCGGCTTTACGGCGTCACCATGGTCGAGCGCGGCGTGAGCCAGCTCGTCTCTGTCGATCTCGAGCAGGCGACGCTGCACGCCCGCCCCCATCAGCCCGAGCTCGCCCTCTGACGCCCCGCCCGAGAATGGCGGCGCGCGCTCGCGCTCGGCAGCGGGTCGGCCTATATAAGGCGCCATCGGTCGCGGCCCCGGCGATGGCCCGGCCCGTCCGCGACGCCAGCGAGAACGCCTGTTGCACCTCTTCGAACAATCCCGCCCGACCGGTGGCCCCTTCTCCGGCGGCTCCCCGCCCCGCCAGCCGCGGTCGCGGGGCGGAGAGCGACCGCGGCGTGGGGAGGGTGGCCAGCCGCCGGCCTTCAACGTGCCGCCGATCACGCTGGTGCTGTGCCTGGGACTGCTCGCGATCTGGGCCCTCATGCAGATCCTGCCCTTCGAGAGCTGGGCGCCGATCGCCGGCCGGCTGGTGCTGGTGCCCGGCGATCTCACCGCGGCGGCCGCATCCGGCGATGCCGGCGCGCTGGCGGCGCAGCTGGTCACGCTGATCACCTACGCCGTCATCCATGTCGAGACGATCCACGTCTTCGCCAATGTCGGCTTCCTGCTGGCCTTCGGCAGCCAGTGCGAGCGGCAGATGGGCCCGCGCCGCTATCTGCTGCTGCTGCTCGCCGCGACGGTGGCGGGCGGGGTCGCCGAGCTCGTGGTGCTGGGCGATGAGCGGATCGCCATCCTCGGCGCCTCGGCCGCGACCTCGGGGCTGATGGGCGCTTTCGCCTGGACGCTGCTGACGGCTGTCAATCCGCAGCGCCGGCGTTTCGGCATCGGCATCGTCATCGCCTTCGTCGTCGTCAACGCGCTGTTCGCGCTGCTCGGCGGGGCGATCGCCGGCTCGGCCTCGGCCGTCGCGTGGCAGGCGCATCTCGCCGGCTTCGTCGCCGGCATGGCCTTCGGTGTCACCGATCCGGTGCGTCGAATGCTGAACGGCGCCCGATTCCATTGAAAAACACACCGGACCAACCAACGACGTTCCGTTGCAGCAGCTTGGCCCCGGTCCTATATGACCCGCGAACGGGCGGGCCGCGATCGCCGCGCCCGCAGGCTCCTTGGGGGTCCGCCGGGTGCTTCGGGCCGCGGCGGATCTGCTGAACGCAAGAGGACGATATGAGCAAAGTCATCGGCATCGATCTGGGCACCACCAATTCCTGCGTCGCCGTGATGGACGGGTCGCAGGCCAAGGTGATCGAGAACTCCGAGGGCATGCGCACGACGCCGTCGATCGTCGCCTTCACCGATAGTGGCGAGCGGCTGGTCGGTCAGGCGACCAAGCGCCAGGCGGTGACCAACCCCGAGAATACGATCTTCGCGGTGAAGCGCCTGATCGGTCGTCGCTATGACGATCCGATGACGCAGAAGGACAAGGATCTCGTCCCCTACCGCATCATCCCCGGCGACAATGGCGATGCCTGGGTGGAGAGCCGCGGCCAGCGCTACGCGCCGAGCCAGATCTCGGCCTTCACCCTGATGAAGATGAAGGAGACCGCCGAGGCCTATCTCGGCGAGAAGGTGACCCAGGCGGTCATCACCGTCCCCGCCTATTTCAATGACAGCCAGCGCCAGGCGACCAAGGATGCCGGCCGGATCGCCGGGCTCGAGGTGCTGCGCATCATTAACGAGCCGACTGCGGCCGCCCTCGCCTACGGGCTCGAGAAGAAGGCCGGTGGCACGATCGCGGTCTACGACCTCGGCGGCGGCACCTTCGACATCTCGATCCTGGAGATCGGCGACGGCGTCTTCGAGGTGAAGTCGACCAACGGCGACACCTTCCTTGGCGGTGAAGACTTCGACATGCGTCTGGTCGAATACCTCGCGACCGAGTTCAAGAAGGAACAGGGCATCGACCTCA
>CAYORM010000106.1:0-7776 GCA_964406375.1 uncultured Mycobacteriaceae bacterium | reverse complement strand
GGGCGAGGATGTCGTCGCCGGCATCCGGACGCCGCAGCCGCTGACACGTGCCGCTGCCGCCGGCACCTCCCTCCCGTCGATGGAGGAGGTGATGCCGGACGCCTACGCCGCGCTGGTCGCGGTGCGCGAGCGGCTCGAGGCGCATTACCGCGACATGCAGGACATCGAGTTCACGGTCCAGCAGGGCCGGCTCTACATCCTGCAGACACGCAATGGCAAGCGCACGGCGGCGGCGGCGCTGCGGATCGCCGTCGAGATGGCCGATGCCGGCCTGATCGACGAGACCGAGGCGGTGATGCGGATCGACCCGGCCTCGCTCGATCAGCTGCTGCATCCGACCCTCGATCCCGACGCGCCGCGCGAGGTCATCGCGAAGGGGCTGCCGGCCTCGCCGGGTGCCGCCTCCGGCCGGATCGTCCTGACTGCCGATGAGGCCGAGCAGCAGGCCCAGCGCGGCGAGACGGTGATCCTGGTGCGCGAGGAGACGAGCCCCGAGGACATTCACGGCATGCACGCGGCCGCGGCGATCCTGACGACGCGCGGCGGGATGACGAGCCATGCCGCGGTCGTGGCACGCGGCATGGGACGGCCCTGCGTGTCGGGTGCCGGGGATGTGCGGATCGACGCCGCGGCGCGGACAGTCGCCTTCGGGGCGGTGGTGCTGCGGGCGGGCGATGTCATCACGCTCGATGGCGCAACGGGCACGGTGATGCGCGGCGCGGTGCCGATGGTCCATCCCGACCTGTCCGGCGACTTCGCGCGGCTGATGGAATGGGCGGATGCCCGCCGGCGGATGCGGGTGCGCGCCAATGCCGAGACGCCGGAGGATGCCCGGACGGCGCGACGTTTCGGAGCCGAGGGCATCGGCCTGTGCCGGACCGAGCACATGTTCTTCGACGCCGACCGGATCCTCGCGGTGCGGCGGATGATCCTGGCCGACACGGTGGAGGCGCGGAAGGCGGCGCTCGCCGATCTCCTGCCGGTGCAGCGGCAGGATTTCGTGGAGCTGTTCGAGATCATGAACGGGCTGCCGGTGACGATCCGGCTGCTCGACCCGCCGCTGCATGAATTCCTGCCGCGCTCGGAGGCGGAGCTGGCCGAGATCGCCGCTGCCGCCGGCGTCGATGTCGGGCGCGTGCGCCGGCGCCTCGCCGAACTGCACGAGGCGAACCCGATGCTCGGCCATCGCGGCTGCCGGCTCGGCATCACCTTCCCCGAGATCTACGAGATGCAGGTACGGGCGATCCTCGAGGCCGCGGTCGAGGTCGAGCGCCGCACCGGCGAGACGGTGATCCCGGAGATCATGATCCCGCTGGCCTTCTCGCGGCGCGAACTCGAGGTGCTGCGCGAGGCGGCCGATCGGGTGGCGGCGGCGATCCGCGCCGAGACCGGCGTGACGCCCAACTGGCTCTACGGCTCGATGATCGAGCTGCCGCGCGCCGCGCTGAAGGCCGGCGAGCTCGCCGAGACCGCCGAGTTCTTCAGCTTCGGCACCAACGATCTGACGCAGACGACACTCGGCCTCAGCCGCGACGATTCCGGGACCTTCCTCGCCGAGTACGTGAAGGCGGGCGTGCTCGAGCAGGATCCCTTCGCCGTCCTCGACCAGGAGGGGGTGGGCGAGCTGGTGCAGATCGCCGCCGAGCGGGGACGACGGACGCGGCCCAACATCAAGCTCGGCATCTGCGGCGAGCATGGCGGCGATCCCGCCTCGATCCGCTTCTGCGAGTCGGTCGGCCTCGATTACGTCTCCTGTTCACCCTACCGGGTGCCGATCGCCCGCCTCGCCGCGGCCCAGGCGAGCCTCGCCGCCACCCCGGTCGCCGGCGCGGAGGCCTGACCGGGACCGGCCGGATGTCGCGCGGCGGCCCGAACGGGGAGAGCCCGGCCGGGGGCGCCCAGCCCGCCGCCGGCGACGGGCACCTCGCCGGGCCGGCCGCGACGGGAACCGTCACCCGGCCCGATGGCACGGTGCTGCGTTACGGCACCTGGCCGGCGGACCCGGCGGTACGGCCGCGCGGTACCGTGTTCATCCTCACCGGTCGCAGCGAGTTCGTCGAGAAATACGCCGAGACCGCCGGCGATCTCGCCGGGCGCGGCTTCGCGACGGTCGCCTTCGACTGGCGGGGGCAGGGGCTGTCCACCCGTGATCCGCCGGAGGACACCACCGGACATCTCGACGATTTCGATCCGCTGGTCGCCGATGCCGAGGCGGTGTGGCAGGCGGTCGTGGCCGCAGCGCCGCAGCCGGTCGTGGTACTGGCCCATTCGATGGGCGGCGGGCTCGCCCTCCGCCTTCTCGCCCGGCGGCCGGGGCGGGCGGCGGCGGCCATCCTCACCGCTCCCATGGTCGACCCGATCGCCCTGCCGGGGCTGCGCCGGCTGGCGCGGATCCTCGCGCCGGCGATGGTCAGGCGGGGCCGCGGCCGCGGCCACCCGCCCGGCGAGGCCTGGGCGCTCGACGAGGCGTATCTCGCCGGCACCAACCCGCATCTCACCTCCGACCCGCGGCGCGGCGCGGTGCAGCGGGCCTGGGTGCGTCGCAACCCCGCCCTCGGCGTCCGCGGCGTCACCTGGGGCTGGCTCGCGGCCGCCTTCCGGTCGGGCGAGGCGGTGCGTGCCGCCGCGCCGGCCGTCACGATCCCGGTGCTGATGGTGCTCGCCGGGCGGGAGACGCTGGTGGACAACCGCGCCGCCATGCGGGTCGCCGCCCGGATGCCGGACTGCACCGTCCTGCGCTATCGCGAGTCCCGCCACGAGATCCTGATGGAGGCCGACGCGATCCGCGCGCGATTCTGGCGGGATGTCGACGCCTTCCTGGCGCGCTGCAACATCTGACGCCGTGCTCCGGCCATGAGGCCCTGGCAGCGTTGCGGCATGAAGCAGGTGAATCCGGTCCTGGGGCGTCGCGGCGCCCTGCTCGGTCTCCTCGCCGCTGCCGCGGCACCCCGCGCGCTCGCGGCCGGACCGGCGCCACCCGAGCGGCCTGTCTCGGACGCCTCGCTGGTGCTGGCGATCGATCTGTCGGCGAGCGTGTCCACGGGCACCGCCGCTTTCCAGCTCCGCGGCCACGCCGTTGCCCTGCGCGATCCGGCGGTGCAGGCGGCGATCGGCGCCGGTCTCGCCGGCGCGATCGACCTCGCGGTGATCGGCTACGGCGCGCCCGGCCCGGTTGCGACGCTGATGCCCTGGCGCCGTGTCGCGACCGCTGCGGAAGTCGAGGCAGCGGCGGCAGCGATCGAGGCCCTGCCGACGGGCGGCCCCGCGGCCGCCACCGCCATCGGCAGTGCATTGCTCGGTGCGGCGGCGCTCTTCGAGGCGCCGGAGGCACAGGGCGCCCGCCGCGTCGTCGACATCGTCGCCAATGGCTTCTCGAATGCGGGCCCCGAACCCGAAATCGCCCGCGATGCCCTCTCCGCGCGCGGTATCGTCGTGAACGCCCTCGTCATCCTCGACGAGTATGACTGGCTGGAAGCCTATTTCCGGGAGCGGGTGATCACCGGAGCTGGCGCCTTCGCGCGGCCAGTTGCGGGGCCGGACGGGTTCGGCCGCGCGCTGGTCTCGAAACTGGTGCAGGAGATCGCCGCGGCGCCGGCCGCCATCTATCCGCATCGCCGCGACTGAGCGGGTTCCGGACAAGCGAAGGGGCCCCGCAGGGCCCCTTCCCGACTGTTCTTCCGAACGGTTCCGCCGTTCGGCTCACGCCTTGGCGTAGAGCTCGGCGACGTATTCCCAGTTCACGAGGTTGTTGAGGAAGGCGTCGAGATACTTCGGCCGGGCGTTGCGGTAGTCGATGTAATAGGAGTGCTCCCACACATCGCAGCCGAGGATCGCCGTCTTGCCATGTGCCAGCGGGTTCTCGCCATTCGGCGTTTTCATGACGGAGAGCTTGCCGCCATCGACGACCAGCCACGCCCAGCCGCTGCCGAATTGGCCGACGCCGGCCGCCTTGAAATCCTCCTTCATCTTCTCGACGCTGCCGAAATCGGCGATGATCTGCCGCTCCAGCTCACCCGGGATGGCGCCACCGCCATTCGGCTTCATCCACTTCCAGAAGTGGTTGTGGTTCCAGTGCTGGCCCGCATTGTTGAAGAGCACCTGGTGCTCCGGCCGGCCGAAGCTGCCCTTCACCACCTCCTCGAGGCTCTTGCCGGCGAACTCACCGCCCTGGGTAAGCTCGTTGAGCTTGTCGACATAGGCCTTGTGGTGCTTCCCATGGTGGTAGTCGAGGGTCTCAGCCGACATGTAGGGATGCAGCGCATCCGGCGCGTAGGGCAGGGACGGAAGTTCGAAGGCCATGGCGTTTCTCTTCGGCTCGTTGCGGGATGGGCCCGGCCGTACGGCCGCGGCTCTGTCGACCCGCCTGACATAGGCAAATGGACCAGCGAATGGAAGACCGCGGCCCCGGCGGGGCCTTCGCCGCGCTGCGCCGCCACGATCGCGATCGCTGGCTGCTCTGCCTGCTGGCGCCCGAGGCGAGGCGGGTAGAGCTGTTCGCGCTCTACGGCGTCAATCTGGAGATCGCCAGGACGCCCGAGGTCGTCTCAAGCCCGATCCTCGGCCAGATCCGCCTGCAATGGTGGCGCGAGGCGGTCGACGCGCTCGCTGCGGGCGGACCGGCTCGCCATCAGGTGCTGGCCCCGCTCGGCTCGGCGCTGGCCGAGGGCCGGCTCGACCGTGCACTGCTGCAGGCGGTGATCGATGCGCGCGAGTCGGATCTCGAGGAGGAGCCGCCGTCGGCGCTCGCCGACCTCGAACTCCATGCCGCCGCCACCTCCGGCGCGCTGTTGCGCCTCCATCTCGGGCTGCTCGGTGTGACCGCACCGGCCGCGCTTGCCGCCGGTGAGGAGATCGGCACGGCCTGGGCGCTTCTGGGCCTGATGCGCGCCCTGCCGCATGCGCGCGCGCCGGGACCCCGCTCCGGTGGCCATCGGCTGTGGCTGCCGCGGCAGACGATGCGTGAGGCCGGACTCGCCGAGGGGAGCATCGCACCGGGGGCGGCAGGGCTGGCGGAGGCCGTGCGGGTCGTCGCCGAGCGCGCGGCTGCGCTCCTCGCCGCGTCGCGGCGACGGCGCGCGGCGGTGCCGCGCCCGGCGCGCGCGCCGCTGGCGCTGGCACGGCTTGCCGATCGGCATCTGACGGCGCTCCGACAGGCCGGTTGGGATCCTTTCGCCCTCGACCCGCGCCCCTCGGGGCTGGCCCCGCTACGCCTCGCCGCCGCGGCGATGACCGGGCGCTACTGAGACAGCCGGGTGAGGCTGTTCAGGCCGCGTCGGCGCGGCCTTGCCCGAGCCAGCCGTCGATGTCGCGCAGCGCCCTGGCGGCGAGCATCGCCTTGCGCTCGCGCCCCTTCACCGGGCGTCCGCCCCCGCTGGGTGCCTCGGGCGGTGGGAACAGGCCGAAATTGATGTTCATCGGCTGGAAGGTCTCGGCCTCGCCGCCACCGGTGATGTGACCGAGCAGGGCGCCGAGCGCCGTCGTCGGCGGTGGCGGCGGCAGCGTGCGGCCGAGCCGTTCGGCCGCCGCCATGCGGCCGGCCAGGAGCCCGATCGCCGCGCTCTCCACATAGCCTTCGACGCCCGTCACCTGGCCGGCGAACCGCAGATGCGGCATCGCCTTCAGCCGCAATTCGCGATCGAGCAGGCGCGGGCTGTTGATGAAGGTGTTGCGGTGCAGCCCGCCGAGCCGGGCGAATTCGGCGTTCTGCAGGCCGGGGATCATCCGGAAGACCCGGATCTGGTCGGCGTACTTCATCTTGGTCTGGAAGCCGACCATGTTGAACAGAGTGCCGAGGGCGTTGTCCTGGCGGAGCTGGACGACCGCCCAGGGCCGCTTGCCGGTGCGCGGATCGGTCAGCCCGACCGGCTTCATCGGCCCCCAGCGCAGCGTGTCGAGGCCGCGCGCCGCCATCACCTCGATCGGCAGGCACCCGTCGAAATAGGGGGTGTCGCGCTCCCAATCCTTGAACTCGGTCTTGGGGGCGTCGAGCAGGGCCGCGACGAAGGCCTCATAGGTCTCGCGGTCCATCGGACAGTTGACATAATCCTTGCCGGTGCCGCCCGGCCCCGGCTTGTCATAGCGCGACTGGAACCAAGCGATGTCGAAATCGATCGTCTCGCGATAGACGATCGGTGCGATCGCATCGAAGAAGGCGAGGGCGTCCTCGCCGGTCACGGCGCGGATCGCCTCGGCGAGGCTTGGTGCCGTCAGCGGACCGGTGGCGAGGATCGTCGGCCCCCATTCCTCCGGCGGCAGCGCCGACACCTCGCCGCGTTCGATCGAGATCAGCGGGTGGCTCTCGATGGCGCTGGTGACCGCTTCGGCGAACCCGTCACGGTCGACCGCGAGCGCATCGCCGGCCGGCACCTTGTTGGCGTCGGCCGCGCGGATGATCAGCGAACCGCAGCGCCGCATCTCCTCATGCAGGACGCCGACCGCATTGTGCCCGGCATCATCGGAGCGGAAAGAGTTCGAGCAGACGAGTTCGGCCAGCCGGTCCGTCCGATGCGCATCCGTCCCGCGCATCGGCCGCATCTCGTGCAGAACCACCGGCCATCCCGCCTCGGCCGCCTGCCAGGCCGCCTCGCTGCCGGCGAGGCCACCGCCGACGACGTGAATCGGGGGCCCGCCCGCGGCCGCGGAGCGAATCGTGGTCGTCATCGCGTCGCCTTCCGTGTCTCGATGCCCGCTTCCGGCGACTGATAGGCCCCCGGCGCGGGCCCGGCAATCCCCGGAGCGGGCGCGTCCGGCCCGCTCGAATGCATACGGGAAGCTGCGGGCCCAGCTTTGCCCTTAAGGGGCCATCATGTATCGTCCTACTCGCAACGGCCGGCCCCCGCGCGGAGTCGGTCGTTCTTATCATCGGCCCGGGGGGAGCGATGTCCCGATCCAGATTATCCCTGTTCGGCGGCCTGGCCATGGTCGCCGCTGCCACGATCTGGGCGCCGCCCGGCGCCGCGGTGGCGCAAGACAACTCGTGCATGTTCGCCAATGATGGCGAGTGCGACGAACCGGGTATCGGCACCGGCACCTGTGCCGCCGGCACGGATACCAATGACTGCCGGGGGCTGGGGGGCTCAACCGGCGGTACGACCGGAGGCTCCAGCGGCGGTTCGACTGGGGGCACGGTAGGCGGGTCCACCGGCGGTGCCGTGTCCGGTGGCGACAATTCCTGCCCGTTCGCCAATGACGGCGAATGTGACGAGCCCGGCATCGGCACCGGTGCCTGCCCTGCGGGTACCGATACGAACGATTGCTCGGCATCCGGCGGCGCCCCGACGACCACCGGCGGTGACAATTCCTGCCAGTGGGCGTTCGACGGCGAGTGCGACCATCCGGGCGTAGGCACTGGCGCCTGCCCGATGGGTACGGACACGGCGGATTGCGCGGGGTCGACCGGCCCGACGACCGGCGGTGACAATTCCTGCCAGTGGGCGTTCGACGGCGAGTGCGACCATCCGGGCGTAGGCACTGGCGCCTGCCCGATGGGTACGGACACGGCGGATTGCGCGGGGTCGACCGGCCCGACGACCGGCGGTGACAATTCCTGCCAGTGGGCGTTCGATGGCGAGTGCGACCATCCGGGCGTCGGCACCGGTGCCTGCCCGATGGGTACGGACACGGCGGATTGCTCGGGGTCGACTGGCCCGACGACCGGCGGCGACAATTCCTGCCAGTGGGCGTTCGACGGCGAGTGCGACCATCCGGGCGTCGGCACCGGCGCCTGCCCGATGGGTACGGACACGGCGGATTGCTCGGGGTCGACCGGCGGTCCGA
>CAYORM010000105.1:0-8324 GCA_964406375.1 uncultured Mycobacteriaceae bacterium | reverse complement strand
ATGCCGTACTCGGCCGTCACCCAGCCCTTGCCGCCACCGCGCAGCCAGAGCGGCACCCGGTCCTCTACCGAGGCGGTGCACAGGACATGGGTGTCGCCGAAGCGGGCGAGACACGAGCCCTCGGCATACTTGCTGACGCCGGTCTCAAGCCGGATGTCCCGCAGCGCATCGCAGGCGCGGCCGGAAGGGCGCATGGGGACCTCCTCGGGTCGTTTCTCTTGGTCGAAAATGGCCGCGCACGCTATCCTTCCGGTTCTCTCGCGGCAAGTCTCGGCCGCCCGGGGTGGAGCGTCGCCGGGCGGAGCGGTGGCAGCATGAGCGGTGGCCGGCATGCCGGCCGGTTGACGGCGGATTTCCGGCGCCCACATAGCGGATGACATGCGCATCAGACGACGGGAGATTGAAAGGGCGGATCATGCGGGGGCCGAGGCGATCGGGTCGCGCGGGATGGAGCTTCCCATGTTCCGCGAGATGAACGAGCGCTCGCGCGAGATCTTCCGGCACATCGTCGAGGCCTATGTCGAGACCGGTGAGCCGATCGGCAGCCGAACGATCTCGCGCCGCCTGGGCCTCAGCCTGTCGCCCGCCACCATCCGTAACGTGATGGCCGATCTCGAGGAGGCGGGGCTGCTCTACGCGCCGCATGTCTCCGCCGGACGGCTGCCGACGGATGTGGGCATGCGGCTGTTCGTGCACGGGCTGATGCAGGTCGGCGATCTCGGCGAGACCGACCGCGCCTCGATCGAGGCGCAATGCGCCCGGCTGGGCCGCAGCATGTCCGAGGTGCTCGACGACGTCCTCGGCACCTTGTCGGGGCTGGCGGCCTGCGCTGGTCTCGTGGTCGCGCCGAAGTCTGACCGGCCGCTCAAGCACATCGAGTTCGTCAGCCTGTCGCCGGGTCGGGCGCTGGTGGTGATGGTCACCGCCGATGGCGAGGTCGAGAACCGGGTGTTGGAGGTGCCGCTCGGCACCCCGCCCTCGACGCTTGTGCAGGCCAGCAACTATCTCAACGCCCGTATCGCCGGGCGGACGCTGAGCGAGGCCAAGGCCGAGGTGCTGCGCGAGATGGAAGTGCAGCGCTCCGCCCTCGACACGCTGACGGCCCGGCTGGTGGCCGAAGGGCTCGCGACCTGGGCCGGCGAGGGCAGCGGCGCGACGCTGATCGTCAAGGGTCAGGCGCGGCTGCTCGAGGATGTGACGGCTCTCGAGGATCTCGAGCGGATCCGAACGCTGTTTAACGCGCTTGAGGCGAAGGAGGCGATGTTGCGCGTGCTGGACGCCGCCGCCGCCGCCGAGGGCGTGCAGATCTTCATCGGAGCGGAGAATGCGCTGTTCAACCACAGCGGCTGCTCGATGATCGTGGCGCCATATCGCGACGGGCGCGAGCGCGTGGTCGGCGCGATCGGCGTCGTCGGCCCGACGCGACTGAACTACGCGCGCATCATCCCGATGGTCGACTACACAGCCAAGCTGGTGGGGCGGCTGCTCTGGGACAATCCGAACGATACGAAAGCAGCATGATGGACAACGAGCAAAGATCGGCCCCGGCGGACACGTCCCCGAAGGAGACGGCGCCGGAGGGGACGGCCTCTGCCGAGGCCGTCGCCACGAGTGGCGGTCCCAAGGATGAACAGGGCACGGCGCCGGCCGGCGAGACCGAGCAGCTGGCCGCGCTCGAGCGTCGCGTCGCTGAACGCGAGGCCGAGGTCGAGCTCTACAAGGACAAGTGGATGCGCTCGGCCGCCGAGCTGGAGAATCTCCGCCGCCGGACCGAGCAGGAGAAGGACAGCATCTCCAAATACGCCGTCTCCGGCTTCGCCAAATCGCTGCTCGACGTCGCCGACAATCTGCGCCGCGCGATCGAGGCGGCGCAGAAGACCGAAGGCGAGCCGGCACCGGGGCTGGCCTCGCTGCTCGACGGCGTCGCGGCGACCGAGCGGCAGCTTCTCGCGGCCTTCGAGCGCCACGGCATCCGCAGGATCGAGCCGCTCGACGAGGCGTTCGACCCGAACTTCCACCAGGCGATGTTCGAAGTGCCGGATTCGGGCAAGCCGGCCGGGACCGTCGTCCAGCTCCTGCAGGTCGGCTACGTCATTCATGACCGGCTGCTGCGGCCGGCGCTGGTCGGGGTCGCTAAGGCCGCTCCCGCCGGCGAAGCCGGCGAGGCGGGCGAGGGCAACGGTGCGGCCGGGTCGGAGGCGCGCGCGTGATCGCCGGTCCGGTCCGCCGCCTCGGCCTTCTGCTGATCGCCGCCCTTGCGGCAGTCGCCCTGGCCGGCTGTGAGACAGGCCGGATCGAGGGCGATACGCTCTCCGGCGGCTATATGGCCGTCGGCGGCGCCGTGTCCTTCTGAGACCAGGCTCGCCTCGGCCGCGTTCCGGCGGGCGGCCCGTTGCGGCCGCTGCGCCGGACACCGGACCGTCACGACCTCGTGCTAGAAGAGCAAGGCGACCCGGCCGGGCCGGGATCGCGTGACGCTTTGCCGAGACCCATCGGGACACCTTCCGTGCCGCCCGCCGCCCGCCGCCTGATGTTCGTCGTCGCGATTGTCTTCGCGGCACTGGGCGGCCTCGGAGTCACGGGGCTGGTTGATGCACGGCTCGCCCTCATCGCCGCGGTGCTGCTGGGACTGGTGCAGGCGGCGGCCGGCTTCCGTCTGCTGCGCGATGCCGAGCGCGTGCTCGGCTGGGTACGCAGCCTCGCCACCGCACGCGATGCGCCCCCCGGCCGGGCGGAGGAGCCGCCGCGCCCTGCCGTGGATACCCCGTTCGGCCGCTCCGTCGTACAGACGGTGCGCGGCATCGACCGGGCGCTGCGCGAGAAGGTGCGCCGGGCGACGCTGGACGCTGCGACCGGCGCCGCGGCGCTCGATTCCCTGCACGACCCCGTCGTCATCCTCGCCGAGGACCGCAGCGTCCTGCGCGGTAATGACGCCGCCTATGCCCTGTTCGGCCGGCGGATGGCCGGCCGTGACATCGCCGAGACGCTGCGCCAGCCCGAGATCCTCGCAGCGATCGACGCGGTGCTCGGCGGCGCGCCGCCGCGCACGCTGGCGCTGACCCTGCCGGTGCCGGTCGAGCGTGTCTTCGAGGTGCGGGTGCAACGCTTTGACAGCGGCGAGCCGCCGCGCGCCCAGGCATGGCAGGAGCGGTGGGGCGAGGAGGCCGGCCGGCTGCCCGCCGCCATCCTGTCACTGCACGACCAGACCGCCATCCACCGGTCCGAGCAGCTCCGCGCCGATTTCGTGACCAATGCCAGCCACGAGCTTAAGACGCCGCTGGCCAGCCTGATCGGCTTCATCGAGACCCTGCGGGGACCGGCGCGCGACGACGCCGCGGCCCGCGAGCGCTTCCTCGCGATCATGCACGATCAGGCCAACCGCATGGCCCGGCTGGTCGGGGATCTCATGTCGCTGTCGCGGATCGAGCTCGATGAGCATGTCCAGCCGACGGCCCCCGTCGCACTCCCGGCGCTCGTCCGCGCCGTCGCCGACGGGCTCGAGCTCAAGGCTGCGGCACAGGGCAAGCGCATCGTCATGGAGGTGGAGGCCGGTCTGCCGCCCGTCGCCGGCGATGCAGACCAGCTCCACCAGCTGTTCCAGAACCTGCTCGACAACGCCGTCACCTATTCCCGGCCGGATACCGTGGTGACCGTGACACTCCGCCACGGCGGCGAGCGCCGGACTGAGGTGACGGCGAGCGTCGCCGATCAGGGCGAGGGCATTCCGCGCCACCATCTGCCGCGGCTGACCGAGCGCTTCTACCGCGTCGATCCGGCGCGCAGCCGCGCCGTGGGTGGCACCGGGCTCGGCCTCGCCATCGTCAAGCACATCGTCAACCGGCATCGCGGCCGGCTCGAGATCGACAGCGAGGTCGGACGGGGCACGACCGTCACGGTCCATCTGCCGTCCAGCGTCATCAAACGGTAATGCAACTGTCGTAAACCCGTGCCCGCCCCGCCATTAGGGTGCGCGCCGACCGCCCCGCCCGGGGCGGCATTCGTCGACAGGGTCGACGAACCGGGCCCCATCTTCGGAGACAGAGCTCCATGAAGAAGTCCCTCCTTCTCGCCGGCGTCGTAATGGCCGCGTCGGCGGGAGTCGCGCAGGCGCAGGATCCGATCGCGATCGCCGGTTCCTCGACTGTGCTGCCCTTCGCGACGATCGTCGCCGAGCAGTTCGGTCAGGTCTCGGGATTCCGCACCCCGATCGTCGAATCGGGCGGATCGAGCGGCGGGCTGAAGCTGTTCTGTGAGGGCATAGGCGAGGACACCATCGACATCGCCAACGCCTCCCGCCCGATCCGCCCCTCGGAGATCGCGGCGTGCAACGAGGCTGGCGTCATGGACATCCGCGAGATCCGTATCGGCTATGATGGCATCGTCTTCGCGACGGCCGCCTCGGGCCCGGATTTCGCGGTCGAGGCGCGCGACATCTATCTGGCGCTTGCGGAGCGGGTGCCGGTCGACGGCGCCCTGCAGGCCAACCCCTATAGCCGCTGGAGTCAGATCCGCACCGATCTGCCGGACCAGGAGATCCGCCTCTACATCCCCGGCGAGAACCACGGCACCCGCGAGGTGTTCGAGGAGCGTGTTCTCGCCGCGGGCTGCGCCGCCTTCGCCGAAGAGGTCGGCGTGGATCTCGAGACGATCGAGGACAGCTGCATCATCGTCCGCAAGGACGGCCGCTCGGTCGACATCGCCGGGGACTACACCGAGACGCTCGCCCGGATCGAGGCGACGCCGACGGCGATGGGCGTGTTCGGGCTGAGCTTTTACGAGCAGAACCGCGACAAGATCAAAGTCGCCACCGTCGATGGCATCGAGCCGACGCTCGAGACGATCGCCAGCGGGGCCTATCCCGTGTCACGACCGTTGCAGTTCTACGTGAAGGGCGAGCATATCGGCGTCGTCCCGGGGCTGGAGACCTATGTCGAGTTCTTCCTCAGCGACCAGATGGCCGGGCCGTTCGGCCGCCTCGCCGATGCCGGCCTCATCCCGATGCCGGATGAGGAGCGGGCGCAGGTGCTGGAGGCCTTCCGCAGCGGCGTGACCGTCGCCGCCGAGTGACCGGATGGGCGGACGGGCCATCCGCGACCCGTCCGCCGATCCTCCCTGTACCCCGCAGCGCCCGTCTGGCGACGTCGCTGCGGGCCTTGCCAGAGCCTCAGAGCCGATGAACCCGATCATCCCCGTCGCCGCTGCACTGATCCTGCTGACGCTCGCCTATCAGCTCGGCTATCGGCGCTCGCTCGCCATCGCCGGCGGGAATCGGCAGGCATTGCACTCGCGGCCGGGCTTCTACGGCGCCTATGTGCTGCTGTGGTGCGCCATCCCGGCGCTCGTCCTGGCGCTGCTGTGGTTCGTCCTGCAGCCGATGATCGTGGAGGCGCTGGCCTTCGCCGATCTGCCGGCCGAGATCGCGGCGATGCCGGAGAACCGGCAGGCGCTCGAGATCACCAAGATCCGCAACGCCATCGTCCAGCTCGACGCCGGCCGCGCCCTCTCCGGTGCGCTCGACGCGCACATCGTCGCCGCGGCCGAGCGCTATGTCGCGCTGCGGGCGCTCGGAACGAATGCCGCCTTCATCGCCATCGCGCTGGCGGGCCTGGCCGGCCTCGGCTTCGCTTGGTCGCGGATCTCTGCCGGGATGCGGGCGCGGACCCGGGTCGAGGGGATCATCCGGATCCTCTTCATCATCTGCTCGACCGTCGCGATCCTCACCACCCTCGGCATCGTGCTGTCGATGCTGTTCGAGGCGCTGGTCTTCTTCAGCTTCGTCCCGGTCGGCGATTTCCTGTTCGGCCTCGTCTGGGATCCCCGCTTCGCCGCTGCGGGCAGCGAGGGGGCACATGGCCAGTTCGGTCTGGTGCCGGTGCTGTGGGGCACGATCTTCATCTCGGCGATCGCGATGCTGGTGGCGGGGCCGCTGGGGCTGCTCTCGGCCATCTATCTGTCCGAATACGCCTCGCGCCGGGTACGCGGTTTCGCCAAGCCGGTGCTCGAGATCCTCGCCGGCATCCCGACCGTCGTTTACGGCTTCTTCGCGCTGACGACGGTCGGCCCGACGCTGCGCGACGTCGGCGCCTTTCTCGGCCTCGACATCGCCGCCTCCAGCGCGCTCTCGGCCGGTCTCGTCATGGGGATCATGATCATCCCCTTCGTCTCCTCGCTGTCGGACGACATCATCAATGCGGTGCCGCAGGCGATGCGTGACGGCTCCTACGCGCTCGGCGCCACCCAGTCCGAGACGATCAAGCGCGTGATCTTCCCGGCAGCGCTGCCGGGGATCGTCGGCGCCCTGCTGCTCGCCGTCAGCCGGGCGATCGGCGAGACGATGATCGTGGTGATGGCGGCGGGCATCGCCGCCAATCTGACCGCCAACCCCTTCGAGGCGGTGACGACCGTGACGGTCAAGATCGTCACCCAGCTCACCGGTGACCAGGATTTCTCCAGCCCGCAGGCGCTGGTCGCCTTCGCGCTCGGCCTCGCCCTCTTCGTCATCACGCTGGGGCTGAACGTCGTCGCCCTCTACATCGTCCGCAGATACCGAGAGCAGTATGAGTGACGCCAGCGCCCCGGCCGGCACCGTGATCGCCACCGCCGCCGTGCCCGCTCGCCCGCTGATCGACGAGGCGCGGCTCCGGCGCCGCCGGGCGGCCGAGCGGCGGTTCCGCCTCTACGGCGCGGCCGCGGTGGCGATCGGCCTCGCCTTCATCGCCACCCTCTTCGTGACGATCATCTCCAGCGGCTACACCGCCTTCGTGCAGACGAAGCTGCGCGTCGAGGTCACGCTCGATGAGACGGTGATCGACCCCGAGGGCGGGCGCGACCCGCAGACCCTGGCCTTCGCCAATTACGACGCGCTGCTGCGCCAGGGCTATCTCGCCTCACTCGGGATCGACCCCGACGACCGCGCCGCCGCCGCCCCGGCGATGGCGCTGCTGAGTACCGGCGCGGCGCGCAGCCTGCGCGAGATGGTGCGCGAGGATCCGGCGCTGATCGGCCAGACCGTCACGCTCTGGGTCCCGGCCCACAGCGATGTCGACATGACGCTCAAGGGCCAGATGCCGCGCGACGTGCCGGAGGCGCGGCGGCGGCTGACCGACCAGCAATTGGCGCTGATGGACGCGCTGGTTGCCGAGGGACGGATCGAGCAGCAGTTCAACACCACCCTGTTCACGGCAGGCGCCTCGGCCGCGCCCGAGCTCGCCGGCGTCGGCGTGGCCATCATCGGCTCGGCCTACATGATGCTGATCACCCTTGCCCTGTCGCTGCCGATCGGCGTCGGGGCGGCGCTCTATCTCGAGGAATTCGCGCCGAAGAACCGGTTGACCGATCTGATCGAGGTGAACATCAACAACCTGGCCGCGGTCCCTTCCATCGTCTTCGGCATCCTCGGCCTCGCCATCTTCATCCAGTTCCTCGGGCTGCCGCGGTCGGCGCCGATCGTCGGCGGGCTGGTGCTGACACTAATGACGCTGCCGACGATCATCATCGCGACCCGGGCGGCGCTGCGCGCGGTGCCGCCCTCCATCCGCGAGGCGGCGCTGGGCATCGGCGCCTCGAAGATGCAGGCGATCTTCCATCACATCCTGCCGCTGGCGGCGCCCGGCATCCTGACCGGCAGCATCATCGGCATGGCGCAGGCGCTCGGTGAGACGGCGCCGCTGCTGATGATCGGCATGGTCGCCTTCGCCGCCGACTATCCCACGAGCCCGCTCGACCCCGCGACCGCGCTGCCGGTGCAGGTCTATATGTGGGCGACGCTGCCCGAGCGCGGCTTCGTCGAGCGGACCTCGGCGGCGATCATCGTCCTGCTCGGCTTCATGCTGCTGATGAACGCGGCCGCCGTCCTGCTGCGCAAGCGCTTCGAGCGGCGCTGGTGACCCCCGAACAAGGCCAGGATCCCGTTCTCCGATGACCATGATCCACGAGCTGGCGGGCAGCACCGCCACGGCGCCGCAGCCGAACGTCAAGATGGTCGCCCGCGGCGTGAAGGTGTTCTACGGCGAGAAGCAGGCGCTGCACGGCATCGATTGCGACGTCCTCGAGCACGAGGTGCTGGCGCTGATCGGCCCGTCCGGCTGCGGCAAGTCGACCTTCCTGCGCTGCCTGAACCGGATGAACGACACCATCGCCAATTGCCGGGTCGAAGGCTCGATCCGGCTCGATGGCGAGGACATCTATGACCCTCGGCTCGATGTGGTGCAGCTGCGCGCCCGGGTCGGCATGGTGTTCCAGAAGCCCAACCCGTTCCCGAAATCGATCTACGAGAACGTCGCCTACGGCCCGCGCATCCACGGCCTCGCCTCGCGCAAGGACGA
>CAYORM010000104.1:0-8456 GCA_964406375.1 uncultured Mycobacteriaceae bacterium | reverse complement strand
GTTCTTCCGGTTCAGGAAGATGCCGAAGATGCCGAGCGTGAACAGGATCGCCGCGACGACGAGATAATGGCCCAGTCCGATCGTCATCGCCTCACAGCCCCTTGCCGATATCGACCTTGCGGATGGCGACCGCCTCGGCACGTTGACGCGCCACCTGCTCGGCAACGCTCTGGCGCCGCACGCCCGGCCGGCTGCGCAGCGTCAGCACGATCGCGCCGATCATCGCCACCAGCAGGATCAGCCCGGCCGCCTGGAACAGGTAGGCGTAGCGCGTATAGACCAGATCACCGATCGCCGCGATGTTGTTCGGCTCGCCCGCGCCGGTCGGCACCCGGACGGTCACCACCTGCCCCGCCTGCCAGGCACCGACGAGGAAGACGAGCTCGACCAGCAGGATCAGCCCGATCAGCCCGCCGATCGGCAGATAGCGGCCGAAGCCGCGGCGCAGATCGACGAAATTGATGTCGAGCATCATGACGACGAACAGGAACAGCACCGCGACCGCGCCGACATAGACGACGACGAGCAGCATCGCGAGGTATTCCGCCCCCATCAGCACGAACAATGCCGCCGCGTTGAAGAAGGCGAGGATCAGGAAGAGGACCGCGTGCACCGGGTTGCGGGACACGATCACCATGGCGCCTGCCGCCACGGTGATCGTCGCGAACAGGTAGAAGGCGAGCGCTTGGATAATCATCGGATGCCGCCCGCCTTCAACGATACGGCGCTTCCGCCGCGATGTTCGCGGCGAGCTGCGCCTCCCAGCGGTCACCATTCGCGAGCAGCCGCTGCTTGTCGTAGTAGAGCTCCTCGCGAGTCTCCGTGGAGAACTCGAAATTCGGCCCCTCGACGATGGCATCGACCGGGCAGGCCTCCTGGCACAGCCCGCAATAGATGCACTTCGTCATGTCGATGTCGTAGCGGGTCGTCCGACGGCTGCCATCGGCGCGCGGCTCGGCCTCGATGGTGATCGCCTGCGCCGGGCATACCGCCTCGCACAGCTTGCAGGCGATGCAGCGCTCCTCGCCGTTCGGGTAGCGGCGCAGCGCATGTTCACCACGGAAGCGGGTGCTGATCGGCCCCTTCTCGAAAGGGTAGTTCAGCGTCGCCTTCGGCCTGAACATGTAGCTGAACGTCAGGGCCAGCCCCGACAGGATCTCGCGCAGGAGCAGGCTGCGTGCGGTGCGGTCGATGAAGGACATCGTCTCGTGCCTCTCAATCCGGCAGCCAGCCGAAGCCGACGAGCACGCCGGCGGTGAGGATCACCCAGAACAGCGAGAACGGCAGGAACACCTTCCAGCCGAGCCGCATGAGCTGGTCATAGCGGAAACGCGGCAGCGTCGCGCGCACCCAGATGAACACGAACAGACACAGGCAGACCTTGAGCAGGAACCAGATGACGCCAGGGATCCAGGTGAAGGGCGCGACCGAGACCGGCGGCAGCCAGCCACCCAGGAACAGGATGGTCGTCATCCCGCTCATCAGGATCATGTTCGCGTATTCGCCGAGGAAGAACAGCGCGTAGGTCATGGACGAATATTCGACCATGAAGCCGCCCGTGATCTCGGACTCACCCTCCGGCAGGTCGAAGGGCGCACGATTGGTCTCGGCCAGTGCCGAGACGAAGAAGATCACGAACATCGGCAGGTGGGGGATGGCGAACCACAGCCCCTCCTGCGCCCGCACGATGTCGGACAGGTTGAGCGAGCCGACGCAGAGCAGGACGGTGATCATCACGAAGCCGATCGAGACCTCGTAGGACACCATCTGCGCCGCCGAGCGCAGCCCGCCCAGGAAGGCGTATTTCGAGTTGGACGCCCAGCCGGCGATGATGATGCCGTAAACGCCGAGCGAGGAGATCGCGAACAGGTAGAGGATGCCGACATTGATGTCGGCCAGGACCCAGCCCTCGTCGAACGGGATCACCGCCCAGGCGACGAGGCTGAGCAGGAAGGTCAGCATCGGCGCGATGACGAACAGGAACCGGTTCGCGCCGGTCGGGATGATCGTCTCCTTGGCGATCAGCTTGATGCCGTCGGCAAGCGGCTGCAGCAGGCCGAACGGGCCGACGGTCATCGGGCCCTGGCGCAGCTGCATCGCCGCCATCACCTTGCGCTCTGCATAGGTCAGGTAGGCGACACCGACGATCAGGGGCAGCACGATCGCGAGGATCTGCAGCACCGTGATGATCATCGGCCAGGCGTATCCGCTCCAGAAATCCATCCCCGCCGCCTCACTCCGCCGCGGCGCGCATGCCGCCGCCCGAGAACGCCTCGATACAGGCGGCCATCGTCTCCGACGCCCGGCTGATCGGATCGGTCATATAGAAGGTCTCGATGGCCGGCGCGAAGGGCGCCGCATCGATCGGCCCCGCCGCGCCGAACGCCGCCCACGGCTCGACCGGCAGCACGTCGATCTCACCGAATCGCGGATTGACCTCGGCCAGACGCCGGCGCAGCTGCCACAGCGTGTCATAAGGCAAGGGACGACCCAGCCGGTCGCTGAGCGCCCGCAGGATCTTCCAATCCTCGCGCGCCTCGCCCGGCGGGAAGACCGCCATGCGGCTCTGTTGCACCCGCCCTTCGGTGTTCACCCAGGTGCCGCTCTTCTCGGTATAGGCCGCGCCCGGCAGGATCACATCGGCGCGGTGGGCACCGCGGTCGCCATGCGTGCCGATATAGACGACGAAGGCGTTACCAAGCCTAGAGGTGTCGATCTCGTCGGCGCCGAGCAGGAAGACCACGTCGATCTCGCCCGCACCGGCCCCGGCCAGGATGCCCTCGACGTCGCGCCCGCCCTCGCCCGGCACGAAGCCGAGATCGAGCCCGCCGACGCGGGCGGCCGCCGTGTGCAGCACGTTGAAGCCGTTCCAGCCGTCGCGGACGACGCCCGCCTCCTCGGCCAGCCGGCGGCAGAGATCGAGGATGGCGGCGCCATCGGCGCGCCGCAGCGCCCCCTGCCCCACGACGATCATCGGCGCCTCAGCGCCCCGCAGCACCTCGGCGAAGGGATCGCTGCCATCGAGGATCGCCTCGAGGCTCTGCGGCCCCGTGCCGATATGCCGGGCACGATAGGTCAGATCCGTCTCCGGACCGATCACCCCGACCTTCAGCCCGCCCTTCAGCCAGCGCTTGCGGATGCGGGCATTGACCATCACCGCCTCGGCGCGCGGGTTGGTGCCGACGAGCAGGATCGCGTCGGCCTGTTCGATCCCGGCGATGCCGCTGTTGAAGAGATAGGAGACGCGCGGACCGGCCTCGAGCTTCGTGCCGTCCTGCCGGCAATCGAGATGCGGCGAACCGAGCGCCGCCATCAGATCCTTCAGCGCCAGCATCGCCTCGGCATCGGCGAGATCACCGGCGATCGCCGCGACGCGCCGGCCGTCGATCCCCGATAGCCGCGCGGCGATCGCCGCGAAGGCATCGTCCCAGCTCGCCCGGGCCATCCGGCCCTCGATGCGTACCCAGGGCCGGTCGAGGCGCCGGCGACGCAGTCCGTCGATGGCGAAGCGCGTCTTGTCGCTGATCCACTCCTCGTTGACGTCCTCATGCAGCCGCGGCAGCACCCGCATCACCTCGCCGCCGCGGGCGTCGATGCGGATGTTCGAGCCGACCGCGTCGAGCACGTCGATGCTCTCGGTCTTGCGCAGCTCCCAGGGCCGCGCGGTGAAGGCGTAGGGCTTTGAGGTCAGCGCGCCGACCGGGCAGACATCGACGAGATTGCCCGAGAGCTCCGAGGCGATCGCCCGCTCGACATAGGTACCCACCTCCATGTTCTCGCCACGCTCGGTCGCGCCGAGCACAGGAACGCCTGCGATCTCGTCGATGAAGCGGATGCAGCGGGTGCAATGGATGCAGCGCGTCATGAAGGTCTCGATCAGCGGACCGAGCTCCTTCTCCGTCACCGCGCGCTTGTTCTCCGCATAGCGGCCGCGATCGAAGCCATAGGCGACGGCCTGATCCTGCAGGTCGCACTCACCGCCTTGATCGCAGATCGGGCAGTCGAGCGGATGGTTGATGAGCAGGAACTCCATCACGCCCTTGCGGGCCTTGTGGACCATCGGCGTGTCGGTCTTCACCACCATCCCGTCGCCGCAGGGCATGGCGCAGGATGCGACCGGCTTCGGCGACCGCTCGACCTCGACGAGGCACATGCGGCAGTTCGCCGGCACCGACAGGCGGTCGTGATAGCAGAAACGCGGCACTTCGATGCCGAGACGCTCGCAGGCCTGCAGCACGGAAGTGCCGGGCTCGACCTCGATCTCGATGCCGTCGATCGTCAGCTTGGGCATGATGTCACTCCGCCGCTTCGGCGCGGAAGGCGCGGTCGCGATACTGGCGGATCCTCTCCTCCATCTCGTCGCGGAAGTGCCGGATCAGCCCCTGCACCGGCCAGGCGGCGGCGTCGCCGAGCGCGCAGATCGTGTGGCCCTCGATCTGGCGCGTCACCTCGAGCAGCATGTCGATCTCATCGGCCCGCGCATTGCCCTCGACCATGCGCGTCATCACCCGGTACAGCCAGCCCGTACCCTCGCGGCACGGCGTGCACTGGCCGCAGCTCTCATGCATGTAGAAACGCGACAGCCGGGCGATCGCGTAGACGATGTCGGTCGACTGGTCCATGACGATCAGCCCGGCGGTGCCCAGGCCGGACTTCACCTCGCGCAGCGAGTCGAAATCCATCAGCACCGTGTCGCAGATCTCGCGCGGCAGGAGCGGCGTCGACGACCCGCCGGGGATGACAGCCTTGAGATTATCCCAGCCGCCCCGCACGCCGCCGGCATGCACCTCGATCAGCTCCCGCATCGGGATGCCAAGGGCCTCCTCGACATTGCAGGGGCGTTCGACATGGCCGGAGATGCAGAAGATCTTCGTGCCGGAATTCTTCGGCCGGCCGATGCTGGCGAACCAGTCGCTGCCGCGGCGCAGGATCTCCGGCACCACGGCGATCGTCTCGACATTGTTGACCGTCGTCGGGCAGCCATAGAGGCCCGCCCCGGCCGGGAAAGGCGGCTTGTTGCGCGGCTGGCCCTTCTTGCCCTCGAGGCTCTCGAGCAGCGCGGTCTCCTCGCCGCAGATATAGGCGCCGGCGCCGCGATGCAGATAGAGGTCGAAATCCCAGCCCGAGCCGGCGGCATTGCGGCCGAGGAGCCCCGCCTCATAGGCCTCGTCGATCGCCTGCTGGACGTGCGAGGCCTCGCCGTAGAACTCGCCGCGGATATAGATATAGCAGGCATGCGCCCCCATCGCGAAGGAGGAGACGAGCGCCCCCTCGATCAGCCGATGCGGGTCAAAGCGCAGGATGTCACGATCCTTGCAGGTACCGGGCTCGCTCTCATCGGCGTTGATGACGAGATAGCTCGGCCGGCCGTCCTTGCTCTCCTTTGGCATGAACGACCATTTGAGCCCGGTCGGGAAGCCGGCCCCGCCCCGCCCGCGCAGGCCCGACGCCTTGATCTCCTCGACGATCTTGTCGCGGCCGAGCGCGATCAGCGCGGCCGTGTTCGACCAGACGCCGCGCCGGCGCGCACCGGCCAGGCGCCAGTCATCCCAACCGTAGAGATTGGTGAAGATGCGGTCCTCGTCGCGCAGCATCACCCTTCTCCCGTCTCGCCCGAGCGCTCCGCGTCGCCCGGCGGATCGATCTTCTCCTGCGGCCGCGCCTTCTTCTGCGGCGTCGCGTCGCCACGAGTGGCACCCGGTTCCCGCAGGCTCTCGGCGACGTCCTCGGGCGGCGGCGGTTCACCGCCGTCGGCCGGTGCCGGCTGGGCCGGCTGCCCCTCACCGACGACGGACGGGCGGGCGGCCCCGGCACGCAATGCCGTGAGCGTCGTCGCACCGCCGACCGGCTCCGATCCCGCCCGGCCGATCACCGAGCCGATCTGGGGCTTCTCGCCGGCGGCGAGCGCATCGATCAGCCGGCAGGTGCGGTCGTAGTCGAGATCCTCGTAGAAATCGTCGTTCACCTGCATCATCGGTGCGTTCACGCAGGCGCCCAGGCATTCGACCTCGAGCACCGAGAAGGTGCCGTCGGCGCTGGTCTCGTGATTGCCGCAGCCGGTGCGGTCACGAATTGCCCGCATCACGTCGGATGAGCCGCGCAGCCAACACGGCGTGGTCGTGCAGACCTGCAGGAAGTACCGCCCGACCGGCGCGCGGTTGAACATCGTGTAGAAGCTGGCGACCTCATAGATCCGGATCCGCGGCACCTCGAGCAGGTCGGCGACGTGATCCATGGCGGCGCGCGGCAGCCAGTTGCCGCATTGCCGCTGGGCGAGGTCGAGCAGCGGGATGGCCGCGCTCTGCTGCTTGCCCTCGGGATACTTTGCGATGATCCGCTCGGCCAGCGCGCGGTTCTCGGGCGTGAAGGCGAAGCTCTCCGGCTGCAGCTCCGGCGGTGCGACGCGTCCGGCCGTCATCGGTCGATCTCCCCGAACACGATGTCGAGGCTGCCGATATTCGCCACCACGTCAGCCAGCATGTGACCGCGGCTCATCATGTCGAGACCCTGCAGATGCGGGAAGCCCGGCGCCCGGATCCGGCACCGGTAGGGCCGGTTGGTGCCGTCGGCGACGAGATAGACCGCGAACTCGCCCTTCGGCGCCTCGACCGCGGCGTAAACCTCGCCCGCCGGCACATGATAGCCCTCGGTATAGAGCTTGAAGTGATGGATGAGCGCCTCCATCGAGCGCTTCATCTCGGCGCGCGGCGGCGGCGTGATCTTGTGGTCCTGGATCTTGACCGGGCCGCTCTTCGGCATTTGCTCGAGGCACTGCCGGATGATGCGGTTGGACTGACGCATCTCCTCGACACGGACGAGGTAGCGCGCATAGCAGTCGCCCGTCAGGCCGACCGGGATGTCGAAATCCATCCGGTCATAGACCTCATAGGGCTGCGCCTTGCGCAGATCCCAGGCGAAGTTGCAGGCGCGCAGCACCGGGCCCGAGAAGCCCCATGCCTTCGCCTCCTCCAGCGTCACCCGGCCGATATCGACGGTGCGCTGCTTGAAGACGCGATTGTCGGTCAGCAGCCGCTCGAGATCGTCCACCGTCTTCGGCAGGCGCTCGGTATAGGCGAGAATGTCCTCTGCGAGCCCGGGGGGCATGTCCCAGGCCACCCCGCCGGGGCGGAAATAATTGGCGTGCAGCCGCGCGCCCGAGACGCGCTCATAGAACTCCATCAGGATCTCGCGATCCTCGAAGCCCCAGAGCGACGGCGTCGTCGCGCCGACATCGAGCGCGAAGGTCGTGATGTTCAGGAGATGGTTGAGGATCCGCGAGATCTCGGAGAACAGCACGCGGATGTACTGGCCCCGCTCCGGCACCTCAATGCCGAGCAGCCGCTCGACCGCGAGGGCGAAGGCGTGCTCCTGGTTCATCGGCGCGACGTAGTCGAGCCGGTCGAAATAGGGCGTCGCCTGCAGGTAGGTCTTGTACTCGATGAGCTTCTCGGTGCCGCGATGCAGCAGGCCGATATGCGGGTCGGCCCGCTCGACCGTCTCGCCATCGAGTTCGAGGACGAGGCGCAGCACACCATGGGCCGCAGGATGCTGCGGCCCGAAATTCATCGTGTAGGGCTTGATATGGGACTCGGCCATGGCCTCACGCCTTCGCGGCCGGCGGCACGGGGCCGGCGGGCGCGTCCACATTCGCCTTCTCGTCACCCGGCAAAAGACCCGGTCCGTCCGGCGTCATTCCCTCCCAGGGGCTGAGGAAATCGAAGGTGCGGAAATCCTGGGTCAGCTTCACCGGCTCGTAGACCACACGCCGCTGCTCGACGTCGTAGCGCACCTCGACATAGCCGGTCAGCGGGAAGTCCTTGCGCAGCGGATGCCCCTCGAAACCGTAATCGGTGAGGATCCGCCGGAGGTCGGGATTGCCGTCGAAGAAGATGCCGTAGAGATCCCAGGCCTCCCGCTCATACCAGGTCGCCGCCGGGAACACATCGGCGACCGACGGCACCGGCGTCTCCTCATCGGTGCGGACCTTCACCCGGACCCGCAGGTTCCGGCTGAAGCTGAGCAGGTGGTAGACGACATCGAACCGTTCCGGGCGCGCCGGATAATCGGCGCCGCACAGATCGGTGAGCTGCTCGAACCGGCAGGCCGGATCGACGCGCAGATGGGTCAGCACCCGGCCGATCGACTCGCGTCGGGCCAGGATCTCGAGCTCGCCCGTCGCCGTGACGCCGTGCTCCAGCACGTCCTCGCCCAGCGCCGCCGCGATCGTCCGGCCGAGACCGGCGAGCATGTCGATATCGACTCTCACCGCCACCCTCACCGCGCGAGCCGGCTGCCGCGCCGGATCTTCTTCTGGAGCTGCATGACACCATAGACCAGCGCTTCGGCGCTCGGCGGGCAGCCGGGGACGTAGATGTCGACCGGCACGACGCGGTCGCAGCCACGCACCACCGAATAGGAATAGTGATAGTAGCCGCCGCCGTTGGCGCAGGATCCCA
>CAYORM010000103.1:0-8633 GCA_964406375.1 uncultured Mycobacteriaceae bacterium | reverse complement strand
TCATCTTCCTCGAGAACGAGATCCTCTACGGCCACAGCTTCGACGTGCCGGAGGATCCCGATTTCGTCGTCCCGATCGGCCGGGCGAAGGTGGTGCGCAGCGGCTCCGACGTCACGATCGTCGCCTATTCGATCATGGTCGGGAAGGCGCTCGAAGCGGCGGAGGGGCTGGCGAGTGAGGGGATCGACGCCGAGGTCATCGACCTCCGCACGATCCGCCCGCTCGATGTCGAGACGATCGTCGCCTCGGTGAAGAAGACTAACCGGCTGGTCTCCGTGGAGGAGGGATGGCCGGTGGCGGGCATCGGCTCGGAGATGGCGGCGCTGATGATGGAGCATGCCTTCGACTGGCTCGACGCGCCGGTCGTGCGCGTCTGCGCCGCCGACGTGCCGCTGCCCTACGCCGCCAATCTCGAGCGTCTGGCCCTGCCGCAGGTGCAGGACATCGCCGCCGCCGTTCACAAGGTCTGCTACCGCTGATCCCTCGGCAGGGCGCCGACCGGCCCCGCGCGGCCGGCCGGCGACGGGAGGGCCGCGAGGAAGGACGATAAGGATGCCGATCGAAATCCTGATGCCGGCGCTGTCGCCGACGATGACCGAAGGCACGTTGGCCCGGTGGCTGAAGAAGGAGGGGGAAGCGGTCGCGCCGGGTGATGTGATCGCCGAGATCGACACCGACAAGGCGACGATGGAGGTCGAGGCGATCGACGAGGGGACGATCGGCAAGATCCTCGTCGAGGCCGGCACCGAGAATGTCGCGGTCAATACGCCGATCGCGCTGCTGCTTCAGGAGGGCGAGGACGCCGCGGCGCTCGAGGGTGCCGGCAGGCCGGCGGCGGCTGCACCGGCGGAAGCGCCGAAGCCGGCTGATGCGGCTGTGCCGCCAGCACCGGCATCGCCATCCGCACCGACCGAACGCCCCGCCCCGGCAGCCGCGGCTGCACCGGCCACGGAAGGCGGCGATCGCGTCTTCGCCAGCCCGCTCGCGCGGCGGATGGCAGAGCAGGCGGGCATCGATCTCGCCTCGATCACCGGTTCGGGTCCCAATGGCCGCATCGTGAAGAGCGACGTCGAGGCGGCGATCGCGGACGGTGCAAAGCCGCAGGCGGCGCGGCCCGAGGCGGCGGCCGCTGCACCGAAGGCGGAGCCGGCTGCCGCCGCGGCCCCGGCGGCGCGGCCCGTCGGGGCTGGCCCCAGCGCCAAGGCGCTGGCCGAGGCCTATGGCATCCCCTTCACCGAGGTGAAGAACAGCAACGTCCGGAAGACGATCGCGCGGCGGCTCACCGAGTCGAAGCAGACCGTCCCGCATTTCTATCTGACGGTCGAATGCGAGATCGACGCGCTGCTCGCACTGCGCCGCCAGCTCAACGAGCAGGCGGAGACCAAGATCTCGGTCAATGACCTCGTCATCAAGGCGGCGGCCTTGGCGCTGCGCCGGGTGCCGGCGGCCAACGCGTCCTGGACCGAGGAGGCGACCATCCGCTACGACCGGGTCGACGTCTCGGTCGCGGTTGCGACCGAGGGCGGGCTCATCACCCCGATCGTCAAGGATGCCGATCGCAAGGGGCTGGCGACGATCGCAGCGGAGATGCGTGATCTGGCGCAGCGGGCCCGGGACGGCAAGCTGAAGCCGGAGGAGTATCAGGGCGGGACGTTCTCGGTCTCCAATCTGGGCATGTACGGCATCCGGGAGTTCGCGGCGATCATCAACCCGCCGCAGGGGGCGATCCTCGCCGTCGGCGCCGGGGAGCAGCGTCCGGTGGTCAAGGACGGGGCGCTGGCGATCGCGACCGTCATGTCCTGCACCCTCGCGGTCGATCACCGGGTGATCGACGGCGCGGTGGGGGCCGAGTGGCTCAGGGCCTTCAAGGCGCTGATCGAGGCGCCGCTCGGCATGATGCTGTGACGCGCGGGACGGGCAGCGACGCAACGGAAGACGGCGGGTTGCTGGCGCCGCACCGCCGGCGGATCGACGAGATCGACGACCGTCTCGTCGACCTGCTCGCCGAGCGCTTCGGCATCGTCCGCGAGGTCGCGCATCTCAAGCGCGAGGCGGGGCTCGCCGTCGTCCAGGCGGAAAGGGCGCTCGCCGTCATCGAGCGCAATGCTGCCCGTGCCGAGGCGCAGGGGCTTGACCCGGATCTCGTGCGCCGGATCTGGCAGTCGATGATCGATACGGCGCATGTCATCGAAAACCGGATCGTCCGGGAGGGGCGCGGGGTCCCCATGCCCGGCGATGGAGGCGAAGCATGAGCGACGGCTACGATCTGATCGTCATCGGTGCTGGGCCCGGCGGCTATGTCGCGGCGATCCGCGCGGCACAGCTCGGCATGAAGACGGCCGTCGTCGAACGCGAGCATCTCGGGGGCATCTGCCTGAACTGGGGCTGCATCCCGACCAAGGCGCTGCTGCGCTCCGCGGAAGTCTACGGGCTGATCCGGCACGCCGATCAGTTCGGGCTGACGGTCGGTGACGTCTCCTTCGACGCCGGCAAGATCGTCCAGCGCTCCCGCAAGGTGGCGGGGCAGCTCGCGGCTGGCGTCAAGGGGCTGCTGAGAAAGAACAAGGTCACCGTCATCGACGGCAGCGCAACCCTGCGCGGCGGCGGCCGGATCGAGGTCACCGGCAAGGACGGCAAGACGCAGACCCTGAACGCCAAACACATCATCGTTGCGACCGGCGCCCGCGCGCGGACGCTGCCGGGGCTCGAGCCGGACGGCAAACGTGTGCTGACCTACAAGGAGGCGATGGTCCCCGAGACCATGCCGAAATCCGTACTGGTCATCGGTTCCGGCGCCATCGGCATCGAGTTCGCGAGCTTCTATCGCAGCTTCGGCGCCGAGGTGACGGTCGTCGAGATGCTCGACCGTATCCTGCCGGTGGAGGATGAGGAGATCTCGGCCTTCGCCCGCAAGGCCTTCGAGAAACAGGGCATGCGCATCCTGACGGGTGCCAGGACCCAGGGGCTCGAACACACGGCCGATGCGGTGAAAGCGACGGTGGAGGTCGCCGGCAAGACCGAGACGATCACCGCCGAGCGGGTGATCCTGGCGATCGGGATCACTGGTAATGTCGAGAATATCGGCCTCGAGAACACGCGCGTGAAGGTCGAGCGCGGCCACATCGTCGTCAATGAGCGCCTCGAGACCGACGAGCCCGGCGTCTATGCGATCGGCGATGTCGCCGGTCCGCCCTGGCTCGCCCACAAGGCCAGCCATGAGGGTGTCATCTGCGTCGAGGCGATCGCCGGTCTCCACCCGCATACGCTGGACGTCACCCGCATCCCCGCCTGCACCTATTGCACGCCGCAGATCGCCTCGGTCGGGCTGACGGAAGCCAAGGCCAAGGCGGCGGGGCACGAGGTGCGGGTCGGCCGCTTCCCCTTCATCGGCAACGGCAAGGCGATCGCGCTGGGTGAGCCGGAAGGGATGATCAAGACGGTGTTCGACGCGCGTACCGGCGAGCTGCTGGGCGCCCATATGGTTGGCGCCGAGGTGACCGAGCTGATCCAGGGCTTCGGCATCGCCAAGACGCTGGAAACGACTGAGGCCGAGCTGATGCAGGCGGTGTTCCCGCATCCCACCCTCAGCGAAATGATGCATGAGAGCGTCCTGGACGCTTATGGTCGCGCTATCCATTTCTAGGGGGTGACCAGCATGTCGACCGCAGCGGCGCCGATCCGCCACCCCGAGAAGGCCCACCGGCCTGACAACCCCATCCCGCGCAAGCCCGCTTGGATTCGGGTCAAGGCGCCGATGTCGGAGACCTATCACGACACGCGGCGACTGATGCGGGGGCTCAAGCTCAGCACCGTGTGCGAGGAGGCCGCCTGCCCGAATATCGGGGAATGCTGGTCGAAGAAGCACGCGACGGTGATGATCCTCGGCTCGGTCTGTACCCGTGCCTGCGCCTTCTGCAACGTCGCGACCGGCCGGCCGGACCAGCTCGACCCGCATGAGCCGCAGCACGTCGCCGAGGCCTGCGCCAAGCTGGGCCTGAGCCATATCGTCGTCACCTCGGTCGACCGGGACGATCTTCCCGATGGCGGCGCCGCGCATTTCGCGGAGACGATCCGCGCGATACGGGCCGCTTCGCCGGGGACGACGATCGAGATCCTGACGCCCGACTTCAAGGGCAAGCATGGCGCGCTCGAGGTCGTCGTCGAGGCGCGGCCGGATGTCTTCAACCACAATCTGGAGACCGTGCCGCGGCTCTATCCGCGGATCCGCCCGGGCGCGCGCTACTTCACCTCGCTGCAGCTTCTGGCCCGCGTGAAGGAGCTCGATCCGTCGATCTTCACCAAATCCGGCATCATGGTGGGGCTGGGCGAGACCGACGAGGAGGTCGGGCAGGTGATGGACGACCTCCGTGCCGCGGATGTCGACTTCATGACCATCGGCCAGTATCTGCAGCCGACCCCGAAGCACGCGAAGCTCGAGCGCTTCGTGACGCCGGAGGAGTTCACGGCGATGGCGAAGCTGGGCCGGGCCAAGGGCTTCCTCGTGATGGCCTCGTCGCCGCTCACGCGCTCCTCCTACCACGCGGGCGAGGATTTCGAGCGGCTGCGCGCGGCGCGCGAGGAGAAGCTGGCGGCAGAATGGCGGCTGCGTGTGCCGCTCGCGGCCGAGGCGGTCGATCTCGTGGCCCTCGCTGCGGCGGCCCATTGAGGTCGGCCGGCGCCGATGCCCCAGCACCGCGAGACACGCATCCTTCCCTACCGGCCGGATCAGCTCTTCGACCTCGTCGCCGATATCGAGAGCTATCCGGCCTTCCTGCCCTGGTGCATGGCCGCCCGGATCCGCCGGCGTGACGGGAATGTGCTGCTCGCCGACCTCGTCATCGGCTTCCGAATGATCAAGGAGCGCTACACCAGCCGCGTGACCCTGTCACCCAAGCGGCGCATCGATGTCGGCTATGTCGACGGCCCGCTGAAACGGCTGACCAACAGCTGGCAGTTCACCCCGCACCCGCAGGGCTGCGAGGTGCAATTCCATGTCGATTTCGAGTTCCGCTCACGCGTGCTCCAGACGCTGATCGGCGCGCTGTTCCACGAGGCGTTCCGCCGGATGGTGCACGCCTTTGAGACCCGCGCGGCGGAGATATACGGCCCGTTGACCGCCTCGGCCGAGGCCGCCGGGCGCGGCTGAGCCACCCTCAGCCGCAACAGGCGGCTTCCAGCATCGCCAGCGCCACGCCGACGGTCGCCTGGCGCACCGCGCCCCGGTCGCCGGGGAAGATCTCCCGACGCGTCAGCACGGGCCCACCCCGCCGCGCACAGCCGAACCACACGAGCCCGACCGGCTTCTCGGCCGAACCACCGCCGGGGCCGGCGATCCCCGTCACCGCGACCGCCGCGTCGGCCGCGGAGTGCGCCAGCGCCCCCTCGGCCATCGCCCGTGCGACCGTCTCGCTGACCGCGCCGTCCCGCTCGATCAGCGCGGCGGGAACGCCGAGCATCGCCGTTTTTGCCGCGTTGGAATAGGTGACGAAGCCGCGGTCGAAGAAGGCGGAAGAGCCGGCGCGGTCGGTGATCGCCGCAGCGATCAGGCCGCCGGTGCAGCTCTCGGCCGTCGCGAGGCTGAGACCGCCGGCGCGGCAGATGGCATCGAGCCGCCCGACGGCGGCGGCGATCTCCTCGGGAGAGGGCGTCATCGCTCGATCCTCACACAGGCGGTGGCCTGGGCCGCTATGCCTTCGCGCCGTCCGAGAAAGCCGAGCCGCTCGGTGGTCGTCGCCTTCACCGAGACACGATCGGCGGCGATGCCGAGCAGCGAGGCGATCCGGTCGATCATGGCGGCGCGATGGGGTCCGATGCGCGGCGTTTCGCACAGCAAGGTCACATCGACATTGAGGATCGTGCCGCGCGCCGCGACGAGGGTGGCGGCATGGCGGAGGAAAAGCGCCGAATCCGCTCCCTTCCATTGCGGATCGGAGGGCGGGAAATGCTGGCCGATATCGCCGGCGGCGATCGCGCCGAGCAGCGCGTCGGTCAACGCGTGCAGCCCAACATCGGCATCGGAATGTCCGTCGAGCCGGCGCGGATGCGGGATCGGCACGCCGCAGAGTATGACCGTTCCGCCGCCATCCCCGGATGCGAAGCGGTGCACGTCGAACCCGTTGCCAAGCCGCAGATCGGGCAGGGCCGGGGCACTCCCCTGGCGAAGCGTCAGCATCTCGGCACGCCGCAGATCCTCCTCGGTGGTGATCTTCACATTGTCGGGCGAGCCCTGCACCATCGCGACCCTGTGGCCCGCCCGTTCGGCGACGGCGGCATCGTCGGTCAGCGCCAGCCCGGCCGCGGCGCGATGGGCGGCGAGGATCGCCGCGAACCGAAATCCCTGCGGCGTCTGTGCGGCCCACAGCCCGTCGCGCGGCACGGTGCCTGCGGCGATCCCGTCCTCGACGCGGCGCAGCGTGTCGACGACCGGCAGCGCAGCGATCGCACCCTCGTGCCGGTCGAGTGCCGCTGCGACCCGCCCTACGAGCGCGGGATCGACGAAGGGACGCGCGGCGTCGTGGATCAGCACGCGATCGGGCGAATCGGCCGCCAGCGCCTCGAGCCCGGCCCGCACCGAATCCTGCCGCGTCTCGCCGCCATGGATCGGCGGCGGCAGGTCGAGCCCCTGTGTCGCGGCGACATAGAGCGGGTGATGCTCGGGGCGGATCACCACCCGAACGGCATCGATGGGGCCGGCCGGCGCACGGCAGGCCAGCAGCGCATCGAGGGTCCGCCGCAGCACGGTCGTGCCGGCGATGATCCGGTACTGTTTGGGCAGTCCCGAGCCGGCCCGGCTGCCGGTCCCGGCTGCGACGACGAGGGCTGTGGTTCGAGGCATGGCACCGTTGCGGGAAGGGGCCTCCTTCTTGGCACGGGACGTCGATGCCACCAAGCCGCGGCTCTGCACGCGGCTGTCCCGCTGCGTCACATGATGACATTTTAATCACGGCATGCCGGCGACTAGATTATAGGCACTGACAGCGGAGCACGGGTGAGATGGCCGGACCGGTCGCGATCGGGTGGAATGAGGGCGGGGGTGGGCAGGCGTCGCCTTCCACTCTGATCGCGGCACTTCTGCCGCTGCCGGTGCTGATGGTCGATGACGACGGCATCGTCCGCTTCGTCAATGCCGAGGCGGAGCATTTCTTCGAGACCGGCGCATCGATGATGGTCGGGCGGGCCCTTGCCGATTCGATCCCGGCCGACAGCCCACTCTTCGGCCTGATCCAGCAGGTGCGGTCGCAGGGTCGCTCCATCGCCGATTACGGCATGGCGCTTGAGGGGCCGCGGTTCGGCCAGCGCATCGTCTCGGTCGCGGCCGGCCCGATGGGCGAGGGTGGGGCAGGCGTGCTGCTCGCAATGTTTCCTGAATCGCTGGCCAGGCAGATCGACAACCAGCTCAACCATCGCAACGCTGCGCGCTCGGTCGCTGCGATGTCTGCGATGCTGGCGCATGAGATCAAGAATCCGATCTCCGGGATCCGCGGCGCCGCCCAGCTCCTCGAGGAGACGGTGGGCGATGACGATCGTGCGCTCACGCGGTTGATCTGCGACGAGGCCGATCGGATCGTGCGCCTCGTCGACCAGATGGAGGCCTTCACCGCGCCGGGACCGATCGAGCGCCGGCCGGTCAACATCCACGAAGTGCTCGAACGCGCCCGCCGCGTCGCCCAGAACGGCTTCGCCCGACATCTCCGCATCGTCGAGCGCTACGACCCGTCGCTGCCGCCGGTGCCAGGCCATTTCGACCAGCTCGTCCAGGTGTTCCTGAACCTCATCAAGAACGCGGCCGAGGCGGCGCCGGCGCGTGGCGGCGAGATCGTGCTGGCCACGGCCTATCAACGCGGCGTCAGCATCGTGCAACCCGGGCAGCGCGATCGCACCAACCTGCCGATCGTCGTCACGGTCCAGGACAATGGCGCCGGGATCCCGGAGGATCTCCGCCACCATCTCTTCGACCCCTTCGTCACCACCAAGACGGACGGGCGCGGGCTCGGCCTGCCGCTCGTCGCCAAGGTGGTCGGCGATCATGGCGGGATCATCGGGTTCGAGAGCCGGCCGCGCCGGACGATCTTTCGCGTGTCGCTGCCCGCGGCCGAGGAGCCGGTGCGGGAGAGTGGCGGCCGGGGTAAGGCGGGCGGCGGAGCCGCCGACAGAAGAGGCAGGCATCGCGTATGAGCGCCACCATTCTCATTGCCGACGACGACAAGGCGATCCGCACCGTCCTGACGCAGGCGCTGTCGCGGCTGGGTTACGAGGTGCTGTCGACCGGGACGGCGTCGACCCTCTACACCTGGATCCAGGACGGGGCCGGCGATCTCGTCATCACCGATGTGATGATGCCGGACGAGAACGGGCTCGATCTCCTGCCGCGGATCCGCAAGCTGCGGCCGGAATTGCGCGTGGTGGTGATGAGCGCGCAGAACACCCTCCTCACCGCCGTGAAGGCGAACGAGCGCGGCGCCTTCGAATATCTGCCGAAGCCCTTCGATCTGAAGGAGCTGATCGGCATCGTCGAACGCGGTCTCGCCGAGCCGCGCGGCGGACGGCCCACCCTCGAGGAGGAGGCCGAGGAAGCGCTGCCGCTGATCGGGCGATCGCCGGCGATGCAGGATATCTACCGCATCATGGCGCGG
>CAYORM010000102.1:0-8865 GCA_964406375.1 uncultured Mycobacteriaceae bacterium | reverse complement strand
CTGCGGGATGTTGTTGGTGAAGCAGAGCATCTGCTCATAGGGGCTGTCGGTCCACAGCATGCCGACCTCGACCCCGATGCCGTCCCGCTCGGCGGTGAAGAAGATCGGCTCCGGATGGGTCGCCGATTTCGACCGCGTCAGGTGCTGGACATAGGCGCGCAGCCCGCCCTCGTAATACATCTCGACCCGTCGCACCTCGGCCGAGCGCTTGTCGGTCAGGATCAGCCGGACGCCGGAGTTGAGGAAGGCGAGCTCGCGCAGCCGGTGCTCCAGCGTGGTCCAGTCGAAGGTGGTCTGGCTGAAGGTCTCGGACGAAGGCAGGAAGGTGACATGCGTCCCGCGCCGGCCGTCCTGCGGCCCGATGGCGGCGAGCGGGGCCTCCGGTGCCCCGTCGCGGAAGCGCATCCACCATTCATGGCCGTCGCGGAAAATCGTCAGCTCGAGCCATTCCGACAGGGCGTTGACGACCGAGACGCCGACGCCATGCAGCCCCCCCGATACCTTGTAGGAGTTCTGGTTGAACTTCCCGCCGCCGTGCAGATCGGTCATCACCACCTCGGCTGCGCTGACACCCTCCTCGGGATGGATGTCGACCGGGATGCCACGACCATTGTCGGTCACCGTCACCGAGCCGTCGGGGTTCAGCGTCACGGTCACGAGGTCGGCATGCTTGGCGAGCGCCTCGTCGATCGCGTTGTCGACGACCTCATAGACCATGTGGTGCAGGCCCGAGCCGTCGTCGGTATCGCCGATATACATGCCGGGCCGCTTGCGCACGGCCTCCAGCCCGCGCAGCACGGTGATCGCGCGGGCGGTATAGTCGGTCGCGGCGGCAGTCGCGGTCTCAGCCATCGTTCCTCGTCCATTCGTCCTCGGCGACCCGGCCGCCCGCCACATGGAGGTGGCGGGCCCGGCCGCGGAGCGGCGCGAACAGCGCCGCCTCCGTGCCGGTCATCCAGGCCTGGGCGCCGAGCGCCAAAATCCCCTCGTAGAGCGCTGCCCGCCGGTCGCCGTCCAGATGGGCGGCGACCTCGTCGAGTAGCAGGATCGGGCTTCGGCCCTGCTCGCTCGCCAGGAGGCGGGCATGGGCCGTCACGATGCCGATCAACAGCGCCTTCTGCTCCCCGGTCGAGCATTGCGACGCGGGCATGTCCTTGGCGCCGTGACGCACCACGAGATCACTTCGATGCGGACCGACGGTGGTCATCCCGCCCGCCGCATCGACCCGACGATTATCGCACAATTCGCGGCGGAATGCCTCTTCCACATCGACGGCCGGGGCCGCGCCCAGCGCGGCCTCAAGCCGTCCGGCCACGCTCAGCACGGCCGGCGGGAAGCCCGCGATGGCGGGTGCCGAGGCAAGGCGAAGAGCCGTCTCGCGCCGTGCCGCCGCGATCGCGACGCCGGCCGCGGCCATCGTCTCCTCGATCGCCGAAAGCCAGGTCCGGTCGGGGGCCGGTCCTGCCAGAAGCCGGGCCCGCTCGCGCATCGCGCGTTCATACCGGGCGACCTGGGCGGCATGGTCCGGCTGCACGGCCAGGACCAGCCGGTCGAGGAAGCGCCGGCGCCCGCTCGCCCCCTCGGCGAACACCCGGTCCATGGCGGGTGTCAGCCACAGCATCGGCGCCACCCCGGCGAGCGCCGACTGGCTCGACGCCGGACGGCCGTCGAGCCGCACCATGCGGCGGGTCTCGCCGGGGGCGAGCCCCGTCGTGACCTCCCGGCGGTCCTCCGGCGGGCCGACAATGGCGGTGATCGACCAGCCGCCCGAAGGGGCGTCAACCTCCGGCCCGGTGCTAGTCGGTCCGGCGCCGACCGGTCCCATCTGCGGCCGCCGGGCGACATCGGCGAGGGCCGCGCCACGCAGCCCCCGTCCCGGTGACAGGAAGGAGACCGCTTCAAGCAGATTCGTCTTGCCGGCGCCATTCGGTCCGGTGAGCACAACCGGGCCGGGACCGAGTTCCAGCTTCAGCCGCGCATAGGAGCGGACATCCGCCAGCGCCAGCCGCGTCACGGCTATCGCGGCCGGCGGCCGCGCCGCGTCATCGCGTCCGGGAGGAGGCGCGGCCCCTGCCGCCGTCATCACCGCCGCAGGGTCACACCCGCATCGGCATCAGCACGTAGAGCGCGCTCGCATCCGCCGTATCAGCGACGATGGTCGGCGATCCGGCATCCGCCATCGCGAATCGTGCCCCGTCGCCCTCGATCTGCTGCGTAATATCCAGGAGATAGCGACTGTTGAAGCCGATTTCCAGGCGCGGCGCGTCATAGGAGACCTCGAGCTCCTCGACCGCGCTGCCCTGCTCCGCCGATTGCGCGGAAAGGGTGAGCGAGCCGTTCTCCAGGGCCAGCTTCACCGCGCGGCTCTTCTCGGTCGAGACGGTCGAGACACGGTCGACCGCACGTGCGAAGGCCCGCGCATCGACCTCGAGGATGCGGTCATTGCCGGTCGGGATCACCCGCTCGTAATCGGGGAAGGTGCCGTCGATCAGCTTCGAGGTCAGGAGGATGTCTTCGAGCACGAAGCGGATCTTGGTTTCCGAGAGATGGATCTCCACCGTCTCGCCGGCCTCGTCGAGCAGCTTGCGCAGCTCCATCACCGTCTTGCGCGGCAGGATCACGCCGCCGATCTCGCCCGCCCCCTCGGGCAGGGGCATCTCGACACGGGCGAGACGGTGCCCGTCGGTCGCAACCGCGCGCAGCACCGGCACGGCACCGGCCTCGGCCGCGTGGAGATAGATGCCGTTGAGATAGTAGCGCGTCTCCTCGGTCGAGATCGCGAATTTGGTCCGGTCGATCATGATCTTGAGATCGGCCGTCGCGATCCGGAAGACGTGCGGCAGCTCGCCCCCCGCCATCGAGGGGAAATCCTCGACCGGCAGGCAGCCCAGCCGGAAGCTCGACCGGCCGGAACGGAGCTGCAGCGAGGTGCCGTCCGGGCTGGTCTCGATCTCGATCTGGCTGCCTTCCGGCAGCTTCCGGACGATGTCGTAGAGGGTGTGGGCCGGCGCGGTGGCGGCGCCGCGGCCCGGGCATTCCGCGGGGACGGATTCGACGATCTCGAGATCCATGTCCGTCGCGGTCAGCCGCAGCCGCTCTTCCTCGGCCCGCATCAGGATGTTCGACAGGATCGGGATGGTATTGCGGCGCTCCACGACGCTCTGGACGTGGCTGAGGCCGCGCAGCAGAGCGGCCCGTTCGATCAGCAGCTTCATTCCGATCCCGTGTTCCGGCGGCTTCGATCGTCGCGGGGCCCGGCCCCGCAGGGGCGGCGAGCATAACGCAAAGGTCACCGAAAAGCGAAAGGGCGCTGCATCGCCAGCGGCGCTAGGCTGCTTCAGCGATTACCGTCTCAGCGATTGTTGAACCGCGCCGGACGTTTCTCGACGAAGGCCGCCATGCCTTCCTTCTGGTCCTCGGTCGCAAAGGTGGCGTGGAAAAGGCGCCGCTCGAACAGGACACCCTCGGCGAGGCTGGTCTCGAAGGCGCGGTTGATCGCCTCCTTCGCCATCAGCACCGACGGGCGGGAATAGGAGGCGATCGTCGCGGCGGCCTCGAGCGCGGTATCGAGCAGCGCGGCCGCCGGCACCACGCGGGCGACGAGGCCCGCGCGCTCGGCCTCGGCCGCATCCATCATCCGGCCGGTGAGGATGAGGTCCATCGCCTTGGCCTTACCGACGGCGCGGGTCAGGCGCTGGGTGCCGCCGGAGCCCGGGATGATGCCGAGCTTCAGCTCGGGCTGGCCGAATTTGGCCGTCTCGGCCGCGATGATGATGTCCGCCATCATGGCGAGCTCACAGCCACCGCCGAGCGCGAAGCCGGCGACTGCCGCGATCACCGGCTTGCGGATCCGGGTCAGTCGTGTCCAGCTCTCGATGAAATTCCCCTCGAAGGCCTCGAGGAAGGTCTTACGGGCCATCTCCTTGATGTCGGCGCCGGCGGCGAAAGCCTTTTCCGACCCGGTGATGACGATCGCGCCGATGTCATCATCGGCGTCGAAAGCGGTCGCGGCGGCGGACAATTCGCCGACGAGCTGGTCGTTGAGCGCGTTGAGCGCCTGCGGGCGATTGAGCGTGATGAGGCCGACCCGCCCGCGGGTCTCGATGAGGATCGTCTCATAGGCGGCCATGACCCGGCCCTCCGGCTCGTTGTGCACTGCAACGCGCTATCCTAGCGCTGGCAGGAGGGGCAATGGAACGTGCTGCGTCCGGACTGGACGAACCGCAGCACGGTGCCGCCGCAGCCGGGCCGCGGACAGGCCGCACCCTCGCGGCCATAGACCGACCAGGAGGTCTGGAAGTAGCCGAGTTCGCCCGAAGCCTGGACATAGTCGCGCAGGCTCGACCCGCCGGCGGCGATCGCGCGGGTCAGCACGTCCTTGATCGCCGGGACCAGCCGCTCGGCGCGCCGGCCCGGGATGGTGGCGGCGAGGCGCCGCGGCGACAGACGGGCCATCCACAGCGCCTCGCAGACATAGATGTTGCCGAGGCCGGCCACCACCCGCTGGTCGAGGAGGGCCGCCTTGATCGGGCTCATCCGCCCGGCGAGGGCGGCCGAAAGCGCCGCGGCGTCGAATGCGTCGTCGAGCGGCTCCGGTCCGAGGGTGGCCAGCGAGGGATGGCTGTGGAGTGCATTGCCGCTGACGAGATCGAGCATCCCGAAGCGCCGGGCGTCGTTGAATACCACCGCCGCCCCGGCCTCGGTCCCCAGCACCAGATGGTCATGGGGCTCGAAGGTGGCGGGCCACGCGGGGCGGATCGTCAGCCGGCCCGACATCCCCAGATGGAGCATCAGCACCATGCCGTCATCGAGCGCCGCGAGCAGCCATTTGGCCCGGCGGTCGAGACGCAGCACCCGCCGGCCCTCGAGCCGCGTGGAGAGGCCTTCGGGGAAGGGCATGCGGAGACCGGTACGCCGCGGCAGGACGCGGGTGATGCGGTGCCCTTCGAGGACGGGCACGAGACCGCGCCTGACGGTCTCGACTTCTGGCAGTTCGGGCATGGCGGCGACTATGGCGCGGCCCGGGCCCGCGCACTATGGTCATCGCCATGATGGCCGCTCCCGCATTGCCGCCCGCCGAGCGCAACCCCGAGGAACGCTGGTTCGGCGACCGGCCGGTCGCGCCCGGCGAGAAGACCGCGCGGGTGCATGACGTCTTCACCAGCGTGGCGCGCCGCTACGATCTGATGAACGATCTGATGAGCGGCGGCATCCACCGGCTGTGGAAGGCGGCCTTCCTCGACGCGATCCGGCCTCGGCCGGGCGAGACGCTGCTGGATGTGGCGGGCGGCACCGGTGACATCGCCTTCGGCTTTCTCGACCGCGCCGGCCCAACCTCCAAGGCGCTGATCTGCGATCTGACCGAAGGGATGGTGGCGGTCGGCCGCGATCGCGCGATCGACCGCGGCCGCGTGACGGGGTTGGGCCATGTCGTCGGCAATGCCGAATGCCTGCCGGTCGCCGACCGGTCGGTCGACGTCTACACGATCTCCTTCGGGTTGCGGAACGTCACCCGTATCGATGATGCGCTGGCCGAGGCGCGGCGCGTGCTGAAGCCGGGCGGGCGGTTCTTCTGCCTCGAGTTCAGCCGTGTCGTCGAGCCGATGCTCGCGCGGGCCTATGACGCCTATTCGCGCGCCGTCATCCCGGCCCTCGGCCGCGTCGTCGCCCGTGACGAGGAGAGCTATCGCTATCTCGTCGAAAGCATCCGCCGCTTTCCTGATCAGGCGACGCTCGCCGCGCGGATCGAGGCGGCCGGGCTGTCACGCGTGCGCTGGCGCAACCTCTCGGCCGGGATCGCCTGCATCCACAGCGGCTGGCGGGTGTGAAACCACCCTTCCCAGCCGGTTGTCGCCTTTTTCCGGGAAACCCCTTGCATCAGGGGGTTGATGGCGGATAAAGAACACGCATGATGTGTGGAACGATGACAGCGCCGTGTCGCTCGCCGGTCGCCGCGTCCTCCTGATCGTCGCTGGCGGCATCGCCGCCTATAAGACGCTGGAACTGGTGCGCCGCCTGCGCGACCGGCAGTGTGGCGTGCGCGCGATCCTGACCGCGAGCGGGGCGCAGTTCGTGACGCCGCTGTCGCTCGCCGCCCTCACCGGCGAGACGGTGCACGAGGCGCTGTTCTCACTGACCGACGAGACCGAGATCGGACACATCCAGCTGTCGCGATCGGCGGATCTGGTCGTGGTCGCGCCGGCGACCGCAGACATCCTCGCCAAGATGGCGGCGGGGCTGGCCGATGATCTGGCGACGACGGCGCTGCTGGCGACCGACAAGCGGGTGTTGGTCGCGCCGGCGATGAACGTCCGCATGTGGGAGCATCCCGCGACGCGGGCCAACATGGCGCTGCTCGCCGAGCGCGGCGTGTTGGTCGTCGGCCCCGAGGCGGGACCAATGGCCTGCGGCGAGTTCGGTCCGGGCCGCATGGCGGAGCCGGCGCAGATCCTCGCGGCGATCGAGGCGGCCCTGGCGGAGGATGCCGCGCCATCCGATCGGGAGAACGCCCCATCCACCCGGCCGCTCACCGGCCGGCACGTCCTGGTGACGAGCGGTCCGACGCATGAGCCGATCGATCCGGTGCGCTTCATCGGCAACCGTTCCTCTGGCCGGCAGGGACATGCGATCGCCGCGGCGCTGGCGGCGCTGGGTGCGCGGGTGACGCTGGTCAGCGGCCCGGTCAGCGAACCCGACCCGCCCGGCACGACGGTGGTGAAGGTGGAGACGGCGGTCGAGATGCTCGCGGCCTGCCGTGCCGCCCTGCCGGCCGATGCTGCCATCTGCGCCGCGGCGGTCGCCGATTGGCGCGTGGAGACGGTCGGTGAGGCCAAGCTGAAGAAGAGCGCCGGCGCGCCGCCGCCAATGCTGCGGCTGGTGGAGAACCCCGACATCCTGGCGACACTCTCCGCGCCGGGGCCGATGCGGCCGCGCCTCGTCGTCGGATTCGCCGCGGAGACCGAGGCGGTGGTGGAGAATGCAACGGCGAAGCGTCGGCGCAAGGGGTGCGACTGGATCGTCGCGAATGCCGTCGGTCCAGGGACGGGCACGTTCGGCGGCACGGAGAACACGGTGCATCTGGTGACCGCGGACGGTGCCGAGGCTTGGCCGCGCCTCGCCAAGACCGAGATCGGGCGGCGGCTGGCCGCAGCGATCGCGGCGCGGCTCGGGACACCGCCGGTCGGGAACGGCGCATGACCGAACAGCCGCTCGTGATTCCGATCCGCCGCCTGCCCCATGCGGCGGACCTGCCTCTGCCCGTGGCCGCGACGGCCCATGCCGCCGGGCTCGATCTCGCCGCCGCGGTCACGGCCCCGGTGACGATCGCGCCGGGCGGCCGGGCGCTGGTGCCGACCGGGTTGGCCATCGCCCTACCGCCGGGCTGGGAGGGGCAGGTGCGGCCGCGCTCGGGTCTGGCGCTGCGGCACGGCGTGACGGTGCTGAATGCCCCCGGCACGATCGATGCCGATTACCGCGGCGAGATCGGGGTGGTGCTGATCAACCATGGCGAGGTTCCGTTCACCGTCGAGCGCGGCCTGAGGATCGCGCAGCTCGTGGTGGCGCGCGTGACCCGGGTCGCGTGGGAACTGCGGGACGCGCTCGACGACACGCCGCGCGGCGCCGGCGGCTACGGCTCCACGGGATTGTGAGGTGCGATGTTCCGACTTCCCCGCAAGATGATGTTCGCCGTCGAGGCGATTCTCGACATCGCCTACAACGCCGGCGACCAGCCGGTGCAGAGCGCCGAGATCACCCGTCGCCAGGGCATCCCGCGGCGCTATCTGGAGCAGGTGCTGCAGCAGCTGGTGCGGGTTGAGATCCTGGCAGGGGTGCGCGGGCCGCGCGGCGGCTACCGCCTCGCCCGCGAGCGGAGGCGCATCACGCTCGGCGAGATCGTCCGCGCGATCCGTGCGCTCGAATCGAATGACGGGGATGAGGATCTGCCGGGGTCCGAGCTGGGCATCACCATCGTCCGGCCGATCTGGCAGCAGATCCAGGACGAGGCCATGGCGCAGCTCGACGCGCTGACGATCGAGGATCTGTGTGCGCGGGCGCGCGCCGCCGGCATCCCGCGCGAGAACGCCCCCGACGTGGATTTCTCGATCTGACGCCGCGTTGCGCGGCACCCTGTCGACACCCGTTCAAAGACCAGTCCCCCGGAGCCTTTCCGCATGCCGAGCGCACCCTTTCGCGGCCAGATCTACCCGTCGATCCTCGACACCATCGGCGCGACGCCGCTGGTCCGCTTTTCCAAGCTGGCGGCCGCGAATGGCGTCGTCGCCGACCTCGTCGGCAAGCTCGAATTCTTCAATCCGCTGTCGAGCGTGAAGGATCGCATCGGCTTTGCGATGATCGAGGCGCTGGAGGCGGAGGGGCGCATCCGGCCGGGCGAGAGCACGCTGATCGAGCCGACCTCCGGCAATACCGGCATCGCGCTCGCCTTCGTCGCCGCGGCCAAGGGCTACCGGCTGATCCTGACGATGCCGGAGACCATGTCGGTCGAGCGGCGCAAGATGCTGAAACTGATGGGGGCGGAGCTGGTCCTCACCGAGGGCGCCAAGGGCATGCGGGGCGCCATCGCCAAGGCCGAGGAGCTGCTGCGCACCATCCCCGGCGCGGTGATGCCGCAGCAGTTCAACAATCCGGCCAATCCCGAGGTCCACCGCCGCACCACCGCCGAAGAGATCTGGGCGGACACGGATGGCAAGATCGACATCCTGGTCTCGGGCGTGGGCACCGGCGGCACGATCACCGGCGTCGCCGATGTGATCAAGCGCCGCCGGCCGAGCTTCCGCGCGGTGGCGGTCGAGCCGGAGGACAGCCCGGTGCTGTCGGGCGGCGTGCCGGGACCGCACAAGATCCAGG
>CAYORM010000101.1:0-9009 GCA_964406375.1 uncultured Mycobacteriaceae bacterium | reverse complement strand
CCGGCAAGGAGATTCCCTCGGCAACGATCTGGCAGGAGTTCCAGCGCGAATACCTGACGCCGGGCCGGCTCGAATTCCTCGGCCACACCACCGTCCCGACGGCACAGCGCGACCGGGTGATCGAGGCGACGGTCCGGATCGACGGCGCCGAGCAGGTCATCAAGGGTGAGGGCAACGGACCGCTCTCCGCCTTCGTCGATGCGGTGAACCGGGCGATGGGCATCTCCGTCGAGATCGTCGACTACCGCGAGCACGCGCTGCGCAGCGGATCGGATTCGAGCGCGGTCGCCTATGTCGAGACACGGGTCGACGGCCGGTCGATCTGGGGTGTCGGCATCGATCCGAACATCGTCGGTGCCTCGCTGATCGCGGTGGCGAGCGCGGTCAACCGCGCGACGGCCCCCGAGAGCGGCGCCTGAACGGCACCATCCGGCGGAAAGGGGGAGAGCCATGGCCGAGGCGGCACGCGTCACCAGCGAGGGAACACCGGCGGCAGCCCGCATCGAGGCGCTGCAGGCACTGGAGCGCAAGGTGCTCTGGCTCGCCGCCTGGACGGTTCACAACGCCAACCATGTCCGGCCCAATCGCGACGGGCTGAAGGTCGGCGGCCATCAGGCCTCCTGTGCCTCGCTGGTGACGCTGATGACCGCGCTCTACTTCTCGGTCCTCCGTCCAGAGGACCGGGTCGCGGTCAAGCCGCATGCCAGCCCGGTCTTCCACGCCATCCAGTATCTGCTGGGTCACCAGAGCCGTGAGAAGCTGGAGGCGTTCCGCGGCTTCGGCGGCGCTCAATCCTACCCCTCCCGCACCAAGGACACCGACGACGTCGATTTCTCGACCGGGTCGGTGGGATTGGGCGCGGCGATCACCCTGTTCGGCGCGCTCGCCCGCGACTATGTCGCCCTCAAGCCTTGGGGCAAGGGCAGCCAGGCGCGCGGGCGGATGGTGGCGCTGCTCGGCGATGCCGAACTCGATGAGGGCAATGTCTATGAGGCCCTGCTCGAAGGCTGGAAGCACGATGTCCGCAATCTCTGGTGGGTCATCGACTACAACCGCCAGAGCCTCGATTCCGTGGTCAGCGACCGGCTGTTCGGCCGCATCGACCGGATGTTCGACAATCTCGGCTGGCGTGTCGTCACGCTGAAATACGGCCGCAAGCTCGAAGCAGCCTTCCGCCGGCCGGGCGGCGAGGCGCTGCGCCGCTGGATCGAGGAGGTGCCGAACGACCTCTACTCCGCACTCGTCTTCCAGGGCGGGCCGGCATGGCGGCGGCAGCTCGAGGCCGATCTGCGCGGCGACAACGGCATCGCCGATCTCCTTGCCGAATATGACGACGCCGCCCTCGCGGCGCTGATGACCAATCTCGCCGGCCACGACATGGAGACGGTGCTCGAGGCGTTCGAACGGGCGGCGCTCGACGACGTGCCGACCGCCTTCATCGCCTACACGATCAAGGGGCACGGCCTGCCCTTCGCCGGCCACAAGGACAATCACGCGGGGCTGATGAACCCCGAGCAGATGGCCGTCTTCAAGGCGGAGAACCGCATCCCGGACGGCGCCGAATGGGAGCCGTTCGCCGGCATGGAGGACATGGCGGAGGCGCTCTCGGCCTTCCTCGCCGAGGTGCCCTTCGCCCGCGAGGCGCAGCGCCGCCGCCGGGCCGACCGCATCCCCGTCCCCGAGACGCTGGCGGTCGACATCGCGCCGACGATGTCGACGCAGGAGGGGTTCGGGCGCCTGCTCGGCGAAATCGCGCGGCGCGACGACCGCTTCGCCGAGCGCGTCGTCACCACCTCCCCCGACGTCACCGTGTCCACCAATCTCGGTGCCTGGGTGAACCGGCGCGGGATCTTCGACAGGCATGTCCGCGAGGACGTGTTCAAGGCGCAGAAGGTCGTCTCAGCGCAACGCTGGGGCATGTCGCCGACCGGCCAGCATATCGAGCTCGGCATCGCCGAGAACAACCTGTTCCTCAATCTCGGTGCGCTCGGCCTCGCCCATTCGCTGTTCGGCGAGCGGCTGCTGCCGGTCGGTACGCTCTATGACCCCTTCGTCGCCCGCGGCCTCGATGCGCTCAACTACGCCTGCTATCAGGATGCGCGCTTCCTTCTGATCGGCACGCCCTCGGGGATCACGCTGGCGCCGGAGGGTGGTGCCCATCAGTCGATCGGCACGCCGCTGATCGGCATGGCTCAGGACGGGCTGGCCGCCTTCGAACCCGCCTTCGTCGACGAACTCGCGGTGATCCTGCGCTGGGCCTTCGACTACATGCAGCGCGACGGCTCCGATTCCGATAATGACTGGGTGCGCGACCGCGATGGCGGCTCGGTCTATCTGCGGCTCTCGACCCGGCCGGTGGCCCAGCCCGACCGCCCGATGACCCCGGCGCTGCGCGAGGCGATCATCGCCGGCGGCTATTGGATGCGGGAGCCGGCCGAAGGGGCGGAGCTCGCCATCGTCTTCTCCGGCGCCGTCGCCCCGCAGGCGATCGAGGCGATGGAGGCCCTGGCCGAAGAGGTTCCGGGCGCCGGGCTGCTCGCCGTCACCTCGGCCGACCGGCTCAATGCCGGCTGGCACGCGGCCCAGGCGGCGCAGCGCGCCGGCCATCCGCACGGCCCCTGCCTCGCCCAGCGGCTCTTGGCGCCGCTCGCCCCCGATGCCGGCCTCGTAACGGTCGTCGACGGCCATCCGACGACGCTCTCCTGGCTGGGCGCGGTGCGCGGCCACCGGGTGCGGGCACTCGGTGTGGAGCATTTCGGCCAGTCTGGCACGATCACCGATCTGCACCGCGCCTACGGCATCGACGCCGATGCGATCCTCGACGCCTGCGCCGCGGCGCTCGTCGAGCGTGCCCGGGGTCGCGTCCAGGGATGACCGGTTCCGTTTCGTCCCTTCCGCCGGCAGAAGCGCCACTCATCCGGGTGATCGCGATGCCGGCGGACACCAACCCGTCGGGCGACATCTTCGGCGGCTGGCTGTTGTCGCAGATGGATCTCGCGGCCAGTTCGATCGCGATGCAGCGGGCACGGATGCGCTGCGTCACGGTGGCCCTGGACGGCATGGCCTTCCTCAGCCCCGTCTATGTCGGCGACGAGGTCAGCCTCTACGGGCGGCTGGTCGAAACCGGCCGGACCTCGATGCGCATCTTCATCGAGGCCTGGCGGCGCTGCCGCGTGACCGACGAGACGATGAAGGTCACAGAGGCGACGTTCACCTTCGTCGCGATCGGCGCCGACCGCCGCCCTTGCCCGCTGCCGCCCGGCGAACTCAGCCGGCGAGCGCCCGGACGAGAAGGCGGATGAGGCCCATCCCGGCCCAGACGCCGCCCACCGCCCCCGCGACCGAGATCAGCCCGTAGAGAAGGGCGAGTCCCATCTCGCCGCGCTCGATGAGCAGCACGACATCGAGCGAGAAGGCGGAGAAGGTTGTGAAGCCGCCGAGCACGCCTGTGGCGAGGAAGAGCCGCAGCGTCGGGGCGGGTCCGAACCCGCGGGCGAGACTCTCGACCAGCAGGCCCATCAGCAGCCCGCCGAGGAGGTTGGCGGCGAGCGTGCCGAAGGGAAAGCCGGTGCCGAGCCAGCGCGCCACCGCGAGGTTGACGCCGTGCCGGCACACCCCGCCGAGCCCGGCGCCGAAGAAGACCGCGAGCGCCGCCGTCACCGCCCGGCCCGCCGCTCAGCCCGCCTCACGGCGATGCTCCTCGAGCCGGGGCATCAGCTCGACGAAGTTGCAGGGGCGGTGACGGTTGTCGAGCTGGCTGCGCAGGATCAGATCCCAGGCGTCGCGGCAGGCGGAAGGCGAGCCGGGCAGCGCGAAGAGATAGGTTCCGCCGGAGACGGCGGCGGTCGCGCGCGACTGGACCGTCGAGGTACCGATCTTCTGATACGACAGCCAGCGGAACAGCTCGCCGAAGCCGGGGATCATCTTCTCGGCGACATCCTCCAGCGCCTCGGGCGTCACGTCGCGGCCGGTCAGCCCGGTTCCGCCTGTCGTCAGCACCACATCGATGGCGGGATCGGCGATCCAGGCCCGCAGCTGTGCCGCGATCGCCGCACGGTCGTCAGGCAGGATACGGCGCGCAACGATATGATGGCCATCCGCTTCGGCGCGTTCGGCCAGCGTGTCGCCGGACCGGTCGTCCTCCGGCCCGCGCGTGTCGGAGACGGTCAGGATGGCGATGTTGACCGGCAGGAAGGGGCGGGTTTCGTCGATGCGTCCGGACATGACGGCTCCTCGGCAGCTCGATGCCGGACCCTATCCCCGCCGCGCCGCCGCCGCCAGCCGGGACAGATTCCGCTTGCACGGCCTTGGAGCCTCGCCCCGTATTAGCGGAAGGGAACCGCCCCGTCGGGCTGCCGTTCCCGGCCCGACAACCTGAACAGGGAAGGACAGAACTGTCATGACCGCATTCCGCAAGAGCCTGCTCGCATCCGCCATGGCGCTCGGAGTAGGGCTTTCCGCCACCGCCGCCGAGGCCGAGGTGACCATCGGCGTGGCGTTGGCGCTGAGCGGTCCGGCAGCGCCCTATGGTGAGCAGGAGCGCCGGGGTATCGAGGCGGCGATCGAGGCCATCAACGCCGCGGGTGGCGTCAATGGCGAGGAGATCGTCGCGATCTACGAGGACGACGCCGGCGATCCGCGGCAGGCGGTCCAGGTGGCCAACCGGCTGGTCGAGCAGGGGGTGGTGGCCGTGATCGGCCACACCACCTCGGGCCCGACGATCCCGGCCGCCGACATCTATGCCGAGGAGGGGATCATCATGATCACCCCGTCGGCCACGGCGGTCGACATCACCGAGATGGGCCACGACACGATCTTCCGCACCTGCGTCCGAGATGACAAGCAGGGCGAGGTCGCCGGCAACTACATTGCCGAGCATTTTCCTGACGCCGCGATCGCCTTCGTCCATGACCAGACGGCCTATGGCAAGGGTCTCGCCGATGCCACCAAGGCGGCGGTGAATGCGGCCGGGATCGAGGAGGTCGCCTATGAGGCGATCACCGTCGGCGAACTCGACTACTCGGCTGTCATCTCGCGGCTGAAATCGGCGGGCGTCGAGGTCGTCTATTATGGCGGCCTCTACAATGAGGCGGGCCTCCTCCTCCGCCAGATGCGCGATCAGGGCCTCGACGCCCAGTTCGTCTCGGGCGACGGGCTGAATGCCCAGGATTTCTGGTCGATCGTCGGTGACGCCAGCCAGGGCGTGCTCGCCACCCTCGGCACGGATCCCGAGACCAACCCTGCGGCGCAGGAGGTGATCGCTTCGCTGCAGGAGCAGGGCATCGATCCGGCCGGCTTCGTCCTTTACGCCTATGCGGCGGTCCAGGTCTGGGCGGCGGCGGCGGAGAAGGCCGGTTCCACCGACCCGGCGGATGTCGCGGCGGCGCTGCATGACGGCACCGCCTACCCGTCGGTGCTGGGCGAGCTCGCCTATGATGAGAAGGGCGACCGGGTGACCAGCGACTATGTGGTCTATCGCCGCGAGGGCGATGCCTGGGTGCTGGCCGAGTAATCGCCCCAGGCCAAAGCGCAGACGGCCGCCCCTCAGGGGCGGCCGTTCTCGTCTCGGGCCGTTTGGCGGCCACCGGCACCGATCAACCGATGATCGAAAGCCCCGTCTCGCCCGCCGCCGCTTCGAGCCAGCGCAGCACGGAACCGGCATAGCTGCGCGGCGCGGCCAGCTCGATCGTCTCGCCATCCTCGAGCACCCAGAGCTGCACTCCGACATGCGAGAGCAGGGTCGAGGCCGCAGCGCCGGCGCCGAAGACGGCGGGGTGCAGGTCGATACCGATCCCTTTCGCCAGTACCATGCGCAGGGCCGGCCCCGAGAGGCGCAGCACACCGCGGCCGTCCGACTGGTCCGTGACGGAGGCGCTGCCGGCCGCGACCTCCCGCAGCACCGCCTCCCAATGATGGCCGTCGGCGTCTTCGGCGACGGCGAGCCAGCGCCCCGGCCCCTCCCAGACGAAGGACACCGCCGCCTCGCCGGCCGCGGACCGCCGTCCGGCCGGCGGCAGGGCGACCCCGAACCGCTCGCCGATACGCTGGCCCAGCTCGGCCTCCCGCCCCTTCCGGGCGGCGAGGATGGCGAGCGCCAAGCCGATACGCTCGCTCACGACGACGCCCGCACTCTCCGCTGGCAGCCCGGCGGCGGACAGGCCGAAGACCGGGCGCGGAATGATCACCGGGTCAGCCACGCAGACGCTCCCCTTGCGGATCGATGAAGCAGGGCGAGACGATCTCGCATTCGATGTCCGTCCCGCGTACCCCGTCCCAGGCGCGGATGCGGCCGCCGATCCGGCTCGGGCCGCCCTTCAGCAGGCCGAGGCCGATCCAGTGGCCGAGCTCGGGTGAGAAGGCGGTCGAGGTGACGTGACCTTCCTGATGCGCCGCGGTCGCCGGCGCGCCGACCGGCAGGAAGTTGGCTCCGGCCCTGAGCCGCGCCGCGCGGTCGACCGGCCGGATCCCGACCAGCGCGATGCGGTCCGGGGCGGTCAGCGCCGGCCGCTCGGCCATCACCCGGCCGATATAGTCCTTCTTCTTCGACATCATCCGGCCGAGGCCGACATCGCCCGCGGTCGTCCGTCCGTCGAGCTCGGCGCCAGTGACATGCCCCTTCTCGATCCGCATCACGTTCAGCGCCTCGACGCCGTAGGGCACCGCACCCGCCTCCACCAGCCGCTCGATCAGCGCCTCGCCCCAGCGGGCGGGCACGCCGATCTCCCAGGCGCGCTCGCCGGAGAACGAGATGCGGTAGAGCCGCGCCGGCACGCCGCCCAGCACCGTCGTCTCGGCGACACCCATGAAGGGAAAGGCCGCGTCCGAGAGATCGAAACCAGGATCGAGCACCGCCGCCAGCGTCTCGCGCGAGCGCGGGCCGGCGACTGAGAACTGCGCCCATTGGTCGGTGACCGAGCAGAACTGCACATCGAGCTCCGGCCACAGCACCTGGTGGCAGAAATCCATGTGGCGGAACACGCCGACCGCATTGGCCGTGGTGGTGGTGATGAACCAGCGGTCTTCGGCCAGTCGGCTGACCGTGCCGTCATCCATCACGAAGCCGTCCTCGCGCAGCATCAGCCCGTAACGGGCCTTGCCGACCGGCAGGGTCGACATGAGGTTGCAGTAGAGCCGGTCGAGGAAGACGCCGCCATCCGGGCCCTGCAGGTCGATCTTGCCGAGCGTCGAGACATCGCAGACCCCGACGCCGCCGCGGACGGCGCGCACCTCGCGGGTGACGCTGGTGAGCCAGTCATCCTCACCGGGCAACGGATACCATTCCACCCGCAGCCAGGGGCCGGCCGTCATGAAGGAGGCACCGCGCCGCTCGGCCCAGCGATGCGAGGGCGGCAGCCGTGTCGGCCGGAAATCACGTCCCTTGTGGTGCCCGGCGAGCGCGCCGACCGCCACCGGTACATAGGGCGGTCGATAGGTCGTCGTGCCCGTCTCGGGGATCGCGCGGGCGGTCAGCCCGGCGAGCAGGGCCAGTCCGTTGACGTTGGAGGTCTTCCCCTGATCGGTCGCCATGCCGAGCGTGGTGTAGCGCTTGAGATGTTCGACCGCGGTGAAACCCTCACGCGCCGCCAGCGCCACATCCTTGTCGGTGACGTCGTGCTGGAAATCGACGAAGGCCTTGCCCCGCCCGCCCTCGACCTTCCACAACGCCACGGTCGTTGCGCCCTCATCCACCGCATCGGGCAGATCGATCGCCACGGCCGTGAAGCCGGCCTGCTCGGCCGCGGCCGCGCCGGCCCGGGCGCCATCGGCGAGCGCCGCGGCGAGCGTCAGCACCCCGCGTGCCGCGCCGGCGACATCCATCCCGGCCGGCAGGTTCTCGCCCGGGACGAAGGCGGCGATCGACGGATCCCAGACCGGCCGGCCGCCCTGATGGCAGGTCAGGGCGAGCGAGGGGTTCCAGCCGCCGGAAACCGCCAGCGCGTCGCAGCTCACCACCTCCTCGGACCGCCCGTCGCTGGTGACGGCGATTGCCGCGACGGCCCGGCCGCCGATCGCCTCCACGACCCGGGCGCGGAGCATCGGCCGCGCGACACCGGCGCGCAATGCGGGCGCGACCTCCGGCCGCGGATCGATCACGGCGGCCACCTCGACGCCGGCAGCGGCGAGATCATGCGCCGTCCGCCAGCCATCGTCATTGGTGGTGAACACCGCGACCGTGCGGCCCGGCGCGACACCCCAGCGGTTGAGGTAGCTGCGGACGGCCGCCGCCCCCATCACCCCCGGCCGGTCATTGCCGCTGAAGACGACCGGCCGCTCGATGGCGCCCGCGGCCAGCACCGCGCGCTTGGCGACGATGCGCCAGGCGCGTTGACGCGGCGCATGATCCGGCGGGGTCGGCAGATGGTCCGCGACGCGTTCGACCGCCCCATAGGTCCCGCCGTCGAAGGCGCCATAGACCGTGGTGCGCGGCATCACCCGCACCTCCGGACACGTCGCGAGCGCCGCCAGCATCGCCTGCGCCCAATCGTGCCCGGCCATGCCGTCGATCTCGATCCGCTCGGACAGCAGTCGCCCGCCGATCAGCCAGTCCTCGTCACAGAGGATGACGCGGGCCCCGCTTCGGCCGGCGGCGAGCGCCGCCATCAGCCCCGCCGGGCCACCGCCGATCACCAGCACGTCGCAGAAGGCATGGGCCTTCTCGTAATGATCGGGATCCGGCGCCGTGGCGGCGCGGCCGAGCCCTGCCGCCCGCCGGATCGCCGGCTCGTAGACCTTCTCCCAGAAGGAGGCCGGCCACATGAAGGTCTTGTAGTAGAAGCCAGCGGCGAAAATCGGTGACAGCAGCCCGTTGATCGCGCCGAGATCGAAGCGCAGCGAGGGGTAGCGGTTCTGGCTCGCCGCCTCGAGCCCGTCGAACAGCTCGACCGTCGTCGCCTTGGTGTTGGGCTCCCGCCGGGCGCCGCCGCGCAGTTCGACCAGCGCGTTCGGCTCCTCCGAGCCGGCGCTCACGATCCCGCGCGGCCGGTGATATTTGAAGGACCGGCCGACGAG
>CAYORM010000100.1:0-9119 GCA_964406375.1 uncultured Mycobacteriaceae bacterium | reverse complement strand
TACGGGTCTCTCGGGGTCGTCGGGCCCCCTCGCGGTCGCCCTCGACCGTGTGCTCGCTATCGATCGTCTCGCGGATCCGCAGGATCTCGTCCTCGGTCAGCTCGTGCACCCGCCGCTCGAGGGGAATGCCCAGCTTCTTGCAGATCCCGTCCGCAGTGGTCCGGCCGATGCCGTGGATATAGGTGAGCGCGATGCAGACGCGCTTCTGGGTCGGGATATTGACGCCGGCAATACGTGCCACGTCGCAGGCTCCTTCGTCGATGCCACCTTCGGCGGGTCCGCTGGCGGCCGAAACCGCCCTGCCCCGCCGGGTCTGCTCTGTTTGTGGCCCCGCCGCCACCGCCGGAGGCGGCCATGGCGCGCGAATGCCCTTCGTCTCCGGCGCCCTCCCGGCACCGAAGCGCGCGGAGTATAGGGGTCGCCATCCGCCTGTCAACGCCGAAGGCGGACCAACCACCCTTCGCCCCGTTGCGCGGTATGGCTGGCGGGCGGGCCACGGCCTGCTACACTGGCTGCGGGGAGACTGAACGGAGGGAGACATGACGCGGTTCATGCGCGGCACCGCCATGCTCGCGGCAATCCTGGCCACCGGCTGGGGAACGGCCGGGGCGCAGGAGCGGATCGTCATCTCGAACTGGGACGGCTATATGCCGCCTGATCTGCTCGAGGACTTCACCGCCGCCACCGGCATCGAGGCCGAACTCGCGGTGCATGCGACCAATGAGGACATCATGGGCAAGGTCGTCGCCTCGGGCGGCACCGGCTATGATGTGCTCTTCGTCTCCGCGCCTTTCGCCGAGGCGCTGCACCATCTCGGCCTCGCCGCCACGCTCGACCATGCGGCGCTGCCGAACCTCGCCAACCTCTATCCGGAAGCGTCCGAGCTCGCCTACGACCCCGGTAACACCTTCTCGGTGCCCTATGCCTGGGGCACGACCGGGCTGTGCTGGCGGTCCGACCTCATCGAGGCGCCGGAAAGCTGGATGGACCTGCTCGAGCCCTCCGAGGCGGCGGCGGGCAAGGTCACCATGATGTCGACCGACCGCTGGCTGCTCGCACCCGCGCTGCTGGTGCTCGGCTACTCGGTCAACGAGACCGACGAGGCGAGGCTCGCCGAGGCGCGCGACCTCCTGGTCGCGGCGAAGGACACGCTACTCGCCTATGACGACACCACCTTCTACTCCAAGCTCGTCTCGGGCGAGGCGGTGCTGGTGCAGGCCTGGGACGGCTGGTGCAATTACGGCATCGCCGAGAACCCGGCCATCCGCTACGTCGTGCCGGCGGAAGGCAGCGATCTCTGGGTCGACACCATCGTCATCACCGAGGCCTCCGAGAACAAGGAGGCGGCGCACGCCTTCGTGAACTATGTGCTGGGGGCTGAGATCGGCACCTGGGTCGTCGAGAACATCCTTTACAAGACACCCAACGCGGCAGGGATGGCGGCGCTCGACCCGGCACTGGTCGAGCAGTTCCCCAATCTCGGCATCCCGCCCGAGGAACTGCTCGGCTACGAGCTGCTGCGCGATCTGGGCGAGGGACAGCGGCCCTTCACACGCATCGTCACCGAGGTGATGGCGGCACCGTGACCCCTGCCCGCGGCGCGCCCGGGCCCGTTTTGGCGGACCTTGCGGGCGCGCCCTTCCTTCCGGCGGCCACATCACCATGAGATCGCGCCTCGGCCCGTGGCTCCTGATGGGGCCGGGCCTGCTCTGGCTCCTCCTGCTGCTGGTGGTGCCGTGCGGGCTCGTGTTCGTCTGGGCCTTCTTCGAGCGCGGCCTTTACGGCGGCATCGACCCGATCTGGACGCTGGGCAATTTCGAGCGCGCGGCCGACCCGCTCTACCTCGCGATCCTGCTGCGCTCGGCCCGCATCGCACTGACCGCGACGCTCGTCGCGCTCGTCATCGGCTATCCGGCCGCCTACGCGATCGCCGCGGCGCCGCGCCATCGCCAGACGGCCCTCCTCGTCCTCGTGATGCTGCCCTTCTGGAGCAACTACCTGATCCGGACCTATGCCTGGATCGTGCTGCTGAACCGCGAAGGGCTGATCAACCGTGCGCTGATCGGGACGGGGGTGACGGGCGAACCGCTGCCGCTGCTCTACAACGAATTCGCGATCGTCGTCGGCCTCGTCTATAATTATCTGCCCTTCGTGGTCCTGGCGATCTACGCCTCGCTGTCGCGGCTCGACCGCGCGCTGCTCGAGGCCTCCGAGGATCTCGGCGCTGGCCGCCTCGCCACCTTCCTGCGTGTCACCCTGCCGCTGACCATCCCCGGCGTCGCCGCCGGCGCGGTCTTCGTCTTCGTATTGTCGATCGGCAATTTCGTGACGCCGGATCTCTTGGGCGGCGGCCGTCTGCAGATGGTCGGCAACCTGATCTACGACCAGTATCTCTCGGCCCGCGACTGGCCCTTCGGATCGGCGCTCGCGATGCTGCTGATCGGGGTGATGCTGCTGGTGCTGTTCGCCCAGGCGGTCGCCGCCCGCCGGGCCGCCGCCGAGGCGCGCGGCCAGGCCGGACGCATGGGGCCGGCCGATGCGTGAGCGGCGCTCCTGGCTGCGCCTGCATCTCGGCGGCGTCTATCTTTTCCTGTACGGGCCAATCCTGGTGCTGATGGTGCTGTCCTTCAACCGGTCGGGCATGCCGACCGCCTGGGGCGGCGCCTCCTTCGACTGGTACCTAGCGCTGTTCGACAATGCCGTCGTCCAGCGCGCCGCCCTCAACACGCTGATCGTCGCGCTCGGCTCGACCGTGATCGCCACCGTGCTCGGCACGCTCCTCGCCCTCGGTGTCGAGAGCCGCCGATCCTCCGGGGCGCTCGACGCGCTGCTGTTCGCACCGATGATCATTCCCGACATCGTCCTCGCGATCGCCCTTCTCGGCCTTTACACCGCGCTCGGGCTGACGCTCGGCCTCCATTCGATCGTGCTGTCACACGCGGTGTTCAACATCGCCTTCGTCTGCGCCGTCGTGCGGGCGCGGCTGCGCCATTTCGACCGCTCGATCATCGAGGCCTCGGTCGATCTCGGCGCCGGTCCGATCACCACCTTCCGGCGGATCACCCTGCCGGTGATCCTGCCGGGGGTCGTCGCCGGCGCGCTGCTCGCCTTCACCCTCTCGGTTGACGAATTCATCATCGCCTTCTTCACCGCGGGCGCCGGCCCCGCCTCGACCACGCTGCCGATGCAGATCTACGCGATGATCCGTTTCGGCGTGACGCCGGAGATCAACGCCATGGCCTCGCTCGTCATGCTGTTCAGCTTCGCGCTGGTGCTGATGGCCCAGCGCGCCGACCGTCGGGCAATCGGCGCATGACGGACGGTCTCGTCTTCGAGCGCATCGTCAAGCGCTTCGGCCCGATCGTGGCGGTCGACGGCATCGACATCGCCGTCGCCTCGGGCACGTTCTTTGCGCTGCTCGGTCCCTCCGGCTGCGGCAAGACCACTCTTCTGCGGATCGCCGCCGGGTTCGAGCGGCCCGATAGCGGCCGGGTGCTGATCGACGGCCACGACGTGACCGATGTCCGGCCGAACCGGCGGCCGGTCAATCTGATGTTCCAGTCCTATGCGCTGTTCCCGCACATGACCGTCTGGGCGAATGTCGCCTATGGCCTCGAGATGGAGCGGGTGCGCGGCGCCGAGCTGAAGCGGCGAGTCGGCGAGGGGCTGGAAATGGCGCGGCTCACCGCCCTCGCCGACCGACGGCCCGACCAGCTCTCCGGCGGCCAGCGCCAGCGCGTCGCGTTGGTGCGCGCACTGGTGAAGCGGCCACGCGTCCTCCTGCTCGACGAGCCGCTCGCCGCCCTCGACCGAAAGCTGCGCGAGGAGATGCAGCTCGAGCTCAAGCGGCTGCAGCACGAGGTCGGGATCACCTTCGTCGTCGTCACCCATGACCAGGACGAGGCGCTGGGGATGGCCGATCGTATCGCCCTGCTTGATGCTGGGCGGGTGCGGCAGATCGGGACGGGACGCGCGCTCTACGAGCATCCGGCCGACCGGTTCGTCGCCGGCTTCATCGGGACGATGAACCTGATCGAGGGGCGGGTGGAGGGCGGGATCTTCCGGTTGCCGGACGGTCGCGCCCTGCCCGCGCCGCGCGGGCCGGACGGGCCGGCCGCCCTCGGCATCCGGCCCGAGCGGCTGCGGCTCGGCGGTCTGCGGGCCGGAGCTGGCGGGTCAAGGGATGGCGGAACCGGTGATGGGGACGGGCTCGCGGCGCGGGTCGTCGAGGCTTCCTATCGCGGGCAGGAGCTGCTGGTGCAGCTCGCCGTGGAGGACGTGGCGCCGCGGCTGATCCTGCGCCTGCCGGCGACCGAGGCTGGCGCGGTGGAGCCCGCGCCCGGCGCGGCGGTGCGGGTGTACTGGCGGGCCGAGGATGCCCGCCTGCTGGCGGATTGACGGAGAGGGAGCACGAGCGACATGACCGGCAAGACCATCGCCTTCTTCCCGGAAGGTGCCTTCGGACCGGCCCTCAACTCGGTCGGGATCGCCCAGGCCTGCCGCGATCTCGGCCATCGCTGCGTCTTCCTGCGCGATCCCGGCTTCACCGGCGTCTTCGAGAAATACGGCTTCGAGGAGGTCGAGGTGCCGATGTCCGAGCCGATGGAGCCGGAGGCGATGGCCCGCTACTGGTCGGACTTCATCAACGGCCACATCCCGAACTTCCGCAAATCGCCCTATGAGCAGATCGACACCTATGTGAAGGATTGCTGGGAGGCGATCGTCTCCACCGCCGAATGGGCGCAGAAGACACTGCCGCAGGCGCTCGCGACGATCCGCCCGGACCTCATCTGCATCGACAATGTCGTGCTGTTCCCGGCGACCAAGCAGTATGGCGTGCCCTGGGTGCGGATCATCTCCTGCTCGGAGAACGAGATCCCCGATCCCGGCATCCCGCCGCATCTGTCGGGCTGCGGCGAGGCCGACCATGCCTGCTTTGAGGCCTTCACCGCGCGGTTCAACGAGGTGATCGCGCCGATCCATGCCCGTTTCAACGCCTTCCTCGCCGATTGCGGCGAACGGCCCTACCCGCTCGGCGAGTTCTTCGAACCCTCGCCCTGGCTGAATCTGCTGCTCTATCCCGAACCCGTCGCCTTCAAGCGCCGCCATCCGCTCGATCCGAAGCGCTTCCAGTATCTCGAGGGCTGCGTCCGGACGGACGATCCCTATGAGGTGCCGCATTTCGCCGCCAATGCCGAGGCGCCGCTGCTCTACATCTCCTTCGGCAGCCTCGGCGCCGGCGATGTCGACCTTCTGAAGCGGATCATCGCGGCGCTCGCCCGGCTGCCCTACCGGGCGCTCGTCAATGTCGGCGACTATCTCGACCGCTATGAGGCGCCCCCGCCCAATGTCCATCTCGCGAGCTGGTATCCGCAGCCCTCGGTGATCCCCCAGGTCGACGCGGTCATCCACCATGGCGGCAACAACTCCTTCACGGAGTGTCTCTATTTCGGCAAGCCGGCGCTGATCCTGCCCTATGTCTGGGACGGGCACGACAATGCCACGCGGGTCGCCGAGACCGGGCACGGGCTGAAGCTCCACCGCTACGACTGGACGGAGGACGAGTTGGCAGCAGCGATCGATCGGCTGCTGACGGACCCCGTGATGAAAGCGAGACTGGCCGCGACCTCGGCCCATATGCGCCGCGAGAAGGGGACGGAGAAGGCCGCCCGTCTGCTCGACGGCCTGCTGAAGGAGACCGCAGCGTGACCGCAAACCGCACCAGCTCCGCCCCCCATCTCGCCGCGGCCTCGACGGCCGGCCCGCTGACCGCCTGGGGACCGGTGCCGACGATGCGCGAGGGCGTCTCGGAGACCTCGGGCATCCTGATCCACAAGGGAGAGGACGGCCGGTCGGAATGCGGCGTGTGGGTCTGCACCCCCGGCGTCTGGGATTGCCATGTCACCCGCGACGAGTTCTGCCATTTCCTCGCGGGGCGCTGCACCTATGTCCACGAGACGGGGGAGACGATCGAGATCACGCCGGACACGGCCGCCTTCTTCCCGGCCGGCTGGAAGGGTGTCTGCACCGTCCATGAGACGGTGCGGAAGGTCTACATGATCCGGTGACCGGAATGGCCGGCCCCCCCTTCGACCCGCGCGCCGGGCAGATCTTCGCCGCGGGCGTCTGGCGGCCCGCCGCCTCGCCCGGGCGGCGGCCGATCATCAACCCCTCCACCCTCGCCGAGGAGGGAGTCGTGGCGCGCGTCGCAGCCGAGGAGGCACGCGCCATCGCCGCCGATGTCGCCGCGGTGCAGCGCGACTGGGCCGCGACTGACCCGCGCAGCCGCGCCATCCTCCTGCACCGCGTGGCCGATTCGATAGAGCGGGCCGATCCCGAACCGGTCGCCGCGCTGATGGTGCGGGAGATGGGCAAACCCTATGCTGAGGCGGTGGGCGAGCTCGCCAATGTCCCGACGGCGTTCCGCTATTTCGCCGAGATGGCACGCGACGAGGCGGGCCGGATCGCCGGCGCCACGATGCCCGGCTCCTTCCAGTACGAGATCCGCCAGCCCTATGGCGTGTCGCTGCACATCCTGCCGTTCAACTTCCCGATCCTCCTGATGGCCTGGACGGTCGCGGCCTCGCTCGCCGCCGGCAACGGCGCGATCGTCAAGCCGGCCGAGGCGACGACGCTCTCGACCCTGCGCTTCATGGAGCATTTCGCGCCGCTACCGCCGGGCCTCGTCGCCTGCCTGCCCGGCGACGGGGCGACCGCACAGGCGCTGATCGATGCGCCGGAGGTAGGGATCGTCGCCTTCACCGGCGGGGTCGAGGCCGGGCGCCGTGTCGCCGTCGCCTGTGCCGAACGCGGCAAGCCCTGCATCATTGAGGCCGGCGGCAACGACCCGATGATCGTCTGCGGCAGCGCGCCGATCGACGTCGCGGCGGCCGGCGCCGTGACGGCCGCTTTTCACCTCTCCGGCCAGATCTGCACCTCGACTGAGCGGATCTTCGTCGAAGCGAGCGTGCATGATGCCTTCCTCGACGCCTTTGCCGAGCGAACCCGCGCGCTGCGCATCGGCGACGGCTTCGGCCGGACGGAGATCGGTCCCCTGGTCTCCGAGGCGGCGCGTGACCGCATGGCGCGCCTCGTCGAGGACGCGGTCGCCCGTGGCGCGCGCATCGTCTGCGGTGGAAGGCCGCCGCCGGGTCGCAACACCGGCTGGTTCTGGGAGCCGACGATCCTCGCCGACGTCACCCCGGAGATGGCGGCGATGTCCTCGGAGGTCTTCGGACCGGTCGTCTCGGTGATGCGCGTGCGCGACCTCGAGGAGGCGCTCACCCTCGCCAACGCCTCGCCCTTCGGCCTCGGCGCCTCGATCTTCACCACCCGGCTCGACGAGGCGATGCGCGCGGCAGAGACCTTCGAGGCGGGCCTCGTCTGGGTCAACAACCCGCTGATCGACAATGACGCGCTGCCCTTCGGCGGCTGGAAGGCCTCTGGCATCGGGCGCGAGCTGGGCCGTCAGGGGCTCGACGCCTTCCGCCGGTCGAAGATGGTGGTGATCGACCCGGTGCCGCGGCTGCAGGGCTGGTGGTACCCCTATGATGACGCAGTGTTCCACCCGTCGAGCCGGGGCTGAGCCGCGGCTGGCACGAAACGAGCAGGAGAGAATGGCGATGGCGAGCGGTGTGACCTTCAGCAATCCGCCGGGGATCTCGCGTCCCGGCGGCTATTCGCTGGTGGTGGAGGTGGTGGCGCCGGCGCGGGTGATCCATCTGGCGGGTCAGCTCGGCTTCCGGCCGGACAACACCCTGCCCGAGGATTTCGAGGGGCAGGCGGTGCAGGCCTTCGAGAATGTCCGGATCGCCCTCGAATCCGTCGGCGCGAGCTTCCGTGACGTCGTGAAGATGAACAACTACTTCACGGATATCGCCGCGCATCTCGCGATCTATCGCGATGTCCGTGACCGCTATGTCGACACCGAGAACCCGCCCGCCAGCACCTCGGTGGGCGTCGCGGCGCTGGCGGTACCCGGCGCGCTCTACGAACTCGACGCCTATGCAGTGATCAAGGGTTGAGCTGACCGCGGTCGGATCCGGCGGGCGGATCAGGCAGCGAAACGCGCCACCGTCGCCGGATCCTCGCCGCGGTGGAAGGCGATGGAGAGCCGGAAGCTGCGGGCGACGCGCAGCGCGCGATCGCGGAAGAGCGCGGCGATGGGAGGCGGGCACACCGCCTCGACCGTCTCGCCGAACAGTGCGAGCCAGCGCTCGAAATGCGCGTCGCCGATCCCGTCGAGCAGGAGGTGCGGCCGCAGCGGCCGTCCCTCATAGCGCCCCGACTGCAACAGCATCGACGACCAGAAGGCGCACATCCGGTCGAGATGGGCATCCCAGGCATCGACCGCGATCGCGCCGGTGAAGACCGGCCCGATCAGTGGGTCGCGCCGCACCCGATCATAGAAGCCGGTGACGACGCGCCTGATCATCGCCTCGTCGAGCCCGCCCGGGCCGGGCAGGCTCACCGCTCCGGGTGCCGTCACGCCGCCCGTGGCGGCCGGGCGTTGAACCCCGCCGCATCCTCGATCGCCTGCCCCACCCGCAGCACCGTCTCCTCGTCGAAGGGGCGGCCAATGAGCTGCAGGCCAAGCGGCAGCCCATCCGCGGCGAGGCCCGCCGGCACCGACATCGCCGGCAGCCCGGCCAGCGAGGCCGGGACGGTGAAGACGTCGTTGAGATACATCGCGATCGGGTCGTCCTGCTTCTGCCCGACGGCGAAGGCGGTCGACGGCGCGGTCGGCGCCAGGATCGCGTCGCAGCGCTGGAACGCCTGCTCGAAATCGCGGGCGATCAGCGTCCGGACCTTCTGTGCCTTGGTGTAGTAGGCATCGTAATAGCCGGCCGACAGCACATAGGTGCCGATCATGATCCGCCGCTTCACCTCGCGGCCAAAACCCGCGGCGCGGGTGTTCTCGTAGAGCTCGATCAGCGACTTGCCCGGCACCCGCAGCCCGTAGCGCACGCCGTCATAGCGCGCGAGGTTCGAGGAGGCCTCGGCCGGCGCGACGATGTAATAGGCCGGCAGCGCGTATTTCGTATGCGGCAGCGAAACCTCGACCGTTTGCGCGCCCGCGGCTTCGAGCCACTCGCGACCGGCCTGCCACATGCGCTCGA
>CAYORM010000099.1:0-9368 GCA_964406375.1 uncultured Mycobacteriaceae bacterium | reverse complement strand
CCGGCTTGGCGGTCAGGAGGCCGAGCCGGGCGAAGCCTTCCGTCTCCTCGGGCGCCGGCCGCAACGCGCGGGCGGGCTTGCCCGCCTGCAGGACGGCGAGCGCCCGCTCCATCAGGTCGAGCTCGGCCTTGATGTCACGATCGCCGCCGCGGGCACGCTTCTGCGCAGCCGGGATGCGGCGCTCGAGGCTCTCCATATCGGCGAGCATCAGCTCGGTCTCGACCGTCTCGGCGTCACGCACCGGGTCGACCGATCCCTCGACATGGGTCACCTCACCCTCGAAGCAGCGCAGCACGTGCAGCACCGCGTCGGTCTCGCGGATATTGGCGAGGAACTGGTTGCCCAACCCCTCGCCGCGTGAGGCACCGCGGACCAGCCCGGCGATGTCGACGAATTCCAGCTGCGTTGGGATGATCTTCGCCGAGCCGGCGACGGCCGCGAGCCGGTCGAGCCGCGGGTCCGGCACGCCGACCCGGCCGGTGTTCGGCTCGATCGTGCAGAAGGGATAATTGGCCGCCTCGGCCGCCTGGGTGGAGGTGAGCGCGTTGAAGAGCGTCGACTTGCCGACATTCGGCAGGCCCACGATGCCACAATTGAAACCCATGACGGGATACCTCGGGAGGATGGGGCGGACCGGAACTCGGGCGGCGCTGTAGCACGCAGGGGCGGCGGCGTCAGCCTTCGGCTTGGCCGCGCCCGCGTGTGGTTGCATCCCGGGCCGGAGCGGTCAGTGCCGCGACCCGGGTCATGAAACGCTCCGGCTCGCCGGTGATCATCAGCGGGATCGCATCGGCGATCGCGTCGAGCATCGGATCGAGCCAAGCCTCGTCGGCACGCGCGAAATCGCTCAGCACATAGCCGGTGACCCGCGCCTTGTCGCCGGGATGGCCGATGCCGATGCGCACCCGCCAGTAATCGGGGCCGATATGCGCGTCGATCGAGCGGATGCCGTTATGACCGCCGGCGCCGCCGCCGCGCTTGACGCGCAGCCGGCCGGGCGCGAGGTCGAGCTCGTCATAGAGGACGATGACATCGGCCGGCGCGAGCTTGTGAAAACGCATCGTCTCGCCGACCGACCGGCCGCTGTCGTTCATATAGGTGAGGGGCTGGAGCGCCAGCACCCGTTCGCCCGCGATGCGACCGTCGCAGATCCGGCCGTGGAACTTCGACTTCCAGGGCGAGAACCCATGGCGCTCGACGATGTCGTCGAGCGCCATGAAGCCGACATTGTGCCGGTTATAAGCGTGGTTCGGCCCGGGATTGCCCAGGCCGACGAGGAGCCGCATGGCGTCCCCGGATCAGCCCGCGTTCTCGGCCTCGGCCGCCTCGGCACGTGCGGCCGAGGGTGCCGCGATCGTCGCGATGACGAAGTCGCGATCCTGGACCACCGGGCGGGCGCCCTCGGGCAGCGGGATCGCGCTCATGCGCAGCGAATCGCCGATCTGCGCGCCCGTCAGGTCGAGCGTCAGATAATCGGGGATGCTGTCGGCACGGCAGATGAGCTCGACCTCGTGGCGCACGACGTTGAGCACACCGCCGATCTTGATGCCCGGCGCCGCCTCGGTGTTGAGGAACTGCACCGGCACGATGGCATTGACGGTCGACCGCTCGCTGACGCGCAGGAAATCGATGTGGATGACCTCATCCGTCACCGGATCGAGCGCCATGTCACGGGCCAGGCAGCGGTGCTGCTCGCCATTGACCTCGATGTCGTAGAGATAGGTGAGGAAGGAGGGGTCGCGCAGCAGCTTCAGCATCGACTGCCGGCCGAGCGAGATGAGCACCGGCGGCTTCTGGTCGCCGTAGATGACGCAGGGGATCCGACCGGCCCGACGCACCGCCCGTGCTGCCCCCTTACCGGCACGGTCGCGCGCCTCGGCCTTGATCGCGATGGTTTCGGCCATGGCTGTTCTCCGTATGAAGAATGACGCCGGCCTCCAGGGGTGCCGGCGTCGGGATCTCGCCGCCTGGGCTGCAACCCTACGGCGAAGGCGGGCTCTTAGCAGAGGGCCCGCGGGCTGGCAATGCCCGCGGGCCCCTGATCATGACGGCTCAGCCGTCCATTGACGCGGCCGGCTCTCCGCTGTCCGCGATCAGCCCCGTCGCCACCAACCGCGGCGCGGTTCGGCAGGCGGCCGGTTGATCACCTGTGCCGTCTCGACGGCGAGGTTCTCCGCCGGGCGTGCCGGTTCCGGCTCGGCCGTTTCCGCGGCGGCGGCGGGCCCGGCGTCCTGGGCCAGACCATTGCCGGTCACTGCCGCGCCCTCGGCGGCAGGCGCGGGGGCGGCATCGCTGTCGGCCTCGTCGACTGAAGCCAGCGTTTCGGCCGGTGCAGCCTCGCCCGGCGCGGCCACGCCGGTCTCGGCGGCGTCGGTCACCGCTGCATCACTCTCAGCCGTGGCAGGCACGGTCGGCGTCTCTGCCGGCGTCTCTGCCGGCGTTTCGGCCGGCACTTCGACCGCCGCGGCCGGTTCCTCCTTCTTGCGGCGTCGGGGCGCCCGCGGCTTGCGTGCCGGCTTTGCCTTCACCTCGGCCTCAGCCTCGGGGGCGGGGACGTCTGCCGTCTCGGCGGCCCCCGGCTCGGCCGCGGCCGGCTCCTCAGCAGCGACGGGCTCTGCCAGTGCGGACTCCGCCGGGCCGGGAGCCGGTTCGGGATAAACGGTCTCGACCGCCGCCGGCTCCTCGGTTGCCTGCACCGCCTCGGCCTCGCCGGCGTCGGCCGGCGCCGTCTCAGCCGGTGTCGTCTCGGCCGTTTCCGCCGGCGCAGGCTCGGCGGCGACCGCCTCATCCGGCGCACCTGCCTGATCGCCGCGTCCGCGCCCGCGACCGCCGCGCCGGCCGCGGCGGCGACGCTTGTCGCCCTCTTCGCCGGCGGCCTCGTCCTCGGCCGCCCGCGTGGTGTCGGAGCGCTGGATGTCGGCCTCGGCGGATGTCTCGCCGGTCTCCTCGGCCTCTCGCGGATCGGGCTCGCGGATATCGGCCCCGAAGGCATCCTCGCCCGTGAACTGGGCGTCCTGCGTGCCGGCGAGGGTCTCGAAGATCCCGGTCTCGAGGTCGCCGGTCCCGAGACCCTCGGTCGCGACGGCCCCGCCTTCGGCGCCCGTGTCCTCGAGATCGGTCTCCCCGCCCTCGGCCTCACCCTCGGCCGTCCCGTTCTCCGCCGCCTCGGATGCGTGGCCGCGACCGTCGCCGCCACGACGCCGCCGCCGGCGGCGGCGGCGGCGGCCACCTTCGCGGTGCTCGCCATTCTCCTCACCCGCCCGCGGGCCGTGGTCGCCGTGTTCCTCCTCGCTCTCGGTCGCCTCCGCCTCGTCGATCTCCTCATCCTCCATATTGGCGAAGGCGGCGTCGGTCTCGGCGAGAAGGCGGTTGGTGTCGACGGCCGGCTGGCCGATGATCTCGGCCGTCCGGGCCCGCGTCCGGTCGATGCGCAGTGCCGGCGGCATCAGCGTGTCGTCGCGCTCGACCAGCACCCGCAGCCCATAGCGCCGCTCGATGTCGCCGATCGCGTCGCGCTTCTGGTTGAGGAGGTAGAGCGCGAGCGGCGTCGCGACATAGACGGTGATCTCCGAGGCGCGGCGCTTGATGCCTTCCTCCTCGATCGCCCGCAGCACCGTCAGCGCCGCCGAGCCGGTGGTGCGCGTCATGCCCATGCCGCCGCAATGCGCGCAGGTCTCGAAATGCGTCTCGAAGAGGCTCGGCCGCAGCCGCTGGCGTGACAGCTCGAGCAGCCCGAAGGCGCTGATGCGTCCGATCTGGATGCGGGCGCGATCCTGCCGCATCGCCTCTTTGAGCCGCCGCTCGACCGCCTGATTGTGCCGCTCATCCTCCATGTCGATGAAGTCGACGACGATGAGGCCGGCGAGATCGCGAAGCCGCAGCTGCCGGGCGACCTCGTCGGCCGCCTCGAGATTGGTCTTGTAGGCCGTCTCCTCGATGTGACGCTCGCGCGTCGCGCGGCCCGAATTGACGTCGATCGAGACCAGCGCCTCGGTCGGATTGATGACGATGTAGCCGCCCGAGCGGAGCTGAACGACCGGGCTGTGCATCGCGTCGATCTGGCTCTCCACCTGGTGCCGGTGGAAGAGCGGGACCGTGTTCTCCTTGTAGAGCTGGACCTTCTTGGCATGGCTCGGCATGAGCATGCGCATGAAGTCCTTGGCGGTGCGGTAGCCCTCCTCGCCGGCGACCTCGACCTCCTCGATATCCTTCGAATAGAGGTCGCGGATGGCGCGCTTGATGAGGTTCGCCTCCTCATGGATCAGCGTCGGCGCGGTGGATTGCAGGGTCGTCTCGCGGATCGAGTCCCACAGCCGCAGCAGATAGTCGAGGTCGCGCCTGATCTCCTGCCGCGTCCGCTCCAGCCCGGCGGTGCGCAGGATGACCGCCATCCCCTCCGGCACCTCCAGCTCGTCCATGATCGCCTTCATCTTCTTGCGATCCTTGGGGTTCTGGATTTTCCGGCTGATCCCGCCGCCGCGCGGCGTATTGGGCATCAGAACGCAGTAGCGCCCGGCCAGGGAGAGATAGGTGGTGAGAGCGGCGCCCTTGTTGCCGCGCTCCTCCTTGGTCACCTGCACCAGCATGATCTGCCGGCGCTTGATGACCTCCTGGATCTTGTAGTTGCGGTAGTTGCGCGGCGGCGCGCGGCGGACCCGCGCTTCCTCCTCGACTTCATCGCCGCCGACGGTCTCGACGATCCCGTTCTCGCCGTTGTCGCCGTCCGTGCCGTTGTCGGATCGGGCTTCACCCGGCGCACCGGCATCGCCATTCGCGGCAGCGTCCTCGCCGGCCTCGTCGTCATGATCCGCGGCGTGGTACCCGTCGGCGCCCTCGGCATCCGTGCCGGCTGCGGCCGCGTCGCCGGATGCGGTCTCCGGCGGCTCCTCTCCCGACGGCTCCTCATGGCCGGCCTCGGCCGCCGCGGCTGCGGCGTCGACCGCCTCGCTCGGACCGTCGGCGATGCGGCGGCGCTTCTCGCGGCCGCGGCGCCGCCCGCCACCCCGGGCGGCCTTCTCCTCGGCGGCCTCGGCCTCCACAGCCTCGGCCTCCTGGGCGGCGATCAGCGCCTCCCGATCGGCCACCGGGATCCGGTAGTAGTCGGGATGGATCTCGGAGAAGGCGAGAAAGCCGTGGCGATTGCCGCCATATTCGACGAACGCGGCCTGGAGCGAGGGTTCGACCCGCGTCACCTTGGCCAGATAAATATTGCCTTTGAGCTGTTTCTTTGCGGCTGTTTCGAAATCGAACTCTTCGAGACGGTTGCCGTCGAGGACCACCACCCGGGTCTCTTCCGGATGGGTGGCGTCCACGAGCATCTTCTTCGCCATGAAAGCGGTTCCTGTCGACGCGCTCGACGCAGCCGCGCGACCTACGGCCCGAACGATGCGTCCTTGGCCAGGGAAGCCTTTCGGGCGCCCCGGGCACGCCACCCCGAAAACAGCGCTTTTCAGCAGGCCAGACGGGGGCGCCCGGGTCGACCGGGACCGCCGCGGATGCGGGCGGCGCCGGCTTCGGGTTGAACTCTGTCGTCCTCGGGCGCGCCGCCTCGTCCTTATGCCGGACACGACCGCGAGGCCGCGCCGTCGATGCCGACGGAGGCGACGGCCGCGCCGGTCCCGATGCCGCATGCACGGTATCGTGGCCGATGCGGAAATCCGATTGGACTGTCGCGACCGCACGATAGCGGTGGGCCCGCCGCTGCACAACGAAGAATGATCGGATATGTGCGGACTTTCCCCGAGGACAGCCATGCTGCCCGGCCTAGCGATCCGCGGAGAACCATCGGCCGCTTTCCCTCGACCGGCTAGTGGGCGAATACTGCCTTTAAGCGAGCGTGACGGATCGACAGGAGTGATGTCCAGCCGCAGGAAGCCGCTGCGCGTCGGCCCGAGACCGGGCCCGGCCCCCCCGTCGCCGCCCCGCCCGCCGCCATCGGAGCCGCGGCGGCCGTCACGGGCTGGCCGCAATTGGCGGCTAGCTCCGGCGCGAACCCTGAATGGATGGCCGATGCGTCTCCTCCGCTGGGCGGTCCGCTTGGCATTGCTGGCCCTGATCCTGGGCGGCGCCGCGGTCTTCGCCATGTTCGAATATTACGGCCGGGATCTGCCCGACACCGCCTCGCTCGCCGAATATGAGCCGCCGGTGACGACCCATCTGCTCGCCGGTGACGGAAGGCTGATTGCGGAATACGCGGCGGAGAACCGTCTGTTCGTGCCGATCGAGGCGATCCCACCGCTGGTCGTCCAGGCCTTCGTCTCGGCCGAGGACCAGAATTTCTACAGCCATCCCGGCATCGACCCCCAGGGCGTGCTGCGGGCGCTCGTCAACAACGTCTTCCGTCTCATCGAGGGGCGGCGGATGGAGGGGTTCTCGGGCATCACCCAGCAGGTGGCCCGCATCTTTCTTCTGACCAACGATTATTCGGTCGAGCGCAAGATCCGCGAGATGATCCTCGCACTCAGGATCGAGAGCGCCTACAGCAAGGACGAGATCCTCGAGCTCTACCTGAACCAGATCTATCTCGGCCGCGGCGCCTATGGCGTGGCGGCGGCGGCGCTGGCCTATTTCGACAAGGCGCTGTCCGAACTCACGCTTCCCGAGATCGCCTTCCTGGCGGGGCTGCCCAAGGCGCCGTCGAGCTATGACCCGCGGACCAATCCGGCGGGTGCCGAGGCGCGGCGGAACTATGTCATCGGCCGCCTGCTCGAAGATGGCGAGATCGATGCCGAGGCGGCGGAAGCGGCGCGGCAGGGGCCGGTCGTCACCGCCGATCGCCGCCGCAGCGATGTCTACGCCGCCAGCTATTTCGCCGAGGAGGTGCGCCGGCAGCTGCAGGCGATCTACGGCACCGACCAAGTCTACGAGGGTGGGCTGTCGGTCCGCACCACGCTCGATCCGGTGTTGCAGGAGATCGCCGACCGGGCGCTGCGCGAGGGGTTGCTCGCCTATGACCGCCGGCATGGCTGGCGTGGACCGGTGGCGCGGCTCGAGACGTTCGATGATTGGGCGGCGCAGCTCGATGCCGTCGCCCGCCCTGCCGGCGCCGGGAGCTGGCAGCTTGCCGTCGTCCTCGCCGTCGACGGGCGGCGGGCGGAGATCGGCTTCGTCGACGGAAGCCGCGGCATGATCGATTTCGAGGGTGTCGCCTGGGCTCGGCCGCATCGCGACGGCCAGCGTGTCGGCCCGGCGCCGGACAGTGTCGATGACGTGCTCGCGCTTGGCGACGTGATCCTCGTCGAACCGTCCGGCCCCGTCCCGGCGGATCCGGATGCGCTCCAGGCCTTCGCGCTGCGACAGGTGCCCGATGTGCAGGGCGCGGTCGTCGTGCTCGACCCCAATACCGGCCGCGTGCTCGCGGTCAGCGGCGGCTGGGATTACGGCGCCAGCCAGTTCAACCGCGCCACCCAGGCGATGCGGCAGCCGGGCTCGACCTTCAAACCCTTCGTCTATCTCGCGGCGCTCGAGGCCGGCTACACGCCGGCCACCATCGTCGATGACGCGCCGGTCACCGTCGACCTGCCGGGCGGGCAGGGGGTGTGGAACATCGCCTCGTCCAACATGTACGGGCCGGTGCCGATGCGCTTCGGCGTCGAGCATTCGCGCAATGCAATGACGGTGCGGCTGCTGCAGGCGGTGGGGCTGCAGCCGGTGCGCGACGTCGCCCGGCGCTTCGGCATCTATCCGGACATGCCGCTGCTCTACTCATCGGCGCTGGGCGCGCTCGAGACGACGCCGCTGGCGATGACGACGGCCTTCGCCATGGTGGCGAATGGTGGCCGGCGGATCGAGCCGACCTTCATCGACCGGATCCAGGACCGCACCGGCGCCACCGTCTACCGGCATGATGACCGCCACTGTGCCGAATGCACCGGCGTCGCCTGGTCGGGTCAGCCGACGCCGGTCCTGCCCGACACGCGCGAGCAGGTGACCGATCCGATGGTCGCCTATCAGCTCACCTCGATGCTGCAAGGGGTGGTGGAGCGCGGCACCGGCCGGGCGCTCGCCGAGCTCGGCGTCACCCTTGCTGGCAAGACCGGCACGACGAATGAGGCGAAGGATGCCTGGTTTGTCGGCTTCGCGCCGGATCTCGCGGTCGGCGTCTATGTCGGCTTCGACGAGCCGCGGACGCTCGGCACCACGCTCGCCGGGGTGGATGAGAGCGGCGCCTCCGCGGCGCTGCCGATCTTCCGCGCGGTGATGGATGCCGCGCTCGATGACCAGTCGGTGCCGCCCTTCCGCATCCCGCCGGGTATCAGCCTCGTGCGCATCGACCGGCTGACCGGTCGACCGGCGATCGGCGCGGGGGGCGACGTGATCTGGGAGGCGTTCCGTCCCGGGACCGAGCCGGGCACCGGCTACGCGCTCGACCGGCTCTGGGCGCCCGGCGATACCATCCCCGGTGAGACCACCTCCTTCGGCGACAGCCTGCCCGAGGCGACGACCGGCACCGGTGGGCTCTACTGACGGTGCCGGGCCGACCGGGCGGGGGCCGGGGGGTGACGCGCGCGCGTTCCGCCGCACGGCTTGCGGGGGCGGCGCCCGCGCGCTACATCCGCGCCCGCATCCTTATCAGACGACGGCAGCGAGGAGACGCGCGATGCGCGCCGAGACCGAGGCCCGGGCCCAAGAGATCAAGCAGTCGCTCGCACTGCTGAGGAGGTCTCTTTGACTGGGACAACGCGACGAGACGACTGGACGAGCTGAACGCGCTCGCCGAAGACCCCAAGCTCTGGGACAATCCCGAAAAGGCGCAGCAGCTGCTGCGCGAGCGCACTCATCTCGACGATGCGATCGCCGGGTACCGGGCGCTCGAGGCCGAGTTCGATGACGCGCTCGGGCTGATCGAGCTGGCCGAAGCCGAGGGTGACGCCGAGGTGCTCGCCGATGCGGAAGGCCAGCTCGCTGCGATCGCCGAGAAGGCGGCCAAGCGGCAGCTCGAGAGTCTCCTGTCGGGTGAGGCCGACGGCAATGACGGCTATCTCGAGGTGAATGCCGGCGCCGGCGGCACCGAAGCCCAGGACTGGGCCGAGATGCTGCTGCGTATGTATGTCCGTTGGGCCGAGAAGCACGGTTACAAGGTGGAGTGGCTCGAGGAGAGCCCGGGCGAGGAAGCCGGGATCAAGTCGGCGACCGTGCAGATCAAGGGGCGGAACGCCTATGGCTGGCTGAAGACGGAATCGGGCGTGCACCGCCTGGTGCGTATCAGCCCGTTCGACAGCCAGGCCCGGCGGCATACCAGCTTCGCCTCGGTCTCCGTCTCGCCGGTCGTCGACGACTCGATCGAGATCACGATCGACGAGAAGGATCTGCGGATCGACACCTATCGTTCCTCGGGTGCCGGCGGACAGCACGTCAACAAGACGGAC
>CAYORM010000098.1:3613-9552 GCA_964406375.1 uncultured Mycobacteriaceae bacterium | reverse complement strand
AGGAGATGCCGAAGTTCAACTCGATCTCGATCTCCGGCTATCACATGCAGGAGGCCGGGGCGACGGCGGTGCAGGAGCTCGCCTACACCCTCGCCGATGGGCTCGACTACGTCCGTGCGGCGGTGGGGCGTGGCCTCGACATCGACAGTTTCGCACCGCGCCTGTCCTTCTTCGTCGCGATCGGCATGGATTTCTTCGCCGAGATCGCCAAGCTGCGCGCGGCGCGCGTCCTGTGGGCCGAGCTGATCCAGGGCCGGTTCGCCCCGAAGCGGCCGGAAAGCCTGATGCTGCGCACCCATTGCCAGACCTCCGGCGTGTCGCTGACCGAGCGCGACCCCTATACCAACATCGTCCGCACCACGATCGAGGCGCTCGCCGCGGTGCTCGGCGGCACCCAGTCGCTGCACACCAACGCCTTCGACGAGGCGCTCGGCCTGCCGACGCCGTTCTCGGCACGGATCGCCCGCAACACCCAGCTCGTGATCGCCGAGGAGACGGGGATCACGCGCGTCGTCGACCCGCTCGGCGGCAGCTACTATGTCGAGGCGCTGACCGACGCGCTGATCGCCGAGGCCCGCAAGCTGATCGACGAGGTCGAGGCGATGGGCGGCATGACGCGGGCGATCGAGGCAGGGCTGCCCAAGCTGCGAATCGAGGAGAGCGCGACGCGGCGCCAGGCGCTGATCGACCGGGGCGAGACGGTGGTGGTCGGCGTCAACCGCTATGTCGCGGAGACCGAGGAGAGCGTCGAGGTCCTGGCGATCGACAACGCGCAGGTGCGCGAGACGCAGATGGCGCGACTCGCGGCGCTGCGGGCCGGCCGCGACGATGCGGCATGCCGGGCGGCGCTCGAGGCGCTCGAACGTGCCGCGGCCGGCGACGGCAATCTCCTCGAATATGCCGTGGCGGCGACCCGCGCGCGGGCAACCCTGGGCGAGATCTCGGAGGCGCTGGAGCGGGTCTTCTCGCGCCACCGGGCGGTCAGCCGCTCGGTCTCCGGCGTCTATGCCGGTGCCTTCGAGGGGGATGCAGGGTTCGATCGCATCCGTGCGGAGGTCGAACGCTTCGCGGAGGCGGAGGGGAGAAGGCCGCGCATGCTGGTCGTCAAGCTGGGGCAGGACGGCCACGATCGCGGTGCGAAGGTGATCGCCACTGCCTTTGCGGATATCGGCTTTGACGTCGATATCGGGCCGCTTTTCCAGACGCCGGAGGAGGCGGCGCGGCAGGCGATCGAGAACGATGTCCATGTCGTGGGCGTATCGACGCAGGCCGCCGGGCATCTGACCCTGGTGCCGGGGTTGATGCAGGCCCTGGCCGAGGCGGGGGCGGATGACATCCTCGTCGTCTGCGGCGGCGTCGTGCCACCGCGGGATCACGAAGCGCTGAAGGCGGCGGGCGTCGCCGCCATCTACGGGCCGGGGACGAACATCCCGCGCGCCGCTGAGGAGATCATCCGGCTGATCGAGTCACGCCGCACCGCCTCCGCGGCGTGAGGCGCCGGGCTGCGCAGCCCGATTTCGCCATGGCCGCGCGCCGGGAGCAGCCGGGCTGTCGCGGCGAGTCTGGCGCGATTCATTCTCAATTGAATGTTGCGCCGAGGCATCGTCCCGTTATTCTGCGCGAGCGGATGCTGCGAATGCGTCTCAACATAATTTGAGGGATGAGCCCGATGCTTCCCGTTCGTACAGCCCTTCTCGCCGGAACCGCCCTGCTTATCGCCGACACCGCCGCGTCGGCCCAGGAGGTGGTGAATGTCTATTCGGCCCGCCACTACGACACGGATCTCGCACTCTACGAGAAGTTCACCGCGGAGACGGGAATCGAGGTCAATCTCATCGAGGCGAGTGGTGACGAGCTGATCGCCCGTATCGAGGCGGAGGGCGCGAACAGCCCGGCGGATGTCGTCATTACCGTCGATGCCGGCCGGCTGTGGCGGGTCGAGGAGGCGGGGCTGCTGCAGCCCGTCCATTCGGACATCCTGGAAGAGCGTGTGCCCGAGCATCTGCGCCATCCGGACGGGCTGTGGTTTGCGATCTCCAAGCGCGCGCGCGTCATCATGTACAACAAGGAGAACGGCGCGCCCGAAGGGCTCGACAGCTATGAGGACCTGGCCGATCCGGCCTATCCCGGGCTGTGCATCCGCAGCTCCAGCAATGTCTACAACCAGTCACTGCTCGGCTCGATCATTGCCGCCCATGGCGAGGAGGCGGCCGAAGCATGGGCGGCCGGGATCGTCGCCAATCTCGGCCGTGAGCCCGAGGGCGGAGACCGCGACCAGATCGCGGCGGTCGCCTCCGGTGAGTGCGATCTCGCGGTCGCCAATACCTATTACCTCGCCGGCATGCTGGCGAGCGACGACCCCGGCCAGGTCGCGATCGCCGAGAAGATCGGCGTCATCTTCCCCAATCAGGAGGGTGAGGGGCCGCTGGGCCGCGGCACCCATGTCAACATCTCGGGCGCTGGCGTCGTCGCGACGGCGCCGAATCTCGAGAACGCCGTGCGCTTCATCGAATTCCTGGTGAGCGACGAGGCCCAGGCGATCATCGCCGGCCAGAACCAGGAGTTCCCTGTGGTCGCGGGCGTGCCGGCGCCGGAGATCGTCGCCGCCTGGGGACCGTTCAAGGAGGACACGGTGAACGCCGCCGAGTTCGGCGCCAACAACCCGATTGCGCTGCAGATCGCCGACCGCGTCGGCTGGAAGTGAGATCGCCGCGCCGTACGGTCCCGGCCGTGCGGCGTCGCCCGATGCGACGATCGAACGCGACTCCCTCCCGGCGCCCCGGCGCCACGCGCTCGATCAGACTGGCCCCCGGACGCCGTCCGGGGGCTATTTGTCAGGACCGTCGCCTCAGCCGCGCTGCGCCGGCGTGCCGGGACGCGACCGGCCGATGGCGCGGCTCAGCAGGATGACCGGCAGGATCCCGACGAGGACGATGGTGAGCGCCGCCGTCGAGGCCTCGGCGAGGCGCTCATCGGCGGCGAGCCGATAGGCGCGGACTGCGAGCGTCTCGAAATTGAACGGGCGCAGGATCATCGTCGCCGGCAGCTCCTTCAGCACGTCGACGAAGACGATCAGCCCCGCGGTCAGCATGCCGCCGGCCATCATCGGCGCGTGGACGCGCAGGAGGGCGCCGCGGGTCGTCTGGCCGAGGGTGCGGGCGGCGTGATCCATGTTCGGTGAGATCTTCTCGAGCGCCGCTTCGATCGTGTTGTAGGAGACCGCGAGGAACCGAACCGTGTAGGCGTAGACGAGGGCGGCGATCGTGCCGGTGAACAACAGCCCCGTCGAGACGCCGAGATGGCTGCGGGCGAAGGCGTCGACGGCATTGTCGATGGTGCCGAGCGGCAAAAGGATGCCTGTGGCGATCACCGATCCCGGCACCGCATAGCCCAGCGCCGCGATACCGACGGAGGCGCGCACGGCCGGCGAGGGGGACAGGCGCTTGGCGTAGGCCAACACGGTCGCGATCGCGACGCCGACCACCGCGGTGATGGCGGCAAGCATGAAGCTGTTCACGGCGAAGCCGACGAAGCGTGTTCCCCAGAGCTGGTCGCCGACGGTGAGGGCGAGGCCGACCAGCCGCTGCACCGGCACCAGGAAGCCGATGGCGATGGGCAGGACGCAGAGGGCGAGCGCGCCCCAGCCGCGCCAGCCGGTGAGCCGCTTCACCGGCAGCGCCTGATAGCGCCCCGCCGTGTGCACCCGGATGCCGCGGCGCGACCAGCGCTCGAGCAGGACGAGCGCGGCGACGAAGAGCAGCATCACCGCCGCCAACTGCACGGCGGCCGCCGGCGCGCCCATGCCGAACCAGGTGCGGTAGATGCCGGTAGTGAAGGTCGGGACGCCGAAATAGGCGACGGTGCCGTAATCGGCGATCGTCTCCATCATCGCGAGCGCGAGGCCGGCGACGATCGCCGGCCGGGCGAGGGGCAGGCCGACGCCGAACAGGCTGCGCCACGGCCCGCAGCCGAGCAGGCGGCTCACCTCCAGCACGCAGACCGACTGCGCGAGGAAGGCCGAGCGGGCGAGCAGGTAGACATAGGGGTAAAGGACGAAGCCGAGCATCGCGATCGCACCGGGGGTCGATCGCACCTGCGGGAACCAGTAGTCCCGCGCGCTCGTCCAGCCGAAGGCCGCGCGCAGCGTCGATTGCACCGGCCCGGCATATTGCAGGAGGTCGGTATAGGCGTAGGCCATCACATAGGCCGGCACCGCGAGCGGCAGCAGAAGGGCCCATTCGAGGATGCGGCTGCCGGGAAAGCGGTGCATCGTCACCAGCCAGGCGGCGCCGACCCCGATCGTCAGGACCAGCACGGCGACACCGGCCATCAGCACCAGCGTGTTGACGACGTAATCGGCGAGAACCGTTTCGGCGAGATGGCGCCAGACGCCGCCCGAATCGGCGGTCACGCCGGCCAGCACGACGAGGACCGGCGTGGCGACGATGAGCGCTGCGAGCACCGACAGGATGCGCCAGCCGCGAGCCCCGCCGGACCGCCTGCGGGTCCGGCCATAGGTGTCGAAGGTCTGGCTGCTCATCCGGCGGTCCGCAAACGCGACTGATTTTCAATCCTGTACCGCCGCCCGGCCGGCGGAACAAGCGGCCCGCTGTCGCGGGCCTCAGCCGATCAGCGTGCCCCGGACCGATTTACGGGTGCGCTCGAGCTGACCGGGCAGCGGCAGCCAATCCTCCGTGAAAGACACTTCGTCGATGCGTTCGCGGGCGGCTGCGGCGAGGGCGGTGGTGATGGCGGCGACGGCCTTGCTCCCACGGGTCGTCGGGACCAGCGCCACCCGCCGGCGGTCGTGCGGCGACGGCCGTGCGTCGAGATAGCCGCGGTCGATCAGCACCTTCACGCTCTGGCGCGCCGAACTGCCGATGACCTGTTCGACCTGGGTGATGTTGGCCTCGGCCAGCGGCAGCTTGGCGATCGTCAGCAGGACCCAGCCATGGACGGCGTTCAGATCGCGCAGCCCGCTGCTGCGGATCGCCATCCCGACCAGCGTCTGCACCGTGCGAAACAGGTGAAAGGAGGCTTTGCCGCTGTCCAGCACCGCGGTGATGACTTGGTCGTCACCGAGTGCCAGCTCCTCCCCCGCCACGTCCCGGCCCATCATGTTCATCGATGTTTCCCCCGCCATTTCCCATCCCATCCACGCCGCGTGCCGCTTTGCCTTCATCCTCGTCGACGGCATCGTGCCGGCGCGGGGAGGTCGCGGTCGCGGGCAGTGAGCCCGCCGATGTTGTGGGATGAATCCCGCGCATCCCAAGTCATCTTCGATAAAATACGTGAAAATCGCTGACAAGTCATTTGCCGAAACGCGCGATCGGAGGCGGCACGGCGCGGCGCTTGTATAGACAATGCCCTCCCGCGCATCCTGTCGGCCGGAACCCGGCGCATCGGAGCGGACCGCAGAGGAGTCTGGGAGCGGCATGGCGCAGGATTGGGAGATGGTGCTGACCGGCGCGCGCATCGCGACGATGTGCCCGCAGACGGATCGCGATCGCTATGGCGGCACGGTGATCGAAGACGGCGCCATCGCGATCGCCGGCGGCCGCATCGTCTGGGTGGGGGCGCGGGCCGACCTGCCGTCGGACCGGCTTGCCCGCTGCCCCGACCGGCGGCGGCTGGAGGGGCGATGGGTGACGCCGGGCCTGATCGACTGCCACACCCAACTCGTCCATGCCGGCAAACGTGCCTGGGCGTTCGAGCGCCGGCTCGCCGGCACCTCCTATGCCGAGATCGCCCGATCAGGCGGCGGGATCCGGTCGACGGTCGCCGCCACGCGGGCGGCCGATGAGGCGCGGCTCCTGGCCGAAAGCTGGCCCCGCCTCGCCGCGATCCTCGGCGAGGGAGTGACGACGGTCGAGATCAAATCCGGCTACGGCCTCGATACCGCGTCCGAGCGGCGCATGCTGCGCGTCGCCCGGCGGATC
>CAYORM010000098.1:0-3603 GCA_964406375.1 uncultured Mycobacteriaceae bacterium | reverse complement strand
GGATCGGTACGGCGGTGGCGGTGACGGTCCGCACCAGCTTCCTCGGCGCCCATGCCGTGCCGCCGGAGTTCGACGGCGCCGCCGACGCCTATGTCGATGCGCTGTGCCGGACGATGCTGCCGGCGCTCGCCGCCGAGGGCCTCGTCGACGCGGTCGATGCGTTCTGCGAGACGATCGCCTTCTCGCCCGAGCAGGTGGCGCGGGTGTTCGAGGCGGCCCGCGCCCTCGGGCTGCCGGTGAAGCTGCATGCCGACCAGCTCTCCGATCTTGGCGGCGGGGCGCTCGCCGCCCGCCATGGTGCGCTCTCGGCCGACCACCTCGAATATCTCTCGGCCGACGGCGTCGCCGCAATGCGCGTCGCCGGCACCGTCGCCGTCCTGCTGCCCGGCGCCTTCTACATGCTGGGCGAGACCCGCCGCCCGCCGGTCGCGGCCCTGCGCGGCGCTCGCGTGCCGATGGCGGTCGCGACCGATGCGAACCCCGGCACCTCGCCGGTGCTGTCGCCGCTGGCCGCGGCGAACATGGCCTGCCTGCTGTTCGGTCTGACGGTGGGTGAGGCGCTCGCCGGGCTGACGCGCGAGGCCGCGCGGGCGCTCGGCCTGCTCGGCGACCGCGGCACGATAGAGCCGGGCAAGCGCGCCGATCTCGCCATCTGGCCGGTCGAGGATCCGGCACAGCTCGTCCACACGCTCGGTGCGGATTACCGGCCGGAGACGCTGGTCGCGGGCAAACCACGGCCCGAGCTGCATCCCGGCCATTTGCCGGCGTCGCTGCAGTGACGGACACCACGCCGGTGTCCGCACCGCTCTATCTGCGCGTCAAGCGCCACATCGCCGATCTGATCGCCCAGGGCCGGCTGGCACCACATGACCGCGTGCCGTCCGAGCACGAGCTGGTCCGCGCGCTCGGTGTCTCGCGGATGACCGTCAACCGGGCGCTGCGCGAGCTCGTCCGGGACGGCGTGCTGCTCCGCATCCAGGGTGTCGGCTCGTTCGTCGCGCCGCCGCGGGCACGGCTCGGCCTGCTCGAGATCCGCGCGATCGCCGAGGATGTCCAGGCGCGGGGTCGCCACTATCGCTGCCAGCCGCTGCTGCTGCGCGCCGAGCCGCCACCGGCCGAGATCGCAGATCGGCTCGACCTCGCACCCGGTGCCGATGCGTTCCACGCGATCTGCCTGCACTGGGAGGAGACGGTGCCGCTGCAGCTCGAGGAGCGCTGGGTCTCGCCGACGCTGGTGCCGCACTTCCTGACCCAGGATTTCGCCCGGATCACCCCGACCGATTATCTGAAGGCGACGCTGCCGGCGACCGAGGTCGAGCATGTCGTCGAAGCCGTGCGACCAGACCCCGAGATCTGCCGGCTGCTGCAGATCGATCCCGGGGCGCCGTGCCTGATGCTGCGGCGCACGACCTGGAATCACGGCCGGCCGGTGACGCATGCGACCCTCGTCCATCCGGGGGAGCGCTTTCGCCTGTCCGGCCGGTTCCGCCCCGAGACGTGACGGGCGCGGGCTCTGTTGGCTTCGTCGCTTCGGCTGTGCGCCCGCGGGGTTGCGCGACCCCGGGGGCTATGGTTCGTTCGCGGCCGGCTTCTCCAGATGCGAGACGATCATGAGCGCGTTCCGGACCCTCGACGATCTCGAGCTGCGCGGCAAGACCGTGCTGGTGCGTGGCGATCTCAACGTGCCGGTGGATGGCGGCCGGGTCACCGATACGACGCGGCTCGACCGGCTGGCGCCGACGCTGCTGGAGATCGCCGAGAAGGGCGGTCGGGTCGTCGTGCTGTCGCATTTCGGCCGGCCGAAGGGGCCGGCACCGGAGTTCAGCCTTCGTCCCGTGGTGCTGCCGGCCCTGCAGGCGGCCCTCGGGCGACCGGTCGCGTTCGCCGAGGACTGCGTCGGCCCTGCCGCGGAGGCGGCCATTCGGGCGCTTCGCGATGGAGACGTCCTGCTGCTCGAGAATGTCCGCTTCCACAAGGAGGAGGAAAAGAACGATCCGGCCTTCGCGCGCGCGCTGGCGGCGCTCGGCGATGTCTATGTCAACGACGCCTTCTCTGCGGCCCATCGCGCCCATGCCTCGACGGAAGGCGTGGCGCATCTCCTGCCGTCGGCCGCCGGGCGGCTGATGCAGACCGAGCTCGACGCGCTGACCCGGGCGCTCGAGACGCCGGAGCGGCCGGTGCTCGCGGTAGTCGGCGGCGCCAAGATCTCTACCAAACTCGACCTGCTCGGCAATCTCGTCGGCAAGGTCGACAGGCTGGTGCTCGGTGGCGGGATGGCGAACACTTTCCTCGCCGCCCAGGGCGTCGCGATGGGCAAGAGCCTGTGTGAGCACGACATGGCCGAAGCCGCGCGCGCCATCATGGCCAAGGCGGAGGCCGCCGGTGCGGCGATCATCCTGCCGATCGACGCCGTGGTCGCGCGTGTCTTCGAGGCCGGCGCCCCGCATGAGGTGGTCGACATCGACGCGATCCCGGACGACGCGATGATGCTCGATGCCGGGCCGCGCACGGTGGAGGCGCTCAAGGCCGAGCTGCGCGCCGCGGCGACCTGTGTCTGGAACGGCCCGCTCGGCGCGTTCGAAAAGAAGCCTTTCGATGCAGCGACGAATGCAGTGGCGGCGGAGGCGGCGGCGCTGACCCGCGCCGGGCGGCTGCTGACGGTCGCGGGTGGCGGTGACACGGTGGCGGCCCTCGCCGCCGCCGGTGTGGAGGCCGACTTCTCCTACATCTCGACGGCCGGCGGCGCCTTCCTCGAATGGCTCGAAGGCAAGGAGCTGCCGGGCGTGGCGGCGCTGCGGCGCTGAGCGTCGCCGGCAATCGTAAGGAGGGGCCTCAGGCGGCGGCGCGTTTGCGCCTGTCGGCATAGGCAGCGACCGCCTCGCCGAAGGCGCGGAAGAGCGCAACCGAGTCGGGGTTCTCCCAGAAGCGCCATTCGGGGTGCCATTGCACCCCGAGGGCGAAGCCCGCGGCGGCGGTGGGGCAGACCGCCTCGATCGTGCCGTCCGGGGCCACGGCTTCGACCGCGAGCCCCGGCGCCAGCCGGTCGATCGCCTGGGCGTGGATAGTGTTCACCATGGCCTCGTCGCGACCGAGGATCGCGGCGAGCCGCCCGCCTCGGGTGATCGCCACCGGATGCGCCGGGCCGTACTGTTCCTCCACCGGGCGGCTCTCATCAGCACGATGGTCGTTGCGGCCGGGAACGGCCGCGAGATCCTGATGCAGCGTGCCACCGAGGGCGACGTTCATCTCTTGCAGCCCGCGGCAGATCGCCAGCATCGGCAGGCCACGGGCAAGGGCCCGGCGGATCAGCGGCAGCGTCGTCGCGTCACGCGCCGGATCATGCAGCGTGCCGGCGGCGCTGGCCGGGCCGTCATAATGGTGCGGCTCGACATTGGAGGGGCTGCCGGTGATGAGCAGCCCGTCGAGCCGGTCGATCAGCAGGTCGATGTCCCACCATGCGCCGAGCGCCGGGATCAGGATGGGCATGGCACCGGCCCCTTCCGAGACCGCCCGGACATATTTGTCGCCGGCGATGTGGAACGGATGGTGCCCCATCTGCCTCAGACAGCAGGGAATCCCGACCAGGGGCAGGGTCGGACGGGA
>CAYORM010000097.1:0-9764 GCA_964406375.1 uncultured Mycobacteriaceae bacterium | reverse complement strand
CCGAGATGAGCTGGACCAAGAAGAACGTCCATCCGGGCAAGATCGTCTCCACCTCGCAGGAGGTGGAGGTCATGGTGCTCGATGTCGACGCCCAGAAGCGCCGCATCAGCCTCGGCCTCAAGCAGTGTCTGCCGAATCCCTGGGAGAGCTTCTCCGAGAAGTACCCGAACGGCACCGAGCTCGAGGGCGAGGTCAAGAACATCACCGAGTTCGGCCTGTTCGTCGGCCTGCCGGGCGACATCGACGGCATGGTCCATCTCTCGGACCTCGCCTGGGACCGCTCCGGCGAGGAGGCGATCCAGGACTACAAGAAGGGCGATCAGGTCCGCGTCAAGGTGCTCGACGTCGATGTCGAGAAGGAGCGGATCAGCCTCGGCATCAAGCAGCTCGTCGAGGACAGCTTCGAGAAGAACGCCGGCGGCGTCCGCAAGGGCGAGGTCGTCACCTGCACCGTCACCGCGGTGACCGATGGCGGCATCGAGGTGTCGCTGGCCGACGGTCTGACCGGCTTCATCCGCAAGTCGGATCTGTCGCGTGAGCGGTCCGAGCAGCGGCCCGACCGGTTCGCGGTCGGTGAGAAGGTCGACGCCAAGGTCCAGCAGGTGGATCGGGCGAGCCGGCGCGTCACTCTGTCCATCAAGGCCCGCGAGGTCGAGGAGGACAAGAAGGCGATGGCCGAGTACGGCTCGTCGGACTCCGGCGCCTCGCTGGGCGACATCCTGGGCGCGGCGCTGCGTCGCGCGCGGGAGAACTCCGACAACCGCTGAGGATGGTCCTCGCGCCGATCGCTCGTCGGTCGTGCGCGAGCCGTCCGTGACTTCGCTGGGGCGGCGGGTGAGAATCCGCCGCCCCATGCGGTTACGCTTCCCTGAAAATCCTTCCTGGCCAGGGGCTTGGCCTTGCGCTCGCGGATCGGCGCTGGCACGATCGGGGGCGAGCTGGGCCGCGGGGGACGGGGCTCCGGCCGGCCGATGCCGGATGGAGGAGAAGCGCCGAAGATGACCAAGTCGGAACTGATCGCGCGGCTGGCCGAGAGCCATCCGCACCTCTATCAGCGGGACATCGAGAAGATCGTCTCGACCATCTTCAAGGAAATCGGGGAAGCGCTGTCGCGGGGGCAGCGCGTCGAGCTGCGCGGTTTCGGGGCCTTCTCGGTCAAGCGTCGTGACGCCAGAGTCGGGCGCAACCCGCGCACCGGAGAGGCGGTTGACGTTGCCGAGAAGCTCGTGCCCTTCTTCAAGACCGGCAAGCAGCTCCGCGAGCGGCTGAACAGCGACTGACGCGGCGCCGCCGCCACGAGGGGCCGTGGACCGACGTCCCCCGGAAGGACGCAGGATGCGTTATCTCGCCTGGATCATCACCCTGCCGCTCGGCCTTGCCATCGTGCTCTTCGCGATCAGCAATCGAGAGCCGGTCGCGCTGAGCGTGTGGCCGCTGCAGGAGGCGCTGCAGCTGCCGGTCTATCTCGCGGTGCTGGTCCCCTTCGTCCTCGGCCTCATCGGCGGCGCTTTCGTCGTCTGGGTCGGTGCGGCCGCCGCACGGCGCCGTGTCCGCCGTCTCGAGGCGCGGCTCGACGCCGCCGAGGCGGTGCTGCGGGCGACGCAGGAGGCACGGGCGCGCGAGCGTCTCGTGGCCGAACGGCGGGACGAGGAACAGCGCGTGCAGCGCGAGCGCCGGGCCACCGCCCTGATCGCCGCCAACGAGAAACTGGCTCCTGCTGCCGCGACGTCGCCCGCCGCCGCATCCCCGACGCCATCGGTCGCGCTGCGCAGCGAGACCTCGCCCGTCCCGGCCCGCGGCGTCGCCGGCTGACGCCGCGATGCGGGTGATCGACGCCGAAGCGCTCGACCGCGCGCTCGACATCACTGCGCTCATCGACGCGCTCGACGACGCCTTCCGGGGCGAGGCCCCGGTCCCGCTCCGCCATCATCACCAGATCCCGACCCCCGAGGGTCCCGCGACGCTCCTCGTGATGCCGGCCTGGACGGCGCCGGACGACCCGCGCCCCGCCATGGGCGTCAAGATCGTCTCGCTGATGCCCGGCAATCCGGCGCGCGGCCTGCCCTTCATCCTCGGCGCCCATGTCGTGCTCGACCGCGAGACGGGGGCACCGCTGGCGCTGCTCGACGGGCCGATGCTGACGGCCCGTCGCACCGCCGCCGCCTCGGCGCTGGCGGCACGACGTCTCGCCCGCCCGGATGCACGGCGGCTGGTGGTGATCGGAGCCGGCGCGCTCGCCCCGCATCTCGCCCGCGCCCATGCCGCGATCCGCCCGATCGAGGAGGTGGTCGTCTGGGCCCGCGAACCGGCAAAGGCCGAGGCGCTGGCGGTGGCCCTCTCCGCTGAGGGCATGGCTGCCCGCGCGACGACGGCGCTTGCCGCCGCCGTGGCCGAGGCCGATATCGTCACCGCGGCGACGCGGTCGCGCGCGCCGCTGATCCATGGCGTCTGGCTCCGTCCCGGCTGCCATGTCGATCTGGTCGGCGCGTTCTCGCCGGATATGCGGGAGAGCGACGACGAGACGATCCGACGTGCGACCGTCTTCGTCGACACGCGCGAGGGCGCGATGGCGGAGGCGGGCGACCTGCTCCGGGCGATCGCGGCCGGGGCGTTCTCCGCCGAGGCGATCGCCGCCGATCTCCGCGACCTCGCCCGCGGGACGCATCCCGGGCGGCGCTGGCCGGAGGAGATCACCCTGTTCAAGTCGGTCGGCTGCGCGATCGAGGATCTGGCGGCCGCCCGGCTCGCCTTCGAGACCGTATCGGCATGACCCTTCCTCTCTCCCAAGCCCGCGCCGAGGCGCGACCCCCCGACTGGCGCCGCTGGCTGTTCGACGGCGCGCTGCCGTTCTGGGCAGAGGCCGGCTGCGACCGGCAGCATGGCGGCTTTCACGAGCGCCTCGATGCGGCGGGCCGGCCCTTTCCGGGCGATGCCAAGCGTATCGTCGTGCAGATGCGGCAGACCTATGTCTTCAGCCATGCGGCGGTGATGAGCGGTGATCCCCGCCTTCTCGATGTCGCGCGCCATGGTTGGGAATTCTGGACACGGCATGGCTGGCACCCCGAGAATGGCGGTTGGGTCCACGCGCTGACCGGCGATGGCGGCATCGCCGATGCGCGCCGCGACTGCTATGACCATGCCTTCGCGCTGTTCTGCTGTGCCTGGTATGCGCGGGCCAGCGGCGAGACGGCGCCGCTCGATCTCGCCAGCCGCACCATCGAATGGATGGACGGGCATCTCGCCGATACGGTGGATGGCGGCTTCCTTGAGGCCCTGGAGGACGTACCGGGGCGGCGGCCGCGGCGGCAGAACCCGCATATGCACCTGTTCGAGGCGCTGTCGGCCCTTTATGAGCTGACGGGGGAGCAGGAGTGGCGCCGGCGCGCCGAGCAGATGCTGGACCTTCTGGCCGACCGCTTCGTCCAGCCCGACGGCACGCTCGCCGAATATTTCACCCAGGACTGGCGCCCCGAGGACGGCATGTCCGGGCGTATCCGCGAGCCGGGCCACCATTTCGAATGGGTGTGGCTGCTGCATCGCTGGGGCGGGGTGTGTGACACGATCCGCTACCGGCCGATCGCCGACCGCCTGTTCGACTGGGCGCTGACCCACGGTGTCGACACCGCCGAAGGAATGGTCTTTGCACCCTTCGACGCGGTCGACCCGGACGGCCAGGTGCTGCGGGCGACCAAGCGGCTATGGCCGCAGACCGAGTTCATCAAGGCCTGTGTCGTGCGCGCGGATGCCGGCGACACAGAGGCCGCGTCACTCGCCGACCGGCAGCTCGAATCCATGTGGATCAACTATCTGCAGGGCCAGCCCGGCCTGTGGCGCGACCGGCTCGAACGCGACGGCGCGCCGGTCTCGACCGACAGCCCGGCGAGCAGCTTCTATCATCTCTTCCTGTGTCTCTCCGAAGTTCTCCGACTCAAAGGCGAGTAAGCGTGGCGAACGGGCGTCAGACGGCACCGAAGGCCGGGCGGCAGACGATCCTCATCATCGGTGCGGGCATCCACGGCCTGTCGGCGGCGCGGGCGCTGCTGAAGGCGGGGCATCGCGTCACCATCCTCGACCGCTACGGCATTCCCAACCCGATCGGTGCCTCGGTCGACGACCACCGACTGATCCGCCAGCCCTATGGCGGCTCGCGCGGCTACACCCGCATGGTGATCCCGGCCTTCGCCGCCTGGGAACGGCTGTGGCGCGATCTCGGCCGGCGCCACTACATTGCCACCGGCACGTTGTCGGTCGGCACCGAAGACAATGGCTGGCTGTCCGACAGCCGCCGCGTCCTCGACGAGGAAGGGATCGCCTATGAGCTGCTCGACCGGGGGGCGCTGGCCGAGCGCTTCCCGCTGATCGAGACCAGCGGGATCGATCTCGGCCTCCTGATGCGCCGCGGCGGGCTTCTCCTCGCGCAGCGTATCGTCGCCGACCTCGCCGACTGGCTGCGGGAGAAGGGCGCGGCGCTCCGGCCGCACAGCGAGGTGGCCGCGATCGATCCGGACGCCGCCACGCTGACGCTGGCCGGTGGCGAGCGACTTGCGGCCGACCGGATCGTCATCGCCGCCGGTGCCTGGACGGCCGGCCTGCTGGCGCAGGCCCTGCCGGCGGATGCGGCGCCGTCCCTGCCGGCGCTTCGCCCGTCGCGTCAGATCGTCGCCTATGTCCAGCCGCCCGCCGGACTCGCCGCCGCCTGGGCCGCCATGCCGGCGCTGACCGATGTCGATCTCGCCCGGGGCATCTATGTCGTGCCGCCGGCGCAGGGCCAGTCGATGAAGATCGGCGACCACACCTTCTCCCTCGCCGGCGACCCCGATCGTGACCGGACGGCCCGGCCCGAAGAGGCCGAGCCGCTCCTGGCGCTGGCGCGGGCCCGGCTGCGCCAGTTCGGGGCGTTCCGGCTGCTGCTCGCCAGAAGCTGCTTTTATACCGTCGCGCCCGAGGAACGTTTCGTCGTGCAGCGGCTGGGTGCGGCGGGCTGGCTCGTCTCCGCCTGTTCGGGCCATGGCTTCAAATTCGGCCCTTATCTCGGTGAACGGCTTGCCGATGCGGTGGAGGACGAGGCCGAGGAGTCCCCGTTCCTGCGCGAGGCGGCGGGTCTGGTGGAAGGGGAGGTGGCGGCGTCATGAACCCGATCCTGGTCGCGATCGACCGCCCCGGGGTGGCGGAGGCGGCGGCGCTTGCCGCCCGCGTCGCCCCCCATGTCGGCGGGGTGAAGCTCGGCCTCGAATTCTTCTGTGCCGCGGGACCCGAGGGGGTGCGCCGGGCGGTGCCAGAGGGGTTGCCGCTCTTCCTCGACCTCAAGCTGCACGACATCCCCAACACGGTCGCTGGCGCGGTGCGGGCGGCGACGGCGCTGGCGCCCGCCTATCTGACCCTCCACGCCGCGGGCGGTGCCGCGATGATGCGCGCCGCGGTCGAGGCGGCCGAGGCCGGAGCCCGTGCCCATGGCGTGGCACGCCCGGCCCTGCTCGGCGTGACGGTGCTGACCAGCCTCGACGCCGAGGATCTCGCGGCCGTCGGACAGGAGCCGGACGCCGCCTTTCAGGTCGAGCGGCTCGCCCGGCTGGCCGAGGCGGCTGGGCTCGACGGGATCGTCTGCTCGCCGCTCGAGATCGCGCGGCTACGCCGGGTGCTACGGCCCACAACATTGCTCGTGGTGCCCGGCCTGCGCCCGGCGGGCAGCGGCGCCGACGACCAGAAGCGGGTCATGACCCCGACCGCGGCGCTGCGCGCGGGTGCCGACCGGCTGGTGATCGGCCGGCCGATCACCGCCGCCGCCGACCCGGCCGCGGCGGCGGAAGCGATCGCGCGCTCGCGGGAGTGAGCCGGCGGCGGATGCCGCGCCTCAATACGACAGCCTCAATGCGACAGAAGGGCAGGGATGGGGCTGTCGGACAGGATCGTGCGCGTGGCGCCGCCGAAGACCGCCTGACGCATGCGCTGATGTCCGTAGCAACCCATGACGATCAGGTCGGAGCCGCGCTCGGCAGCGAAGTTCAGGATCTCGATGCCGGCCTCGATCTCGCTGTCGCGTACGAAGATCTCCGCCTCGATGCCATGCGCGGCGAGGTGTCGGGCGATCGGGCTCCCCGGCAGATCCCCGATCCCGCGGGGTGAGACGACGAGAACGTCGGCGCGCCCGGCATGAGCGAGGATCGGCATGGCGTCCGCGACGGCCCGCGCCGATTCCCGGCTGGCGTTCCAGGCGATGAGCGGCCGGGTGCCGATCGTCTCCGTCGGTGCGGCGCGCGGCGCGATCAGCACCGGCCGGCCGCCGAACAGGGCGAGGTCGGACGCGATGCCGAAGGAGGGGGCCTCACGATCGGGGTCGCTCTGGTCGACCACCACGAGGTCGGCATACCGGCCGTGGAGGGCCAGCGCCGCCACCGGGTCGCCTTCCGCTTCCCGCCACTCGCCACGGGCGGTGAGGCCGAACCGCCGCAGCGTCTCCTCGAAATGGAGCCGTGCCGCCTCGACCGCGGCCTTGCCCTCGGCGACCAGCTGCTCGATGAACGCGGCGGGGACCCAGCCGGCGCTATAAAAGCTCGACGGGATGGTCGGCACGAGGCCGAGCCCGATCAGCCGCGCATCATGGGCGACGGCCAGCGCGGCCGCGGCGGTGAGCGCGTGCCGCCGAAGCGTCTCCGGCTGCCGTCCCGTCTGGGCATGGACGAGAATATCCCTGATCGCCATCCGCCTGTCTCCGTCTCGCCATTCACCTGTGCGCGCATCCTCGGTTTTACCGGAGGATGCGGCGTTGATCTCGCTCAACCGCCGCTCCGCCCGGCCTCCGCTGCGACGGCGAGGCGGCCGGCGAGGCGGGCCGCCACCGTCTCGGGCGGCCCCTCCGTCGACAGCGCGGGCCATGAGGGAGCGCCGGTGATCCCCATGCGGTGCTGCGCCTCGACGACGGCGGCGTCGGCATCGGAGGCATCGCCTCGCCGCGCCTCGACCCGCTGCTGCGACAAGGCGAGAGGCGCCTTGAGCCAGACGCCGTCGAACCGCACCCCGGCCGCTTCGGCGACCTCGGCGATGGCGCGGCGTTCCGCCTCCGTCGAATGGACGGCGTCGGCGATGGCCGCGTGGCCGGCGGCGAGCACGATGGCGGCACGCTGACGCATCGCGGCATAGACCGCATCGCTCGCCGCCTGAGTATAGCTGTCCGGCGGCAGCCTTTCGGTTTCCGCGACGCCGGCGAGCCGTTTGCGCTCGACATCGCTGCGGATGACGACGGCACCCGGCGCCGGGCCGATCGACGGGGCGATGTGGCGGGCGAGCGTGGTCTTGCCGGTTCCCGACCAGCCGCCGAGGGCGATGAGCCGCGGCGGCGGCGGGGCGAGATAGTCCGCGGCGAGCGCGACGTAGGCACCCGCCTCCGCCCGCATCGCTTCCGCCGCCGCCGCCGTGGCGGCAGGGGCGGCCGTCGCGGTCACCTTGGCCCGCACCAGCGCCCGCTGCGACAGGAAGAGCGGCAGGAGCGACAGCGCCGCCTCCTCCCCCTCCATCCGCTCGAGCCAGCGGTTCAGCACCCGGCAGGCGAAGGGGCGCAGGCCGCGATGATCGAGATCCATCAGGAGGAAGGCGAGGTCGTAGAGCACATCGCAGATCGCGATGTCGTCGTTGAACTCGATCGCGTCGAACGGCGTCGGCCGGCCTTCGAACAGGCAGACATTGCGCAGATGCAGATCGCCATGGCAGCGCCGCACCCGGCCCTGGGTGAGGCGCTCGGCCCGTAGTGCCGCCGTCCGGTCGAGCGCTGAGCGCGAGGCGGCCTCGATGGTGTCGAGCAGCGCGGGCGGGGCGGCGGCGAGCGTGCGCAGCCCCTCGAGATTGTCCGCGACGATCCACTCCATCCGGTCGGACCAGCCGGGCGGCGGCGGCTCGGCCGTACGGTGCAGCGCCGCGGCGGCCTCAGCCAGCCCGACGACATGGGCCTCGGTCAGCGTGCCGCGCTCGGCCATCCGGTCGAACAGGTCCTGCTGATCGAAGCGGCGCATCTCGACAACGGTGTCGAGCACCGCCGCGCCGGCCTCGTCCTCCTCTCCCGCCGCACCGAGGCGCAGCCCGTCCGCCCCGCGCAGGATGGGCCGGGCGGCGAGATAGAGCGCCGGCGCGGTACGGCGGTTGACCGCCACCTCGGCCCGGCAGGCGGCTGCCCGCTTCGCGCGGGTGGAGAAGTCCATATAGGGGTAGCGGATCGCGCGCTTCAGCTTGAAGGCGCGGTCGCCAGCGAGGAAGAGACGGGCGCCATGGGTGGCGATGGTCTCCACCGGTGCGCCATGGGTCGCGGGATCGGCGAGGAAGGCGACCACCGCCTCCTGCCCCGGATCGGCGGCGGTGGCGGCGGCCGGCGGATCGGACGCTGTGAGGGGGCTGTCGGTCGGCATCGGCATCTCCCGGCGGCATCTCCCGGCGACATCGTGCGGCGCCGATCGGGGGTGGGGTGACGGCGCGGTGGGCGCTTGTCTCGTCGGCCCCGGGCGGCCATCGTGGCACGATGGCGATCGAGGTGAAAATCTGCGGCATCCGGACCCCCGAGGTGCTGGACGCAGCGACCGAGGGCGGGGCGCGCTATGTCGGCTTCGTCTTCTACCCGCGCAGCCCGCGCGCCGTCGACCCGGCGACCGCGGCCGAGCTTGCCCGGCGGGTGCCGACGGGCGTCCGGTCGGTGGGGCTGTTCGTCGACCCGACCGACGCGGCGCTCGAGGCGGTATTGACCCGCGTGCCGCTCGATATGATCCAGCTCAGCGGTGATGAGCCGCCTGCCCGGGTCCATGCGATCCGTCGCCGCTGGGGCCTGCCGGTGATGAAGGCGGTGCCGGTCGGCGAGGCCGCCGATCTCGATCGTGCGGACGGTTACGCCGAACTCGTCGAGCGGCTGCTCTTCGATGCGCGGCCGCCGCGCGACCCTGCCGCGCTGCCCGGGGGCAACGGCATGCCCTTCGACTGGCGGCTGATGGCTGGGCGTGCCTGGCCGGTGCCGTGGATGCTGGCCGGCGGGCTGCGGCCGGACAATCTGGAGGCGGCCGTCGCAGCCACCGGCGCACTGGCGGTCGACGTTTCCTCCGGTGTCGAGGAGCGGCCGGGTCACAAGACGCCTGAACGCGTCCTCGCCTTTCTCGAAGCCGCGCGCCGCCTGGGCTGAACCGCCGGGCGGCGCGGCGCCGCTGTCGAGATCCCTCGGATTCGCGGCGAACCCATGCCGTCTCTGCGGTTGGCACATGGCCGGGCGGCCTTTATAGCGTCGATAAGGGGATGCGCGGCTTCCGACGGGCCGTCTCCCCCGTTGCGACCGAGCAGGAGCAGATCCACCGTGTCCGCCCCGTCTTCTCCGGCGAAAGCCGCGCCCGCCCCGTCGCCGCGTCCCAACACGCTGCGCATCGGCCCCGATGACAACGGCCGTTTCGGGAAGTTCGGCGGCCGGTTCGTCGCCGAGACGCTGATGCCGCTCATCCTCGAACTCGAGCAGGCCTATGCCGCGGCGAAGGCGGACGCCCAGTTCACCAGCGAGCTGAAATACTATCTGACGCATTACGTCGGCCGCCCGAGCCCGATCTATTTCGCCGAGCGGCTGACCGAGGCGCTGGGCGGGGCGCGCATCTACTTCAAGCGCGACGAGCTCAACCACACCGGCGCACACAAGATCAACAACTGCATCGGCCAGATCCTGCTGGCCCGCCGGATGGGCAAGACCCGGATCATCGCCGAGACCGGAGCCGGCCAGCACGGTGTCGCGACCGCCACCGTCTGCGCGCTCT
>CAYORM010000096.1:0-10056 GCA_964406375.1 uncultured Mycobacteriaceae bacterium | reverse complement strand
CGCGCGCAGCGGCGCGCCCAGCACGGTCATCGTCGTGAGCCCGGCCGCTCCCTGAATGAAGCGACGGCGGTCCAGCCGTGCATGCAGCCTGGCGTCGAGAAAGCGCCTCAGTCTCTGGTCCACGATCGTCCTCCTCCTGGCTTGCCCCACCACCCGAGGGCACGGCGGATGACCGGCGGACGGACTGTCCCCCGCCATCCTCCCATCCCCGGTCCTAGGAAGCGGTGTTTCGTATATGAAGTCAAGAACTATCGATGAAACAACCGTTTCCTGCGGCTGATATGGCGGGCAGACCCGTCCGAAAGGCCCCGGTCGCGGAAGGACGAAGGGCGTACCGGCCGCGGCCGGCACGCCCTTCTCAAGCCGCGCAGCCGGCGGGAATGCGCGCTTGGGCGGGTATCGTCGCAGCGCTACCAGCGCACCCGGAGGCCGAGGCTGCCGGACAGGACGTCGACATCTGATCCGAAGCGATAGCCGCCACGCGCATGGGCCGAGACGCCACCGCCGAGATCGACGAGATCGAGGCCGAAACCGAGCTGGCCGAAGGTGCCGCCCGTCTCCTCGGAAAGGGCCACGGCCGGACCGGCGCTGTCGATGCTGGCGGCGGCGTCGCCGAGAAACTCGCGCCCGACATCGACCGCCACGAAGGGTACGGCCCGTGCGCCGCCGAGATCGAGCGTCGTGCTGGCGCGAAGGCCGATCAGCCCCTGCAGACTCTCGCCATCCTCGAAGGTGACGCGGCTGCCCATCAGCTCGAAGGCGTCGATCGAGCTGCGGACATAGGCCAGCCCGAGGCGCGGCTCGAGGAAGGTCGCCGGGGCGAGGTGGATCCGATAGCCGGCCTCGAGCTGCACGCCCAGCGAGACGCCCTTCGTGTCCGCCGCGTCGCCGGGGACGGTGTAATCGATGGCGAGGAAATCGGCCTTGACCAGCGCGTCGAGATGGGCCCGCCCGGCAACATAGCTCGCATAGGCCCCGAAGATCGGGCCGCGCAGCTCGGCCTCGCCATTCACATCGCCGAAATCGAGGGTCGATTGCGCATAGCCCAGCAGCGCTCCCAGCAAGAGGGCATCATCCCTGCCCCTCCAGACCGCCCGGTCCACCCCCGTCTGAACGCCCCAGCTCCGTTGATCCATCGTGCGCCAACTGGCGCCGCTTCCGAAGGCCCGCGCCCAGACCGCCACCTCGCCGCGCGGCGCCGACGGAACGCCCACCACGGCATCCTCGGCGAGGATCGACCCCATCGCCTCCGGCCGCGCCGCGAACTGGGTATCGTCGAAGGATGAGGCAGCCGTCTGGCCGCGTGGGTCACCGCCCGCCATGCCGCGCAGTTCCCCCATCCGGTCGGCCCAGGGCCCCGTCGTGAGGTGCCAGAGCTCCGGCGCGGCGACGCCGAGTTCGACGAGTTGATCCGCCGTCTCATTCGCCGCGCTGCGCAGATACCAGCGATCGGCGTCGGCGCCCGCCTCATGCACCAGATCGTAGCTGAAGAAGCCCCGAACGATCGGGCCGCCGGCCAGGGTGAAGCCCGCCCCCTCGGCCCCCGCCCCGACCTCGACGACGAGGATTCCCTCGGGATCATACCCCGACCAGCCATCACCGAGATCGGCAACCGCGACGCGGGTCACGCCGGTCGCCGCCCCCTCGATCACCAGCCGGTCGGCGGCGCCCCCTCGGCGCAGCACCGCGTCGATGCGCAGCCCGCTCCCCGCGCCGCCATCATAGTCGCCACCGATGGTGAGCAACCCGTCGGCCGCACCGTCCTGCATGTCGATCAGCCCCACGGCGCCATCCGGCCCCGACCCGGCGTTGCGGAACGTCTCGAGGCCGAGGAAGGTCGCCTCGCCGATGATCCGGATCCGGCCGGCGTTGAAGAGAGCATCCATGCCGTCGCCGAAATCGCTGTCGCCGGTGACGACCCAACCATCCGTCCCGGGCGCGCCGCCGGCCCCGAGGATCTCGACGACATCATCCGACAGCGTCAGATCGAGCCGCCCGACCAGCGTGCCGGCATTCTCGATCAGCACCCGCCCGCCCGTCGCCTGCACGGCGACCGCGCCGGCGGCCGCGTCGAGATCGGCGGTATCGCCGAACAGGATATCGGCGGCGATGATACCCCCGGCGCCGTTCTCGATGACCGCGCCGCCGGTTTCCCCCACCGGGTCGTAGGCGTCGGTGTGGAGCAGGAGAACCGGGCCCTCGCCACCGCTGATACGGCCGAACAGAACGCCCCCCGCGCCATCCGCCACCCCGCCATTGACGATGGTGATGCCGGTGGCCGTGGCGTCGACCGCCTCGCCCGAACCGCGGATCAGGCCGCCCCTCGTATCGATCGTGACGAGGCCGGAGATCCCCTCCGTGACGATGGCGGCAGCCGCATCTCCCTCGATGGTGCCGGTGACCGTGTCGATGGTGACGTCGCCCGTGACGTCCTGGATGCGCAGCGCCCCGCCGCCCTCGATCCGGCCATAGCGGTTGCCGATCTCCACACCCCCGCCGATCGAGGCGAGATCGATGCCATAGTCGCCGCCGCTGATCGTGCCGCCGTCACGGTCGGCATCACCGCCATTGGCGATGACGACGAAGATGTCCTCGCCGGAGACATCGCTGATGAAGAGACCGACCTTGGCCGTTCCTTCGATCGTCCCGCCGAAATGGTTGGCGATCGTGACCGCCCCGCCCTCGATCTCGGTGATGTAGAGGCCGTATTTCGTGCCGGTGATGGCGCCGCCCGCCTCGGGATCATCGACCGCGAGTGCACCGTTGTTGAGGATCTGCACCGCGCCGGAGACGGCGCCGACATACATCCCGTCGCCGGCGGTGCCGGTGATCCGCCCCTGTCCGCGGTTGTCGACGACGATCGCCGCCGACGGCATAAATGTCTGCACCGTAGGTGCGGCCGGCGATCGTGCCGCCCTGGTTGGACAGGTCGAACGAGCCGACGACCCAGGCGGCGATGCCGTTGTCATAGGCCTGAAGCGTGCTGTCATCATTGATGATGCCGACCGCACCGTCGACCCCGAAGAGATCGATCGCGGCCCGCGTCACCCACCTGTCGCCGGAACCGGTCGTGGCCGTGATCGAGCCGCCGACATTGGAGATGTCGACGTCACCGCCCATGCTCCAGGCGAGGACGCCTTGATCGGTGCCGAAGATCGTCCCGCCGTCATTCGAGACCGTCGCCGCCCCGCCGACGCCGGCCAGGGAGATGCCGGACGACACTATGCCGGTGATCGCCCCGCCGTCATTCACGACCTCAACCGACTCCGCATAGATCCCGCTGCCGACGACATCCCCCACCGTGATGCCGTTGAAGCTGCCATGGATGCCGGCCTCGGCGCCGCCGGAATTGATGATGGTGACGGCACCACCCTGCACGACATGGATGCCGTAGCTGCCGTCGATGCGACCGACGACCCCGATATCGATCGTGTCACCGGAAACGATGATGCCGTGGCCCTCGGTGGCGATGGCGGCATCGGCGCCGATCGTGACCGTGATCGAGCCGCCATCGGTTTCGAGCCGATAGCCGCCACCCTGATAATACATGTTCGAGACGGTACCGGCGGTGTGGTCGACGACGATGTCGCCGCCATCCCCTTCGTCACCCGAACCGACGAGCTCGATCACGATAGCATCGGCTCCGGGACTGGCGCTGACATCGACCGCGACATTGACAACCCGCCCCTCGCCGGGGGCCGTCACGGTTTCCGCATAGCCGTCGGCATCGGCATCGACGGTGCAATTGACGGTGGTGTCGGTCAGTGCGCAGGCGGCCTCGGCGGGTGCTGTGGACAGCCCGGCCAACCCCGCAACCACGCCGGTCGTGAGCGCCGTCGTGACCGCTAGACGGCGCCACCGATCCCCCCTGGATCCGGCGATCCCGTACCGCCCGCCGATCCGTTCGATCTCAGCCTTCGACATCCTGATCCCCACGCCCCGCCTGCCCCCGCGCCAACCGCCGCACACACGGCACCACCGGCTGGCACGGCGCGCGCCATCCAAAGCATTCAACAGTCATTTCGCGAGGCTCATCGCATAACTGCCGGATATAGCCGGACTTTATCCTGCTATCTCCGTGTGTTTCCGATCTACCAGCTTTTGATCGGTGTTCCTGCTGTTGCGCCGTTCATAACTTTATTTTTTAATACTCAATCCCTTCGCCGAGATCCTCGCGTTTCATTACGATCTGACCGGATCATTGCACGGCAGAAGGGTGGCTGGAAGATCGAGGACTTTCGGCACTCGGGCGGCAATTGGAACGCCAGGGAACGGCAGGTGACATGAGGGAACGAAATCGTGGCAGGACGGCAACACCGCACGAAAAATCGTCGAGGCATCAGGCGACGGGTGCTGCCCCCAGGAGAGGCAGCACGATCCGCACGGTCGTGCCCTCCCCCACCCGACTGTCCATCGTGACCCGTCCGCCATGCATGGTGACGATCCGGGAGACGAGCGACAGGCCGAGCCCCAGCCCGTCGACGCCCCCGGCATTGGAGCCGCGGACGAAGCGGTCGAAAACGCGGTTGCGATCAGCCTTCGCGATCCCGACGCCCTTATCGGCAACGGCGATCACCGCCATCATCCCGTCCACCGTGCAGGAGAGCGTGACGGGTGCACGCCCGCGAGGCGTGTATTTCACCGCATTCTCGAGCAGATTGATGATCGCGATGCCGATCATCTGGGCATCGGCCATCACCCGCGCCTCTCCCGCGGCCGGCGCGATCTCCAGCAGGATCGCATGCTGGAGCAGGTCGCGCCCGCGGCGCGCCGCCTCGTTCGCGATATCGGCAAGGATCGCCGGCTGAAGTTCCGGTTGGAAGGCAGGACCCTCGAAGCGGCTGCGCGAGAGGTTGACCTCGAGCACCTGGACGAGACGGGCGATGCCGCGCCGCACCCGGTCGAGGCGTCGCCGGTTGTCCGTGTCTTCCGGCGGCAGGCTGAGCCCGATATTGTCGACATGGGCCCCGATGACGGCGAGCGGTGTACGGTACTGGTGCGAGATCACCTCCATGAAGCGGACTTGGCGCTGCTGCGATGCGAGCTCGGCGGCGAGCGCCTCCTCCGCGAGCTGCTTCGCCGCCGCCAGCTCGCGCGTCCGTTCCGCCACCAGGGCGATGGCACGCTGCTCGGCGGCGCGGGCAGCCTCGAGCGCGCGCTCGCGCATCAGCCGGTTCAGCGCCTCGGCCGCGCGGAGGCGCACCCCGAGCGATCCCGTCAGAAGGATGGTCTGGACGAGGCAGCCGACCGCATAGGCATGCGTCACCCATTCCGGCATCGGATCGAACCCAGCCCGTTGCGCGAGGGTGAGCGCCAGCCCAAGCCATAATATAGACCAGCATCGCCAGCAGCGTGGCGAGCGCAGCCCGTAATACGGCTTGCGGTCGAAGGCGTAGAAGACGAGCTGGATCACCAGTAGCACCGCCATGCCGCCGAACCAGCCGCCATAGGCCAACCCCGCGACGGTCGCCCGGACGGTATGGTCGGCCGGGCGGTAGAGATCGACCGACAGGCCGAGCGCCGAGCTGACGGCGGCGATGCGGATATAGACGCGGGTGGTCCCGCCGGCGGTGAGCACCAGCGGCGCGACATCGTCGAGGCCGGCTATGGCGTTGGGCGGCAGGGGTCGGTGATCACCCATCGCGAGATGGGTGAACGCTCCCGCCTCGTCCCCCGGCGCACCGATATAGACGTCGATGAGATCGACGAAGTTCGGCTTCATCGCCAGCAGGACCGTCTCGTCCCGCGTGCCGGTCACCGTCAGCCGCAGCCAGGAGGCGGCGCGGGTGAAGCCGGGATTGATGCTATGGCCGGGCACCGGCGTGAACGCCACAGCCTGCTCGGCAGCAAGGATATCCGCCAGGGTCAGCGCCCGTGACGGGTCGTGCAGGACCTCAAGGCGCGTGGTCCAGTCGGGCGACGCCTCGTCATGGGGACCGGCGGGAGCGGACAGGTGCCCCGGCCACAGGGGCAGCAGGATCGCCGCGGAGTCGGCCAGCACGAGAAGCGCGAGGGAGAGAAGGCGGTGCCGCCGTCTGCCGAACACCGCCACCCGCCCTTCGTCCATGCATCGCCTCCGCCGGTCTTGCCGGACCCGGGCCCGGCGAGCACATTGCGCGCTGTTCGCAGCCGGGGATCGATACTGCCGGAAACGGATGGTGGCGACGAGGATCGCGTCTGGCGCCGGAAAGGCCAGTCATTCGGAGGGCGCGGGTGCGCATGTCCTCCTCGTCGAGGATGACGACGAGCTGCGGGAGGCGCTGGCCGAGACGCTCCGGCTGAACGGGATGACGGTGTCGGAGGCGGAATCGGGCGCCGCCTTCCGCGATGCCCTTCGGGCGGGTGATGTCGAGGTCGCCATCATCGATGTGAACCTCCCCGACATCAGCGGCTTCATGCTCGCCCGCGACCTCGCGGCGGCGCCACGACGCCCCGGGATCATCATGCTGACGGCGCTCGCGGCGCGGCACGACCGCGTCCGCGGCTATGCCGAGGGCGCCGATCTCTACATGACCAAGCCGGTGGATGGCGAGGAGTTGGTCCTCGCCGTCGGCAATATGGCGCGCCGCCTCCGGCCACGACGGAGCCACCGGCGGACCGCCCGGCCGCGACCGGCTGGCGGCTGGACGTGCCGGGTGGGCGGCTCTTCGCCCCGGACGGCACGGTCATCCCGCTGTCGGGCCGCGAGGTGCTGCTGATCCAGCAATTCGTCGCCGCGGACGGCGCGCCGGTCTCGCGACGGGCGCTCAGCGATGTCATGGGCTATGGTGAGCCCGGGCAGCGTCATCGCGGTCTCGACGCGGCGCTCCGCCGGTTGCGGCAGAAGGCGGCGGAGGCGGGCCTCACCCTGCCCTTCCAGATCGTCCATGCGATCGGCGTGCGCTTCACCGCTCCGCTCGATCTCGCCTGATCGTGGCGGCGGATGCAATCGACACTGGCACTGGACTCCGCGTCGCTCAACCCACATCGTTCCCGGGGGGCCGATGGTCTGAACCGGAGGACGAGCAATGCCCAGCGCCAAGAACACGGTCTGCCTGTGGTACGATAAAGACGCCGAGGCGGCCGCCCGCTTCTATGCCGCGACCTTCCCCGACAGCGCGGTGACCGCCATTCACCGCGCGCCGAGCGACTACCCCTCCGGCAAGGCGGGCGACGTGCTGATGGTCGAGTTCACCGTCGCCGGCATCCCCTGCATCGGCCTCAATGGCGGTCCCGCCTTCACCCAAAGCGAGGCTTTCTCCTTCCAGATCGCTACCGACGACCAGGCGGAGACCGACCGCTACTGGGATGCGATCGTCGGCAATGGCGGCCAGGAGAGCGCCTGCGGCTGGTGCAAGGACCGCTGGGGCATCTCCTGGCAGATCACGCCGCGCGTCCTGACGGAGGCCGTGGCCGCCGGCGGCGCCGAAGCCAAGCGTGCTTTCGAGGCGATGATGACGATGAAGAAGATCGACGTCGCGGCGATTGAGGCGGCACGGCGGGGGTAGGTTGCCGGACGCCCGCAGCGGGAGGCGGCGGGTGCTCCGGCCTCGGGCCGGTCGCGAGGAATACCCGCCGCCGTCACAGGACAACGCCATCCCGTTCAGAACGCCACCGCCACCGTCGCGTTGACCGTGGTCTGCGAAATGCGCTCCAGGCACCGACGCGCCTGCCCCAGACCGCTGGGGACGGCGCGCCGGCCGCCACAGCAAAGCGGAGGCAGCCCCGCCGCCCGGCGCGCGCCTCCCCCTGAAGACGCCGGATCGCCCCCCAAGGTAGAACGGCTCGATCAGGGCTTCAGGCGGCGGGCTGCTTGGCCCTGCGCAGGTAGGGCAATACGGCCTCGAAGGTGCCGAACCGCTTCACCGCCTCCTCATCCGAGACCGAGCCGGCGATCACGATATCCGCACCCGGCCGCCAGTCGGCCGGCGTCGCAACGGGGAACTTCGCCGTTAGCTGAAGGGAATCGAGGGCGCGCAGGATCTCCTGGAAGTTCCGACCGGTGGTCATCGGATAGGTAAGGATCAGCTTGATCTTCTTGTCGGGGCCAATGACGAAGACCGAGCGCACCGTCTGATTGTCGGCCGGCGTGCGGCCTTCCGCGCTGTCGCCGGCCGAGGCCGGCAGCATGTCGTAGAGCTTGGCGACCTTCAGGTCGCCGTCACCTATCAGCGGATAGGTGACCGCGTGTCCCGTCGCCTTCTCGATGTCACCCTTCCATCGATGGTGACTGTCCACCGGGTCGACGGAAATGCCGATAATCTTGGTGTTGCGCTTGTCGAACTCACCCTTCAGCCCGGCCATGGTGCCGAGTTCGGTGGTGCAGATCGGGGTGAAGTCCTTCGGGTGCGAGAACAGGATGGCCCAGCCATCGCCGATCCATTCGTGAAAGCGGATCGTCCCTTCCGTCGTTTCGGCGGTGAAATCGGGAGCAGTATCGTTGATGCGAAGGCTCATGCGGAACGCTCTCCCCTCTATTGCGGCACGAGATGGCCCGCGCATTTGGACCCGCCGAATGGCGTCCGCCATCGGCAAGGTGGGCGGTGCGAGGCGGAACCCTAGCAGCGCCCTGTCGGAGGCCCTTTGCCGTTATTGCCCCGGTGCAGCGTGTGAAACGGAATGCGATCTCACTCGAGAGGCACCAGCATCGTGCAGACCGGCGCCCAGGTATTGTTGGCCACGACCGGTGATCCCGTGAAGACTTCCAGTGCCGGAACGTCCGAGTACCGGTAGTTCGTCCGCGGCATCCATTTGTCGAGGATGTAGGCGTAGATTTCAGGCCGGGGACGCGGCGCGCGACTGTTGTCGACGACAGCATAGAGCCCGGGGTCCGTCATCACCAGATGGCCCTTTACCTCTTCGAGCTGAAGCCGGGCATCCTCGGCATTGGCGAAGACATAGCAGCAATCGTAGCGGATCTGCTCCGGAGGCGTCACCCGCGGGTCGTCATAGACGCGCCCGAGAAACCGTGCCCGGCCTGCCTTATGGCCACGCAATGCAGCGGGCAGGCGCTCAACGAAATCCCGCCAACTATCCTGGACCGTCTGGTATGGCCCGTAATAGCGCCTGAACAGGCAGCGATAGGAACCGATGTCGCGAACCTGGAACCTGGGTGGATCGTCGAAGGACAATTGGAATCTGTCCCTATAATAGGTTTCCGGATCCCACGCCTCGTCCTTCGAACGGTAGTCTGTGGGAGAGACGCCGAAATACGCCCGAAACGCCCGCGTGAAGGCGGCGTTGCTGCTGTACCCGTAGCCGAGGGCTATCTCGTAGATCGACTGATCGGTCCATTTCAGGCGACAGGCGGCGTTGTGCATCTTCACGCGTTTGACATAGGCGTAGAAGGATTCACCGACCGCCTCCTGAAAAAGGCGCTCGAAGTAGAACTTGCTCAACCCGACTCTGCGTGACGTCTCCTCGAGGCCGAGCTGTTCCGTGACATTTTCATCGATGTATGCCAGCGCTGACAGTATTCTCGGATCCATTCATTTTATCCCCCTTTCCGGCGCCTGTTCATACCCCACTGCGAGCGGCACGCTCTGTCAATGAGGCTATTGATTGAAAGATCGCCCCCTCTCGCCCGGGGTGGTGGCTGGTCTCGGGCACTGCTGTCGTCATGCTGCAGAACCGATCAGGGCTCATGATCGGGCCTTCGCGCGCATCGCGAGGCCGGAAAGGCCCCGGCCTGAGATCAGACCGTGAGACGCGGCTCAGGCCGGATCGCCCCTGATGAGGCTGCGGGCCGCTTCCCATGCCGTGGAGCCCGCTCTCGACGATCTGGATTTGCTCGTCATCGGCGACGCCACGCTCCTCGAGCGCCGAACAGGCCGAGAAGCTCAGAGGCGCGTCCGATGGAGGCCCGAACGCATGCGTGCCGTTCCCCTTCATGCGATCCGGGGCCGAGATCAACCGCGGAGCCACCCTGCGCCATCATTGAAGACACGCATTCAAACGACTGGTCGTGCCGGCAGTGGCTTGCCGGTGCGGACCGCCGACCCCCGCCGGCCCCAAAGCGTATGCGCAGCCATTCCAAAACGCGTGCCCGGGCACACTGGGACTCGACTGGCCTGCCGA
>CAYORM010000095.1:0-10351 GCA_964406375.1 uncultured Mycobacteriaceae bacterium | reverse complement strand
CGTCGAAGACGATGAAGGGCGCGTTGCCGCCCAGTTCGAGGGCGACCTTCTTCACCGTGCCGGCGCATTGGGCCATCAGCGCCTTGCCGACCTCGGTCGAACCGGTGAAGGACAGCTTGCGGACGATCGGGTTTGAGGTCATCTCGCCGCCGATCGCCTTCGCCGAGCCTGTGACCACCGAGAACACGCCCGCCGGCAGCCCGGCCCGCTCGCCGAGCTCGGCCAGCGCCAGCGCCGAGAAGGGCGTCGCCGTCGCCGGCTTGACGACGATGGTGCAGCCGACCGCCAGCGCCGGGCCGACCTTGCGGGTGATCATCGCCGCCGGGAAGTTCCACGGCGTGATCGCGGCGCAGACGCCGACCGGCTGCTTGATCACGACGATCCGGCGACCGGGCACGTTCTCCGGGATCGTGTCGCCGTATACGCGCTTGGCCTCTTCGGCAAACCATTCGATATAGGAGGCGGCATAGGCGATCTCGCCGCGCGACTCGGCAAGCGGCTTACCCTGCTCCGCCGTCATGATGCGGGCGAGATCCTCCTGGTTCGCCATGATCAGCTCGAACCAGCGCCGCAGCACCGCAGCCCGGTCCTTGCCGGTGCGGGCGCGCCACGCCACCATCGCCCGGTCCGCCGCCTCGATCGCGCGACGGGTCTCGGTGGCGCCGGCATTGGGCACGGTGCCGAGCACGGCGCCATTCGCCGGGTTGGTGACGTCGACGGTGCGGCCGTCCTCGGCGTCGGTCCAGCTGCCATCGATATAGCAGCGCTGCCGGAAGAGGCCCTTGTCGGAGAGATTCATGGGTCGTTCCTCGATGCCTCGCAGCCGGGCCCGTTACCGGCCGCGCAGTCCGAGCGGTCGGCCCGCATGCCGGCCGCCGTCGCGGGCGCACCATAGCGCGAAGCCCCCGCCGGGCGGCAATGCGGATTCGCCACCCGCTTGCCTCGCTGCGACGCGGTTGCGGCGACCGCGCGCCGTCGGTCCCGCCCGTCATCTGGCCCGCCGGGCCGTCGCGCGAATGAACCACTCGTAACGATTTGGCAAGCAGGGCGTAACAGTGATCAAAATCCGGCGGCCGCGTGGCGGAACCGCTTGCATTCGATCGGTTGGCCGTTACACATTGAAACATCGGCGGCGTCTGGAGGGGACACCAGCGCGCCGGCGATATCGGAAGGCGCTCGTCCAAGCCGCGCCGGAAGGAGTTCTCGCGCCGGGACCACGGGGGATCCCGAAATCTGTAACGACTGCGGAGTAACCGGTGAAGACGCTGGGCGTGTCCAAGCATCCCCTAACGCGCCGTGCGGCCGGTCCGCTCGCGATCCTCGCCGCCCTCGGATTGGCGGCCTGTCAGACCCCCAACGCCGGCGAGGCATCCGGGTTCCCGGACATTGCCGCTTTGATCTCCTCCCCCTTCGACGGCCGCTACGACCAGGTGGCGTCGATCGAGCCCGTGGCCTTCCGTCCCGACGCGGCGCTGCATGCGATGGAACGGGATCTCGCGGAACGTGCCGTTGCGCTGAGCGAGCTCGACCGGCGCTGGCAATGCGTGCCCTTCGCACGCGAGCTCTCCGGCATCGAGATCCACGGCAATGCCTGGACGTGGTGGGGACAGGCCGAGGACAGCTATGAGCGCGGCGCCACGCCGATGGTCGGCGCCGTCCTCGTGCTCGCCCGGACGCGTCACAATGCCTTCGGCCATGTCGCGGTGGTGCGCGAGGTGGTCAACGCCCGCGAGATCATCGTCGATCACGCCAATTGGGGCTGGAATGCCGCCACCCGCGGACGGGTCAATCTCGGCATGCACGTCATGGACGTCTCCGAGAACAATGACTGGTCGCTGACGCGTTTCTGGTCGCCGGTATCGGAAGGCTGGGGCTCGCGCAACTACCCGGCCTACGGCTTCATCTACCCGGTCCCGCGCGACGATTCCTTCGCCGACACGCTGGTCGCCGACGCACCGCAGAATTGAGCTCGCGGGACCGATTGACGGCAGCCGCCGGCGCGCATAAGCCCTGCGCGCCTTCGACTGCCTGGACCGGCTCACCGTGAACCCCCTGGAACGCCACATAGAATCCACGATCCTGGCAAGCCGCTGGATCCTGGTTCTGATCTATTTCGGCCTCGCGATCGCGCTCGCGGTCTACGCCGCCAATTTCGTCCGCAAGCTGGTGACGACGACGATCGCCTCGTTCAGCATGAGCGAGGCCGATCTGATCCTGTCGATGCTGTCGCTGATCGATGCGGCGCTGGTGGGCGGGCTGATCGTGATGGTCATGATCAGCGGCTATGAGAACTTCATCAGCCGCTTCGATGAGCAGCAGGCCTCGCGTCACCTCTCCTGGCTCGGCAAGCTCGACAGCGGCAGCCTGAAGATCAAGGTGGCCTCCTCGATCGTCGCGATCTCCTCGATCCATCTGCTGCAGGTGTTCCTCAACATCCGGCAGAACACCGAGACGCAGGTCATGTGGCTGACCATCATGCATGTGGTCTTCGTCGTCTCCGCCCTGATGCTCGGGGTGCTCGACCGCATCATGGCCGCCACCAAAAAGGGCTGATCGCTGCGCCACCCTGGTGGGTTGACCTTCCCAGCCTTGGAAACCCCATCTTAGGTCCGGGCTCCATCGAGGAGCCGGCGATCGGGGATCTGCAACATGAGTGGCTCGGGATCCGCCTGCGGGCACCATGGTCGGCACACGCCCACCCAGAACGGGCACGGGCATCATCATGATGGTGCAGGCGGTCACTGCACCCATCACGGCCAAGCCGGCCATCACGCGGGCCCGCCACAGTCACCCCGCGACGTGCCCGAAGGCACGATCTTCACCTGTCCGATGCATCCGGAGGTGAAGCAGATCGGCCCCGGCGCCTGCCCGATCTGCGGCATGGCGCTGGAGCCGCTGGTCGCGACCGCAGAGACGGGGCCGAGTGCCGAGCTGACCGACATGACGCGGCGCCTCGCGATCGGGTTCGTGCTCGCCCTGCCCGTGTTCCTCCTGGACATGGGTGGTCACTTCGCCGGGCTCGATCACTGGATCGGCGCCGGGATCTCGGGCTGGCTGCAGCTCGTCCTGGCGACTCCGGTCGTCTGGTGGGCGGGCTGGCCCTTCTTTGAGCGGGGCTGGCGCTCGGTGCGGACCGGCCATCTCAACATGTTCACGCTCATCGCGATGGGCACCGGGGTCGCCTGGATCTACAGCGTAGTCGCGGTGCTGGCCCCCGGCCTCTTCCCCGACGCCTTCCGCGCGATGGACGGCTCGGTGGCCGTCTATTTCGAGGCCGCCGCCGTCATCACCGTGCTCGTCCTTCTCGGCCAGGTCCTCGAATTACGGGCGCGCGAGCGCACCTCGGGTGCGATCCGGGCGCTGCTCGACCTGTCGCCGAAGACCGCCCGGCGGATCGGCAAGGACGATGCAGAGACCGATGTCGAGGTCGCGCTGATCCATCCGGGCGACCGGCTGCGCGTGCGGCCGGGCGAAACGGTGCCGGTTGACGGCATCGTCCTGGAGGGCCGCAGCACGGTCGACGAATCCATGGTGACCGGCGAGTCCCTCCCGGTCACGAAGGAGCCCGGCGCCCCGCTCGTCGGCGGCACGCTGAACGGGACCGGCGGCCTCGTCATGCGGGCCGAGCGCGTCGGCAGCGAGACCATGCTGGCCCGCATCGTCGATCTGGTGGCGCGGGCGCAGCGCAGCCGGGCGCCGATCCAGCGTCTGGCCGACCGTGTCTCGGCCTGGTTCGTCCCGGCGGTCATCGCGGTGGCCGTCGCGGCCTTCGCCGCCTGGTCGATCTGGGGCCCGGAGCCGCGGCTCGCCCACGGTCTCCTCGCCGCCGTCGCGGTTCTGATCATCGCCTGTCCCTGCGCGCTCGGCCTCGCGACGCCGATGTCGATCATGGTCGGCATCGGGCGCGGAGCGCGGCTCGGCGTGCTGGTGCGCGATGCCGAGGCACTGGAGCGGCTCGAGCGCGTCGATACGATCGTCGTCGACAAGACCGGCACACTGACCGAGGGCCGGCCGGCGGTCACCGCCCTGCGTCCGGCACCGGCCGTGGACGAAACGGAGCTGCTGGCCCTTGCCGCCGCGGTGGAACGTCCCAGCGAGCATCCGCTGGCCCGGGCGGTCGTCGAGGCCGCCGAGGCGCGCGGCCTGCCGCTGCAGGCGGTCTCGGAGTTCGATTCCCCGACGGGGCGCGGCGCGACAGGGCTGGTCGGTGGCCGGCGGGTGCTGATCGGCAGCGACGCCTATCTGCGCGAGGCGGGTGTCGCGACTGAGAGCATGGCGGCCGAGGCGGACGCGCTGCGACGCGACGGCGCGACGGTCATCTTCCTTGCCATGGACGACAGGCTGGCTGGCGCCATCGGCATCGCCGATCCGGTGAAGCCGACGACGCCGGCGGCACTCGCGGCGCTGCGGTCGGCGGGGCTGCGCATCGTCATGCTCACCGGCGACAATCGGGTGACGGCGGCGGCGATCGGCCGGCGGCTGGGCATCGACGAGATCCACGCCGAAGTGCTGCCCGACCGCAAGAGCGAGATCGTCGCCGCCCTCAAGGCCGAAGGCCGGGTCGTCGCCATGGTCGGCGACGGCGTCAACGACGCCCCGGCCCTTGCGACCGCCGATGTCGGTATCGCCATGGGCACCGGGGCTGATGTCGCGATGGAGAGCGCGGGCGTCACCCTCCTGTCGGGAGACCTCGGCGGTATCGTCGCCGCCCGCCACCTGTCGCGCGCGACGATGCGGAACATCCGGCAGAACCTCGTCTTCGCCTTTGTCTATAACGCAGCCGGCGTGCCGGTCGCGGCGGGCCTGCTCTACCCGCTCTTCGGCATCCTGCTGTCGCCGGTGCTCGCCGCCGCGGCGATGGCCTTGTCGTCAGTCAGCGTGGTCGGCAATGCGCTGCGGCTGCGCACCACCCGTCTGCGCGGGGTGGACGGGCAGGCCGAAAGCGGGGCTGCGGGCGCGCCTGCGGCTGCGCCGTAGCTGCCCTGCGCGGCGGCGGGTTGTGCGGCCCGCCGCCGCTTCTTAAGACGGCGGCCGTGCTTTGCGATCCGGGAGTGCCGCCATGATTCCGCGCTACAGCCGAGAGGCGATGAGCCGCATCTGGGAGCCGGAGAACCGCTACCGGATCTGGCTGGCGATCGAGATCGCCGCCCTCGAGGCGATGGCCGAGCTGGGTACCGTGCCGGCCTCGGCCGTCGAGGCGGTCAAGACCCGCGGCGGCTTCGACGTCGCGCGGATCGACGAGATCGAGCGCGAAACCCGCCACGACGTCATCGCCTTCCTCACCAACCTCGCCGAGCATGTCGGGCCGGAGGCACGCTTCGTCCATCAGGGCATGACCTCGTCGGACGTGCTCGACACCACCCTCGCGGTGCAGATGACCCAGGCGATCGACCTGCTGATCGCCGATGTCGATGTGCTGCTGGCGGCGCTGCGCCGGCGGGCAGAAGAGCACCGCCACACGCTCACCGTCGGCCGCAGCCACGGTATCCATGCCGAGCCGACGACCTTCGGGCTCAAGCTGCTGGGCCATTGGGCGGCCTTCCGCCGCGCCCGCGACCGGCTGGTCTCGGCCCGTGCCGAGGTCGCGACCTGTGCGATCTCCGGCCCCGTCGGCACCTTCGCGACCGTCGATCCCCGGGTCGAGGCGCATGTCGCGGCGGCGCTCGGGCTCGCGGTCGAGCCGCATTCGACGCAGGTCATCCCGCGCGACCGCCACGCCATGGCGTTCGCGGTGTTCGGCGTCGTCGCATCCTCCGTCGAGAATCTGGCGACGGAGATCCGCCATCTGCAGCGCACCGAGCTGCGAGAGGCCGAGGAGTTCTTCCATGCGGGGCAGAAGGGTTCCTCGGCGATGCCGCACAAGCGCAACCCGGTGCTGACCGAGAATCTCACCGGTCTCGCCCGCATCGTCCGCGCCGCCGTCACGCCCGCGCTCGAGAACGTGACCCTGTGGCACGAGCGCGACATCAGCCATTCCTCGGTCGAGCGCGTCTTCGCGCCGGATGCGACCATCGCCCTCGATTTCGCGCTGAGCCGGCTCGCCTCTGTCGTCGACCGGCTCGTCGTCTATCCCGAGCGGATGCGGGCCAATCTCGAGGCGCTCGGTGGGCTCGTCTTCTCCCAACGCGCGCTCCTCGCCCTCACCCAGGCGGGGATGAGCCGCGAGGCCGCCTATGCGGCCGTCCAGCGCAACGCGATGGCGACCTGGCATGAAGGCGGGCAGTTCCGCGAGCGGCTGGCGGCCGACCCCGAGGTCGCCGCCGCGCTGTCGGCCGAGGCCCTCGACGCCATCTTCGACTATGGCGTCTACACCGCCCATGTCGATACCATCTTCGACCGGGTTCTCGCGGCTGCCTGAGGCCGGGCGGCCGACCCTCCGGGAGCCCTCCCTGCCGCCCGGCCGGGCGGCGACAGACGGCCCACGGGCCTCGATTGACGCCCGCGGCGGCCGGTTGCATGGTGCGCCCGGTCCGGGACAGCCGGGCCGCGTGCCCCGACAGCTCCGGAACGATCGATGACAGCGCCCAGTACGCCCCCGACGCCGCTCGAGATGGCCAATGCCATCCGGGTCCTCGCGATGGACGCGGTGGAAGCCGCCAAGAGCGGCCATCCCGGCATGCCGATGGGCATGGCCGATGTCGCCACGGTGCTGTTCACCAAGTTCCTGCGTTACGATGCCGAGTTTCCCGGCTGGCACGACCGTGACCGGTTCATATTGTCCGCTGGCCATGGCTCGATGTTGCTCTACGCCCTGGCTTGGCTGACCGGTTACAAGAAGATCAGCCTCGACGAGCTCAAGCGCTTCCGGCAGCTCGGCAGCCACACCGCCGGCCATCCCGAGGTCGATGTCGAGGCCGGCATCGAGACGACGACGGGCCCGCTCGGCCAGGGCATCTCGAACGCCGTCGGCTTCGCCCTCGCCGAGCGCATGCTCAACGCCCGGTTCGGCGATGGGATCGTCGACCATCGCGTCTGGACCATCGCCTCGGATGGCGACCTGATGGAAGGCGTCAGCCACGAGGCGTGCTCGCTGGCCGGCCATCTGAAGCTGGGTCGGCTGATCGTCCTTTATGACGACAACGGCATCTCGATCGACGGCGAGACCAGGCTGTCCTTCTCCGACGATACCGCCAAGCGCTTCGAAGCCTATGGCTGGCATGTTCAGGCGGTCGACGGGCACGACATGGCGGCGCTCGAGGCGGCGATGAGCGAGGCGGTCGCCGATCCGCGGCCGAGCCTGATCGCCTGCCGGACCGTCATCGGCCGGGGCGCCCCCAACAAGCAGGGGACCAAGGACGTGCACGGCTCGCCGCTGGGCAAGGATGAGGTGGCGGCGACGCGCGAGGCGCTGGGCTGGCCGCATGCGCCCTTCGTCATCCCCGAGCCGATCGTCGAGGCCTGGCGGGCGGCGGGCCGCCGCGGACGCGAGGAGCGCCTGGCCTGGACCGAACGCCTGAAGGAGACGCCGGCCGAGACGCGTCACGCCTTCCTGCAGGCGATGGAAGGCGCGTTGCCCGCAGGGCTCGACGGTGCCTTCGCCGCGTTCAAGGCGGAGATCGCGCGCGAGAAGCCGTCGATGGCGACCCGAGTCGCCTCCGGGCGGGTGCTCGAGCTGCTGATGCCCCGCGTGCCGGAGATGGTCGGCGGGTCGGCCGACCTGACGCCATCGAATAATACCCGCACCAAGGAGGCGGTCGACATCGCGCCCGGCGCCTATGGTGGCCGTTACATCCGCTTCGGCGTGCGCGAGCACGGCATGGCCGCGGCGATGAACGGCATGGCGCTGCATGGCGGGGTCATCCCCTTCGGCGGCACCTTCCTGACCTTCAGCGATTATGCCCGTGGCGCCATCCGGCTCTCCGCCCTGATGCGGCGTCGGGTGATCTATGTGATGACGCATGATTCGATCGGCCTCGGCGAGGACGGACCGACCCATCAGCCGGTCGAGCACATCGCCTCGCTCCGCGCGATGCCGAACCTGCTCGTCTTCCGCCCCTGCGATGCGGTCGAGACGGCCGAGGCCTGGCAGGTCGCGCTCGAGACGCAGGACAGCCCGTCGGTGCTGGCGCTGACCCGCCAGAACCTGCCGACACTGCGGCATCGCCACGCCACGGCCGAGAACCTGACGGCGCGCGGCGCCTATGTGCTGGAGGATTCGGCGCGGCCGGCCCGCGTGGTGCTGATCGCCACCGGGTCGGAAGTCGCCATCGCCCAGGCGGCGCGCGAGGCCCTCGAGGCCGATGGCATCCCCACGCGCCTCGTCTCCGCCCCCTGCCTGGAGCTGTTCGACCGGCAGAGTTCGGACTATCGGCGCCGGGTGCTGGGCGGCAACGCCGTCCGCATCGCCATCGAGGCCGGCGTCCGGATGGGCTGGGACCGCTATATCGGCCCGGACGGCGCCTTCATCGGCATGTCAGGGTTCGGCGCCTCCGGCCCCTATCAGGAGCTCTACGCCCATTTCGGCATCACACCGGAGGCCGTGATCGGCGCTGCGACCGCCCGGCTCTGATTTCCCGCAAGCGAACCCTATCGGAGGTACATCCCATGGCCATCAAGGTCGCCATAAACGGGTTCGGCCGCATCGGTCGGCTGGTCCTGCGCGCCCTCGTCGAGTCCGGCCGTTCCGACATCGAGGTGGTCGCGATCAACGACCTCGCCGATGGAAAGACCAACGCGCATCTCCTGAAGTATGACAGCGTCCATGGCCGCGCACCGTTCGAGGTGGGGGTGGCCGATGGCGCCCTCATCGTCGGCGGCCGCAGCATCAAGACGCTGCAGCAGCGTGATCCGGCCGCCCTGCCCTGGGGAGAGCTGGGCGTTGACGTGGCGCTGGAATGCTCGGGCATCTTCACCAAGCGCGACGACGCGGCCAAGCACATCGCGGCCGGGGCCAAGAAGGTGCTGATTTCGGCGCCGGCGACCGACGAGGATCTGACGGTCGTCTACGGCATCAATCACGATCAGCTGACCGCCGCCCACCAGATCGTCTCGAACGCCTCCTGCACGACCAACTGCCTCGCCCCGGTGGCTGCAGTCCTGCAGGACGCGATCGGGATTGAGCGCGGCTTCATGACGACCATCCACAGCTATACGGGCGACCAGCGCATCGTCGACACGATGCACAAGGACCTGCACCGCGCCCGGGCCGCCGCGCTCAACATCATCCCGACCTCGACTGGCGCGGCCAAGGCGATCGGCAAGGTGCTGCCGGCACTCAAGGGCAAGCTTGACGGCACCTCGATCCGCGTGCCCAGCCCGAACGTCTCGGTCGTCGACTTCAAGTTCGTCGCCAGCCGCCCGACGACGGCGGAAGAGGTGAACGCGGCGATCACGGCGGCGGCCGAAGGCCGGCTCAAGGGCATCCTCGGCGCCTATGACGAGCCGCTGGTGTCGAGCGATTTCAATCATGACACCCGCTCCTCAATCTTCGCCCTGAACGAGACGAAGGTGATCGACGGCACCCTGGTGCGGGTGCTGAGCTGGTACGACAATGAGTGGGGCTTCTCGAACCGCATGGGCGACACGGTGGCCGCCATGATGGCGGCGAAGTAAGGCCACGCGGTCGCACGAAAAAGGATCGGCGCCCGTCGCCGGGCGCCGATCCCCCCTCCTCCACCTCAACCGATCCTCGGATCGGACGGACGGGCGGCCCGATCGGGCCGCCCGTTCTCGCATGCGGCCTCGTTACTGCACCGTCTCGCCGTGCAGGGCGAGGTCGAGCCCGTCGCGCTCGGCCTCCTCGGAGACGCGCAGCCCCATCAGCGCCCGGACGACCAGCAGGATGACCGCGGTCGCGACGCCGCTCCAGACGATGCTGATGAGCACACTCTTGATCTGGATCCAGAGCTGGCCGGGATTGCCGTAGAGCAGGCCCGCACCCGCCTCATTGATCGCCGGGCTGGCGAAGACGCCGGTCAGGACCGCGCCGACGATACCGCCGACACCGTGCACGCCGAACACGTCGAGCGAGTCGTCATAGCCCAGCGCCCGCTTGATGCTGGTCGAGGCGATGTAGCAGATGACGCCCGAGGCGAGACCGATGATGAGCGCGCCGCCCGGCGCGACGAAGCCCGCCGCCGGCGTGATCGCGACGAGGCCGGCGACGGCACCGGAGATGATGCCGAGGATGCTCGGCTTGCCCTTGCTGAGCCATTCGGAGGCCATCCAGGCAAGGCCGGCCGCGGCCGAGGCGATCTGCGTGACGACCATCGCCATGCCGGCGGTCGCGCCCGCCGCCAGCGACGAGCCGGCGTTGAAGCCGAACCAGCACACCCACAGCAGCGAGGCCCCGATCACGCTGTAGACGAGGTTGTGCGGGGCGTAGATGTGGCCCGACGCCGTGCCGTAGCCA
>CAYORM010000094.1:0-10553 GCA_964406375.1 uncultured Mycobacteriaceae bacterium | reverse complement strand
GGAATGGTCGCCAGCATCTGCGCGACCTTCATGAGCGGGCCCTTCAGCCCGCCCAGCGCCGCCTTGAGGTCGGCGGCATGGCGCTCGCGGTCGATTGAGACGCCGAGATAGCGCTCGCCGGCCATCCGGGCCGCGAGCCCTGTCATGGCCCCGGAGACACGGGCATAGCGGCGCAGGCGGCCGCCCAGGCTGTTCTCGTCGTTCGGCATCAGGTCCGTCGTTCTCGATACGGGGGGTCACGGGACGGATAACGCGTCCCGTCTGATAACGGGCTCGCGTGTCGGGACGAGGGCGGACCTCACAGGCAGACCGAGTAGCCGCACTGCGCGCAGCGGACGCAGCCCTCCGCCCGGACCAACGAGGCGGCGCCGCATTCGGGGCAGCGCCCGTGTCCGACATCGTCCCGCTCGGCCGTCTCGAGGACGGCGCCGGTGACCGGGTTCGGCCGGTAGGTGGTGCAGCCCTTGCAGCCGAGCGCATAGGCGCGTCGATAGACATCCTTGAAGGCCTCGAAGCCGATGCCCTCGGGACAGTTGATCGTCTTGCTGATCGCGCTGTCGACATGACGCTGCGCGGCGGCCTGGATCGCCAGATGCGCCTCGGGCGACAGCGCGCGGGCGTCGACGAAATAATCCGGCAGCGGTGCATCCGGCCCGTGGATCCGGCGGAACACGCGCCAGGCATAATCCGCGACCTCCTCGGCCGCCCGGCTGCCATCGGGCAAGAGGACGTTGCGGGTGTAGCTCCAGGCGAAGACCGGCTCGATGCCGGAGGAGACGTTGTCGGCAAAGAGCGAGATCGTCCCGGTCGGCGCGACCGAGGTGACGAGCGCGTTGCGGATGCCGTGCCGGGCGATGGCATCGCGGAGGTCGGCGGGCAGCGAGGCGACGTTGGGCGCGGCGAGGTAGCGATCGCGGTCGAACAGGGGGAAGGCGCCCTTCTCCGTCGCCAGATCGACACTGGCCCGATAGGCGGCGATCCGCAGCGTTCCGAGCCAAGCCTCGGTCAGGCGCAGCGACTCCGCCTCGCCATAGCGCACTCCGAGCATCAGGAAGGCATCGGCGAGGCCGGTGACGCCGAGGCCGATCCGGCGCTTGGACAGCGCCTCCGCCCGCTGCTCGGGCAGCGGGAAGTTGGAGATGTCGACGACATTGTCCATCATCCGCAGGATCGTCGGCACCGCCGCGAGCACCGCGTCGAGATCGAGCCGCGCGGCCGGCCCGAACGGATCGATGACGAATCGGGCGAGGTTGATCGAACCGAGCAGGCAGGCGCCATAGGGCGGAAGCGGCTGCTCGCCGCACGGATTGGTTGCCGCGATCGTCTCGCAATAGGCGAGGTTGTTGAGGGCGTTGATACGATCGATGAAGATCACGCCGGGCTCGGCGACGTCATAGGTCGCGCGCATGATCCGGTCCCACAGCGCGCGCGCCGGGACGGTGGCGTAGACCCGCCCCTCGAAGACCAGATCCCAGGGCGCATCCGCCTCGACCGCCGCCATGAAGGCGTCGGTGACCAGCACCGAGAGGTTGAACATGCGCAAACGCTGCGGGTCGCGCTTGGCATCGACGAACAGGCCGATATCGGGATGGTCACAGCGCAACGTCGCCATCATCGCGCCGCGCCGGTGGCCCGCCGACATCACGGTCCGGCACATCGCGTCCCAGACCTCCATGAAGGAGACCGGGCCCGAGGCGTCGGCGCCCGTCCGTTCGACCAGGGCGCCGCGGGGCCGCAGGGTGGAGAAGTCGTAGCCGATGCCGCCACCCTGCTGCAGCGTCAGCGCCGCCTCGCGCAGATGGCCGAAGATCCCGCCCATGTCGTCGGGGATCGTGCCCATGACGAAGCAGTTGAACAGTGTCACCTGACGATCGGTCCCCGCCCCGGCGAGGATGCGGCCGGCCGGCAGGAAGCGGAAATCGTCGAGCACCGCGCGGAAGCGCCGGGCCCAGGTCGCGCGGTCGGCTTCGGGCGCCGCGAGCGCGTTGGCGACACGGTCCCAGGTGGCGGCGATGTCACGGTCGACCGGGCCGTCCGGCGTCTTCAGCCGGTACTTCATCTCCCAGATCTGATCGGCGATCGCGCTGCGGTCGATCATCCCCATGACGCCCCGCTCCTCCTTCAGCCCCGCCCGCCGGCGGGCGCGCAGCCCGCCACCGCCGCCCGGTCAGGGAAGCCGAGCCGGTTCGCTCGTGGCAAGGACGGCGCCGGCACCGGCCGGATCCTCGACATACCAGACCTCCGCATCGGCACAGCGGACCACGCGTGACGGCACGCCGAACGCGGTTTCGATGGCGGCGCGGTCCAATCCTGCCGACAAGATGGCGATCGGAGCCGCGTCCTGCCACCACGCCGCGCTCGCGATCCACAGATAGGGGCGCCCCGCCGCCGTCACCGGAATGGCCGCGATCCGACCGCCGGAGAACAGGCGCAGCGGCTTGGCGTGCCAGTAATCCGTCAGCACCGGCCCTTCCGGCAGGCAGGCTATCGCCGGCGGCGGGACGAGCCGCGGTGCCGGCAAGAGCAGGCCCCAGGCGGTGCCCGCGAGGGTGAGGAGGCCGAGCGGCATCGCGCAAGCGCGGCCGGCCGCGGCGAGACGCAGCCCGAGCCAGAGGGGGCCGAACAGCGTCACCGGCAGCAGATAGCGGCTGCTCTCGAGATCGCGGAGAAGGCCGAGCGCCACCGGCAGGAAAAGCGTGCAGAGCCCGCCCGTCGCGACGAGAAGGGCGAGCGCGTCGAGCGGCCGCGACCGCCCCGGCCGGCCAAGGGCCATGGCGCCGGCCAGGCCGGCCGGCAGCCAGGCGGCGACGGCGATCGCCAGCGCCGCAGCGGCGCCGGGTTCTCCGACGATCTGTCCGAGCCGCCACAGCCCGTGCTCATGGCCGAGGGCTAGCTGGTGCCGATAAGCGCCACCGAGCGGGTTGACGAGATCCTGAAGGGCGAGGACCGCGAGAGCTGCGCCGCCCGTCCAGACGAGAAGGCGCAGGTGAGCGTCCCGGCCGGAGCGATCGGCCACCGCCTCGCGCAGCAGAAGGAGCAGCGCGGGCGCCGAGAAGAATAGGAGAAAGAAGCTGTCGGAAAGGCCGGTCGCGATCGTCAGCGCGGCGATCGTCATCCCACGACGTCCGGTCCCGCCGCGGGCGAGCAGCAGGACGAATCCGGCGAGCGCCGAAATGGCGGCGCCGGCGTGAAAGCCCGGCAGGATCGGCACACCGAAGACCGGGAAGGCGGCCTCCGGCGCGAGGGCGAAGGCGAGCGCCACGGGCAGCGCGAGGCAGGCCGGCACGGTGAGGATCGCGTGGAGGGCGCCCCGTCCCCCCGCCCTGACATTGAGTGTGGCACCAAGGGCGGCGGCCAGCAGCAGGATCAGCACCGTCTGCAGCGCCGCATTCACCGCGACCGCTGCGGCCCAGCCAGGGGTCAGCGCCCAGGCGAGGCCGAAGACGGCCATGTCGGGAAAGACGTAGGGGCCGGGCGTCAGCGCCCAATCGGCGAGCCGCCCGCCACCCGCGATATCGAGGAAGAGTGCGGGCAGGTAAAGCGCATCGGCCGAGGAGAGCGCAGCCTCGGCGCCCGGCAGCGCCGCGAGCAGGTCACGGCCGGCCCATCCCGCCGAGAGAGCGAGGATGATCGCGACGCCACCGGCCGGACCGCCGGGCGCCCGCCCTGGCGCTGGGCCGGCCACTCCCCGCGCCGTTCAGGAAGCGGGAATGGCGGAGCCGGTCGCGACCGGCCCGCCGACCGCGGCGACCAGCCGGTCGGAAGCGGCCTCCAGCGTGCTCTCCAGACGGCGCATCATCTCCTCCTGCGGGAGCCCGGGCGGGATCGGCGGCAGGAACTCTACCGTGATTGTGCCAGGTCGTTTGGCGAAGGCCCGCCGCCCCCAGAAGACGCCGGAGTTGAGGGCCATCGGCACGACCGGCAGGCCGAGCTCGGTGTAAAGCGCGCCGACGCCGCTGCGATAGGGCCGGCGGTCGCCGGGCGAGACCCGGGTGCCCTGTGGGAAGATGACGATGGGCCGCCCTTCGGCCGCCCGCTCGCGTGCCTGGCGCAGCATGCCCGCGACGGTGCGCATGCCGGCGCCGCGCTCGACCGCGATCATCCCGGCCTTGCGGGCATACCAGCCCCACAGCGGCAGCCGCGCCAGCTCGACCTTGAGCACCACGGCCGGATCGTCGAGCAGGAGGTGCAGCTTCATCGTCTCCCAGGCCGACTGGTGCTTGGCGGCGACGATGAAGGGGGCCTGCGGCAGGTTCTCGCGACCGACCACCCGGTAATCGAGGCCGATGATCCAACGCTCGGCGAGGTAGAGCCCGCGCATGTAGAGCAGCACCGCCGCCATCATCGCGCGGCGCGAGATGAGCGCGGCCGGGAGGACGATGAGGCAGCCGAGGAAGGTGCCCAGGAAGAAGACGGCGTTGAAGAGGATAGAGCGGAGCGCGGTCATGCGCTGCTCATACCGTCTGCAATCCCGCGCGGACCAGCGCTACAAGATATTTGGCGTATTCGCTCGCCAGCAGCCGCATCGTGCCGGGCCACAGCCACCATTCGTCGAGCGGCACCGAGGCGCTCTCGACGGCATAGGGCTGCAGGCGGACCGAGGAGCCGAGCGCGGAACGGAACTCCAGCATCGCCCGCGCCATGTGATAGCCGGACGTCACCACCGTCAGGCTGTGGAAGCCATGCTGCCGCGCCCATTCGGCGGCCTCCTGCGCATTGCCGATCGTGTCGCCGGCGGCGTAGCCGAGATCGACGCAGCATTCCACCTCCGCGCCGGCAGGCCCGAGAAGGTCGGGAATGGCGACGGCGCTGTTGACGCCGGAGATCAGCAGGCGGTCACCCAGCGAGCGACGCAGGAGCTCGATGCCGGCATCGACCCGCCCGGAGCCACCGGTCAGCACAACGATCGCATCGGCGCGATTCGGCGGCTCCCGTCCGAATCGCCCTGCATTATCGGCGAATACGATGAAGCCGCAGCCGAGCAGGACGAGGCCGGCCAGTACCAGCCGGCGGACCAGGCGGAGGCGCCGCCGCGGCCGCCCTGCCGCCGCGTTAGCCGCCTTCTCCCTCCGGTCGCCGTCGCTCCTCGTCGTCATGGATGACATGCCTAGCACGACAGTGCGGTCACCGCGTGGCGAGGATCGGGCGGAACGCCGCAGAAGCCGTGGCCCCGTCGCCTTGCGTGTGCCGCTCTGCTCCTTCTATAAGCGCTCATGCTCCGGTACCGCGATCCCATCCGATGATCGTCACCTGCCCGAATTGCGGCACACGCTACGTCGTCGACGAATCCGCGGTCAGCCCTGCGGGCCGGCGCGTCAAATGTGCACGCTGCGGCCATCTTTGGGTCCAGCATGCGCCAGCCGGTGCACGCCCCGCCGGCCCCGGCGCACCGGAACGGCGACCGCCCGTTTCGGCCGTGCCGCCTTCGGTCGCGGCACCGCCGCCGCCGAGCTCCCAGCCGCGGCAGATGCCCAAGGGCTCCAACCTGCCCGCACCGATTATCGAGCGCCGCGCCAACGCCTCGGCCACCGCCTGGGCGATCATGATCATGACCATCGGCGCCCTCGCCGCCGTCCTCTATTTCGCCCGCGACGAGGTGGTGCGCGTCTGGCCGCAATCGATCAAGCTCTATGAGACGCTGGGGGTGCCGGTCTCCGGCCAGGCGATCGCCGGGCTGATCGAACCGGGGCTCGAGCTGCGCGACATCGACGTCGCCCGGGGCGGTGATCCGTCGACCATCGTCGTCTCGGGGACGATCATCAACCCGACCAATGCCGAGCGGGCGGTCACTGCGCTCGAGGCGCGGCTCCTCAGCGGCAATGACGAGGTGCTCGCCCTGCGCCGGCTCGAGGTCGAGGAGAGTTCGATCCCGCCCGGTGGCTCGCTCAGCTTCCAGCACGAGCTGCGCGACCTGCCCGACGGTGTCGCACGCATTCGGATGATCATCGCCACCTCCTGAGCAGCACCTGACCGGCAACGGCAGGCCGCGGAGCCGGCGCCGGCGGTCAGAAGTGGCGCAGCAGGCGTTCGATATAGCCGCGCTCGGTCGCCGGCCGGCGGCGGTCGTCGAGCCGGCGCCGCAGCTCGTCGAGGATCTCCCGCGCCCGCTCGACGCCGGATAGGCCCGGCACTTCGACCTCGTCATAGGCGAAGCCCTCGCCCTGACCGCTCGGCCGGCCGAGCGGATCGGTGCCGCCGGGCCCGGGTCCCGGACGGCGCCCGCCACCATCCTGGCCGGCGCTCATGCCGATGCCCGGCCCGGTCATACCCTGCGCCATCATGCTCTCGGCGAGATCCTGCATGCCGCGGCCGAGCGCGTCGATCGCCTCGCCCTGCGGCCCGAGCGCATCCTCCGGCCAGGGCGAACCAAGCGCCTGCTCGGCCTGCCGCATCGCCTGCTCCGCCGCGCCGAAGCCGGCGGGAATGTCACCGGTCAGCTCGCCCATCCGCCGCATGAGCTCGCCGAGGGCGCGGCGCACGGCCTGTTGTTCGGCGACACCCGGCATGCCACCGCCATCCGCCCCTCCCTCGGGCGCAAGGGATGGATCCTGGCCGGCCTGGCCCGAATTGCGGAAGACGTCGTCGCGCAGGCCACGCTGCTCGGCGAGCAGTGCCTGCAGATCGCGCTGCAGAGCGGCAGCCTCCTGCCTTGCGGCGAGCTGCTCCGGGCTGGGCATCGCCGTCGACAGCCCCTCCATCATCGCCTGAAGCTGCGAGAGCAGCGATTGCGCGGCGTCCTGCCGCCCCTCCGACGCCGCCCGGCCAATCTCCTCGAGCATGCGGTCGAGCGCGGCGGGATCGAGCGCCTGGCCGGCCATCCCCTCGGACGGGACCGCCATGGGTAGCCGCCCCTCGACCGCGGCACGCGCGAGCTCCTGCAGGTAGCGCGCCATGGCCTCGCGCAGCGCCTCGGTGAGCGCTGCGACGGTCTCCGGGTCGGCGCGGCGCTCCAGCGCGTCCTGAAGCGCGCGGGCACTCTCGCGCACCGACTGCTCGGCCAGCGAGAGCCCGCCATCCTCGACCCTCAGCGCGGTCTCCCATAACAGGTCGCGGACGCTCGCCCTGTCCGCCTCCACCGCCTCGGGCGCGCCGGTCAGCCGCCGGGAGGCGATTCGCAGCGCCAAGAAGACGGTGCGGTCCTCGCCATAGGCGCCCGGCCGCAGCGCGATGTCGTCGATGGCCTCGGCGATCGCGGCGGGACTCGCCATCCGCCAGTCGAGCGCCCGCCGCGCCTCGATGATGGCGCGCGCCACCGGGTGGCGGAAACCGCGCTCGGGAAGGACGAGTTCGACGGGCGCCGAACGGCCGATCTGGCCGATGGCGTCGAGCGCCGTCAGCACGACGGACACCCGCTGCCCGGCCCAGGGATGGGCGGTCAGATCCTCATAGGCCGTGCCGCGCGCCTCCGTTGCCGCCGGGCGCGGGGCCGGCATGGGCAACACCAGCGGCGTGGCATCAAGGGCGGCGGGCGCGCCGGGCAGCAGCGAGACGGCGGCCGAGAGCGAGGCGACGCCCCAATCGTCGAGCGCCAGCCAGTCGAGGCGGAGCGCTTGGCGCTCGGTCACCGACGGGTCGGCAGCGAAGCGGATCGTTGGTGGCGCGTCGGGCAGGATCTCGACCGGCCAGCTCGCGAGGATGTCGCCCCCGACCGCGAGCGCGATCCGGTCGCCGGCCGTGATCACTGCCTCGACCGTGCCATCCGGTTCGACCGGATGAGCCGTCGTGCCCAGCACCAGCTCGGCATCGTCAGTACCGCCGATGCGGGCGGTGACGCGGCTGCCGGTCGGAATGCGAAGCGGTGTCGCCGCCTCTGCGCCCGCCTCACCCGTCACGCCGCCGGCGGCGGCCAGGTAGAGGGGCGGCCGGCCGGTATAATCCGGCGGGGTGACGTAGAGATCGATGGAGACCGGCGCCGAGGGACCACCCAACGCCAATTGCGGGACCAGCGCCGCCCGCAGCCGATAGGAGAGATCGCCGCCGGCGACGACGAGGGCCACGAACAGCCCGAGCAGTACGAGCCCGCGCAGGGCGAAACGGTCGCGCGCCGCCACGCCGGGCCGCGGCCAACGCGGCCGGAGCTGACGGGCCGTCGCCAGCAACCGGCGGCGATGGGCCTCCCAGAGCGCCGCGACCGCCGGATCCCCCTCGCCCCAGGCGGGGCGGTCGTCGAGCGCACCGATCGGCCGGTGCGCGGCCCCGCCATCGGTCTCGAGCCGCCGGCGGGCGGCGGCGGAGGACGGCAGCCGCAGACGGCGCAACCGTGCCAGGAGGGCAACGAACGCCGCAGCAAAGCCGGCGAGCAGCGCCGCATGGGCAAGCGGTCCCACGGCATCGAAGACGCCGAGCCCAGCCATGGCGAGGAACGCCCCGGCGAGGGCCGCGGCAGGCCAGAGCGTCCGCCACAGCGCCTCCCAGGCGAGCGCCACACCCGCCAGACGGAGGCGGCGCCCGAGCACGGGATCGGGCAGATCCAGGGGGCCGTCGGGGCCAGATGTCCGGTCCGCGGGGTCGCTCAGGATCGATCCTTCAGCGCAGCCAGGGCGGAATGGTCTCGCCCGCGATCATCTCGTCGAAATGCGGCCGATGTCTGACCACCGCGAAGCGGACGCCATTGACCATCACCTCGGCCGCGAGCGGACGGCTGTTGTAGGTCGAGGCCATCGCCGCGCCATAGGCGCCGGCATCGCAGATGGCGACGAGGTCACCGGCGGCGAGCGCGGGCAGGCTGCGGCCGCGGGCGAAGGTGTCACCGGTCTCGCAGATCGGCCCGACCACGTCATAGGTCGTGAGCGGGACATCATCGGCCGCGGCCCGCACCGGCCGGATCGCGTGGAAGGCGTCGTAGAGCGCCGGGCGCAGCAGGTCGTTCATCCCGGCGTCGAGCACCAGGAAGCGGCGCGTGCGGCCCTCCTTCACCCGGACGACGCGGGTCAGGAGGATGCCCGCATCGCCGACCAGCGACCGGCCGGGTTCGATCATCAGCCGGCAGCCCAGATCGGCCACCGTCTCGCGGATGATGGCGGCATAGGTGTCTAGTGATGGCGGCGCCTCGCCGCGATAGGGAAGGCCGATCCCGCCGCCGAGATCGACCCGGTCGATCGCGTACCCGTCGCGGCGCAGCGCCCGCACCAGCGCGGCGACCCGGGCGAAGGCCTCGCGATAGGGTTCAAGATCGAGGAGCTGGCTGCCGATATGGACCGCAACGCCGCGCAGAGCGATGCCCGGCAGCGACCGTGCCCGATCGAAGACGGCAGCAGCCCTGTCGATATCGATGCCGAACTTGTCCTCCGCCCGGCCAGTCGTGATCTTGGCATGGGTCCGGGCGTCGACATCAGGATTGACGCGCAGCGCCGCATCCACCGTTCGCCCGGCTGCCTCCGCCACCGCCGAGAGCGTCTCGAGTTCCGGCACCGATTCCACATTGACTTGGTGCAGCCCGGTCTCGACCGCGAGACGCAGCTCCTCCTCGGTCTTGCCGACGCCGGAGAAGACGATGCGCTCGGGCGGGCAGCCGGCGGCGAGCGCTCGCCGGATCTCTCCCGCCGAAACGACGTCGCAGCCGGCCCCGCGCGTGACGAACCCCCTGATGACCGCGAGGTGGCCGTTGGCCTTTACCGCGTAGCAGATGTCGACGGGCAGCCCGGCGAGCGCCGCGCGATACCGGTCGAAATTCGCCGCGAGCCGCGCCTCGGAATAGACATAGGTCGGCGTCCCCACCCGCGCGGCCAGGAGGGAGAGGTCGACGTCCTCGGCATGCAGGACGCCGTTGCGATAGGCGAAGGCGGACACGGGCGTCAGGCCGCGGCACCGGCCGCCATGCAGGCGACCGACATTGGACGGGACATGCGGGACTTCACTCCGACGGATAGGTACGCGGGAAGCGCGGCGCGTCATCGCCCGAAGGCGGATCGACGGCGTTCGGCTTGCGCCCGCAGGCCGCAAGACCCAGCCCGAGCGCGAGGCAACCCACGAGGATCCAGCGTCCCAGTCTCATAGCCATCTCTCCCTGGCGGCAGCGGCGGCGGCACGCACACGCTCCGGCGCCGTGCCGCCATAGCTGCGACGGCTGGCGACCGAGGCCTCGACACTCAGCACATCATAGACCTCGGCCGTGATGCCGGCATGGACCGCGCGCAGTGCCTCGAGCGGCAGATCGGCGAGGGCGACGCCGCGCTCCTCGGCCAGGCGGACGATGCGCCCGGTCACATGATGCGCCTCGCGGAAGGGCAGGCCCAGCGCCCGCACCAGCCAGTCGGCGAGATCGGTCGCGGTCGGGAAGCCGCCGGCGGCGGCGCGGCGCATCGCCTCGCCATCGACGGTCCAGCTCTCGACCATCGCGGTCATCGCGGCGAGCACCAGCATCATGGTGTCGTCGGTGTCGAAGACCGGCTCCTTGTCCTCCTGCATGTCCTTCTGATAGGCGAGCGGCAGCCCCTTCATCACCGTCAGCAGCCCCATCAGATGGCCGAAGACCCGCCCGGTCTTGCCGCGTGCCAGCTCGGCGGCATCCGGGTTGCGCTTCTGCGGCATGATCGAGGAGCCGGTCGTCATGC
>CAYORM010000093.1:0-10868 GCA_964406375.1 uncultured Mycobacteriaceae bacterium | reverse complement strand
CCCGCAGCGCGACGGCGGCACGCATCTCGCCGGGTTCCGCGGGGCGCTGACCCGGCAGATCAACGCCTATGCGACGGCGAGCGGCATCCTGAAGAAGGAGAAGGTGACGCTCTCCGGCGAGGATGCGCGCGAGGGGCTGACCTGCGTTCTGTCCGTGAAGGTCCCGGACCCGAAATTCTCGAGCCAGACGAAGGACAAGCTGGTCTCTTCCGAGGTCCGCCCGGTGGTCGAGCAGGTGGTGAACGAGCAGCTCGCCATCTGGCTCGAGGAGCATCCCGCCGAGGCGCGGCGCATCGTCGAGCAGGTGGTACGCGCCGCCCTGGCGCGGGAGGCTGCCCGCAAGGCGCGCGAGCTGGCGCAGCGGAAGGGCGCGCTCGACGTCGCCTCGCTGCCGGGCAAGCTCGCCGATTGCCAGAATCGTGACCCCGCCGAGAGCGAGATCTTCATCGTCGAGGGCGATTCGGCCGGCGGCTCCGCCAAGCAGGGCCGCGACCGGCGCTTCCAGGCGATCCTGCCGCTGCGCGGCAAGATCCTGAACGTCGAGCGGGCGCGGACCGAGAAGGTGATCACCTCGGCCGAGATCGGCACCCTGATCACCGCGATGGGGACCGGCTTCCGCGAGACCTTCGACATCTCGAAGATCCGCTATCACAAGATCATCATCATGACGGACGCGGATGTGGATGGCAGCCACATCCGGACGCTCTTGCTGACCTTCTTCTTCCGGCAGATGCCGGAGGTCATCGAGAAGGGCTACCTCTACATCGCCCAGCCGCCGCTCTACCGCGCCGCGCGCGGCAAGGAAGCCGTCTATCTGAAGAACGATGCGGCGCTGGAGAACTATCTGATCGAGAGCGGGCTGCGCGACGTCGTGCTGACGCTCGGCGACGGCAGCCGCATCGCCGGCACCGATCTGCGCCATCGGGTCGAGCAGGCGCTCGAGGCCAAGCACGCCCTGCAGCCGCTGATCCGCCGGGTCGGCCATCGCGACACCGTCGAACAGGCGGCGATCGAGGGCGCGCTGTCGCCGCGTATCGGTACCGATCCCGATCTCGCGCGCGCCAAGGCCGCCGCGATCGCGCAGCGGCTCGACGCCCTCGCCCCGGAGTTCGAGCGCGGCTGGCAGGGCGACATGGTGCCGGCGCAGGGCAATCAGCCGGCGGGCCTCGTCTTCCGTCGCACGCTGCGCGGGGTAACCGAGAGCCACACGATCGATGCCGAGATCGTCCGCTCGGTCGAGGCGCACAGGCTCGACCGGATGGCGGCCGACCTCGCCGCGGTGCATGGCACGCCGGCCAAGCTCGAATGGTCGAACCCGCGCGGCACGCCGCAGGAATGGCGGCTCTCCGGTCCGATCGACCTGATCGACCGGGTGCTCGAACTCGGCCGGCGTGGCGTCTCGGTGCAGCGCTACAAGGGGCTCGGCGAGATGAATCCGGACCAGCTCTGGGAGACGACGCTCGACCCCAATGCCCGGGTCCTGCTGCGGGTCGAGGTGCGCCATGCCGATGATGCCGACGACATCTTCTCCACGCTGATGGGCGATGTTGTCGAGCCGCGCCGCGACTTCATCCAGGAGAATGCGCTGCGGGTCTCGAATCTCGACGTGTGAAACGGAACGGCCGGGCACAAGGGCCCGGCCGTCGACAACGTCCGCAAAGGAAGGGGCCGCACCGCTCTGGGCGCGGCCCTTTCTTCATGCGCGTCAGCCTTCCTCGCCGCCGCCGCGCGGCTCGCGGCGGGGCTGCTCCTCGCGCGGCATCTCGGCGCCGGTCTCCTGGTCGATGAACTTCATCGACAGCTTGATCTTGCCGCGGTCATCGAAGCCGATGACCTTCACCTTGACCTCGTCGCCCTGCTTGAGGACGTCGGTCACCTTCGCCACCCGGCCGGGCCGCAGCTCGGAGATGTGGACGAGGCCGTCGCGGCTGCCGAGGAAGTTGACGAAGGCGCCGAAATCGACGGTCTTCACCACCTTGCCGCTGTAGATCCGACCGACCTCCGGCTCGGCGACGATGCCGCGGATCCAGTCGATCGCGGCCTGCGCCGCCTTCTCCTCGACCGCCGCGATCTTGATCGTGCCGTCATCCTCGATGTCGATCTTGGCGCCGGTCGTCTCGGTGATCTCGCGGATCACCTTGCCGCCGCTACCGATCACCTCGCGGATCTTGTCCTTGGGCACGGTGATCGTGGTGATCCGCGGCGCATTGCGGTTCACCTCGCCGCGCGCGCCGCCGAGCGCCTTGGACATCTCCCCGAGGATGTGGATGCGACCCTCGCGCGCCTGCTCGAGCGCGATCTTCATGATCTCCTCGGTGATCGAGGTGATCTTGATGTCCATCTGCAGGCTGGTGACGCCATTGGCGGTGCCGGCAACCTTGAAGTCCATGTCGCCGAGATGGTCCTCGTCGCCGAGGATGTCGGACAGTACGGCGAAGTTGTCACCGTCCTTGATGAGGCCCATGGCAATGCCAGCCACCGGCCGCTTCAGCGGCACGCCGGCGTCCATCAGCGACAGCGAGGCGCCGCAGACCGTGGCCATCGAGGAGGAGCCGTTCGACTCGGTGATCTCCGAGACGACGCGGATCGTATAGGGGAAGGCGTCCTTCGACGGCAGCATCGGCCGGATCGCCCGCCAGGCGAGTTTGCCATGGCCGATCTCGCGCCGGCCCGGGCTGCCCATCCGCCCCGCCTCGCCCACCGTATAGGGCGGGAAGTTGTAGTGCAGCATGACGTTCTCGCGGTACTCGCCCTCGAGCGCGTCCACGATCTGCTCATCCTGCCCGGTGCCGAGTGTGGTCACGACCAGCGCCTGGGTCTCGCCCCGGGTGAACAGCGCCGAGCCATGGGCCCGCTTCAGCACACCGACCTCGGCGACGATCGGACGGACGGTCCGGGTGTCGCGCCCGTCGATACGCAGCCCGGTGTCGAGGATGGCGCCGCGGACGATGTCGCTCTCGAGATCCTTGAAGACCCCGGGCGCCACCGCCAGCTTCGCCGCATCATCGCCGAGCGCCGCGAAGGCCTTGGCGCGCGCCGCATCGATCGCGGCGTAGCGGTCCTGCTTGCGGCGGATGGCGAAGGCCTGACGCAGATCCTCGGCGACGGTGTCGCGCAGGATCGCCCGCACCTCCGCCGTCACCGGCGGCTCTTCGGGCAGCGGCCAGGGATCGCGCGCGCACATCTCGGCGAGCTGGATGATCGCCTCGATCACCTCGCGGCTCGCCTGGTGGCCGAAGGTGACGGCGCCGAGCATGACCTCCTCGGAGAGCTCATTCGCCTCCGACTCGACCATCAGCACGCCTTCCTCGGTGCCGGCGACGACCAGGTCGAGGGCGCTCGCCGGCCGCTCTTCCATCGTCGGGTTCAGCACATAGCGCCCGTCGACATAGCCGACGCGCGCGGCGCCGATCGGGCCGAGGAAAGGGATCCCCGAGATCGTCAGCGCCGCCGAGGCGCCGATCATCGCCGGAATGTCGGGGTCGTTGCCGAGGTCGTGCGACAGGACGGTCGCAATGACCTGCGTCTCGTTACGGTAGAGCGGGTGGAACAGCGGCCGGATCGGCCGGTCGATGAGTCGGCTGACCAGCGTCTCCTTCTCGGAGGGGCGGCCTTCCCGCTTGAAAAAGCCGCCGGGGATCTTGCCCGCGGCGAAGCTCTTCTCCTGGTAATTGACCGTGAGGGGGAAGAAATCCTGGCCGGGTTTGGCCTGCTTCACCCCGACCGCCGTAACGAGGACGACCGTCTCGCCATAGGTGACCATGACGGCACCATCGGCCTGGCGGGCGATCTTGCCGGTCTCAAGGACCAGGCGGCGCCCGCCCCAGTCGATCTCTTTGCGGTAGATGTCGAACATGTGACTTCCTTCCATCGGACACCCGCGGCGTTGAGCCGTCGGGCGGGACCGCTCGGTGCCGGGCCCCAGGGCAATTCTGTCGCGGCGAAGGTGATGGCCGCGCCGCGTCGGCCGAAAACGCCGCGGGCGCCCCCGCCGACCGGCCGGGAGCGCCCGCTGCTTCAGGCGGAACCGCGGACGGCGAGGACCGTCGCGATCCCGAGACGATGGGGTCCGGAGTCTTCCGGACGAGGGCCGCGACGTCGCGGCGGCGCGCCGGGCCGATCCCGGCCCGCGACGCGCCGGCTGGCGCGCCCTCGTCGCATGGCCCGGTCCGATGCGCGGCTCAGCGGCGCAGCCCCAGACGCTTGATGGTCTCCTCGTAGCGCGAGACCTTCTTCTTCTTCAGATAGTCGAGCAGCCGGCGGCGACGGCCGACCATCACCAGCAGGCCGCGACGGCTGTGGAAATCCTTGGCGTGCGTCTTGAGGTGCTCGGTCAGGTTGGCGATGCGCTCGGACAGGATCGCGATCTGCACCTCGGGAGAGCCGGTATCGCCCTCCTTGTGGCCAAAATCGGCGATGACCTCCTTCTTGCGCTCGGGCGTGATCGACATCGGAAACTCCGGATCAGAGGTTGAGGATCCGCACCGGCCGAAGGGCGCCGTCCTCGATGCGGGCCAGAGCGACAGGAACAGCGTCGCAAGTCGCCAGCACCACCTCGTCCTCGGCGCCGAGATCGAGGCGGAACAGCCTCTCCCGGTCCGAACGGCGCAGCAGGGCCACCGATTGGCCGCATCGCATGCGATGCGCTTCGTCTTCCGTCAGGGCGACCGCCGGGATGTCGTCCAGCGGCGTCTCGACCGGAAGCAGGGTGCTTTCGAGGGCCGGGGAACCGGCCAGCGCGTCGATATGCTCCAAGGTCACCGCGTCGTCAAGCGTGAAGGGGCCGACGGCCAGCCGGCGCAGCGCCGCGACATGGCCGACCGTGCCGAGGGCGCGGGCGATGTCGCGGGCGAGTCCGCGCATATAGGCGCCCTTGCCGGTCTCGGCCTCGATCACCGCATGATCGGGATCGTCGAAGCCGATGAGCCGCAGCGCGTCGACGCGGATCGGCCGCGGCGCCAACTCGACCGCCTCGCCGTCGCGGGCGAGATCATAGGCGCGCTCCCCGGCGATCTTGATTGCGGAATAGGCCGGCGGGACCTGGAGGATCTCGCCGACGAAGCGGGGCAGCACCGCCTCGAGCGCAGCGCGGTCCGGCCGCACCACCGAGGTCTCAATGACCCGCCCCTCGGCATCGTCAGTGTCGCGCGCCTCGCCGAACCGCAGCGTGAAGCGGTACCGCTTGGCCCCGTCCATCGCATAGGAGACGGTCTTGGTCGCCTCGCCCAGCGCTATCGGCAGAAGGCCGGTCGCCAGCGGGTCGAGCGTACCGCCATGCCCCGCCTTCTCCGCACCGAAGGCGCGTCGCACCCGCCCGACCACCTGGGTCGAGGTCATGCCCTCCGGCTTGTCGATCACGACCCAGCCATGGACGGGACGGCCGCGGCGCCTACGCCCCATCGCCGGCTCCCCGGTCGGCGTCGTCGTCATCCCCCTCCTGCCCGGCCGCGACGTCGCGCGCGACCGTCTCGTCGCGACGCATCAGCTCGCCGATGCGCTGGGCGTAGTCGAAGGAGGTGTCGGCCGCGAAGCTGATCTGCGGCGCGAATTTGAGCCGCACCGCACGGGCGAGCTGTCCGCGCAGCCAGGGTGCGGCCCGCCGCAGTGCCGGCAACACCCGGTCCATCCCCTCGCCGTTCAGCGTGGTGACGAAAGCGGTTGCCTGCTTGAGGTCCGGGCTCGCCCGCACCTCGGAGACGGTGATCGAGACATCGTGGAGATCGGGGTCGCGCAGCTCGCCGCGCATCAGGATGGCGGCGAGTGCGTGGCGAAGCTCTTCGCCGACGCGCAATTGCCGCTGGCTGGGCCCCGCCTGGTCGGAACCGTGTCGCATGGATCAAATCCTCCGGCCGCAGCGGCCGGCAGAAAGGGCGCGGCCGTCCGCTCCCTGCCAGGTGCGGACGGCCGCCGGTAATCGGGGTGTCAGAGCGTCCGCTGCTCTTCCACCATCTCGAAACATTCGATGACGTCGCCGACCTTGATGTCCTCGTAGTTCTCGAAGGCCATGCCGCATTCGTAGCCCTCGCGGACCTCGCGGACCTCCTCCTTGAACCGCTTCAGGGTCTTCAGCGTGCCCTCATGGATCACGACATTGTCGCGCAGCAGGCGGACGCCGGCGCCGCGCTTGACCACACCGTCGGTGATCATGCACCCGGCGACCTTGCCGACCTTGGTGATGTTGAACACCTCGCGGATCTCGGAATTGCCGATGAAGTTCTCGCGCATCTTCGGCGCGAGCAGCCCCGTCAGCGACTGCCGCACGTCATCGATCACATTGTAGATGATCGAGTAGTAGTGGATCTCGACATTGTCGCGCTTGGCCATCTCGCGGGCCTTGGGCACCGCGCGGACGTTGAAGCCGATCAGCATCGCGCCCATGGTCGCAGCCAGGGTCACGTCGCTCTCGGTGATGGCGCCGACCGCTGCATGCAGCACCCGGACCTTCACCTCGGTGTTGTCGCCGGCGATCTTCTCCAGCGACGCCACGATCGCCTCGACCGAGCCCTGGACGTCGCCCTTGACGACGATCGGCAGCTCCTTGGCCTCGCCCGCCTGGATGCGCTGGAACATCTGCTCCAGCGTGCCGCGGGACGACGCCACCGCCGACTGCTCGCGCTTGGTCCGGCTGCGGAACTCAGCGATCTCGCGCGCCCGCGCCTCGCTCTCGACGACGACGAAATCATCGCCGGCGAGCGGCGAGCCGTTCAGGCCCAGCACCTCGACGGGACGCGACGGTCCGGCCGATTTCAGATTGTCGCCGCGGTCGTCGATCAGCGCACGCACCCGACCCCATTCCGAGCCGGTGACGAAGATGTCGCCGACATTCAGCGTGCCGCGCTGGACGAGGACGGTCGCGACCGCGCCGCGGCCGCGCTCGAGCTCGGCCTCGATGACCGTACCCTCGGCGCTGCGGTCCGGATTGGCGCGCAGGTCCATGATCTCGGCCTGCAGCAGGATCGCCTCGATCAGCCGGTCGAGCCCCTGGCCCGTCTTGGCCGAGACCTCGACGTCCAGCGTCTCGCCGCCCATGTCCTCGACGACGATCTCGTGTTGCAGCAGCTCCTGGCGCACCCGCTCAGGCCGGGCGTCGGGCAGGTCGATCTTGTTGATCGCCACGATCAGCGGCGCACCGGCCGCCCGGGCGTGGCGAATCGCCTCGACCGTCTGCGGCATCACGCCGTCGTCCGCCGCCACCACCGGCACGACGCGGTCGGTGGGGGTGGCACCGCGGGCCCTCATCGCCGTGAAGGCCTCGTGGCCAGGCGTGTCGATGAAGGTGACGCGGGCACCGCTCTCGAGCTCGACCTGATAGGCGCCGATATGCTGGGTGATGCCGCCCGCCTCGCCGGCGACGACATCGGTCTTGCGCAGCGCGTCGAGAAGCGAGGTCTTGCCGTGGTCGACATGGCCCATGATGGTGACGACCGGCGGCCGCGGCTGCAGGTGCTCGGCGCTGTCCTCGCCGCCCCGCAGGCCGATCTCGACATCCGCCTCGGCCACACGCTTCACGCGATGGCCGAACTCCTGGACGATCAGCTCGGCCGTGTCGGCGTCGATCGACTGGGTGATCGTCGCCATGATGCCCATTCTCATCAGAGTCTTGACCACGTCGCCGCCCCGCTCGGCCATGCGGTTGGCGAGTTCCTGGACGGTGATGACCTCGGGCACGACGACGTCGCGGATGACCTTCTCCTGATTCTGGGCGTTACGGGCCTGCCGCTCGCGTTCGCGGGCGCGGCGCATGGCGGCGAGGCTGCGGGCACGGATCGGCTCCTCGCCGGACAGTGCCTGGACGACAGTCAGCTTGCCGGAGCGGCGGCGATCCGCGCCGCGGGCACCCGCACCGGCCCCGCCGCGCTTGCGCTCGGCGGCACCGCCACGACCGCGGCGGCCGCCGCGGTCGTCGTCATCCTCGCTCGGCGCCGGCACCGGCGCGGCGGTGGCCATCGCCTGGGCGAGCGCCTTGACACGCGGCGTCGTCGCCGAGGCGCGTTCGGCAGCCTGACGCTGGCGGCGCTCCTCGCTCTCGCGCTCGGCCGCCTTGCGCTTGGCCTCCTCCTCGAGGAGGAAGCGTTCGGCCTCGGTGCGCCGGCGCTCCTCGGCCTCGATCGCGCGCATCTCCTCGAGCTCGCGGCGACGCAGCGTCTCCGCGTCGAGCGGACGGGCGGGCTCCGGCGGCGCTGCGGGCTGCTCGGCCTCCGCGCGCGCCGCGGCCTCGCGGGCCTGCGCCTCGGCAGCAGCCCGCTCCTCGGCCTCGCGCGCCCGGCGCTGCTCTTCGAGCGCCGACTGCTGCAGGGCGGATTGCAGCGCCCGCTGCCGCGCCTCACGCTCGGCCGGCGAGAGCACGCGCCCGCCGCCCGGCCCCTGGCCGGAGCGCGCCGGACCGCGGCCTGAGCCGCCCTCCGCCGCGCGGCGTGCAGCCGCGCCACCATCGGCCAGTGCCGCATTGGCACCGGGACGGTCGAATTGCCGCTGGCGCTTGACCTCGACGGTCACCGCCTTCGACCTTCCATGGCTGAACTGCTGGCGCACCTGGCCGTCGCCGGCCGGTCGCGCGCCCAGCGTCAGCTTCGGCTTGCCGCCGAGCGAAAGGGTCTTGCGGTCCTGATCCTTGGTATCCGTCATCTCGTCCAGCGTGATCCGCCGTTTAACCTGCCGTCGCGTCCGGGCGGCCGGTGCCGCCGCCATCGCGGATTGAAACCATTCCTGTCCGCCCGGAGCCGCCGGCGCCCCGGTCCCCGTCGGGCAAGCCTGCCTCCGGCGCGACCATCCCCGCCAGACGAGCCGCCTCGGCCTCGAGCCGCTCGGCGAGGCCGCCGCGTTCGACCAGCGCGTGCACGACACGGTCGCGGGCGAAGGCCGCTCCCAGCGCGTCCGCATCCAGGGCGTCCACGACCGTCACATCCGGCCGTGCCGCCGCCAGGCCGACCACCTTGCCGCGGCCGTCCCGGCCGGCGTCGCGAGCCACCAGGAGGACACCGCCACGCGCCGCCCGGCCGTGTCTGGCTCCCAGACGGGCGCGCACCTTCTCATATCCGCCCACCGCCTGTCCCGCCCGACGTGCCATCGCGACGAGATTGATGCAGCTCTGTCGCAAAATGGACACGATTCGGTCAGCGAGGTCCGCCGGAACCGCCACCGGCCGCCGCGCGGCGCGGGAGAAGAGGTTGCGGGCGACCGCACGCTCCACCGCCGCGCGCTCCGCGACCACCCACAGGCCCCGCCCGGGCAACCGTCCGGTCAGATCCGGCACCACGGCACCATCCGGATCGACGACGAATCGAATCAGTGCGGCCTTGGGGAGGCTGCGGCCGGTCGCAATGCAGCGGCGCAGCGGTCCCGCCTCGCGGCCGGTATCGCGTTCCGTCTCGTCTCCGATCCCGGCCAGGGCCGGGATGTGGGCCGCCGCGGCGGCCGTGGGGTCGCCACTCAGGCCTTGGCCTCCTCGTCGAACCAATGGGCGCGCGCCGCCATCACCAGAGCGTTCGCGCGCTCCGCATCCATCGCCGATTCGCCGACGATCTCGATCAATTCGTCACCGGCGAGATCGCCGAGATCGTCGAGGGTGCGCACCCCGGCCTCGGCCAGCTTGACCAGCATGGCCGGTGACAGCCCCTCGAGACCGATCAGCTCCTCGCTCATGCCGAGGGCCTGCGCCCGCTCAATCCGCTCGCGGTCGCGTTCCTCAAGGAAGGCCAGCGCGCGCTGCTGGAGCTCGGCCGCGATGTCCTCGTTGAAGCCCTCGATCTCCGCCAGCTCCTCGAGCGGCGTGAACGCCAGCTCCTCGATCTCGCGGAAACCTTCCGCCACCAGCAGATGGGCGATGACGTCATCGACGTCCAGGGCCTGCATGAAGAGCTCGCTGCGCTGGCGGGTCTCTTCCTGCCGGCGCTCGCTCTCCTCCGCCTCGGTCAGGATGTCGATCTCCCAACCGGTCAGCATCGAGGCGAGCCGGACGTTCTGGCCGCGCCGCCCGATCGCCAGCGAGAGCTGCTCGTCGGGCACCACGACCTCGATGCGGCCCTGCGTGTCGTCGAGCACCACCTTGGTGACCTCGGCCGGCGCGAGGGCGTTGACCACGAAGGTCGCCTGATCGGGCGACCAGGGGATGATGTCGACCTTCTCGCCCTGCAGCTCGGCCACGACCGCCTGCACACGGCTGCCACGCATGCCGACGCAGGCGCCGACCGGGTCGATCGAGCTGTCGCGGCTGATGACCGCGATCTTGGCGCGGCTGCCCGGGTCGCGCGCAACCGCCTTGATCTCGATGATGCCGTCGTAGATCTCCGGCACCTCCATGGCGAAGAGCTTCGCCATGAACTGCGGATGGGTACGCGACAGGAAGATCTGCGGCCCCCGCGGCTCCTCGCGCACGTCGTAGATATAGGCGCGGACGCGGTCGCCGACCTTGTAATGCTCGCGCGGCAGCAGCTCGTCGCGACGGATGACACCCTCGGCCCGGCCGAGATCGACCGTGACGTTGCCGTATTCCACCCGCTTGACCACGCCGTTGATGATCTCGTCGACGCGGTCCTTGAATTCCTCGTACTGCCGCTTGCGCTCGGCCTCGCGCACCTTCTGGACGATCACCTGCTTGGCGGTCTGCGCGGCGATGCGCCCGAGATCAATCGGCGGCAGCTCCTCGATGATGTAGTCGCCCGGCTTGACACCGGCTTGGCGCGCCTGGGCGTCCTTGGTGAGAATCTGCGTGAACTCGTTCTCGACCGTGTCGGTCACCTCCCGGTAGCGGCGCAGGCGGACCTCGCCGGTCTTGCGGTCAATCTCGGCACGGATGTCGTGCTCATGGCCGTACTTGGCGCGGCCGGCCTTGGAGATGGCCTGCTCCATGGCCTCTAGAACTTCGTCAC
>CAYORM010000092.1:0-11007 GCA_964406375.1 uncultured Mycobacteriaceae bacterium | reverse complement strand
TCGATGTAGCCGTCGGGATGGAGGACGGCGAGATCGCCGGTGTGGAACCAGCCGCCGGCGAAGGCCTTCGCCGTCGCCTCGGGGTTCTTCAGATAGCCCTTCATGGTGATGTTGCCGCGCATCATCACCTCGCCGATCGTGGTGCCGTCGGCCGGCACCGGCGTCAGCGTCTCGGGATCGGCGACCATCAGCCCTTCCTGGACCGGATAGGTCACGCCCTGCCGTGCCTTGATCCGCGCCTGCTCGGCGATGGGAAGAGCATCCCATTCGGGCTTCCATTCGCAGACGACGTCGGGGCCGTAGACCTCGGTCAGCCCGTAGACATGGGTAACCTCGATCCCGAGCCGGGCCATGCCTTCAAGTACCGAGGCCGGTGGCGGGGCGGCCGCCGTCATCATGCGGACCGTCTGGGAGAAGGGCCGGCGCTCTTCCTCCGGCGTGTTGAGGATCATCCCCATCACGATCGGCGCACCGCACAGATGGGTGACGCCGTGATCGGCGATCGCGTCGAAGATCGCGCGGCCGGTCACCTTGCGCAGGCAGACATGGGTGCCGGCCAGCGCCGTGATCGTCCAGGGGAAACACCAGCCGCTGCAGTGGAACATCGGCAGCGTCCAGAGATAGACCGGCTGGCGCGGCATAGACCAGGTGAGGGCGTTGCCGAGCGCGTTCAGATAGGCGCCGCGATGGCTGTAGACGACGCCCTTGGGCCCGCCGGTGGTGCCGGAGGTGTAGTTCAGCGCGATCGCATCCCATTCGTCTGCCGGCCTGATCCCGCGGAAGCCGGGATCGCCCTCGGCCAGCAGCGCCTCATAGTCGAGATCGCCGAACGACACGCCCGCCGGCGCCTCGGGATCGACGATCTCGACGAGCAGCGGCGGGTTCGGCAGGCGGGCAACGGCGTCAAGGGCGAGCCGGCCGAACTCGCGATCGGCCAGCAGGATCCGGCATTCGGAATGCTCGAGCATCGCCGCGACCGAGGCGGCGTCGAGCCTGATGTTGAGCGCGTTCAGCACCGCCCCGGTCATCGGCACGCCGAGTGTCGCCTCGATGGTGGCCGGTGTGTTGGGTGCGAGCAGCGACACCGTCTCGCCCCGGCCGAAGCCACGGCCGAGCAGGGCTGAGGCGAGCCGGCGGCAGCGCTCCGCCGTCTCGCGCCAATTCCGGCGGATGCTGCCATGGATGACCGCCGTCGCCTCGGGATGCACCGCCGCGGTGCGGTCGAGGAAGGAGATCGGTGACAATGGCTCCCAATTCGCCGGGTTGCGGTCGAGATCCTTCTGGTAAAGGCCGGGCGGGGCCATGGCGGGCGGTCCTCCTCCTCTTGCCGCAGGCCGAAATGCCGGGCGGTGCGGAAGCCACAACTTTTCCTCATTTTGCGCTGCTGTTCCAGACGCCGCGCCATTCCGGCGGACCAAACCCGCCGAGTCGCCGGGCGAAGCGGCAGCCTCATGGCCGACTGGCCTGCAGACGACATGGTCGCGACAAGTCGCGACCCGCCATCTTGCCGCCCCAAATGCAGCTTGACGCCCGCGATACCCGTTACCTACTGTCCAAAATGCTCCGGTCGAGCAGGTGAGGCTTCAGAAAAGGGAAGGGGGTCGCTTACGCGACCCCCTTCTTAATTTCGATCAACTTCGGCGATCGATTTCAATCGACTTCCGTGATCTCCGGACAACGTTCTCCGAAGACCGCCGCGTCACGCGGCCTCGCGGGCCTCCTCGGCCTTCGGCAGGGCATTGGTCACCGGGGCCGCGACGGTCTCGATCTTGATGGTGCGCGGCCGCTGTGCCTCCGGGACCTCGCGCACGAGATCGACATGGAGCATGCCGTTCTGGAGCGTGGCACCGGTGACCTTGATGAAGTCGGCGAGCTGGAACCGCCGCTCGAAGGCGCGACCGGCGATGCCGCGATGCAGGAACACGCGGTCCTCTTCCTCGGTCTTCGCCTTGCCGGACACGATCAGCGCGCCCTCGACGGAGGTGACCTCCAGATTGTCGGGACCGAAGCCAGCGACCGCCATGGTGATGCGGTACTGGTCATCACCAAGTTTCTCGATGTTGTAGGGCGGGTAGGAACTGGCCGCGCCGTCGAACTGGGTGGCCGCGTCGAGCATTCGCGTCAGACGGTCGACACCGATGGTCGAACGGAACAGCGGCGAAAGGTCGAATGTACGCATGGTTATCCTCCTTCGAGCGATACCCGTGGGACACGCCGCAACGGCCGTGTCCCGCTTCTGTTGCGATCGCGGCGACCCCGTCATGGGCTTCGCCGCAACTCCCAGGTAAGCAGGCGAAATCGCGATTCAAGACCCGGCACCCCTGCGCCGGCGGCTGCTGGCGGGCGCGGGCTGCCAACGGTCCTTATCAGAGGCGGAAGAGCGCGTCGGCGGCGCCGCGATGGTCGCGTTTGCGCGCAATCGCCTCGCGGGCGCGGCCGATCTCGGCCTCGAGCTCCGCGATGTAGGCCTCGAGCTCCCCGATCGACAGCCCATCGAGCGGCTTCGGCGTCGCCGGGCGCCGGCGCGGTTCGAGATCATCGGCGTCGATCATGCGCTGTCTCCTTGCCCATCGCGTGGCGGAGCAGGATACCATCCGGCCCTATGCCAGCGGAGACCGTTCCGATGACCGATGCCGCGAGAACCGACGCCGCGCCCCCCGCCCATATCGCCGTTCCGGCGACGATGACCGGCATCGTGATCGCCGAGCCGGGCGGCCCGGAGCGGCTCGAGCCGCGCCGCATGCCGGTCCCCACGCCCGGGCCGGGCGAGGTGCTGATCCGCGTCGAGGCCGCCGGCATCAACCGCCCCGACGTGCTGCAGCGGCGCGGCGTCTACCCGCCACCCCCCGGGGCGAGCCCGCTGCCGGGGCTCGAGGTCGCCGGCACCGTCGCCGCACTGGGCCCGGGCGTCACCGCACCTGCGATCGGTGACCGCGTCTGCGCACTGCTCGCCGGCGGCGGCTATGCCGAATGGTGCGTGGCGCCGGCACCGCAATGCCTGCCGGTCCCCGCCGGCCTGTCGATGGTCGAGGCGGCGGCGCTGCCGGAGACGGTGTTCACCGTCTGGACCAACGTCTTCGAGCGCGGCCGGCTGGCACGTGGCGAAGCCCTGCTCGTCCATGGCGGGTCGAGCGGCATCGGCACCACCGCCATCCAGCTCGCCGTCGCCGCCGGCGCTACCGTCTTCGCCACCGCCGGCAATGCCGACAAATGCGATGCCTGCGAGCGGTTGGGGGCGGCCCGGGCGATCGATTACCGCCGGGAGGATTTCGTGGCGGTGATCCGCGAGGCGACGGGCGGGCGCGGCGTCGATGTGGTGCTCGACATGGTCGGCGGCGACTATCTGCCGCGCAATCTCGAAGCGCTGGCGCGTGACGGCCGCCACGTCTCGATCGCCTTCCTGCGCGGCGCGACGGCGACGATCGATATCGGTCTTGTGATGCGCCAGCGCCTGGTGCTGACCGGCTCGCTGCTGCGGCCACGCAGCGTCGCGGAGAAGGGCGCCATCGCCTCGGCGGTGAAGGCGCGGGTCTGGCCCCTCATCGAGAGCGGGGATTTCCGGCCCGTCATCTTCGCGACCTTCCCGCTCGCCGAAGCGGCGGCGGCGCATGCGCTGATGGAATCGGGCGGCCATATCGGCAAGATCGTGCTCGAAACCGCAACCACCGCCGCCTGCGGCTGAGAACGGCAAGCGCCTGGCGGAGGTCGGCGCACTGGACCGGCCGCGGGACCGAGTCGGGCGTCCTTGACTTGCATCGCGTGGGCGCCTAGGTCGAACGCGAGACCGGCGTTCGTCGTGACGCTCCCCTCCCACAACATAGGTGATCGGCCGCAAGGCCGGCCGGGCGTGCGACGGTTCGCCGACCCCGTTGCACATTCCGGAAGCGGGCGTTCCCGCTGCCGCCGGGCCAGGAGATCAGGCCATGCCCCAGTACCCGCTGATGCCCAAGGCGACCGCCGTCTGGCTGGTCGAGAATACCAGCCTGGGCTTCGACCAGATCGCCGCCTTCTGCGGCCTGCATGAGCTCGAAGTGCAGGCCATCGCCGATGGCGAGGTGGCGGTCGGCATGGTGGGCCTCGACCCCGTCGCCAATGGTCAGCTCACCCGCGAGGAGATCGCGCGCTGTGAGGCCGATCCCGCCGCACGGCTGCGGATGGCCGAGGTGAACATCCCGCTGCCGGCAGCGCGCTCGAAAGGTCCGCGCTACACGCCGCTCGCCAAGCGCGGCGACAAGCCGGACGCGATCGCCTGGCTGCTGAAGAACCATCCGGAGCTGTCGGATGCGCAGATCTGCAAGCTGATCGGCACGACCAAGCCGACCATCGCCGCGATCCGTGACCGCAGCCATTGGAATTACGCCAATCTCAAGCCGCGCAGTCCGGCGGCGCTGCAGCTCTGCACCTACGGCGAGCTGGAAGCGGCCGTGACCAAGGCGCGCAAGGCCAATCCGGGTGCCTATCCCGACACGCCGATCGACCTCGGCGAGCAGCCGGGCCTCTGAGGCCCGGCCACCCTGCATGCGCGGCGGCTAGCGTCGGAAGCGCGCGAGCCGCTCGATCTTGCGACGCCCCTCCGCGCTATCGCGCATGGCGAGGAAGTCCGTCAGGGTGAAGACGCAGAGCCCGTCGACCGGGCTCCGCTCGATCGAATCGACGATCCGGACGAATTCGTCGGTCCCGATATGCTCGGCGCGACCGCGCCCGGCATGCATCCCGTCGAGATAGAGCGCTGCGGCCTGTAGCGTGCAGACGGTCATCCCGCCGCTACGCCGCTTGATGTCGCTGGCGACGGCGGCCGGCCATGTCTCGTCACGGCGCAGGATCTGGTGATAGGCCATCACCTCGAAGACGTCGGCGACCGCATTCAGCCGCTCGACATCCTGCCCGAAGACCTCGGTGACCGCGTCGCCGAAATCGGTCCGGAAGAACGGCAGCGTGTTGATCGCGATCTTCACCTCCGGCCGGATCGCCGTCAGGGCCGACCGGATCGAGCCGACGGCACGGGCGGTCTCGTCGCTCTTCCAGTCCCGCCAAGCGGCGCGATGCCGCTCGGCGATCAGCTTCGCCGCCGCCGGCGCATCGTTTATCGGCAGGTCGGCGCCGGTCGCCTCGGCGAAGCGCCGCAGCGTTGCGGGGCCATAGCAGTAATCCGGCATCGCGCCGCGGTCGGTGTCCGGCAGCCACACCTCCCAGAAGCCGGGCCAGCGGATGAAGCCGAGATGGACGCCATCGGGCGCCAGCGCCTCGACCGCGCGGGCGAGCATCGCCGTCTTGTGCGCGATGTTCTCGGCCCGGTCGGGCGGCAGGCCGATATACCAGTCCTCCTTCTCCTCGCGTCGGCCGAACTGATCGATCGGCAGGAGTTCGGGATGCGCCGCGATGAAGGCCGGATCGAAACCGATGTTGAGGCTCGCGAAATAACCGATGCCGCGATCGCCCAGCGCTCGGCGGAAGGCGAGGTCGTCGAGGCGGGCATACCGCTCGGCATCCTCGCCCTTGACCGCACTCTCCACGGCTGTGTCCTGCATCGGCAGATAGCGGCTCTGGCTCATGACGAAGGTGACGCCCATGCCGGCCAGGATGTCCGCCGCCGCCTCCGGCTCCAGCCGGTATTTCAGGAACCAGGCGTTGTCATAGATCTTCATCCCGACGCGGAGATCGAGCATGGGTCGTCCTCTTTCGTGTGCTTGTGAGTCCGGTCCGAAGGGAGGGCCGGCGTCGCGGCCGGCCCTCCCTGCCCCTCACCACTCGCCCTGGAAGTCGTCGACGTTCTCGGCCGTGATCTTCGGCATCGGGATGATGTTGCGCGCTTCGGGCAACGGCTCGCCGGCCGCGAGCAGCAGGGCGAATTCCAGCGCCTGACGGGCATCGGTCGTCGGCGACTGATCCATCGTCCCATACATCAGCCCCGCCCGGATCGCCGCGAGGCCGTTGATGGTGCCGCCGGTGCCGACGACGGCGATATCCGACCGTCCAGCCTCGGCGAAGACCTCGGCTGCTGCGGCCGCGCTGTTGTCGTCCTGGGCGAACACGCCGACGAGATCATCGCCATAGGCGGTCAGGAAGGCCTGGGCGACGTCCTTCGCCTTGACCGGGTTCCAGTCGGCGGTCTGGCTGCCGAGGATCTCGATCTCAGAGCCGAGTTCCTCGAGGCGGTCACGGAAACCGTCGGTGCGCGCGATCGTGGTGCTCTGCCCCGGCGAGCCCTCGATGATGGCGACGCCGCCGCTGCCGCCGAGTGCCTCGTTCAGCAGCTCGGCCGCGATCACGCCCTGGACGTAGTCGTCGGGCCCGGAGTAGCCGGCGATGAAGGCTTGGCCCTCCGCCGCCGGCTCGTTCGAGACGGCGAGGATCGGGATGCCGGCATCATGCGCGGCCATCAGCGCCGGCACGACCGCCGAACCGTCGAGCGAGGTGACGAGCAGCACGTCCACGCCCTGGTTCACCAGCGTTGCGATGTCGGTGTTCTGCTTGGCGATGTCGCCATCGGCGCTGAGCGTGACGAGCTCGACCCCATCGCGCTCGGCCACCGCCGCCTCGAGCGCATTGGTGAAGGCGGCAATGTAGGGCCAGCCGAGATTGGGCTGCGAATGGCCGATCACCACCGTGTCCTGGGCCAGCGCCGGCGCGGCGAGGCCGATGGCGGATGTGGCGACCGTGGCGAGAACGGCGCCCTTCAGGATGGTGCGCAAGGTCGACATGGTTCTTCCCCCTTCGCGTTGCGGCCGCGCGAGGCGGCCTTGCGGACAGGCCGCCGGGGCGGCCCGCGGATTCACGGCCACTTCAGCGCCGGGCGAGGCGCGGAAGCGTCCCGAGGAGGACGACCAGGAGGAGCAGGATCCCGCCGATCGACATCCTCTGATAATAGGCCGGCACGCCGAGCAGGTTCATCAGGTTGACCAGCACGGCGACGAACAGCAGGCCGGCGACGGCACCGGGAACCGAGCCCTCGCCGCCACGCAGGCTGGCGCCGCCGAGCAGCGCCGCGGCGGCCGCGGTGAGCGGCGCCGTCTCGCCGACGATCGGCGATCCCGTACCCAGCCGGGCGGCGAGCATCAGCCCGGCGAGGCCGGCGAGCGCGCCGCTGAGCGCATAGCACTGCATCTTCAGACGGCGCACCGGCAGACCGGCCATGAGGGCGGCACGCTCGTCGCCGCCCACCGCCCGGACATGGCGTCCCCAGGCCCGGTACGCCATCAGGATCTGCGCGACCAGCAGGACGACGAGCAGGATCCAGAAGGGGACCGGCAGACCGATGCTGCCGCGGCCGAGCGCGAGGAAATCCATGTCGAGCCCGACGACCGGCCGTGTGTCGGTCCAGGCGAGCGTCGCGCCGCGCACCATCATCATGACGGCGAGGGTGGCGATGAAGGGATTGATCCGGAGCCGGGTGACGAGCCCGCCGCTGACGGTCCCGCAGGCGGTGCCGGCAGCGACGGCACCGAGGATCGCGACCGGGATGCCGTGCGGCAGCAGCACCACCGCGACCACCCCGCCGAGTGCCATGACCGCGCCGACCGACAGGTCGAATCCGCCGGCGATCATCACGATCGTCATGCCGAGGACGAGCAGCCCGTCGATCGAGATCGCATCGACGAGGATTCGCAGGTTACCCGGTGCCCAGAACCCGTCGACGAGGCTCGCCGCGACCAGCAGCGGCAGGAGCGGCGGCTGGACAAAGAGCCGCCAGAGGAGGGCGCGGAGCTTCGGCGACACGGCTCAGACCTCGCCGCGCCGCCAGGCGTAGAAGGCGACCGCCGCCGTCAGTACCAGCCCCTGCACCAGGAGCTGGCTGGCATAGGGCATGTCGAGAAGCGTCATCACATTGGTGATGACGGCGACGACGAGAATCGCCGCCGCGGTATCGGCCGGCCGGCCGATACCGCCGGTCAGCGCGGTGCCGCCGAGCACCGCCGCCGTCAGGGCCGGGAACTCGTACTGAGCGACACCGGTGGGATCGAGATGGCCGACTCGGGAGGCGACGAGGACGCCGGAGAGCGCCGCGAGCGTCCCCGACAGCGCGAAGGTCGCCACCCCGCGCCGGATGACCGGCACGCCCGCCCGGCGCGCGGCCTCGGCATCGCCGCCGATCGCGTAGATGTGGCGGCCGAACGCCGTCTCGCTCATCAGCAGCGACAGGGCAGTGACCAGCACCGCGAAGATGAGCACCGGCAGCGGCACACCCATCAGCCGGGCATTGGAGAGCGCCCAGAAGGCGTCGGTCATCGCCTCGGTACGGACATGCTGGCCTGACACCGCGGCGAGGACCGCACCGAAGATCACGAACTGCATGCCGATGGTGGCGACGATCGAGTTCGCCCGTCCCTTGCAGACGACGAGACCGTTGGCGGTGCCGACGAGCGCACCGGCAAGAAGCGGCACCACGACCGCCAGGACGGTCATGCCGGGATCGGCCGGACCGATCACCAGCGCCATCACCGCCGCCATCATCACGACCGCCCCGCTCGACAGGTCGAAATGGCCGCCGATCAGCACGATGGTCATGCCGAGCGCGACGATCCCGGTGATCACCCCCTGATGCAGCACGGCGAGGAGATTGTTCGCCGACAGGAAGCGATCGGAAACGAGGGCGGCGAGCACCAGGACGAGCGCGAGCACGAGCCAGATCGGCGTGACCCAGCCCGCACGGCGCCGCCGGGTCATCGGCACGGTGGTCATGCCGGACCACCCGGCCGGCCGCGGATGATCATGTCGACGACTTCGTCCTCGTCGACATCCGCGGTTCGCGCGGACCCCACCATGGTGCCGTTCTTGAGGACCACGACCCGGTCGGCGAGATGCATCACCTCGCGCACGTCGTGGCTGACCAGCAGGATGCCGATGTGCCGGGCACGTAGCCGCTCGATCAACGCGCCGACCTGGGCGGTCTCCTGCGGTCCGAGGGCGGCGGTCGGCTCGTCCATGATCAGCAGGCGGACGTCGAAATGAATCGCCCGGGCGATCGCCACCACTTGGCGCTGCCCGCCGGACATCTGCCGGACCGGCCGCTCGATGTCGGTGAAGTTCGGGTTGAGGTCGCGAATCGCTTCCGCGGCCTCGCGCACCATGCGTGCCTTGTCGAGAAAGCCGAAGCGGCGCTTGAGCTCGCGGCCGAGGAAGAAGTTCGCCGGCGCATCGAGATTGTCCGCGAGCGCCAGCGTCTGATGGATCGTCTCGATCGCGTGGCGCCGCGCATCCGCCGGTGAGCGGAAGACGACCGGCCGCCCCTCCACCAGGATCTCGCCGCTGCTCGGCGGGAAGACGCCCGACAGGATCTGGACGAGGACCGACTTGCCCGCGCCGTTATGGCCGAGCAGCGCGACCACCTCGCCCGCCGCAATCGACAGGTCGACACCCTTCAGGGCGCGGACGCCGCCGAACTGCTTGGTAATGCCTTTCGCTTCGACCAGTGGCGCCATCGGGTTCTCCCTGGCTGCGGATCGTAGGAAGCGCCCGCTGACGAGTCAATAAGTCAACGCCATTGCCTTAAGGTATTTGGTATAAGGGATAGTCCATGCTCGAGGATCTGTCCCCCAATGCGGCGGCGCTGCCGGCCAACAAGGCGAGCCATGTCCGCCGCTACAACCGCCGCGTGCTGCTGCATGCGCTGCGCCTGTCGGACGGGCTGTCGCGGGTGGAGCTGGCACGGGCCACTGGCCTCACACGACAGGCCATCGCCAACATCGTCGAGGAGCTGATCGCGGCCGGGCTGGTTCGCGAGGTCGGCCGCCGCAAGACGCGGCGCGGACAGCCCCCCATCGTCGTCGAGCTGGCGAAGGAGGGCGGCTTTGCGGTCGGCGTGCGGATCGATGTCGAGTGCTACGACGCCGTGGTGGTCGACCTCGCCGGCGACCCGATCGAGACCCGCCACGGCCGGACGCCGGCGCACGACGAGGACGGGATGCTCGATTTCCTGACGCGGCTGCACGGCGAGCTCGCCCGGCGGCACGGCGCCGAGCGCTGCCTCGGCCTCGGCCTCGTCACGCCAGGCCCGTTCGACGCGCGCTGGCCGGGGGCGCCGATCCCCGGCGCCATCCCGGCGCTGCAATCCCGCCTCGTCGCCGCCGCGCTCGCGGCACGCACCGGGACCGATGTGCTGCTGGAGAACGACGCGACCGCCGCGGCGCTGGGCGAGAAGCTCTATGGGGAGGCCCGCAACCTGACGAACTTCTTCTTCGTCTTCGTCGGCGAAGGGGTCGGCGGCGGGATGGTGGTGAATGGCGACCCCTATCGCGGCACGCGCGGCAATGCCGGCGAGCTCGGGCACCTCGTCGTCGATCCTTCCGGACCCGCCTGCTATTGCGGCAATCGCGGCTGCCTCGGCGAGTATGCCTCGCTCGGCTCGCTCGCGCGGATGCTGGCGGAGGACGGTGCGGGCGACCGGCCTGACGCCCGCGCCGCCGTTGAGGAGCGCTGGCTCGACGGGGCGGCACGGGCCCTGTCGATCGCCCTGGCCGGGGTGGAGAACCTGCTCGACCCCGAGACGGTGATCCTCGGCGGCACCGCCCCGCCCGACCTCCTGCGCCGCCTTCTCGCCCGGCTCGACCCATTGCGGCCGTCGGTCCGCGCGGGGCTGGAGGGCGAGCGGCTACGGCTGAGCGCGCTGGGCGAACGCAGCGCCGCCCTCGGCGCATCGGCGCTCCCCCTTCTGGCGGCGACCAGCCCCAGCCCGCTTCAGCTCGTCGGCGGTGGCATCGACGGATGAAGCGGCGGCCTTGATCCCGCCCTCAATCCTTCAGCGCGAGGATCAGGCTGGAGGTGTCGACCCGCCCACCGGCCTTGGCCTGCACCGCGGCATAGAACTGGTCGACCAGCGCCGTCACCGGCACCCGCGCACCGTTCCGCCTCGCCTCGGCGAAGACGATGCCGAGATCCTTGCGCATCCAGTCGATGGCGAAGCCGAAATCGAACCGGCCCTCCAGCATGGTGCGGCCGCGATTCGCCATCTGCCAGCTCTGGGCCGCGCCCTTGCTGATCACATCGAGCACGAGATTGCCGTCGAGCCCG
>CAYORM010000091.1:0-11105 GCA_964406375.1 uncultured Mycobacteriaceae bacterium | reverse complement strand
TCGAGCCCGGCCTTCTGCGCGAAGTTCAACCCTTCGGACAGCGCCTGCACCAGCCCGGCGATGCAGATCTGGTTCACCATCTTGGTGAGCTGACCCGCCCCCGCCGGCCCCATCAGCGTGCACGCGCGGGCATAAGCGTCGATCGCCGGGCGCACCCGGTCGAAGACCTCCTGCCGTCCGCCGCACATCACCGTAAGAACGCCGTTCTCCGCGCCGGCCTGGCCGCCGGAGACCGGCGCGTCGATGAAGCCGAGCCCGCGCTCCTCCGCCGCCGCCTCGAGTTCGCGCGCGAGATCGGCCGAAGCCGTCGTGTGGTCGACGAAGACCGCTCCCTTCGCCATGCCGGCCAGGGCACCCGTCTCGCCATAGACGACCGCACGCACGTCATCGTCATTGCCGAGACAGGCGAAGACGATCTCCGCCCCGGCCGCCGCCTCCGCCGGCGAGGCCGCGGCGCGGCCGCCATGCTTTGCGACCCAGGCCTCGGCCTTGGATGTCGTGCGGTTCCACACCGTGACCTCGTGGCCCTTGGCCGCGAGATGCCCTGCCATCGGTGCCCCCATCACGCCCATTCCCAGGAAGGCGACCTTCATGTCCGGATCCCCGTCTTCGATGAACAACTGATTGCGGCTAAGCGGATCGCATAGCCGGCGCGCGAGGGGAAGACTTGCATGCGCCGGCAGGAACGCTATCCCCTCAGCCATGACACGGATGTTCACCGGCGACCGGCTCGTCGTCGCCAGCCACAATCGCGGCAAGATCCCCGAGATCGCGGCGCTGCTCGCCGGGCGTGTCGCCCATCTCTCGTCCGCCGCCGATCACGGCGTGCCGGAGCCCGAGGAGACCGAGGACAGCTTCCGGGGCAATGCGGCGCTGAAGGCCCTCCATGTCGCGCGGGCGACGGGGCTGCCCGCGCTGGCCGATGACAGCGGCCTCGCCGTCGCGGCGCTGGACGGTGCCCCCGGCGTCCTGTCCGCCCGCTGGGCGGAGGGGCCGGACGGCCGGCGCGATTTCGGCCGCGCCATGGCGCTGGTGCAGCAGCGCATGGGCGATGCGGCAGACCGGTCGGCACGCTTCGTCTGCGCCCTCGCCCTCGCCTGGCCCGACGGCCATGTCGAGACCGTCGAGGGCGAGGTGCGGGGCAGCATCGTCTGGCCGCCACGCGGCGATCAGGGCTTCGGCTACGACCCGATCTTCCAGCCGGCCGGCGAGACGCGGACCTTCGGCGAGATGCCGGCGGCGGAGAAGCACGCGATGAGCCATCGCGCCGCCGCCTTCGCGAGTCTCGTCGCACGCTGTTTCCGGCCGTGAGCGACAGCCCCGGCTTCGCGCTCTACGTCCACTGGCCCTTCTGCCAGTCGAAATGCCCCTATTGCGACTTCAACAGCCATATCCGCGAGACGATCGACGAGGCGGCATGGCAGCGCGCCCTTCTCATCGAACTCGACCATTTCGCCGCCGAGACGCCGGGGCGCCGGCTCGGCTCGATCTTTTTCGGCGGTGGCACGCCCTCGCTGATGCCGCCGCGGCTCGTGGCCGCGATCATCGACCGGGCGATGGCGCGCTGGCCCGCCGCGGGGGATGTCGAGATCACGTTGGAGGCCAATCCCGGCTCGGCCGATGCTGGGCGGTTCGCCGGCTATGCCACGGCCGGGGTCAACCGCGTCTCGCTGGGCGTGCAGGCGCTCGACGACACCGCGCTGGCCTTCCTCGGCCGGCGCCATTCGGCGCGCGAGGCGCTGGATGCGGTGGCGCTGGCGGCACGGCATTTCGGCCGCTTCTCCTTCGATCTGATCTATGCGCGCCCGGGCCAGACGCCGGACAATTGGGCCAGCGAGCTGACACGCGCGCTCGATCACGCGGGCGAGCACCTCTCGGTCTATCAGCTGACGATCGAGGAGGGGACGCGCTTCTTCGCCCTCGCCGCCAGCGGCGCCCTCGTCCCGCCGGCAGAAGAGGTGCAGGCCGAGCTCTACGAAGCGACCCAGGCGATCCTCGAGGCCGCGGGGCGGCCGGCCTATGAGATCTCCAACCATGCCCGCCCGGGGGCGGAGAGCCGTCACAACCTGACCTATTGGCGCTCTGGGGACCATGTCGGGATCGGCCCCGGCGCCCATGGACGGCTGACGCTGGACGGGGTGCGCTGGGCGACCCGGACCCACCGCGCGCCGGAGATCTGGCTGGAGCGCACGCTCGCCCATGGCCATGCCGAGCATCCGCGCGAGCGCGTGGCGCCGGAAGCGCATGCCGAAGAGATGCTGATGATGGGGCTGCGCCTCGTCGAGGGCGTCGAGATCGCCCGGCTCGAAGCCGCGACCGGCCTGCCGCTCGATCGCATCGCCCCGCCCGAGCGGCGCGGCCGCCTCGTCCGCCACGGTTTCATCACCGAGGCAGGCGGTCGCCTGCGGACCACCGCCGCCGGCCGCCAGCGATTGAACGCCGTGCTGGCGGCGCTGGTGGCTTGACAGGGCGCCGTCTACGTTAGGGGGCAGCGGGACCGCCCCCTGATCCCGTCGTGAAACCATAGCGTTAGCCCATCATTTCGGTTGAGGAAGTCAACCATAATGGGCGAAACTTGGCCGGCTACCTGTGCACATCAGCCCAGCCGAGAGGTCTCGCCATCGATTATGCCGTCCGATGCCCTGCTCCTGACCTCCATCATCGTCCTACCCTTCCTCGGCAGCTTTCTCGCCGCGCTCCTCCCTTCCAACGCCCGTAATCTCGAGGCCTGGCTCGCAGGTATCGTGGCCCTCGCGGTACTGGGGATCGGACTGCTCTTCCAGAGCTCGGTCTCGGACGGGCAGATCATCCGCTATGAGCTGCAGTGGCTGCCGGCATTCGGACTGAACTTCACATTGAGGCTGGACGGTCTGGCCTGGGCCATGGTCGTGCTGATCGGCGCCATCGGCGTGCTGGTCGCCCTTTATGCCCGCTACTACATGTCGCCGGCCGATCCGGTGCCGCGCTTCTTCTCGTTCCTCCTCGGCTTCATGGGCGCGATGCTGGGGATCGTGGTCTCCGGCAACCTCATCCAGATCGCCTTCTTCTGGGAGCTGACGAGCCTCTTCTCCTTCCTGCTGATCGCCTATTGGCACCACAACCAGAGCGCCCGCGAAGGCGCGCGGGTCGCCCTGACGGTGACGGCCGCCGGCGGGCTGTGCCTGCTCGCCGGCCTGCTGCTGCTGGGCCATATCGTCGGCAGCTTCGATCTCGACGTCGTGCTCGCCTCCGGCCCACAGATCGTGGCGCACCCGCTCTATCTGACGACGCTGATCCTCGTCGCGCTCGGCGCGCTGACCAAGAGCGCGCAGTTCCCCTTCCATTTCTGGCTCCCGCGCGCCATGGCGGCGCCGACGCCGGTCTCCGCCTATCTCCACTCGGCGACGCTGGTGAAGGCCGGCGTCTTCCTGCTGGCACGGCTCTGGCCTGCCATGGCCGGGCATGAATACTGGTTCTGGGTCCTCGCGCCGGTCGGGGTGGCGACGCTCCTCATCGGCGCCTTCCTCGCCCTGTTCCAGCAGGACCTCAAGGGCCTGCTCGCCTATTCGACCATCAGCCATCTCGGGCTGATCGTCCTGCTGCTCGGCCTGGGCAGCCCGCTGGCGGCGGTCGCCGCGATCTTCCACATCCTCAACCACGCCACCTTCAAGGCGTCGCTGTTCATGGCGGCCGGCATCATCGACCACGAGGCCGGAACACGCGACGTCCGCAAGCTCGGCGGGCTCTACCGCGCGATGCCGGTGACGGCTCTGCTCGCCACCGTCGCGGCGGCGGCGATGGCCGGCGTGCCGCTGCTCAACGGGTTCCTCTCCAAGGAGATGTTCTTCGCGGAGACCATCGAGCACCACATCGACGCGGCCCTCGACCACGCGCTGCCCTACATCGCCACCATCGCAGGCATGTTCAGCGTCGCCTATTCGCTGCGCCTGATCCATCAGGTCTTCTTCGGGCCGAAGGCGGCCAACCTGCCGCGCCAGCCGCACGACCCGCGCCTGTGGATGCTGCTGCCGGTCGCCCTGCTGGTGCTGACCTGCGTGCTGGTGGGCGTGGCGCCGGCGCGGACCGTCGCCGGCTTCCTGCACATCGCCGTGCAGTCGACCCTCGGGTCGCTGACGCCGGATTACGATCTGGCGGTCTGGCACGGGCTGACGCCGGCGCTGCTGATGAGCTGCATCGCGCTGGTCGGCGGCGTCGCTGTCTATGTCGCACTGCAGCGCTATCTCGCCGGCGATGTCGAGGGGGCGCCGCTGCTGCGCCGGCTGCGCGACAAGCGCGTCTTCGAGCGGGCGATGGTCATCCTGTCCTGGCGCTGGGCGAAGAGCCTCGAGCAGATCGTCGGCACCAACCGGCTGCAACCGCAGATGCGGCTTCTCGTCTGCGTGACGATCGCCGCAGCCGCCTGGTCGCTCTATGCCCGGCCGGGCGCGCTGGCATTCACCTGGCCGCAGGATGCCAGCATCTCCTTCGCGCTCGTCTGGATCGCCGGCGCGGCCTGCGCCCTGGCCGCGGCCTATCAGGCGAAATACCACCGGCTCGCGGCGCTGGTGCTGGCGGGCGGCGCGGGCTTGGCGACCTGCGTCACCTTCGCCTGGTTCTCGGCCCCGGATCTCGCGCTCACCCAGCTGCTCGTCGAGATCGTGACGACGGTGCTGCTCCTGCTCGGGCTGCGCTGGCTGCCCAAGCGGATCGAGGGCGTCGACCCGGACATCTCCACCCGGATCCGCTGGCGCCGGTTTCGCGATCTCACCATTGCAGTGGTGGGTGGCGGCGGCCTCGCCCTCCTCGCCTATGCCGCGATGGTCTGGCCGATGGGCAGCAGCGTCTCCATGGAGTTCCTCGAGCGAGCCTACACGGAAGGCGGCGGCCGCAACGTCGTGAACGTGATCCTCGTTGATTTCCGCGGCTTCGACACGCTGGGCGAGATCACCGTCCTCGGCACCGCGGCCATCACCGTCTACGCGCTGCTCCGGCGGTTCCGGCCGGCCCGTGACAGCGTCGACGCGCCCGAACAGAAGCGGTTCCAGGACCGCTTCGACAGCCGTCGCAACGGCGGCCGCCAGAGCCCGATGGCCGCCCATTACATGCAGGTGCCCGGCCTCATCATGCGGCTGCTGTTCCCGGTGATCGCGATGATGGCGGTGTTCCTGTTCCTGCGCGGCCATGATCTGCCGGGTGGTGGCTTCGTCGCCGGCCTGACCCTCGCCATCGCCTTCATCCTGCAATACATGGCCGGCGGTGCCCGCTGGGTGGAGGCGCGGCTGCGGGTCCTGCCGGTCCGCTGGATCGGTGCCGGGCTGGTCGCGGCGATGCTGACCGGCGCCGGCGCCTTCTGGTTCGGAAAGCCGTTCCTCACCTCGAGCTTCTCCTATGTCGATCTGCCGCTGCTCGGCCGGACTCCGATGGCGAGCGCCCTTCTGTTCGATCTCGGCGTCTTCGCGCTCGTGCTGGGGGCGACGGTTTTGGTGCTGATCGCCCTCGCCCACCAGTCGCTCCGCGTGCAAAGGCCCGCGGCCGACGATCAGCCGGCACAACAGGGCGAAGGGGTCGGCTGATGGAGATCATCGTCTCGCTGGCCATCGGCATCCTCGCCGGATCCGGCATCTGGCTGCTGCTGCGGCCGCGCACCTTCCAGGTGATCATCGGCCTGTCGCTGCTGTCCTACGCCGTCAACCTGTTCATCTTCGCGATGGGGCGGCTGCGCGTCGGCGACCCGCCGGTCCTCGATCCCGATGCCGTGACCGACATCACCGGCTATGCCGACCCGCTGCCCCAGGCGCTGGTGCTGACGGCGATCGTCATCAGTTTCGCCATGACGGCGCTGTTCCTCGTGCTGCTGCTGGCCTCCCGCGGCCTCACCGGAAGCGACCATGTCGACGGACGCGAGGGCGGATCATGAGCTGGAGCGACCATCTCATCATCGCCCCCATCATCCTGCCGCTCCTGGCCGGCGGGCTGATGCTGCTGCTCGACAGCCGCAGCCGAGCGCTGCTCGTCACGATCAACCTCGTCTCGACCGCGCTGCTGCTCGTCATCGCGGCGAGCCTCGCTGTGACGGCGGATTCGGGCGCCGCCAGCGCCGTCCGGATCTATCGGCTCGGCGACTGGCCGGTCCGGTTCGGCATCGTGCTCGTCGCCGATCGCCTCGCCAGCGTGATGCTGCTGCTGACGGCGGTGCTGGGCTGCGCGGCGCTCGTCTTCTCGCTGGCCCGCTGGCACCGTGCCAGCGTCCATTTTCATCCCCTGTTCCAGTTCCTGCTGATGGGGCTGAACGGGGCCTTCCTCACCGGCGACCTCTTCAACCTCTTCGTCTTCTTCGAGGTCCTCCTCGCCGCCTCCTACGGGCTGGCCCTGCACGGCTCGGGCCATGCACGCGTCCGGGCGGGGCTGCATTACGTCGCCATCAACCTCGCGGCGTCGCTGGTCTTCCTGATCGGGGTCAGCCTGATCTATGGCAGTGCCGGCACGCTCAACATGATGGATCTGGTGCAGCGGATCCCCGAACTGCCCTCGCGCGAGCGGGCGCTGCTCGAGATCGGCGCGAGCATCCTCGGCGTCGCCTTCCTGGTGAAGGCGGCCATGTGGCCGCTGGGTTTCTGGCTGCCGGGCACCTACGCCGCCGCCGCCGCGCCGGTCGGCGCGGCCTTCGCCATCATGACCAAGGTCGGCATCTATGCGGTGCTGCGGATCGGCTCCATCCTGACCGGACCGGAGACCCATGGCCCCGTCATGTTCGGGGAGGGCTGGCTGCTGGCCGGCGGGGTCGCCACGGTAGCATTTGCGGCGCTGGGGATGCTCGCCTCGCAGGACCTCCACCGCCTCGCCGGCTACGGCGTGCTGCTCTCCTCGGGGACCCTGCTCGCCGCGATCGGCATGAACGATCCGGACATCGTCGGACCGGCTCTGTTCTACCTCGTCAGCTCGACGCTCGCCCTCGGTGCCTTCTTCCTGCTGATCGAGCTCATCGAGCGGGGGCGCGCACCGGCCGACGACATCCTCGCCGTCACGCTCGAAGCCTATGGTCTCGAGGATGAGGAGGAGCCCGGAGAGGAAAGCGCGTCCGGCGTCGCGGTTCCGGCAGTTCTGGCGGTGCTCGGTATCGCCTTCATCGCCTGCGGCCTGCTGCTCGCCGGCCTGCCGCCGCTCTCCGGCTTCATCGCCAAATTCGCCATCCTCTCGGTCGCCTTCGGCGCGGGCGGCATGTCGGACGGAATCGCGCCGCCGGCGGAATCCTGGCTGCTCGCGGCCACCCTGCTGGTCTCCGGCTTTGTCACCGTGGTCACCGTCATCCGGGCCGGCATCCGGTCGTTCTGGGCCTCGATCGACCGGCAGGTTCCCCATGTCCGGCTGATCGAGGTGGCGCCCGTCCTCGCCCTTCTGGGCCTTTGCATCGCGATGACGATCCAGGCCGGATCGACCATGACCTTCCTCGAGGCGACGGCCGACAGCCTGCACTATCAGGCCGTGCGCGCGCAGTTGCCGACCCCGCAACCTGCCGGTGGAGGGGCGGAGTGACGCGCTGGCTGCCGATCCCCGTCGTCTCGCTCGCGCTCCTGGCGATCTGGCTGCTGCTCAACCAGAGCCTCTCGCCCGGGCATATCCTGCTGGGTGCCGTCTTCGGGATCCTCGGCCCGCTGCTCTACCGCCAGCTCGACCTCCCCACCCCGTCGCTGCGGCGGCCCCGCGCGGCCGTACGCCTGGCCGGGCGGCTGATCGTCGATGTCGTGCGGTCCAACATCAACGTGGTCAGGGTGATCCTGCGGGACGATCCCACACGCACCCCCGGCTTCGTCCATATCCCGCTGCGCCTTCGCTCACCTTACGGCCTCGCCACCCTCGCCTGCATCATCACCGCGACGCCCGGAACGAGCTGGGTCGATCACGATGCAGAAAGCGGCACCCTCGTTATCCATGTGCTTGATCTCTATGACGATGATGATTGGGGGGAGATCATCGGGCAGCGATATGAGGAGCTGCTGATGGAGATATTCGAATGACCGGCACGATCCTCGCGCTCTCCCTCATCGCCGGCCAGATCATGCTGGCCCTTGCCATGGCGGTGGCGGCCTTCCGGATCATGCGCGGCCCGCGGGCGCAGGACCGGGTGCTCGCCATGGATGCGCTCTACGTCAATGCGATGCTGCTGCTGCTGGTCTTCGGCATCGGCTCGGGGACGACACTGTATTTCGAGGCTGCGCTGGCGATCGGCCTTCTGGGTTTCGTCGCGACCGTGGCGCTGGCGCGGTTCCTGATGCGCGGCGAGGTCATCGAATGACGACGCTGCACGATCTCCCCGGCTGGGCGGCGCTGCTCGCCGCCTTCCTCGTTCTGCTCGGGTCGGGCCTCACCCTCATCGGTAATATCGGCCTGCTGCGGCTGAAGAGCTTTTACGAGCGCGTGCACGCGCCGACGCTCGGCGCGACGCTTGGCATGGCGAGCATCCTGCTGGCGTCGATGATCTATTTCTCGGCGAGCCAGACTCGGCCGGTCGTCCACGAGATCCTGATCGGCCTCTTCGTCACGATCACCACTCCGGTCACCCTGCTGCTGCTGGTGTCCGCCACCCTGTACCGGGACCGGCTGGAACACGGCGATCCGCTCGCGACGAAAAAGAGTGACGAGGACGACACGGACAGCTGACCGCGGCACGGACCGCAGCAGCGACATGCTGTCCCCGGAATTGGCTTGATCTCATCGCCGGGGTCGGTTTTGCTGACCCCTTGCCGGGGCGATGGCCCGCCCGATGAGATCGAAAGGGGGTTTCCCGCACGGTGCGGTTTCTGTTTCCGGGATGCCGGCTGGCGAAGAGCGCCGGCCTGCATGACACGCCCCCTTCCGATCGGTCTGCATACCCCGTCGATTTCGGCGGTCATGGCCGGTCTGTGCCGGTCGCCGGTGGTTCTGTGCCGTTGCATGGCGGCCGCTTGGCCGGACGCGTCGATCTCCCCGCCAACATCCCGCGCCCGGCCGCCCTCATAGGCTGAGCGCGGCCGAGGCAGCCCGCGCGGCGATCACGCGATCGGCGCGCTTCGACCCCGACACCGCTTCCGGCGCCGGCGCGGCATCCGCCCGGACGGCATCGACGCGCCTCGCGCGCCGATCTTCTCTTCGTCCAGCCCTTGAACGACTTGCATAAGCCGGCCATCGCGCCGGCGGACGGTTATGAATTGAAGGAGACATGATGTCAGAGGCCAGCCTGCTCGAGGATGCACTCGTCCGCCTGGATGAAGCGGCCGCCCATCTCGACATTGATCCCGACGTCATCGAGAAGCTGAAATTTCCGCGCGAGACCACCAAGGTGCGGCTGATGATCCGCATGGATGACGGCTCGCGAAAATCGTTCCTGGCTTGGCGCTGTCGGTATGACGATACGCGCGGGCCGACCAAGGGCGGCATCCGCTTCCATCCCGACTCCACCGCGGATGAGGTCGAGACGCTGGCCTTTTGGATGACCTTCAAATGCGCGGTCATGAACCTGCCCTATGGCGGCGGCAAGGGCGCCGTGCAGGTCGATCCGCGGAAGCTGTCGAAGGCTGAGATGGAGCGCCTCTCGCGGGCCTATATCCAGGCCTTCGCGCGCATCATCGGGCCCGACCGCGACATCCCCGCGCCGGATGTCTACACCAACTCGATGATCATGGGCTGGATGGCCGACGAATACGCCCAGATCGTCGGTCAGGCGGAGCCGGCCGTGATCACCGGCAAGCCGATCGCCCTCGGCGGCTCGCTCGGACGCAGTGACGCCACGGCCCGCGGCGGCTACTACCTCGTCCGCCACCTCGCCGAGGATCTCGGCCTGAACGGGCCGATGCGGGTCGCCGTCCAGGGCTTCGGCAATGCCGGCCAGCATATCGCCCGCCTGCTGGCCGCCGACGGCCACAAGATCATCGCGGTGTCGGATTCCGAGGGCGCGGTGCGATCTGAGGTCGGCCTGCATGTCGATCTGCTGACCGAGGCCAAGGCCAATGGCCAGTCGGTCGTCGCCACCGCCGGCAAGGGCGGGCACGAGCTCTTCCCGGCCGCCGACCTTGCCGCCGTCGAGTGCGATCTCCTCGTCCCGGCCGCGCTGGAGAGCATGATCCATACGAAGAATGCCGCGGCGGTGAAGGCCAAGCTCGTGCTCGAACTGGCGAACGGGCCGGTGACGCCCGAGGCGGACGAGATCCTGGCGAAGAACGGGGTGGTGGTGCTGCCGGACATCCTGGCGAATGCCGGCGGGGTGACCGTCTCCTACTTCGAATGGGTTCAGAACCGGCAGGGCTATTACTGGACGCTCGACGAGATCCATGACCGGCTGAGGACCATCATGGAGACCGAGGGCCGCGCCATCTGGTCCATCTCGCGCGAGAAGGGCATCACGATGCGCACCGCCGCCTATGTCCATGCGCTCCGCCGCCTCGCGGAAGCGATCGAGGCGCACGGCACCCAGAGCTTCTTCACGAGCTGAAACGCCGGCCGCCGGCACTTCCCGGGCGGAACAGCGAAACAAAAAAGGGCCGCGCGAGCGATTGCCGCGCGGCCCTTGCTACCAGGAGACCGATCGTCAGACGGGCAGCGTATAGGCCGTCTTGACCTGGGTGTAGAACTCGATCGCGTAGCGACCCTGCTCGCGCGGGCCGTAGCTCGAGCCCTTCCGGCCGCCGAACGGCACGTGATAGTCGACACCGGCGGTCGGCAGGTTGACCATCACCATGCCGGCCTGGGCGTGGCACTTGAAGTGGTTCGCATGCTTCAGGCTGCCGGTGCAGATGCCGGCGACGAGGCCGAAGGCGGTGTCGTTGGCCACCGCGAGCGCCTGCTCGTAATCCTTCACCCGGATCACGCTCGCCACCGGGCCGAAGATCTCCTCGCGGTTGATCCGCATGGAATTGTCCGTCTCGGTGAACAGGGCCGGCGCCAGGTAGAAGCCCTCGGTCTCGCGGTTCAGCCGCTCGCCGCCGATCAGCTTCGCCCCCTCCTTGGTGCCGATGTCGATATAGGAGAGATCCTGATCGAGCTGGCTCTGGTCGACGACCGGGCCGATATCCGTGCCCTGCTTGAGTGCGTCATCGACCTTCAGCGTCTTCATCCGCTCGACCATCGCCTCGACGAAGCGGTCGTGGATGCCC
>CAYORM010000090.1:415-11159 GCA_964406375.1 uncultured Mycobacteriaceae bacterium | reverse complement strand
GGAACATCGCCATGGTGTTCCAGTCCTATGCGCTCTACCCGCACATGACGGCACGGGAGAACATCGCCTACGGGCCGCGGCTGCGGCGCGAGGACGGGGCGACGATCACCCGCAAGGTTGACCACGCCGCCGGGATCCTCAACCTCTTCGACTATCTCGACCGGCTGCCGCGCGAACTGTCCGGCGGGCAGCGCCAGCGGGTCGCGATGGGCCGCGCCCTCGTCCGCGAACCGGCGGTGTTCCTGTTCGACGAGCCGCTCTCCAATCTCGACGCCAAGCTGCGCGTGCAGATGCGCACCGAGATCAAGGCGCTGCACCGGCGCCTCGGGGCGACGATCATCTATGTGACGCACGACCAGATCGAGGCAATGACGCTGGCCGACCGCATCGTCGTGATGAATAGCGGCCGGATCGAGCAGCAGGGCAAGCCGCTCGACCTCTACGACCAGCCGGACAACACCTTCGTCGCCGGCTTTCTCGGCTCGCCGACGATGAGCTTCGTCGAGGGGGTCTACCGCAGCGCAGCGGGAGGCGGCCAGGTCGTCGCCGGCGAGGTGACGCTGCCTGCGCCGCGCGTCGCAGCACCGGACGGCCAGCCCATCCTCTACGGCATCAGGCCCGAGCATTTCGCCTTCGCCGAGGATGGCGCGCCGGTCGAGGTCGATCTCGTCGAACCGACCGGCTCCGAGACGCATCTTTACGGCACGCTCGCCGGTGCCCGCATCGCCGCCGTCTTCCACGACCGCCGCCCCGTCACCCCGGGTGATACCGTCCGCCTGCGCCCGTTGCCGGACCACGCCCATCTCTTCGACGCGGCCTCCGGCCGCCGCCTCCAGCCGATCGTCTGACCCATGCTCGATCTCTCCGCCGTCCTTGCCAGCCCCGTCGATGGCCTCCAGAAGGCGCTGCCGCCCGACGCCCCCGCGATGCCGCTCTCGGCGATCGGCAGCCAGGGCTGGTCGCTCCTGCGTGGCGACCTGCCCTTCCCCCAGGCGGTGCTGAAGCGATCGGCGCTCGAGCGCAATGCGCGCTGGATGCGCGACTTTCTCGCCGCGACCGGTGCGAAGCTGGCCCCGCATGGCAAGACGACGATGAGCCCGCAGCTCTTCGACCTGCAGCTCGAGGCCGGCGCCTGGGGGATCACCGTCGCGACTGCCCAGCAATTCGAGGTGTGCCGGCGCTTCGGCGCGAAGCGGATGCTGATGGCCAATCAGCTCGTCGGACGCCGCTCGATCACCGCCGTGTCGCGCGCGCTCGATGCCGACCCGTCGATCACCTTCTTCTGCATCGTCGACTCGCCAGCCGGCGTCGCGCATCTGTCGGAGACGCTCTCGGCCATCGGGGCGGTGCGGCCGATCCCGGTACTGGCCGAGCTGGGCATGGCGGGCAAGCGCACCGGTGCGCGCTCGGTGGAGGAAGGTCTTGCCGTTGCCCGTGCCGTCGCCGCCACGCCGAACCTCCTGCTCGCGGGCGTGGAGGGGTATGAGGGTCTGCAGGTCTCCGACGATCCGGACCGCGACGCCGCGATCGTTACGCGCTTCCTCGAAGACATGGCGGCGATCGCAAGGCAGGCGGATGCCGAGGGGCTGTTTGGCACCGAAGAGGTGCTGCTGACCGCCGGCGGCTCCGCCTATTACGATATCGTCGCACGCACGCTCTCTGCCGTCAGCCTGTCGCGACCCACGGTGACTGTGGTGCGTTCCGGCTGCTATGTCACGCACGATTCAAGCAGTTACGAGAAGTTCTTCAACCAGGTCATGAAGCGGCTGCCGCCGGATCATGTCGTCGAAGGGCGGCTGACCGCGGCGCTCGAGGTCTGGGGGATGGTACAGTCGGTCCCCGAGCCTGGCCTCGCCTTCCTCACCTTCGGTAAGCGCGACTGTTCCTATGATGTCGAGATGCCGGTGCCGCTCATGTGGTTCTCGCCCGGCCGCCACGACCGGCCGCAACGGATCCCTGCCGGCGGCCGCATCACCGGCATGAACGATCAGCACGCCCATTTCCGCCTGCCGGACGGCTTCGTGCCGGCGGTCGGCGACCTCGTCGCCGTCGGCATCTCGCATCCCTGCACCACCTTCGACCGGTGGCCGGTGATGCTGGTGGTCGACGATGAGTACCGGGTGGTCGACGCCATCCGGACCTATTTCTGACCACAACCGACCGCCCGACCGACGGAACCGCCATGGCCGACGCCTACGACCTCATTATCCGCAACGGTACGGTGATCGACGGGAGCGGTGCGCCCGGGCGCGCGGCGGATGTCGCGATCACCGGAGGCCGGATCACCGCCGTCGGCTCGCTCGCCCCCGACGCCACCGCCCACGATGAGATCGATGCCGCTGGGCGCGTGGTCTGCCCCGGCTTCATCGACGTCCACACCCATGATGACCGGATCGTCATCGACGCGCCGGACATGCTGCCGAAAGTCAGCCAGGGCGTGACGACGGTGGTTGTCGGCAATTGCGGCATCAGCCTCTCGCCGCTGCGCCACGACGGCCCGCCGCTGCCGCCGCTCAACCTCCTCGGCGGCTGGGATCGGTACGAGTTCCCGCGCTTCGCCGACTATGTCGAACGGCTGGAAGCGGTGGTGCCGGCGGTCAATGTCGCGGCGCTGATCGGCCATCAGACGCTTCGCCTGGCGACGATGGATGATGTCTACCGCAAGGCGAGCGCTCAGGAGATCGACGCCATGCGCGGCCTGCTCGCGGAGAGCCTGGCCGCGGGGGCGATCGGCTTTTCGACCGGCCTCTACTACAAGCCCAATGCCGCGGCCGACATGGACGAGGTGGTGGCGCTCGCTGAGGTGGTACACGCCCATGGCGGCGTCTATGCGACCCATATGCGGGACGAGCATGCCGGCGTCCTCGACTCGCTCGCCGAAACCTTCGAGACCGCACGCCGCGCCCAGGTGCCGGTCGTCGTCTCGCATCACAAATGCGCGGGGCCGGCGAATTGGGGACGCAGCATCGAGACGCTGCCGGTTATCGAAGCGGCCGCCGCCCGCCAGCCGATCGGGCTCGACGCCTACCCCTACACGGCGGGCTCCACCGTGCTCGACCCCGACCAGGTGACGGGCGACATCCGCATCCTCGTCGCCTGGTCGAAGACCCATCCCGAGATGGGCGGCCGTGATCTCGACGAGGTCGCGCGCGAATGGGGTGTCGATGCCAAGGAGGCGGCACGCCGCCTGCACCCGGCCGGAGCGATCTATTTCCAGATGGACGAGGCGGATGTCCGGCGCATCCTCGCCTTCCCGCTGACCATGATCGGCTCGGACGGGCTGCCGCATGATGACCATCCGCATCCGCGCCTGTGGGGCACCTTCCCGCGCGTGCTCGGCCATTACAGCCGCGATCTCGGCCTGTTCCCGATCGAAGAGGCGGTGCACAAGATGACGGGGTTGTCGGCGACGCGCTTCGGCCTCGCCGATCGTGGCTTCGTGAGGCCCGGCATGGCGGCGGATATTGTCATCTTCGACGCGGACCGGGTCGGCGATGTGGCGACCTATGAGTCGCCGAAGCAGCTCTCGGCCGGGGTCGAGGCGGTGCTGGTCAATGGCGTCGTCGCCTATCGCGCGGGTTCGACCGAGATCACCCGGGCGGGCCGCCCGCTGCTGCGCGGCACGGCCTGACAGCCGTGGATCCGGACAGCCGGGGGATGCAGCGGCGACCGCTCAGCCGCCGCTGCCGGACGGGCCGAGGGCGGCGATGAAGGCGCGTGCCGTCTCGCGGAGCGCGGCCGGGCCCATGCCGGGCCGGTAGAGCGCCGAGCCGAGACCGAAGCCGGCGGTTCCGACGGCGCGGTAGTCCGTCATCCTCTCGGGGGTGATGCCACCGACGGCGATCAGCGGTGTCGCGCGTGGCAGGACGGCCGTCCAGGCCTTGACGACCGCCGGCGGGATCGCCTCGGCCGGGAAGATCTTCACGGCATCGGCCCCCGCTGCGATCGCCGCGAAGGCTTCCGTGGGCGTGGCCGCGCCCGGGGCACAGACGAGACCGTGCCGCTTGGCTGCGCGGATCACGGCCGTGTCGGCGTGCGGCATGACGATCAGCCGCCCGCCGGCCTCGACGACCTCATCGACCGCACGCTCGGACAGGACCGTGCCCGCGCCGATCAGGGCCGAGCGGCCATGGCGGGTGGCGAGCGCGGCGATCGACTGCATCGGCTGCGGCGAGTTGAGCGGCACCTCGATGCAGCGGAACCCCTCTTCCACCAGCACATCGGCGAGCGGCACCACTTCATCCGGACGAACGCCGCGGAGGATGGCGATGAGCGGCATGGCCGCGAGCACCTCGTCGAGCGTCGTCATTCCCCAGCCTTCTTCCAGGATTGCGGCCCGCCGGCATAGAGCCCCGCCGCCCGTGCGACGGCGAGAAGGCCGTTGACGGTCGTCGCCGCCTGCGCCTCGCGCGCCTCGATGCCGAGACCGGCGAGCGCGCGCCGATAGCTGCCGGCGAGCTCGTGGCGGCCGATGATCGCGATTGGACCGGGTACCGAGCCGCCGAAGCGCGCGGCAAGCGCCGCTCTTGCCTCGCGGATCTCGCCGCCGATCAGGAGGCCTGAGAGATAGGCGGCGACGGCCGCGCCCGACAGTCGGTCGAACAGCGCCAGCGTCCGCGCCGAGAACAGCCGCCCGAGCAGCCCCTCACCTGCCGCCTCGAGGCCACGCCGGAAGGCGGCCGGGTCATCCGCCCGGCCCTCCATCAGCCGGCCGAGGATCGAATGCTCCGACAGCACGGCGAACAGCTCGCCGGTCATGAAGGTCTTGAACCAGACGATGCGGCGCCCCTCGACGAGCGCCCATTTCGAATGAGTGCCCGGCAGGAGATAGAGCGCCGGCCTCTCGGGCAGGCCATCGCCGGCGATCTGTGTCTCCTCGCCCCGCATCACGTCGGGGATCGTGCCGTCCCCTTCGTCGAAGGCGACCCCGGGGATGATCGACAGGCGACGGCCAGCCGGCGACACCGCCTCCACCAGCTGTATCGCGAGGTCATCGAGCCCGGCAGGACAGGCTGCATAGGGAGTCTCGCACCAGCCCTGGCGGCTGCCGATCATGCCGGCGCCGATCGCCGGACGGCCGGTCCGGTCGACCCAGTCACCCACCAGCCGGTCGAAGGCGGCGCCGAACTCACCATCGGCGATCTTCAGAATCCCGAGAGGCTCGACCCGTTCGGCCTCGATGCGGCCGTCATCGCCGACGAGCCAGGCACGAAAGGAGGAGGTGCCCCAATCGACGGCGACAATCATGCGGCCAGGATCACGCTAGCGGGGATCATCGGGTATCCGAGGCTGGTTCCTCGGGGAAGAAATGGTCGGAGCGGCGGGATTCGAACCCACGACCCCCAGCGCCCCATGCTGGTGCGCTACCAGGCTGCGCCACGCTCCGACCGGGGGCCTCGCGACCGGCGCGAAGCGGGGCGGACTATAGCCACCGCCGCGGTGCCGCGCAATGATGGTGAACGCCTTACCGTTCCGCCCCGGTCAGGAGGCTTTTCAGGCTCTGCAGCTCCATCAGGAGAAGCGACAGCTCCCGTTCGATCTCGGGCGGCAGTGCCCCGACAAGCGGATCATGCCCGACATCCCGTCCGGATTCCGACCGGAGATCCGGATCGTCCTGATCGGACGGCTCCACACGGGAGGACCGCTCCGGCATCTCGGGCAGATCGAGCGGCAGTTCCGGACCAGGGCTCCGCCCACGCGGCGCCTGATAGGCCGGCTCCTCGGGATCGACCGTGGTCCGATCTCCCTTCTGTTCCTTAAGAAGACGCTGTACACCCTTGATGGTGTAGCCTTCTTCATAGAGAAGCCGCTGGATCCGGCGAAGGACCTGTATGTCCTCCGGACGGTAATAGCGCCGACCGCCGCCACGCTTGAGCGGACGGATCTGCGAAAATTTCGTCTCCCAGAAACGCAGCACGTGCTGGGGCACGCCGATATCCTCGGACACCTCGCTGATCGTCCGATACGCGGTCGGCGCCTTGCGGACCGTCCGCATCCTCGACTCGGCCTCGGCTTCCCGTGCCATCAATCCTCGTCTTCCTCGGACACGGTGAGCCCGTTGATGCGATCCTTCAGCACATGGCTCGCCCGGAAGACCAGAACGCGCCGCGGCAGGATCGGCACCTCCTCACCTGTCTTCGGGTTACGGCCGACGCGCCTTCCCTTCTGCCGCACGCCGAAGGTCCCGAAGGAGGAGATCTTCACCGTTTCTCCGCGTTCGAGCGCCTGCGAGATCTCATCCAGCACGGTCTCGACCAGCGCCGCGGATTCGTTGCGCGACAGTCCGACCTGCTCATAGACCGCTTCGCTCAGCTGCGCGCGTGTGACCGCATTCGACATCCCGCACCCCGTCCCGTCGGAACGGCTACGGTAAGTCAGCCGGTTTGGTCAGTCAATCAGCGCCTTGGGCGCCGTTTCTCATTCGCGGCACAGCATGGCCGCGCCGCATCACCAGCGGATGAGTGACGCACCCCAGGTCAGCCCACCGCCGAGCGCCTCGATCAGTACGAGATCGCCGGGCTTGATCCGGCCGTCCTCCACCCCCGCGGCGAGCGCCAGCGGGATTGAGGCGGCCGAGGTGTTGGCATGCCGGTCGACCGTCAGAACCACCTTCTCGATTGGCAGATCCAGCTTGCGGGCGGTCGCCTCGATGATCCGGCGATTGGCCTGATGCGGGACCAGCCAATCGATGTCTGCCGGAGAACAACCATTGGCTGCCAGCGCTTCTTCAACCACTTCCGCCATGTTGTTGACGGCGTGCTTGAAGACCTCGCGGCCATTCATGCGGACTTTTCCGACCTGTCCCGTGGTGGACGGGCCACCATCGACATAGAGCGAGTCCTCGAGCCGCCCGTCGGAATGGAGATGGGTGGACAGTATGCCCGGCGTGTCCGTCCCCTCCTCAACCTCGACCGCCCGCAGCAAGACGGCCCCGGCGCCGTCGCCGAACAGCACGCAGGTCGACCGATCGCTCCAGTCGAGCAGGCGCGAGAAGGTCTCTGATCCGATCACGAGGGCGGTCTCGGCACTGCCGGCGCGGATCATCGCATCGGCGATTCCGAGCGCGTAGACGAAGCCGGAGCACACCGCCTGCACGTCGAAGGCCGCGCCGCGCGTGATGCCGAGTCCCGCCTGGACCCGGACGGCGGTCGCCGGGAAGGTGCGGTCCGGGGTGGTGGTCGCAAGGATGATGAGGTCGACTTCAGCCGCGTCCACGCCCGCCTGATGCAGCGCCGCCCGTGCCGCCTCCAGCGCCAGCGACGAGGTCGTCTCGCCCTCGCCGGCGATGCGTCGCTCGCGGATGCCCGTGCGCTGGACGATCCATTCGTCGGAAGTGTCGACGATGGCGGCGAGGTCGTCATTGGTGACGATCCGCTGCGGCAGCGCCGAGCCGCAGGCGATGATCCGCGCGCGCCGGACGGTCACGATGCCGTGCCGACGGCCACCGGGGCCGGATCCGGGACGAGACGCCCGAAGCGGGCGAATTCCTGCTTCACCTTCTCGTTGAAACCGTGACGCACGAGATCCACCGCGACATCGATTGCATGGGCAAAGCCCACGGCGTCGGTGCCGCCATGGCTCTTCACGCAGATGCCGTTGAGCCCGAGGAACATCGCCCCGTTATAGGCGCGTGGATCGGTCCGCTGCCGCAGCCGGCGGAAGGCTCCCCGCGCGAAGAGATAGCCGAGCCGTGACAGGAGCGAGGACCGGAAGGTCGAGCGCAGCCAGGTGCCGTAGAGCTTCGCCGTGCCCTCGATCGTCTTCAGCACGACATTGCCGGTGAAGCCGTCCATCACCACCACATCGACCGCGCCGGCCGGGATGTCGTTGCCCTCGACGAAGCCGTCGAAACGGCCGGGCAGCTCCATCTCGCGCAGCCGTGCCGCGGCATCGCGGATGACATCCGGCCCCTTCAGAGCCTCCGAGCCGACATTGAGCAGGCCGATCGTCGGCTCGACGAGGCCGAGCACGGCCTTGCCGAACACCGCCCCCATCACCGCGAACTGGACGAGGTTGTCGGGGTCGCACTCGATGTTGGCGCCAAGATCGAGCATCACCGTCTCGCCGCGCACCGTCGGCATGAACGAGGCGATCGCCGGCCGGTCGATGCCCGGCAATGTCTTGAAGACGAACTTCGCCATCGCCATCAGCGCGCCGGTATTGCCGGCCGAGACCACGCATTGCGCCTCGCCCGCCGCCACCGCGTCGATGGCGAGGCGCATGCTCGACCGGCGGCCGTTGCGTAGCGCCGTCGAGGGTCGGTCATCACCCCGCACCTTGTCGATGGCATGGCGCAGGGTCGAGACGGCGGCCAGCGCTGGCCGGTTCTCGACCATCGGCCCGATCGTCCGCTCGTCACCGACCAGCAGGAACCGGATATCCGGATTGTGCGATCGGGCGATCTCGGCCCCGTCCAGAATCATGTCCGGGGCGCGATCCCCGCCCATCGCATCGAGCGCGATGGTGACGGCGCGATCGTTTGCGGAGACGCTCATGAATCGCGCCGCGGGGAGAGCCACGCGACCCGAATCAAGCCGCGGCTTCGACCTCGGCGACGACCTCGCGGCCGTGATAATGGCCGCAAGAGGCGCAGACATGGTGCGGCCGCGCCAGCTCGCCGCAGTTCGAGCACTCGACATAGGTGGACGCGGCAAGCGCGTGATGCGAGCGCCGCATGTCGCGCCGCGACTTCGACGTCTTCTTCTTCGGAACGGCCATCGGTTGTGCTTTCGATGAAAAGGCGGCGCCGTCCGGAGCCGCCTTGGACCGGCGTTATCTAATGGAAACCAACCCGTGGGGCAAGCACCACGGACCGCAACGCCCCGAGCGGGCGCGCTGCCGCGGAAGGATCACGGCTCGTCCGCCGCCTCCGGCAATTCGCCCGGCGCCCGCGGATGCGGCTCGAGGCCGAGCGCGAGATACTGGACCGCGATCTCGCCGACATCGACGACACCGCCAACCAGCGGTTCGACGTCATCGCCCAGCGGGTCGATCTCGACCGCCGCTTCGGCGGCAGCCACCGGCAGGAAGGTCACGTCGAACTCCTCCTCGATGCGGCTGTCGAAGGGTTCGAGCGACACGACCGACCGCCGCGTGACCACGGCCTCAACCCGGCCGCGCATCACCACACCGCCATCGGACCGCCGCCGCGCCGTGGCCTCGGTCCGCAATGCCCGCACCCCCTCGACGCCGAGGCGCCGGGCGACCGCCTCGCATTCCGCCTCGGTCGCGGCGAAGTCATGCGCCGAGGGCTTGTTCGCCAGCGTCGCGGCGCGGAGCGGTCTGGAAAATTCGGGTGTCTGCATCGTCAGCTCTCCGATAGGGGCCGGAAGACGACCCGCCCCTCGATCAGCTCCGCCTCTTCCTGTCGGGCGAGCGCCGCATGCTGTGCCCGGACATAGGCCGCCATCGTCTCGACCGGTTCCGGTCCGACCTCCACGGTACCCCACAGGTTCCGGCGCAGCGCATTGATCAGCGGCTGGTCGGAGGGCTCGGCGAGTGCGGCATCATAGGCCACCATGCGGCCGAGGAAGCCCGAGGCCATTGCGCGCATGCGGCGCGGCAGCCCCTGATCGCTGACGCCGAGCTCACGCAGCCCATGTTCGAGATCGGCGAACATCGAATCGACCAGCTCCTGGGCCACCCGGCGCGCCTCGTCGGATCCGGCCCTCAGCCGGCCGACCAACAGGATCGCATGCAGCGCCACGAGGTCGAAGCGCCCGTCTATGGTATCGGGCACACGGAGCCACGAATAGAAGACCGGTTGCCGCGACTGAGCCACGACGGCGGCATAGAGGGCGGCGGCACCCTGTTTGCGACGCCGCCTCCGAACCAATCCCGACAGCACGCTTCGCCTCCCCGCTCTGCCGTCTGCCGATCTTTGTCGGTACGGACCGCGTGTGTTACAGACGGTCCGTGGGTAATCCGCCGATCTTCGAGGGGCAAGTTCCGTCATGACATTCGCTCACGCGGCCCGCTTCTCCGCCGCGCTCGCAGCCGCCATGCTGCTGGTCGGCGCCTGCTCGCCGCGGGTGGCGACACGCGGGAACATGGTCGAGGATTATCGCCTCGAGCAGATCCAGCCCGGGTTCTCGAGCGCATCGGAGGTGCGCAGCATCCTCGGCACGCCGACCACCGTCGCGACCTTCGACGACACGATCTGGTACTATATCGGTCAGCGGGTGGAGACGATCGCCTTCCTGCCGCCCGAGGTGACGGAACGGCGGGTCATTCGCATCCAGTTCGACCCGGCGACCGGCATCGTCCAGACGGTGCAGCAGTTCGATCTCAACGACGCCGAGGACGTCGCGCTCGTCACCCGCCAGACGCCGACGCTCGGCCGCGAGCTGGGCCTGATCGAGCAATTCCTCGGCAATCTCGGCCGCTTCAACGAGTGATGGCGAGCCGCTGCCCCTAGCGGCTGCCCTGAGAAACACGACGCCCCGGCGCCTTGCGGCACCGGGGCTTTCTCATAGCGCCAGATGCGTCAGCTGTGGGCCAGGATGGCCAGCAGCAGCAGCGCCACGATGTTGGTGATCTTGATCATCGGGTTCACCGCCGGGCCCGCGGTGTCCTTATAGGGATCGCCGACGGTATCGCCGGTCACCGCCGCCTTGTGGGCCTCCGAGCCCTTGCCGCCGTGATGGCCTTCCTCGATGTACTTCTTGGCATTGTCCCAGGCGCCACCGCCGGAGGTCATCGAGATCGCGACGAAGAGGCCGGTGACGATCACGCCCAGCAGCAT
>CAYORM010000090.1:0-405 GCA_964406375.1 uncultured Mycobacteriaceae bacterium | reverse complement strand
GATCAGCGCGACGACGACATAGAGCACGATCAGCGCCAGCACCGGCAGCAGCGAGGGGATGATCATCTCGCGGATCGCCGAGCGCGTCAGCATGTCGACGGCGCGCCCGTAATCCGGCTTCGAGGTCCCCGCCATGATGCCGGAATTCTCGCGGAACTGGCGCCGCACCTCCTCGACGACCGAACCGGCGGCGCGGCCGACCGCGGTCATGCCCAGCGCCCCGAAGAGATAGGGCAGCAACCCGCCGATCAGCAGGCCGACGACGACGTAGGGGTTGGCCAGCGAGAAATCGAGCAGCAGCCCCTCGAAGTAGGGATAGAGCTCGGCATTCTCCATGAAGTAGCCGAGATCGGAGGTATAGGCGGCGAACAGCACCAGCGCGCCGAGCCCGGCCGAGCCGATCGC
>CAYORM010000089.1:0-11293 GCA_964406375.1 uncultured Mycobacteriaceae bacterium | reverse complement strand
TCGGCGCGCTGTGGGACGCGGCCGAGGGGCATGTCGACCCCTATGGCGTCACCCATGCCTATGCCAAGGCGGCGCGGCTGCAGGGGGCCGAGATCGTGCTGCGCAACCGGGTGGTGGAGCTGCATCCCTGTGCCGGCGGCTGGGCGGTGGTGACCGAACAGGGGACGATCACCGCCGAGCACGTCGTCAATTGCGGCGGGCTGTGGGCGCGCGAGGTCGGCCGGATGGTCGGGCTCGAGCTGCCAGTGCTGGCAATGGAGCCCATGTACATCCTGACCGAGGACATGCCCGAGGTCGCCCGGCTGAATGCCGAGCGCGGCCAGGAAGTGCCGATGGTCATGGATTTCGAGGGCGAGATCTACATCCGGCAGGAGCGCGGCGGGCTGCTGCTCGGCACCTATGAGAAGGATTGCCGGCCGTGGTCGCCGCGCGAAACGCCGTGGAGCTTCGGGCATGAGCTGCTGGAGCCGGATCTCGAGCGCATCGCGCCGTCGCTCGAGGTCGGCTTCGAGCATTTCCCGATCTTCAAGGAGGTCGGCATCCGCAAGGTGATCAACGGCCCCTTCACCTTCGCACCCGACGGCAACCCGCTGGTCGGGCCGGTGCGCGGCCTGCGCAATTACTGGGTCGCCTGCGGGGTGATGGCCGGGTTCAGCCAGGGTGGCGGCGTCGGGCTGGCGCTCGCCAACTGGATGACCGACGGCGATCCGGGCTTCGACATCTGGGGGATGGATGTCGCCCGCTACGGCGATTGGGCGACGCTCGGCTACACCAATGCCAAGGTGCGCGAGAATTACGCGCGGCGCTTCTCGATCCGTTTCCCGAACGAGGAGCTGCCGGCGGCGCGGCCGCTGATGACGACGCCGGTGCACGACCAGTGGGTGGCCGCCAATGCCGTGTTCGGCGATGCCTGGGGGCTGGAGACGCCGCTGTGGTTCGCGCCGCCTGGGGAAGAGCCGGTCGAGACCGTCACCTTCCGGCGCTCCAACGCCTTCCCGCAGATCGCTGCCGAATGCCGGACGGTGCGCGAGCGCATCGGCCTGTCCGACATCTCCTTCTACGCCAAGTATCTGGTCAGCGGGCCGGGGGCGGAGGCGTGGCTGTCCCGCATCCTCGCGGGCCGCATCCCGGCGCGCGGCCGCGTCGTGCTGACGCCGATGCTCAACGAGAAGGGCAAGCTGATCGGCGATTTCACGCTGGCGCGGCTGGACGGGAGCACCTTCTACATCTTCGGCTCCGGCCTCGGGCAGCAATACCACATGCGCTGGTTCGAGGCGCATCTGCCGAGCGACGGCTCGGTCAGCGTGCGCGCCTTGGGCCTGTCACTGATGGGGCTGTCGATCGCCGGGCCGCACGCCCAGGCGCTGATGCAGGCGATCGCGACCGCCGACATGTCGACCGCCGCCTTCCCCTTCATGTCGTTCCGGCGCATGGATCTCGGCATGATCCCGGCGCTGGTCGGCCGCCTGTCCTTCACCGGCGAGGCGGGGTACGAGATCTGGGTCGCGCCGGAATACATGCGCGCGCTGCGCCAGCTGCTGCTCAGCGAGGGCGAGCGGTTCGGCATCGGCGAGGTCGGGATGCGCGCGGTGCTGTCGCTGCGGCTCGAGAAGAGCTGGGGCGTCTGGGTGCGCGAGTACCGGCCGATCTACGGGCCGGGCGAGGCCGGGCTCGACCGCTTCATCGATTTCTCCAAGCCGGATTTCATCGGCCGTGCGGCGGCGCTGCGCGAGCGGGAGGAAGGACCGAAGCGGCGGCTGGTCACCTTCGTCGTCGAGCCGGAGCCGGGCGATGCCGCAGCGGATGTGATCGGCGACGAGCCGATCTGGCATGACGGCGCGGTGGTCGGCTGGGTGACCTCGGGCGGCTTCGCCCATCACACCGGCGTGTCGGTCGCGCTCGGCTATGTGCCGGCAGCGCTGGCCGCGGATGGCGAGGGTTTCGAGATCGAGATCCTGGGCGAGCGGCGGCCGGCGCGTCTGCAGCCGGTGCCGCTCTACGACCCGCAGGGCGGGCGGATGCGGGGCTGACGCCCCGCGCACCGCCCGCGCACCGAACGGCGGATGCGGGGCCTCGGGCCCCGCTCAGCCTCCCGGACGAGGAAAGACCGGGCGGAAGGGAAGGGGGCGGGCGCCGGGTCAGAAGACCGGGTGCGCCGCCATCATCACCGCCGCCTGGATGTCGGCGATGATCTTGTAGACCGCCTGGCCGATCAGATCCATGCGGGCAACCTGCTCGATCCGCTCACGCCGGCGCTCCACCTCGGCCCGCGAGAAGACGAGCTCGAGCAGGCCGCTGGCATTGGCCAGCGCGATCAGCACCACGTCGCGCGGGTCGGGGATCTCGTCGCTGAAGACGATGTCGGCGATGCGCTTTTTCACCTCCATGATCTCGCGATCGTCGATCATGGGGTAGACGCGGTTGCGGAACACCCACAGGAAGCGCCGGTCCTCGCGCTGAAGGATGCCGCGCTCGACCAGCCGGTCGAGCGCCATCTCGCGCAGCGTGCCGCCCTCTTCCGACAGCGTCTCCACCCAGCCCTTGGTCGTCATCGGCGTCTGGGCGGCGGCGATCTTGACGAGGCAGAAATCGAGGATGGGCTCGCCGGTCGGGGTACGGTCGACGAGGAAGAGCTTCTCGACATCGGTGTCGATCCGGTCGAGCAGCGCCAGGTCCATGAGGCAGGCGCCCGCGAGCGCCACGCTGGTGACGGAGTATGTCAGGCTGACGAAATCGCCCGTCTTCTCGTCATGGGCCAGGAGCAGGAATTCTTCGGCGAACGTCAGCATCGGATCACCTGCGGCTCGGGCCGGTGGCGGCATCGGGCGTGTCGGCCGCGACCGGCGATGTCAGAAGCCCGGAGGCCGCGCCTGGGCGCCGCTCCGGGCGATGCGGAGAGGCCAGCTCAGCCGGCAGCGGAGACGGCGCTCGCGCGGTCGGGATGGATCACGAACAGGCTCGTGAAGCCGCTGATGTCGAACACCTCCTTGACCGCGGGGCGGACGCCCGCGAGGGCCAGGCGGTTGCTGACCGACTTCGCCTGCTTGGCGGCTTTCAGCAGGACCCGAAGCCCCGCCGAACTGACGTAGTCGACGGCGCTGAGATCGAGCACCGTCGCGCCCGGCCCGGTGATCACGCCGGCGAGCTTGTCGTCGAGCGCCTTGTGGGTCGTGCTGTCCAGCCGGCCCGACAGGACCAGGACGACGGCGCCGCCTTCCTGGAGCTCGGTAATGTCCATGCGCTGCTACTCCCCTTCCCTACTCAGCGGTCGCCCGCAACCCGCGCGGGCAGCCGGGCTGTCGCCCGGCTCACCCGCCCCTTCTCGGGATATAGGCGACGAGGGGCGCCGCTGTCTCGGTCAATCCGCGCGGCGATGCGCTTTGCCGCGCCAAAATCGGCCTGCGCCGGTCGCCGGGGTATCATTCCACCGTCACGCTCTTGGCGAGATTGCGCGGCTGGTCGACATCGGTGCCCCGCGCCACTGCCGCATGATAGGCGAGAAGCTGGACCGGCACCGCGTAGAGGATCGGCGCGAGCACGGGATCGATGGCCGGCAGCGCCACGGCGGTCTCGACCGGTCCGGCCTCCCGCAGCCCGTCTGCGTCGGAGAACAGCAGGATGCGGCCGCCGCGGGCCCGCACCTCGGCGAGATTCGACAGCGTCTTGCCGAAGACGGGGTCCGGTGGCGCGAGGATGACGACCGGAACCTGCGCGTCGATCAGCGCAATCGGCCCGTGCTTCATCTCGCCGGCGGCATAGCCCTCGGCATGGATGTAGGAGATTTCCTTGAGCTTCAGCGCGCCCTCGAGCGCAATCGGATAGGCGGTCCCGCGGCCGAGATAAAGAACATCCCGTGCGACGGCGATCGCCTCGGCGGCCGCCCGGATCGCCGGCCCGGCCTCGGCGAGAAGCCTGGCCACCGCTTCCGATACGCCACGCAGCGCCGCGGCCAGCCGGGCTCCTTCGGCGGGCGCGATGGTACCGCGCGCCTCGGCGGCGCCGATCGCCAGCGCCGCGAGTACGGCGAGCTGGGTCGTGAAGGCCTTCGTCGAGGCGACGCCGATCTCCGGCCCCGCCAGCGTCGGCAGCACGGCGTCGCTCTCGCGCGCGATGGTGCTCTCGGGAACGTTGACGATCGACAGGATCGGCTGGCCGAGGCCGCGGGCATAGCGCAGCGCGGCGAGGGTGTCGGCCGTCTCGCCGGATTGCGAGACCACCAGCATCGCCCCGCCCTCGGGCATCGGCGGCTGGCGGTAGCGGAACTCGGAGGCGACGTCGAGCTCGACCGGCAGCCGGGCGAGCGTCTCGAACCAGTATTTCGCGACCATGCCAGCGAGATGCGCGGTGCCGCAGGCAACGATGGTGAGCCGCGGCAGCTGAGCGAAATCGACCGGCAGCGCCGGCAGGGCGATGCGGCCGGTCCGGGGATCGGTCAGGGCTGCGATCGTGTCACCGAGCACCGCCGGCTGCTCGTTGATCTCCTTCTGCATGAAATGCCGGTGGCCGGCCTTGCCGGCCGGCGCGGCGCCGCTGGCGCTGTGCCGAACGGGCCGCGAGACGCCGGCCCCCGACGCATCGCGGATCGCGGCGCCTGCGCGCGTCAGGACGGCCCAGTCGCCCTCTTCGAGGTGGGTGACGCGGCTGGTCCAGGGGGCAAGCGCCAGTGCGTCGGAGCCGACGAACATCTCGCCCTCGCCATGGCCGATCGCCAGCGGCGAGCCGCGGCGGGCGACGATCAGCAGGTCATCATGACCGGCGAAGAGCATGGCGAGGGCGAAGGCGCCGTGCAGCCGCGCCAGCGTCTCGGCCGCCGCGGCCTCGGGATCGCGCCCGTCGGCGAGCATCCGGGTGAGAAGCTGCGCCACCACCTCGGTGTCGGTCTCGGTCTCGAAAAGGTGGCCGTCGGCCTCGAGCGCCGTGCGCAGGGCGCGATGGTTCTCGATGATGCCGTTATGGACGACGGCGACGCGGGCGGTCGCGATCGGATGAGCGTTGGTCTCGCTCGGGCCGCCATGCGTCGCCCAGCGAGTGTGGCCGATCCCGGCGCAGCCGGCGAGCGGGTCGGCGGTCAGCCGCGCCGCCAGCCGGTCGAGCTTGCCGGCGGCGCGGCGGCGGGCGATGCGCCCGTCGACCAGCGTCGCGATCCCGGCGCTGTCATAGCCGCGATACTCCAGCCGCCGCAGCGCCTCGAGCAGCCGGGGTGCGGCCGGCTCCGCCCCCAGTACGCCGACGATGCCGCACACCGTTTCAGCCCCGCTCGGTGTCGCCGGGCCGGGTGTCGCCGGGCCGCGTGGCGCCAGCGCGCGGCAACCGCGCCTCGCGGAAGCGCCGGGCGGCATCCGGCCGGTCCTCCTGGCGGGCGCGTGCTACCGCCAGGGCGTCTTCGGGGACGTCGCGGGTGACGACCGATCCCGCCCCGACCATTGCCCCCACACCGATCGAGACCGGGGCCACCAGCACCACATTGGCGCCGATCGAGGCGCCCGCGCCGATCGCCGTCCGGTGCTTGGCGAAGCCGTCGTAATTGGCCGTGATCGTGCCAGCGCCGATATTCACCCCGGCACCGATCTCGCTGTCGCCGAGATAGGCGAGGTGATTGGCCTTGGCGCCGGCGCCCAGCCGCGTCGCCTTCATCTCCACGAAATTGCCGATCCGGGCGCCCGGCTCGACGATCGTGCCGGGGCGCAGCCGGGCGAAGGGCCCGACCCGCGCACCCCGCTGCAGGATCGCCCCTTCGAGATGGCAGAAGCCGAGGATCTCGACCTCGTCCTCGACCACGACGCCCGGCCCGAAGACGGTCGACGGGCCGATGGTGACGTCCTGGCCGAGGATCGTGTCGGCCGACAGGAAGGTCGAGGCGGGGTCGATCAGCGTCGCGCCGCCGAGCATCGCCGCCTCGCGCAGCCGCGCCTGCATCGCGGCCTCCGCGGCGGCGAGCTCGACCCGGGTGTTCACCCCCATCACCTCCGCCTCGGACGCCTCGACCAGCACGCAGCGCCGGCCGGCGGCGCGGGCGAGGCCGACGAGATCGGTGAGATAGTATTCGCCCTTGGCGTTGGTCGCGGCGAGCGAAGGCAACAGCGCCCGCAGGCAGTCGGAGCGGAAGGCCATCAGCCCGGCATTGCACAGGCCGATCGCCCGCTGCTCCGGCGTCGCCTCGGCATGTTCGACGATCGCCTCGATCCCGTCCGGGCCGGTGATCAGCCGTCCATAGGCGCCGGGATCGCGCGGCCGGAAGCCGAGCACGGCGATGGCGGGTGCCGCCTCGCCCTCCCCATCGAGCGCAGCGGCGAGGGCAGCGATCGTTTCGGCGCGGACGAGCGGCGTGTCGCCGTAAAGGACGACGATCCGCCCGTCGAAACCGTCGAGCAGTGGCAGGCCGGCGCGCACCGCATCGCCGGTGCCGGCCTGAAGCTGCTGCACCGCGACCGGCAGCGGCGCGACGGCCGCCTCGACCGCGCTCATGCCCGGGCCGATGACGACGCCGATCCGGGCGGCACCGGCGGCCCGCGCGGACTCCACCACATGCGACAGCATCGGCCGGCCAGCGATCGCGTGGAGCACCTTCGGCCGTGCCGAGCGCATCCGCGTCCCCTTGCCCGCCGCCAGGATCAGGCAGGCCAAACCTCGCTCCACCGTCACTCGATCCTCCCACACCCCATGCCGCCGCACCGGCGTACCATGTGGCGTCAAACCTCACCGAACGTCTCGACGACGTGCCGTAGAACCATGATGATCCAGGACGATCATCTGCCATGGCGGGACGGCATGCCGAAGTCACTTCTTGTTTCACGACGTTTCCGGCGGAGGATGCGGTGAGCGATCCCGCCGTGGTGCTGCTCGATCTCGACGGCACGCTCGTGCATTCGGCGCCCGGCATCGCCGAGACGATCAACGGGATGCTGGCCGGGCTCGGCCGGCCGACCCTGCCGCTCGCCGCGGTGACGGCGATGATCGGCGACGGCGCGCCGGTCCTGTTCGATCGCGCGATCGCCGCCACGGGACCGGCCTTGCCGGCCGACCGGCATGCCGCGCTGTGCCGCGACTATGTCGCGCGCCTGGCCGCCCGGCGGCACGTGCCCGAGGATCTCTACCCGGGCGTCACGGAGACGCTGCGCGCGCTCGCCGATGCCGGCCATGCCCTCGCCCTCGTCACCAACAAGCCGGAGGCGGCGCTGCCGCTGATGATCGCCGATCTCGGCCTCGACCGGCTGCTGACGGTGGCGGTCGGCGGTGACGGTCCCGCCGGGCGCAAGCCGGCGCCAGGGCCGCTGCTCGCCGCGCTGGCGCGGCTCGGCGCCGATCCGGCGACCGCGGTGATGGTCGGCGACAGCCGGAACGACGTCGCGGCCGCGCGGGCGGCCGGCACGGGCATCATCGTCGTCGACTATGGCTATACGACGATCCCGCCGGCTGAGCTGGGCGGCGACGCGCTCATCTCCCGTTTCGCGGCGCTGCCGGAAGCGCTCGCCGCGCTCAATGCGCGAAGGCGACGAGGTGGATGACGATCCGCCCCCAGGGCGAATCGCTCTCGATGCGGACCGGAACCGCAGGGGCGTCGGGCTCGGGCGCGGCGAACCAGACATCCAGCATCCGGCTCTCCGTTCCCTCGCCGCGGCCGGACTGGAAGAAGTCACGTGCCTGGCCGCTCTCGGGGTCGACGCCGCTGGCGAACCGGCCGGCGGCCGGGTCGAGGCGCAGCGCGCAATGGGAGGCCGGCCCGCCATAGATCCCCTGCTCCGGCCTGTGCAGCTCGGCTGGCCCTTCCGTCTGGGCGGTGGCGATGAACAGCTTGCGCCCGTCCAGCACCGGCACGCGGAGATCGCAGCGCCCGTCGCTGTTCTGGCGATGCAGCACCGACAGCACGGCGGAGACGATGTCGAGCGCGCCTTCGAGCTGCGCCGGCGGGATGCCGGGGGTGGGAGAGCGGTCGCGCGGCGGATCGTAGCGGATCTCGACTGCCCCGGCGCCGTGGAAGAGGACGGAGGTCCGGCTCGTCTCGCCGCTGCTGGTCTTGACCGTGTCGAGGCGCTCGACGGTGAGGCTCCCCTCCTCGACACGGCCCATGGCAAGGGCGGTCCAGGACCAGCTCGGTGCGAAGGTGGCGGCGATGCCCTGCAGCACCAGCCCGACCCGGGCGTCATAGCGAGGGCCGGCGATCGCGGCGTGGGTGTCGGCGCGGGCGATGCGGATGCCGCCCATGTAGATGTCGTAGACCGCCGCGAGCGCCATGTCGCGCGCCTGGGCGGCGGCAGGAAATGAGGCGGCGACCAGCGCGGCGAGGACGAAGCCGGCGAGCCGGCGGATGCGGGTGGTGGGGCGACGGGGCATCGGAAGGGCTTCTCGGATGAGATGCCCGGGCATAGCGCCGGAATGCGGCACCCCCGCGACCCCGCGATGGCAGAACGGCGTGCCCTTCCCGCTTGACAGCCCTCCACCCCCGCCATAAGACCACGGCCATGTTCGACGGACGCCCGCGGCAAGGCCGGGACGCCCGCCACGGACGGGCGCGTAGCTCAGCGGGAGAGCACTCCCTTCACACGGGAGGGGTCACAGGTTCAATCCCTGTCGCGCCCACCATTCCAAGATCCTGAAAGCGCGGCATTTTTCGCCAGAGCCCAGAGAAAAGGTGCGCGCGCGATACTCCTTTCACGCATCGCTACGAGAGCTGGATCATGGACATCGGCGCGCATCTGGCCGAGTTGCAGAGCAACGGCTTCACCGTGTTCCGCGGCGTGCTCTCCGCGGCGGAGCTGGAGCGGGCGCGGGCGATGCTGGAACGGCTCTATGACGCGTTCGATCCCCATATCGACAAGCCGATGATCGACACTTCGCGCGGCGCGGCCGGGGCGGAGCTGATGACCCGGTCGTCCGAGTTCAACTGGGCCTCGGTGCTCATCGGCAAGGACGCTTGGTTTCGCGATCTGATGCGGCGGTCGCCGGTGTTCGAGGTGGTGTCGGCGGTACTCGGTACCGATTGCATCCTCAGCGCGATGAACTCGCTCGAGCCGCTGCGCGGCCATGGCCAGCAGACGCTGCATCGCGACGAGGGACCGGTCGGGCCCGAGGGGACGGTCGTCGTCAACACGCTCTGGGCGATCGACGCGCTGTCGCCCGCCAATGGCGCGACGCGCTTTGTCCCCGGCACGCACAAGACGGCGGAGCTGGCCGGCGACGACGATCCGCGGATCATCCAGATCACGGCGGAAGCGGGCAGCGTCGTGGTGTTCGACGCTCATACGCTGCACGGCGCCTCCACCAACCACTCCGGCGACCGGCGCCGGGCGGTGCACGCCTACTACACGCGCGCCGGCCGCCGGCGTCAGACAGATTGGGCGAAGTACCTCGAGCCCGCGGTCATCGCAGCCCTCGACGCCGATCAGCGCCGCATGGTCCTCGACGCCCCGCCTAGTTCCTCTTAGGCGAGCGGACCCATATCGGCTATGTACCCCACGGCCGCGCCACGGCCATGCACGCCGTCGGAGCTGCGATACAGTGCTCGTTGACTCCACTCAAAGAGCTAGCCGCTCAATACGGGCTCAACCAGAAGACGGTCTCCAAGTGGCAAAAGCGAAGCTCCGTGCCTTCGCGCGGTTATCCCTGAAGGCAGATGTCAGGACAGCCTCCGGACTTCTGAAGGCCCTTGTCGATGCAGTCCCTTATCGAACCCACACCGTGCGCGCCAACAACGGCATCCTGATCGGCGATGCCGCCCATTCCGCTCACCTCACTGCGGAACTGAACACGCAACGGTGCTTAGCTACCTAGCCTCCCCATTAAACACCATCCGGGTTACGGCCTCTCCATTATGCTATTATGCTGCGTGCTTCCTTGATCAGCGTTTCGAACTCCTCGCGCGTTGCCCTCTTCAGCTTGCCCAGACCCACCCGGACCGCCATCTCGGCGGGGAGGTCACCCCGTCCCCTAGCGATAACGTCCGCCGCAAGGCCCAGCTTTTCCGGATACGGCACATTGGACCATTCCCGCCGTTCGCCCGCTACGGTCATTCCGCGGAACGGGATCATCTGCTTGGGCTCCGCGCCTCTTGGCCAGAAAGTCGATCCGCCTTTTGGATCCTTGGAGTGCCTACGCTCCTTCGACATGGCAGCCCAAACCCGTGATTTGATCTGGGAGCCAGTTCTCCGGAAGCCGTGGGCCCTGGCGACTAGTTCGCTGAGGTGTTTGAAAGTCATAGGGCCGAACCGATCCACCAGTTCGCACGCCAGCGGCCGCAACGTCCGCAGGTAAGACGGCTCATAGAACCGATCCGGATCGAGACGTAGGTCCGTGGCCGGCGGAGGTTGGCCGGCTTCGAAGAGATCCGCCTGGGGTAGCGGCGCGGGAGCCACCGGCGCTTTGTCGACTGTCTCCCTGCTGCTGCCAGCCTTGGTGATCTCCTCGATGCGCGCGAGGCGGACGTTGGTGCCGACCAGAATCTCGACCTCCTCGTCCTTCTCGGCACCCAGCAAGGCTCGCCCAAGCGGTTCGTTCACGTGGACAAGGCCAAGATCGGGGGCGTTGCGGCTGCTGCTCAAGGTGACGACCCTGGCAGACTTGTCCCCATCGAGGTAGATGACACGAACTGTATCCCCTACCTCGACCACATCCTGGTCTGGCCTTGAGGTCGCCGGCGTCACACCAGCCTGGCGTGACCCGGAACTGACCAGAGGGGTGGCGATCGCGCTGTCGAGGCGAGAACCGTCAGCAGGCGGTGCGGTGGTGACCGCCGGCGCGGTAGGTTCGGGTGGTGAAACGATTGGCGCCACCACAGCACCTGACTTCTTCAGGAAGTCCAGCCGGGCCTCCACGGCAGCCCGCAGGCGTTCCGCCTCGTCGCCAGGGTTGGTGAACCAATCCGTGGACCAGACTCGGTGTAGCTCCCACCCCAGCCCCCTGAGGACATCCTCACGCAGGCGATCGCGGTCGCGAGCGGATCGACACGAGTGATAGGTCGCACCGTCGCATTCCACGCCCATGATGAAGCCGTGAGGCCAGGATGGATGACGCACCCCGATATCGATGCGGAAGCCCGAAACTCCGACCTGCGGCACGGGATCAAATCCCATGGAGCGCTGCTGTTGGATTACATAGACCTCGAACTCCGAGTCGGGCTCCTGTCCAGTCGCCTGCCCTCCATGAAGGAGGCCGGTCGCGGAGTATTCCAGCCAGCGCTTCAGCAGGAAGGCCCCCGGGTTGGAATGCTCGTCTGCCCTGACGTCTGCAGCTGTCATTGAGGAGAAGGTGACGATCTGCTGCTTGGCCCGCGAGAAAAGCACATTCAGGCGCCGACGGC
>CAYORM010000088.1:11332-11578 GCA_964406375.1 uncultured Mycobacteriaceae bacterium | reverse complement strand
ATCTCGAGATGATGGCGGCGACGGGAAGCTGCGCCGGGATCGAGAACTATTCCCGTTACCTGACCGGCCGCGCGCCGGGCGAGCCGCCGCCGACACTGTTCGAATACCTGCCGGAGGACGCGCTGCTGATCGTCGACGAGAGCCATGTGATGGTGCCGCAGATCGGCGCCATGTATCGCGGCGACCGGGCGCGCAAGGAGACGCTGGCCGAGCACGGCTTCCGGCTGCCCTCCTGCGTCGACAACC
>CAYORM010000088.1:0-11322 GCA_964406375.1 uncultured Mycobacteriaceae bacterium | reverse complement strand
AGACGAGCTTCGTCTCGGCGACGCCCGGCGACGGGGAGCTCGAGCGGACCGGCGGCGTCTTCGTCGAGCAGGTCGTGCGGCCGACCGGGCTGATCGATCCCGAGATCATCATCCGTCCGACCGAGACGCAGGTGGACGATGTGATGGCCGAGTGCCGCGCCTGCGTCGAGCGCGGCCAGCGCGTCCTGGTCACCACCTTGACCAAGAAGATGGCCGAGGCGCTGACCGAGTACATGACCGAGGCGGGGCTGAAGGTCCGCTACATCCATTCGGATGTGGAGACGCTGGAGCGGATCGAGATCATCCGCGACCTGCGGCTCGGCGCCTTCGACGTACTGATCGGCATCAACCTGCTGCGCGAAGGGCTCGACATCCCCGAATGCGGCCTCGTCGCCATCCTCGACGCCGACAAGGAGGGCTATCTGCGCAGCCGCACCTCGCTGATCCAGACGATCGGCCGCGCCGCGCGCAATGTCGAGGGCCGCGCCATCCTCTATGCCGACACCATCACCGGCAGCCTGAGGGCCGCGATCGAGGAGACGGCGCGGCGGCGCGAGAAACAGAAGGCCTACAACGCCGCCCATGGCATCACGCCGGAGAGCGTCCGCAAGCAGATCGGCGACATCATGAGCTCTGTCTATGAGCGCGGCGATCGGGTGACGGTGGCGACGGGCCTGGCCGAGGACGGCCCTCTGACCGGCAAAACGCTCGCCGAGGTGATCGCCGATCTCGAACGCCGCATGCGCGAGGCCGCGGCCGATCTCGAATTCGAGACGGCGGCGAGGCTGCGCGACGAGATCCGGCGCCTCGAGGCGGCCGAACTCGGTCTCGGCGGCCAGGATGCCGATGGCGGGCGCGGCGTCGTGGTGCATGCCCGGGTCGGGGCGCATGGCCATTCGGCGGCACTCGAAGGCGTGCCACTCTCCATCGGAACGCCGACCCGGCGGCCGCCGCGCCCGGGAAGCAAGGCGGGCGGCAAGGCAGGCGGCAAGACGGGTGGCAAGACGGGTGGCCGGGGGCGGCAGCGATGACGGACATGACGGATGAGACCGCGCCGGGCGGGGCGCTGGTCACCGGCGGCGCCCGGCGGATCGGCCGGGCGATCGCGCTCGACCTGGCGCGGGCCGGCCATGCCGTCGCCATCACCTATCGCGGCTCGGCCGACGAGGCGGCGGACGTCGTCCGCACGATCGTATCCGAGGGCGGCCGCGCCGCAGCCCTCAAGGTGGACCTCTCCTGCCAGGATGCGGTCGCGGGCTGCGTGGCGGCGGCGGTCGACGCCGTGGGCCCGCTGCGCGTGCTCGTCAACAACGCCTCGCATTTCGTGAACGACGGGATCCGCGACCTGACCCGCGCCTCCTGGGACGCGCATGTCGAGCCGAATCTGTGGGCGCCGCTGGCGCTGATCCGCGACTTTGCCGCCCAGCTCCCCGAGACCGGCGAGGGCAATGTCATCAACATGCTCGATCAGCGGGTGTGGAATCCGACGCCGTACTTCCTCTCCTACACCGTCTCGAAGATGGGACTTTGGGCGCTGACCCAGACACTGGCGATGAGCCTCGCCCCGCGCATCCGGGTGAATGCGATCGGTCCGGGTCCGACGATGAAGAATGAACGGCAGAGCGACGCCCATTTCGAGCGGCAATGGCGCGCCATTCCGCTGCAGCGGCCGACCGACCCGGCGGAGATCTGCGCCACGATTCGCTACATCCTCGCGACCCGGGCGCTGACCGGACAGATGATCGCCCTCGACGGTGGGGAGCATCTCGGCTGGGCCCAACCCTCTCGGGGCGTGGTCCCCTTCGAGTGACTGGAGGGCGATCGGCGCACAACCCATTGAGCTGTAAGCGGAGCCATCGGCCCCTATTTGTTCACAGGCCCGATTCGCGGTTCTCCGACCCGGTCGTGGAAGAGGGTAAAATTTCTCAGCCGGGGCCCTGTCAGGGTTGACACCAGAAAAATCAAGTAAGAACAGATAGATAGTTGGATTGCCCATTTATTGTGCAATCGGTCGAGGGGCAAGGAGCCGCCTTGGCTGGCGCATCTGCCCCAAGGCTTATCGACAAAGTTATCCACAGATTCCGTGGATATCGTGACAGGGCCGTGACGACGCCTCTGCCGCCTGTCGGAAGCCGATGAAAACCCCGGCGTTGACCGGCGTTCGCAACTTTTGAGCGTGCGGCAGACATCTCATGGTTGCGCGCCGTTGACGATTCTGTTTTTGTTCCATGTGGGGACGACAGCGAGGGGAGGCGCGCATGGAGGCCGGTGCGATGACGGGCGCGGCCGACGGTCTGGCCGTGGCCAGCGTCTGGGCTGTCGCTTCCCTGGGCGCGGTGATCCTTCTCCTCTGGCTTCTCGGCGTGGCGAGGCTGGCCCTGCACGCGTTGCGGCAGCAGCGCATCCGGCCGAGCGGACCGATCGCCGGCGGCGGCACTGCATCGGTTCCGGCGCGATGGCGCGTCGCGGTGGCGCTGGTGATCGCGATCCTGACGACCGGCATGCTGGTCATGCTGTTCGATGACACGGCCGCCGCGCCTCAGGCGGCACGGATCGCCGCGGGTCTGCTGATCGCCGGTATCGGCGCCGTCTCAGCCTGGCTGGCGCTTGGGGGACCGGCGGGCGGACCGCCGGGGGATGGATCGCCGGCCAGGCCGCGGCTGGCATCATCGGGCGGACGGTCGGGGGCCGGCCGGCTGCTCTTGTTGCTGCTGCCGGTGGCCCAGATCGGGGTGCTGCTGACGCTGTCCGCCTTGGCCCCCGGCGGTGAGGCCGGCCGCCTGATCGCGGGAATGGCGGCAGCCACGGCAGGGGCGACCGCCTGATGACCCCGCTCAGCCCGGCGCTAGCGGCCCGACGCCGTATTCGAGGCCGGCATCCGCCAGCCATTCCCAGAGGAAGGCGGCGAAGGAGCGCCGGACATAGAGATGGACGAGCGGATCCCCGCCGCTTTCCTGATCGGCAATCAGGTGGAGGATGATGTCGACCGGTCCGAGCAGACTCTGCCCGACGAAGCCAGGCCGGACGACGCGCGGATGCAGATCGAGCGGGCAGCCCTTCGCCAGCACCTCGCGCAGCCGCGGGCCGCTCGCGGCGATGACCGTATAGGCCTCGGTCACATCGGTGACGGCGGCGATCCGCAGCCCCGCCTCACCGAGTGCGCGGCGCAGCGCCGGCTCGAGCCGCGCCTCGGCGCCGGGCGGGCCGATGATGAGCCATTCATCCGGGCCCAGGCCGAGGATGGCGGTGCCATCGCGGCCGATCCACGCCTCCGGCCCGGGTGGCGGCTCGGTGCCGACGACCGCGGCGGTGGCATGGCGGAAGGCATCGACCGCACGTTCGCCGCGCAGGATCAGCTTCGCGGTATGGGGCAACTCGGCGAGGCGCAGCCCAGCCTGTGGCGCCGGCTCGAGCGGCGGCACCAGCCCGTCGAGCGCCGATTGCCGTGGCGGCAGGGCGCGGCCGGCGGCCGGCACGTCCGGCGCCATCGATGCGGCCGGCGCGGCCGCGGCCGGAGGCGGAGCGGCGGGAGACGGCGCAGCGGGGGCAGACCCGGCCTGAGAGAGCGGGGTGGCGGGCGGAGCGGCCGGGGCCGCGATATCCTGGTCAGCCATGGAGCCGCGTCCCCTCCGGGTCGATGAAGACCGGTTTCACGATGCGCGCCTGCACGACGCCACCTGGCAGGGCGAGATAGGCCGTCTCGCCGATCCGCTCGCGGCCGCGCTTGAGCATCGCGAGCGCGAAGGACCGGCCGAGATTGGGGCTGTGATAGCTCGATGTGACGTGGCCGAGGATCGGAACCGGCGGCTCCGGCAGGTGCGGCCCTTCGACGATCGGCGCCCCCTCTTCCACCACCAGCGCGGGATCCTCCGGCAGGAGGCCGACGAGCTGCTTGCGGTCGGGGCGCATCATGTCGGCCCGGGACAACGACCGCTTGCCGATGAAATCCTTGGTCTTCGAGACGATCCAGGACATGCCGAGATCGTCCGGCGTGACGGTGCCGTCGGTCTCCTGCCCGACGACGATGTAGCCCTTCTCGGCCCGGAGCACATGCATCGCCTCGGTGCCGTAGGGCGTGATGTCATGCGGCGCGCCGGCCTTGGCGACCGCGGCGATCAGCGCCGCCCCCCAGGAGGCGGGCACGTTGATCTCGTAGGAGAGCTCGCCCGTGAAAGAGATGCGGAACACCCGCGCCGGGATGCCCGCGACGTGCCCCTGCCGCATCGACATGTGCGGGAAGGCTTCGTTGGACAGGTCGATATCGGTCAGCGGTGCCAGCACCTCGCGGGCCTTCGGACCGGTGACGACGAGCACCGCCCATTGCTCGGTCACCGAGGTCATCCGTACGCGCAACGCCGGCCATTCCGTCTGCAGCCATTCCTCGAGCCAGGCGAGGATGGGGGCGGCCCCGCCGGTCGTCGTCGTCATGTGGAAGTGGTCCTCGGCGAGGCGCGTGGTGACGCCGTCATCCTTGACCATTCCGTCCTCGCCCAGCATCAGCCCGTAGCGGCAGGCACCGACCGGCAGCTTCGTCCAGGCATTGGTGTAGACGCGGTTGAGGAATTCGGCCGCATCCGGCCCCTGCAGGTCGATCTTCCCGAGCGTCGAGGCGTCGAACAGGCACACGCCGTTTCGCGCCGCCGCAACCTCGCGATCGACCGCCTCGCGCATCGTCTCGCCCTGGCGCGGGAAATACCAGGCGCGCTTCCACTGCCCGACATTCTCGAACACCGCGCCGCGCGCCTCGGCCCAACCATGCATCGGTGTCCGTCGTACCGGCGCGTAGAAGCGCCCGACGCCGCGCCCGGCGATGGCACCGAAGGTGACGGGCGTGTAGGGCGGCCGGAACGTCGTGATGCCGATCTCGGGGACCGTCCGGCCCGTCGCCTCGGCCACGATGCCGAGGGCGTTGACATTGCCGGTCTTGCCCTGGTCGGTGGCCATGCCGGTCGTGGTGTAGCGCTTGACGTGCTCGATGCTCTCGAAGCCTTCGCGCAGCGCCAGCGACAGATCCTTCGCCGTCACGTCGTTCTGGAAGTCGACGAAGGCGCGCACCGCATCCGGCGCCCGGTCCGACGGCAGGAGCCAAAGCGTCCGCGGCGCTCCCTCCTCGCCGTCGAAGAGCAGCTCGGCGCCGGGCGGGTCCGGCTGGGCCGCCTCGAAACCGGCGGCTGCGGCGGCGGCCCGCCCTGCCTCATGCCCGCTGGCGAGCGCCGCGCCGAAGCTCGTCGTGCCGGCGCAGCCGCCGGCAGACCGCTCCGCCTGGAAGGAGGTGCCGGGCAGGAAGATGCCGCGCGCCTCGTCCCAGCGCAGCCGGCCGCGCGAATGGGAGTGGAGGTTGAGCGTCGGGTTCCAGCCGCCCGACATCGCGACGGCGTCGCAGCGAATCGCCGTCTCGGTGCCGCGCCGGACGCTGCGGCCGTCGGCGGCGAGCGGCATCGCCAACACCTCGTCGACGCGGTGGCGGCCGCTGGTGCTGGCGATGCTGTGCCCGGTCATCACCGGGATGCCGGCAGAGCGCACCAGCCGCACCAGCGGCCCCTCCGGATCGGCGCGCGTGTCGATCACCGCCGGCACCGCCACCCCAGCGGCCGAGAGGTCGAGTGCGGTGCGATAGGCGCTGTCATTGTTGGTTGCGATGACGACCCGCTCGCCGACCCGTACGCCCCAGCGGTTGAGATAGGCGCGCACCGCACCGGCCATCATGATCCCCGGACGGTCGTTCTCAGCGAAGACCAGCGGGCGTTCGATGCTGCCGGTGGCCAGCACGACCTGGCGGGCGCGGACGCGCCAGAGCCGCTGGCGTGGCACACCCGGGCGGACTTCATAGGCGGGCTTATGGTCGGTCACCCGCTCGAGCAGGCCGAGCCAGTTATCGGCGTAGTAGCCGAAGGCCGTGCAGCGCGGCAGGATCGTCACGTCGCGGTTGGCGCGCAGCTCATCGAGCGCCGCCTCGATCCAGGCCGTGGCCGGCTTGCCGTCGATGGCGAGACCCGGCTCGGCCCGGGCGGTGCCGCCGAAACGCGGCTGGTCCTCCACCAGGATGACGCGCGCCCCGCTTCGGGCCGCGGCGAGCGCCGCGGCGAGGCCGGCGAGGCCACCCCCCACCACCAGCACGTCGCAATGGGCGTTGCGATGGTCGTAGCGGTCCGGGTCGGGCAGTTCCGGCACGCGGCCGAGCCCGGCGCTGCGGCGGATGAACTTCTCATAGGTCATCCAGCCGCGACGCGGCCACATGAAGGTCTTGTAGTAGAAGCCGGCCGGCAGCAGCGGCGCCACCGCATCGCCGGCCGCCCCGAAATCGCGCGCCAGAGACGGCCAGCGGTTCTGGCTGGACGCCGCCAGCCCGTCGAACAGCTCGGCCTGGGTCGCGCGGATGTTGGGCTCGGTCCGCGCTGTCCCGGCGGCAAGCTGGACGAGGGCGTTCGGCTCCTCTGCCCCTGCCGTCAGGATGCCGCGCGGCCGATGATACTTGAAGCTGCGGGCGACGAGATGGACGCCATTGGCGAGCAGCGCCGAGGCCAGCGTGTCGCCCGGAAAGCCGCGATAGTCGCGCCCGTCGAAGGAGAAGCGCAGGGTGCGACCGCCCTTCTCGTCGAGATCGGTGCCACGGCCGGCGATGCGGAAGTTCTGGGTCATGGGCCCTCTCACGCCCCCGCCTGCGGCGCATCGGCGCCGGCGGCCGGCTCGAGCGGCCGGTTGGCACTCGTCTCCGCGATCTCCCCGGACGGGGTCGGCGGCTCCTGGCCCGGCGGTACCGGCGGCCGCGGCGCGCCGATCGGATAGATGGCGAGAATCCGGTCGGTCACCGTGTTGCGCGCGGCATTGAACCAGCGGCGGCAGCCATGGATGTGCACCCAGCGCTCGTAAAGCAGCCCCTTGGGGTTGTCGCGCATGAAGACGTAATCGGCCCATTCCGCGTCGGACAGCGCGGCGGGGTCGGCGGGCCGGGCGATATGCGCCTCGCCGCCATTGCGGAACTCGGTCTGCTCGCGCGGGCCGCAATAGGGGCAGTCGATCAGGAACATGGCCGCCTCCGGTTCAATGCGCGACAGCAGCAGCGCCGTGTTCGGCGACGAGATCGCCGTCGCGGAACCGGTCGAGCGAGAAGGGTGCGGCATAGGGATGCGGTTCGCCCCGGGCGATGGTGTGGGCGAAGACGTGACCCGACCCCGGCGTCGCCTTGAAGCCGCCGGTGCCCCAGCCGCAATTGATGAAGAGGTTCTCGACCGGGGTGCGCCCGATGATCGGACTGGCATCCGGCGCCACATCGACGATCCCGCCCCATTGCCGCAGCATGCGCATCCGGCTGAACAGCGGGAACAGCTCGACGATGGCCGCGAGCGTCTCCTCGATCACCGCGAAGCTGCCGCGCTGGGAATAGCTGTTGTGGCCGTCGATGCCGGCGCCGATCACCAGCTCGCCCTTGTCGGACTGGCTGACATAGGCGTGGATCGCGTTCGACATCACGACGCAGTCGATCACCGGCTTCACCGGCTCGGACACCAGCGCCTGAAGCGGGTGGCTCTGCAGCGGCAGGCGGAACCCGGCGAGCCCGGCGAGGACCGAGCTGTGTCCCGCCGCGACCAGCCCCACGCGCCGCGCCCCGATGGCACCGCGGGTGGTCTCAACACCGGTGACGCGCCCGCCCTCGATGCGGAAGCCCGTCACCTCGCAGTTCTGGATGATGTCGACGCCGAGTGCGTCGGCCGCCCGCGCATAGCCCCAGGCGACGGCATCATGGCGCGCGGTGCCGCCGCGGCGCTGCAGCGTCGCCCCATAGACCGGGTAGCGCAGCTCGGGATCGGCGTTGATGATCGGGCAGAATTCGAGCACCTGCTCGCGCGTCAGCCACTCGCTGTCGATGCCGTTCAGCCGGTTCGCATGGACCCGCCGCTTCAGCTCGCGCGCCTCGTGATGATCATGCGCGAGGTTCAGCACGCCACGCTGGCTGAACATTACATTGTAGTTGAGTTCGGCGCTCAGCCCCTCCCAGAGCTTCAGCGCGTGCTCATAGATGTGGGCGGAGGCATCGAACAGATAGTTCGAGCGGACGATCGTGGTGTTGCGCCCGGTATTGCCGCCACCGATCCAGCCCTTCTCGAGCACGGCGACGCTGCCGACGCCATGCTCCTTGGCGAGATAATAGGCCGTGGCGAGGCCATGGCCACCGCCGCCGACGATGATGACGTCATAGGCCGGCTTCGGCTCCGGCGATCGCCAGGCGCGCTGCCAGCCCGCGTGATGCGACACCGCATTGCGCGCGAGCGAGAAGATCGAATAGCGCCGCATGCCCGGAACCACCTCGGCTTGGAACCCCCTCGCGGGAGCCGCATGTTGACGACAGGGCGGCCCCGGATCAATCCCGGCTGCGACGGGTGGGATGCGGGACGCGACCTGTCGTCGATGCGACATGGGGCCATGTCGTGATTCGAACGGCGCTGGTCGCCGCGGCGACGGCGGAAGGGCTCTTGCAGCTCCATCTCTCAGGCAAGCGGCCGGATGGTCCGGCCGTCTCGGGCGGAGGCGGCATGTTCGGGTTCGGCAAGGCGGCACGACGGAAAACGGGCGCTGATGCGGCCGTCACGCAGCTCGAGGCCGCAGGCGGCAAGGCGGCCATCATGCGCTTTCTGGCCGACTGGTCGATCGAGACGGCCCCGGGCTCGGCCGTGAAAATCGGAAACTTCGCCGCGCTCCTGCCCGCCGGGACCGCTGTCTACGTCACCATGCTCCCCGGTGCCGATCTCGACGCGATCGTCGCGCTCTGCGCGCGGCTGCGCGGCGAGGGGCTGGAGCCGGTGCCGCATGTCGCTGCCCGCAGCCTCGCGAGCCATGACGAGCTGGAGCGCTATGTCAGCGGTCTGGCCGCAGCGGGGGTCGAACAGGCGCTCGTCATCGGTGGTGGCGCTACGACGCCGCGCGGCCCCTTCGACCGGTCGATGGCGGTGCTCGAGACCGGCGTCTTCGAGAGGAACGGGATCACCCGCATCGGCGTGGCCGGCCATCCGGAAGGCAATGCCGACATCCCGGAGGCCGAGATCGCCCGCGCCCTGGCGGAGAAGAACGCCTATGCCGCGGCGACCGGCAGCCGGCTCTACATCGCCACCCAGTTCTGCTTCGACCCCGATGCGATCATCGCCTGGGACCGTCGGCTGCGCGCCGCCGGCAACCGCCTGCCGATCCATATCGGCATCGCCGGCCCGGCCAAGCTGAAGAGCCTGATCAACTACGCGACCATGTGCGGCGTCGGCCCGTCGCTGCGCTTTCTGACGCGTCAGGCGCTGAACATCGCCAAGCTCGCAACGATCTCGGTCCCCGACCGGCTGGTGACGCGGCTTGCGGCCTATCAGGCCGAGGATCCCGATTGCGGGATCGAGCGCGCCCATTTCTTCGCCTTCGGCGGGATGGAGCGGACGAGCCGCTGGCTCGCGGCGATGGAGGCCGGGCGCTTTACCATGACGGGCGACGGCTTCGAGATGGACGAGCCGCTCGACTGAATGGCGGCGTTCCCGACTTGCCGGGCCATGGCGGCGGCGCCATGTCGGCTGGAGGCGGCGCATCACGCACCCGCCCAACTCGAACCTGAAGAGGGACCGCCATGCTCAAGACCGGCATCATCATCAGCAGCATCCGGCCCAACCGCTTCGCAGACAAGCCGGCCGAGTGGATCCTGGGGCTGGCGCGGCAGCGCCCCGAGCTCGACGTCGAGCTGCTCGACCTGCGCGACTATCCGATGCCGCTCTTCGCCGAGGAGGGATCGCCGGCCTTCGCACCCACCAAGAACGAGGTGGCGCAGCGCTGGCAGGCAAAGATCGACTCCCTCGACGCCTTCATCTTCGTCGTCGCCGAATACAACCGGTCCATCACCGGCGCGCTGAAGAACGCGATGGACTACGCCTATCCGCAATGGGTGAAGAAGCCCGCCGGCTTCGTCGGCTATGGCAGCGTCGGCGGTGCCCGGGCGATCGAGCATCTGCGGCTGATCACGGTCGAGCTCCAGATGGCACCGATGCGTAGCGGCGTGCATATCAGCGGTGCCGACTTCATGGCGGCTTGGCAGGGCGGCAAGCCGATCTCGGACATGCCGCATCTCGAGCCCAGCGCCAAGGACATGCTCGACCAGCTCATCTGGTGGGGCCGGGCGCTGAAGACGGCGCGCGCGGCGGGCTGACGACGGCCGCTCGGGCGGCGCAGGACGCCGTCGCGCCGCCCGCAGCTCAGCTCTCCAGCTCGGTGTCCCAGTACAGATAGTCGCGCCAGCTCTCGTGCAGGAAGTTCGGCGGGAAGGCCCGGCCGTTCTCCTGCAGCTCATAGGTCGTCGGCTGGCGCGGCGGGACGAGCGGGATCATCCCGCAATGATTCGGCATCAGATCGCCCTTGCGCAGATTGCAGCCCGAACAGGCGGCGACGACATTCGTCCAGCTCGTCCGGCCGCCGCGCGAGCGCGGCACCACATGATCGAAGGTCAGATCCTGCGTCGGGAAGCGCTGGCCGCAATACTGGCAGGTGAAGCGGTCGCGCAGGAACACGTTGAACCGGGTGAAGGCCGGCTTCCGCACCGAGGGGACGTATTCCTTGAGCGAGATCACGCTGGGCAGGCGCAGCTCGAAATTCGGGCTGCGCACCACACGGTCATACTCGGCGACGATGTTGACCCGGTCGAGGAAGACCGCCTTGATCGCCTCCTGCCACGGCCACAGCGACAGCGGGAAGTAGCTGAGCGGCCGGAAATCGGCGTTCAGCACCAGCGCTGGGCAACTGTCCGGTGGCGGCGACACGTGTTCCGTCCCCTGACCTGTCTCCGTTCCGATGGTGGCTCGGCTGAAAGAGGTATAGTCGCCAGCGGCCCCGGCCAGCAATGATCTGTGCCGCCCGGATCCGCAAATGTCACGATATCGTCATCGCGCCAGCACCGTGATGATGAACGCCGTCGCCCTGTCGAGCGCCGGCTGGTCGATGCCATGACCGAGCCCGGGCCGGCTCAGCGTCTCGACCGGCACGCCTTGCGCGCGCAGCGCCGCCTCGGCCAGCCCCATCGCCTGATACGGGACGACGGTGTCCTCAGTCCCGTGCACCAGCAGGACCGGCGGCGCGCCGCGCCGCTCGGCCGCCAGCGTCTCCGGGCCGGCGAGCCAGCCAGACCAAGCGACGATCCCGGCCGGCGCGGGATCGCGGCGCAGCCCGACATGCAGCGCCATCAGCGCGCCCTGGCTGAACCCGGCCAGGACCAGCCGGTTCGCCGGCACGCCATGGGCCGCGAGCTGCGCATCGAGGAAGGCGCCGAGCAGCGGCGCCGCGATCCGCGCCCCCTCCAGCAGGCGC
>CAYORM010000087.1:0-12072 GCA_964406375.1 uncultured Mycobacteriaceae bacterium | reverse complement strand
GCTGGTGGTCTTCTGCTCGATCGAGATCGCCGGTGACAGCCCGTCGATCGAATCGACGTCCGGCTTCTGCATCAGCTCGAGGAACTGCCGGGCATAGGCCGAGAGGCTCTCGACATAGCGGCGCTGGCCCTCGGCATAGATGGTGTCGAAGGCCAGCGACGATTTGCCGGAGCCGGACAGGCCGGTGATCACGACGAGCCTGTCGCGCGGCAGGTCGATGTCGACGTTCTTCAGATTGTGCTCGCGCGCGCCGCGGACGCTGATCACCTTCTGCATGTCGATCCCGCAGAGCTGTCGGAAGAGAGAGGAAATCCGGCGCCGCCGCGGCGTCGGCAGGGCTGAATATGATGTGGCCCGACGGCGATGACGACCGGGCAAGGCCGCATGCCCCCGATGCCGACCACCCATCCGGCCGTCATGCCTGCCCCGGTGACCGGTGCAACGACGCGGGAATGATAGATGTTCACTTTTTGTTCAGCAAGCGCCACGGGGCCATGGTATAGGCGGGCGAAGGGTGTAGTATCGAGACGAACCCATCCAGCAGTTCGGGGCCGTTCATGGCAGGCAGCGTCAACAAGGTCATCCTCGTCGGCAATCTCGGCCGGGATCCGGAGATCCGGACCTTCCAGAATGGTGGACGCGTGGCCAACCTGTCGGTCGCGACCTCCGAGACCTGGAAGGACCGCAACAGCGGCGAGCGGCGTGAGCGGACCGAATGGCATCGCGTCGTGGTGCTGAACGAGAATCTCATCGGCGTCTGCGAGCGCTTCCTGAAGAAGGGCTCGAAGGTCTATCTCGAAGGCCAGCTCGAGACGCGGAAGTTCACCGACAGTTCGGGGGCGGAGCGCTACACGACCGAAGTGGTGCTGCGGCCGTTCCGCGGCGAGCTGACCATGCTCGACGGCCGCGGCGAGGGCGGTGGCGCCGCCGGTGCCGGCGGCTATGACGATCCGGGCTATGGCGGTGGGTATGGCGGCGCGTCCTCCGGGGGCGGTATGGGCGGTGGCATGGGGAGTGGCAGCCAGGGCCGCGGCGCGGCCCGGACGCCGCCGCCGCTCGATGATCTGGACGACGACATCCCGTTCTGATCGCTTCACGCCCGGTGGACAGCGACCCCGCCGATCTCTCTGTCGCCGCGCTGCGGCGGCTCTACGCCAGCCGGGCGCTGTCGCCGCTCGAATGCTGGGAGGCGGTGGAGCGGCGGATCGCCGCCTGGGAACCGCGCATCGCGGCCCTTTACGCCTATGACCCGGAAGGTGCCCGGCGCGCGGCGGTGGCCGCGACCGGGCGCTGGGCGCGCGGCGAGCCCGCCGGACCACTGGACGGCATCCCCGTCACGGTCAAGGAGTTCGTCGCGACCCGCGGCGTACCGGTGCCGATGGGCACCGCGGCGGTCGAGCTGGTGCCGGCGGTCGCGGATGCGCCGCCCGCCGCACGGCTGCGCGAGGCCGGGGCAATCCTTTTCGCCAAGACGACCGCCCCGGATTTCGGGATGCTGTCCTCGAGCCTCTCGACCTTTCACCCGCTGTCGCGCAACCCGTGGGACACCGCGCTCAGTCCCGGCGGGTCGAGTGCCGGGGCAGGGGCCGCCGCAGCCGCCGGTTATGGGCCGCTGCATCTCGGCACCGATATCGGCGGCTCGATCCGCCTGCCGGCCGGCTGGACCGGCACGGTCGGGTTCAAGCCCAGCCACGGCCGGGTGCCGATCGACCCCTTCTATCTCGGCCGTGTCGCCGGGCCGATGACACGGCGGGTGGCCGATGCCGCAGCGATGATGGCCGTGCTGTCGCTGCCCGACTGGCGCGATCCGACCAGCCTGCCACCGACCTCGATCGACTGGACCGCCCTCGACGGCCCGGCGCTGGCCGGGCGGCGCGTCGGCCTGATGATGGAGGCCGGCTGCGGCCTGCCCGTCCATCCCGAGATCGCGGCGGCCGTCCTGGAAGCTGCCGACGTCTTCACCGAGATGGGCGCCATCGTCGAGCCGGTGCGTCCGATCCTGACCCGCGAGATGCTCGACGGGCTCGACACCTTCTGGCGCGCCCGCTCCTGGGCCGACATCCTCGCTCTGCCGCCCGAGCGGCAGGCGCGCATCCTGCCCTATATCCGCAACTGGGCCAGTGCGGCGGAACGGGCGTCGGCCGTCGAGGTGGTGCGCGGCTTCAACCAGACCTTCGCGATGCGCCGCGCGGCGGCGACCCTGTTCCGCTCGGTAGATCTCGTGCTGTCGCCAACGGCGCCGGTGCCGGCCTTTCCGGCAGATAAGGCCTCGCCGGTCGACGACCCCGGGCGCCCCTTCGAGCATATCGGCTTCACCGTGCCCTGGAACATGTCCGAGCATCCGGCGATCTCGCTCAATTGCGGCTTCACCGCCGCCGGTCTGCCGATCGGCCTGCAGATCGTCGGTCCCCGCTTCGACGATATGGCGACGCTGCGTGCCGCCGTGGCCTATGAGGCACGGCGCGGCCCGCTCGCCTGGCCACGGCCGGGTTGAGACCCTCCGCGGGGACCGCCTAACCGGAGGGCGGCTTCGGGGTCGTCTCGATCGAGCGGATCTCGACCTCGCCCTGCAGCGTCCGGTGCACCGGGCAGCGCTCGGCGATCTCGAGCAGGCGGCGCCGCTGGTCCGCGTCCAGCGCGCCCTCGAAGGTCAGGATACGGTCGATGCGGTCAATCTTGCCCTCGCGCGTCTCGCAGGTCTCGCAATCGACAGCATGGATCTTCTGATGTCGCAGCTCGACCGAGACACGGTCGAGCGGCAGGCCCTTGTGCTCGGCATAGAGGCGGACGGTCATCGCCGTGCAGGCGCCGAGTCCGGCGAGCAACAGATCATAGGGGGAAGGGCCGCTGTCGAGCCCGCCCTGTGCCGCCGGCTCGTCGGCGAGCAGGATGTGACGGCCGGAGCGAATGCGCTGCTGGAAGCGTCCGCCGCCGGTCTCCGTCACCAGGACGCGGCCCTCCGAATCCGCCTGCGGATCGGCCGTGGTCCCCGCCCGGACATGCGGCGTCGGCAGATAGCGGCCGGCCCAGGCGGCGATCAGCTGGCCGACATAGGCGGAGTCTTCCCGCCGGCTGAGCATGTGGTCGGCATCGTCCAGCGTGACGAAGCTCTTCGGGTGCTTGGCCGCGTCGAATATGGCGGCGGCGTTCTCGATGCCGACGATCTCGTCGCGCGGCGCATGCAGGACGAGCAGCGCCCGGCGCAGCCGCGCGATCCGCTCGCTGAGCGTCCAGGCGCCGACATCATCGAGGAAGTCGCGCCGGATGCGGAAGGGCCGCCCGCCGAGCCGCACCTCGATCTCGCCCTCTTTGCGCAGCGCCTCCAGCCGGTCGCCGAACAGGCGCGTCACATGCGAGGGATCGGACGGGGCGGCGATGGTCACCACCGCCCGCGCCTCGGGGATCGCCTCCGCCGCCGCCAGCACCGCCGACCCGCCCAGGCTGTGGCCGATCAGCAGGACCGGCGCCCGGCCCGCGGCGCGCAGATGGTCGGCGGCGGCCACCAGATCGGCGACATTGGAGGAAAAGCGGGTATTGGCGAATTCCCCTTCGCTGGCGCCGAGGCCGGTGAAGTCGAAGCGCAGCACCGCGATACCCTGCGCCGCGAGCGCGTCGGCGATGCGGCGGGCGGCGAGGACATCCTTGCCGCAGGTGAAGCAATGGGCGAACAGCGCGTGGGCGACCGGTGGCCCCGCCGGTAGATCGAGGGCGGCGGCGAGGGTTTCGCCGGAGCCGCCGGGGAAAGTGAACCGCTCCGTCGGCATCGCGCCCTCCCGCCTGCCGTCTGTCCGACTGATCAGCCCGCCCGTGCGGCGGCATCCAGCGCCCGGCCGACATCGCGTTCGAGATCGGCGGGCGCCTCGATCCCGACGGACAGCCGCACCAGCCCCTCGCCGATGCCCATCCGCAACCGGTCGGCTTCTTCCATCGCCCGGTGCGTGGTCGTCGCCGGATGCGTGGCAAGTGACTTCGTATCACCGAGATTGTTGGAAATGTCGATGATTTCGAGCGCGTCGAGGAAGGCGAAGGCGGCGGCGCGGCTGCCGAGGTCGAAGGAGACCAGCGTCCCGCCATTGAGCATCTGCCGCCGCGCGATCGCGTGCTGGGGATGGCTGGGGAGGAACGGGTAGCGTGCTGACCGCACCGCCGGATGCGCCTCGATCAGCCGGGCGAGGGCGAGGGCGGAGGAGGCGGAACGCTCGATCCGCAGCCCCAGCGTCTCCAGCCCCTTGGCCAGCACCCAGGCGTTGAAGGGGGACAGTGCCGGTCCGCAATGCCGGTAATAGGGCATGAAATGATCGGTGAGGAAGGACGCATCGGACAGCACGGCGCCGCCCAGGCAGCGGCCCTGCCCGTCGATGTGCTTAGTGGCGGAATAGATGACGACGTCGCAGCCATGCTCCAGCGGCCGCTGGCCGAGCGGCGAGGCAAAGGCGTTGTCAATGAAGACCTTGGCGCCGCCCTCATGGGCGATCGCGGCGACAGCGGCGAGATCCACGAGGTCGAGCGTCGGGTTGGCCGGGGTCTCGAGGAAGATCGCCCGGGTCTCCGGCCGCATCGCCGCACGCCAAGCGGCGAGATCGGTACCGTCCACCAGCGTCGTCTCGATGCCGTAGCGCGGCAGGATCGTCGTCAGGATAACGTGGCAGGAACCGAAGAGCGCTCGGCTGGCGACGATGTGGTCGCCGGCCCGCAGCCAGCAGAACAGCGCCGTGAACACCGCCGCCATGCCGCTGGCGGTGACGTGACATTTCTCCGCCCCCTCGATCAGGGCGAGGCGCCGCTCCAGCACGTCGAGCGTCGGGTTGCCGTAGCGCGAATAGACGAAGCCCGGGTGATCGCCGGAGAAGCGCGCCTCCGCTGCCTCGGCGCTGTCATAGACGAAGCCCGAGGTCAGGAAGATCGCATCGGACGTTTCGCCATGGGCGGTGCGTGCGAGGCCGCCGCGGACCAACAGCGTGTCGATGCCCGGGGCTGCATTTGGGGACGCGAAGGGTGAGGAGGGTGTGACGGTGTCGCTCAAGGCCGTTCTCCGAGCCAGTTGACCCGACCGACGGCCGAGCCCCGCCGGAACATCCGGAGGGCTCCCGACCTTTTAGCGGAGTTTAACGTGGCCGCAAGCCGGTCGGCTCAAATCCCACGAAGGCTTCATCCTGCCGCCGCGGGGCGCCAGCCGTCAAGGCGGTTGATGCTGGTGCGGCCGGTCGCCGGTCTGCCCGGAGAGACCTCGAACGGAAGGATCCCGCCATGTCGACATTCCCCCAGGACGGCTTCGATGGCCCCGCTGCCGGCCGGGGCGCGCCGCCGACCGGTCGTCGCGAGGTGGCGCGGCGCCCGCTGTGGACCTGGCCCGTCTTCGTCCTCGTGGTACTGGCCCTCGGCATCCTGTCCGGTTTCGTGGGGCAGGAGGGCAGCCGCAACTGGTACGACCAGCTCAACAAATCGCCGCTGACGCCGCCCGATTGGGCCTTCTCGGTCGTCTGGACGATCCTCTATGTGGCGATGGCGACCGCCGCCTGGCTCGTCTGGCGCCGTGCCGGCTGGGCCGGGGCGCGCGGCGCGCTGATCCTCTTCCTCCTTCAGCTCGTCGCCAATCTCGCCTGGAGTCCGATCTTTTTCGGGCTGCGCAGCACCGTCCTCGGCTTCGTCTTCATCCTGCCGGTGCTGGTGCTGGTCGCCGCCACCCTTTTCGCCTTCCTGCGCCATGACTGGCGCGCCGGAGCGCTGTTCGTGCCCTATCTCGCCTGGGTCGCCTTTGCCACAATCGTCGCATGGCAGACCTGGCAGCTGAACGCGTGAGGGCCCGGGGCGGGCGCTGTTAGGCTCGCCACCCGTCGAGGAGGTCCGCCCAAGCGTTCTCATGGTTCAGCGTTCCATCCGCCCGGACGAGAGCTGGCTGCGCGTCCGACTGCGCCGTCATGTCGGCGAGCTGCTGCGCCTCGCCGCCCCTGTCGTCGTCGCCCGCGCCGGCATCTTGGTGATGGCGCTGGTCGACACCATCTTCGTCGGCCGCTACGGCAGCGAGGATCTCGCGCATCTGACGATCGGCGGCTCGATCTTCCACCCGATCCTCGGGACGTTGATCGGCCTCGTCCTCGGCACGATGGTGATTTCGGCCCAGTCGCTCGGGCGGGGGCAGCGGGCCGATGCCGGGGCGGCACTCCAGCGCGGCATGATCTACGGCTTTGCACTCGGCATGCTCGGCGTCGGCCTCGCCCATGGCGCCGAACCCGTGCTGCTGTTCACCGGGCAGACCGCCGCGGTGGCCGCCGCCGGTGGCAAGATCGCGGTGATCCTCGCCTACGGGCTGCCGGCCACCATCGTCTATGTCGCGATGGAGGGCTTCCTCGAGGGCATCCGCCGGCCGCTGCCCGGCATGGTCGTGATGATCCTCGCCAATCTCGTCAACCTGCTGGCGAACTGGGTCTTCGTCTTCGGCCATCTCGGGCTGCCGGCGATGGGGGCGGAAGGGGCCGCCTGGGCGAGCACCGTGTCGCGCTGCTTCCTCGTGGCGGCGCTGGGCCTTTACATCCTGCGGATGCCGGACCGTGACCTCTACGGCGTCAGGCACTGGGCCGGCTGGCGCTGGCGGACATGGTGGCTGCAGCGGCGGATCGGCTATGGCGCGGGGGTCAGCATCGGGATCGAGAGCGCGGCCTTCGCCGGGCTGACGCTGTTCGCCGGCTGGCTGGGCGAGCTGGTGCTCGCCGCCTACGGCATCGGGCTCAATCTCATTGCGCTGATCTTCATGGTCGCTCTCGGCTTCGCTTCGGCGACGGCGGTGCGGGTCGGTATCGCCCATGGCCGGGGCGATGCACCCGATCTGGCACTGGCCGGGTGGACCGGTCTCGGCGTCAACAGCCTAGTGATGCTGTCACTCGGCGTCATCCTCTACGGCTTCGCCGGCCCGATCGCGGCGATCTACACCGCCGATCCGGCGCTGCATGCGGCGACGGTACCGGTCATCCGCATCGCCGCCTTCGTGTTGTTGGTCGATGGCGGCCAGGTGGTGATGGCGCATGCGCTGCGCGGGCGGGGCGACGCGACCCTGCCCGCGGTCTCGCATGTCGTCTCCTACCTCTTCGTCATGATCCCGCTCGGCTGGCTCCTCGGCGTCCGCCTCGAGGGCGGGACGCCGGGTCTGTTCCAGGCGATCCTGATCGCCAGCGCCGTCTCGTCCGGGCTGCTCGCGCTGCGCTTTCACTGGCTCACGCTGCGCGACCGCCGGTCTGGCGGCCGGCTGGTCCTGTCCGAGACGCCCTCCTGACCGAAGCGGAGCAGGCGGCGGGAGGCCCCGCCGCCCATCCGTCCTGCTACCAGCTCAGCCGCAATGCGAGGCTGCCGCTGAGGCTGTCATAGGATTCCGCGGCGCGGTACCGCCCCTCGGCCGTGGCAGTCAGGCCCTGGCCGAGATCGAGCAGCGTGACGCCGAGCCCCAGCTCGCCGAAGGCGCCGCCGAGATCGTCGTCGCTGCCGAAGGACGCCCCGCCGCTCGAGACGGTGCTGCCGCTGTCGCCGAGGAACTCATACCCCGCATCGAGGCTGGCGAAGGGCACAAGCGTCAGCCCGCCCGTGACAAGGCGCGTGCCGAGGCGCATGCCGATCGTCCCCTGCAGGCTCTCCGCATCGTCGAAGGATACGTCGGCCCCCATCAGCTCGACCGAATCGACCACGGTGCGTGAATAGGCCAGGCTCGCATTCGGCTCGACGAAGGCGCCGTCACCGAGATGGAAGCGCTGGCCGCCCTCGATCCGGAAGCCGTAGGCCCATGCGTCCGCCGTGTCGTCATCGCCCTCGATGTCGAAGTCGATGGTCAGGAAATCGGCCTTCACCAAGGCGTTGAGATAGGTGCCGCTACTCCACAGGGCATTGGCGTAGACACCTACCGTCGGGCCGGAGAGGGTGGCCTCGCCATCTTCGTCGAAGGTGACCTCCGAGCCGAGATAGCCCGCCAGAACGCCCAGCAGGACGCGCCCCTCCGGGCCCTCCCAGACCGGAATGTCGACGCCGCCCTGGAAGCCCCAGACGGTCTGGTCGTAGCCGTCATCACGCGAGATGCCGCTGCCGATCACCCGGCCCCAGATCGCGCCGCGGGTGCCGGCCCCGGCGGCGGCGCTCTCGGCCACGATCAGATCCGCGACACGGGGATCGGCAGCGGCCATCTGGTCGCGGCCGTTCTCGTCGCGCAGCGCCGCCGCGTGGTCGGACCAGCTCGTGGCGCTCGCCGACCAGATCTGGCCGATGGCGCCCTGGATGCGTGGCATCTCCTCGACATGCTCGGTCGTGGTGGAGACGAGCGTCCAGTGGCTCTCGCCGCTGCCGTCGTCGGATCGCAGCGCCAGATCGTAGTCGAAGAAGCCGCGGCGGAAGCTGCCGCCCAGCAGCACGAAATCGCCTTCCGCCGTCTCTCCCGTGACCTCGACGAGGCGGATGTCCGGCGTGTATTCGGCCCAGCCGCCATCGCCGAGATGCGTCAGGGCGATGTAGCCGCTGGTCTCGTTGTCGATATCGCCCTCGATGCGCACGAGGTCGGCCGTTCCCTCCTCGAGCAGGATGTCGAACGCAAGGATGCCCCCGGCACCCTGATAGACGAAGCCGGTCCCCGTGAAGACCGCCCGGTCGCCGGTTCCGCCGTCGACGAGCGAGAAGGATCCGGACCGGTTGTCGAAGGTCTCAAGGTCGACGAGTCGCGTCTCCGTCGTCGCGGCGCCGTCGAAGGCGGCGGTCATCCGCCCGCGATTGCTCAGGATGTCGGCCCCGCCGCCGAAGCTCGTCTCGTCCCCGAGATCCCAGATCCCGCCGACCTCGTTCTCGACCGTATCCGCCGCATCCGACAGCAGCATTCGGCCGAGCAGATGGCCGGCATTGGTGATCGTGGATCCGGCTCCGAGCGTCCGGACGATGACGTCGGTCTCCGACTGGGCCTCTCCCCGGACCACGCCACCGGCGAGGTTGTCGATGATGATGGCTCCGCCTTCCACCGCCTCCGCATGGATGGCGCTGTAGACGTTCGAGCCGCTGACGGTGCCCGATCCCGTGATCTCGCCGGCATTCTCGATCACCAGCTCGGTCCCGTAGAACCGGATGCCACGGCGTCCGGTGATCAGGCCGTCCGCATCATTGGTCACCGTGAGCGAGCCTTCCACCCCCTCAAAAGACGTCAGCCTGATGGCGTCGCCGTTCTGGCCGTCGACCGTCCCGTCGTGGTTGTTCACGACGACCGGCGCGAGATGGACATGTGCGTAGATGCCACCCGAGCCGCCCTTGATCAGGCCGCCGCCATTCTCGATCGTTGCCGTGTCCGTCTCGTCGATCTGCGTGTAGCTGCGCAGGAACAGGCCGTAACCCGAGGTTCCCTCAATCGTGCCGCCGGTGTTGTCGAGATCGATGAAGCCGTTGATGTACTCCATCTTGACGCCGTCGGACGTGCCGAGGATCTCGCCGGCGACATTTTTGAGCGTGACATCGACGGCGGGATAATCGTCCGGCAGCCAGTTGATGATCGCCAGGCCGCCGCCGTTCAGGCCCTGAATCAAGCCGCCGTAACTGTTGTCGATATCGGCAAAATCCTCGACGCCGTAGAGCTCGGCGCCCCAGCCATTGTCGCCGATGATCGAACCGGCAGTTGACGGGTCGGCCTCGTCGCCGTTGTTCAACAGCCCGATGGCACCTCTGATCTCGACCGCTGTTCTGTGGACCCGCAGGCCGCTCGCTCCCTGGCCTTGGATCAGGCCATTCTCGCGATTGTCGATGGACAGATCCCCGACAGTTCCGTCGTCCAGGATGTCGATGCCGTAAGGCGTGTCGACGGTGGTCTCGCCCCTGTTGTCGATCGAGGTGTCCGCCGAGGCTTCTCCTCCCGCCAACGCGAGGGCGGCCATGGATACCGCGACAAGCAGGGCCATACGCATCGGCGGCCGGGCCGTCCAACCGCCGCTCGAAACGACGGGTGACACTGAACAGGCGACGCTGATCGGTTTCATGGCTGAACCGCTCCTTCCGCTGGTGTTTGGGTCACCAGCCTCGGATGCCGGTTCGGCGACCATTAAGAACTGAGTGTACGCCATTACGGGAAATGATTCAGGTATATTATGTAATGTACCCTAATATGGTGGCCGAGGCCCCCGATCGCATGTGGGCGCATCGCTGTTCGCACCTGCGGAAAACTGTTAAGCTGGGCACGAATGGCGGCGGGCTCGCCCGCTGCCGTGCCCGTCTCTCATCGCCTTCGTGAAGCTCAGCCTTGACCGATCGTCCCGACGACACGCCGCCCTCCTTCGACATCACGCCGGTGACGATCGAGGAGGAGATGCAGCGCTCCTATCTCGACTACGCGATGAGCGTGATCGTGGCGCGCGCGCTGCCCGACGTGCGCGACGGGCTGAAGCCGGTCCATCGCCGCATCCTCTACGCGATGAAGGAGGGCGGCTATGACAGCACCAAGAAGTTCAACAAATCGGCGCATATCGTCGGCGCCGTGATGGGCCGCTACCACCCGCATGGCGACTCGGCGATCTACGACGCCATGGTGCGGATGGTGCAGGATTTCTCGATGCGCCTGCCGCTGATCCAGGGGCAGGGCAACTTCGGGTCGATGGATGGCGATCCCGCCGCGGCCTACCGCTACACCGAGGCGCGGCTCGCGCGTTCGGCCGAGGCGATGCTCGACGACATCGAGAACGACACGGTCGAGTTCCAGCCCAATTACGACGAGACGACCGAGGAGCCGGTCGTCCTGCCGGCCCGCTTCCCGAACCTGCTCGTCAACGGCGCCGGCGGCATCGCCGTCGGCATGGCGACCAACATCCCGACCCATAATCTCGGCGAGGTGGTCGACGCCTGCTGCGCGCTGATCGATGATCCCGACCTGTCGGTCGAGGAGCTGATGGAGTACATCCCCGGCCCGGATTTCCCGACCGGCGGATTGATCCTCGGCCGCGCCGGCATCCGCGCCGCCTATCACACGGGCCGGGGCAGCGTCGTGATGCGCTGCCGCTCCTCCATCGAGACCTTCGCCCGCGACCGCGAGGCGATCGTCATCACCGAGATCCCCTATCAGGTGAACAAGGCGAAGCTCGTCGAGCGCATCGCCGAGGTGGTGAAGGAGAAGGTGGTCGAGGGCATTTCGGAGCTGCGTGACGAGAGCGACCGCGAGGGCGTGCGCATCGTCATCGAACTCCGGCGCGACGCGATCGCCGATGTCGTGCTCAACAACCTCTATCGCCATACGCCGCTGCAGACGACCTTCGGCGTCAACATGCTGGCGCTGAACGGCGGCCGGCCCGAGCTTCTCAATCTCCGCCAGATCCTCGACGCCTTCCTCGCCTTCCGCGAGGAGGTGATCATCCGCCGCACCCGGCACCTGCTTCGCAAGGCGCGCGACCGGGCGCATGTGCTGGTCGGGCTCGCCGTCGCCGTCGCCAATATCGACGAGGTGATCGAGCTGATCCGCACGGCGCCCGACCCGGCCGAGGCGCGCGAGCGGCTGATGGCGCGCGACTGGCCGACCCATGACATCGCGCCTATGGTGCGGCTGGTCGACGAGCCGGAGCATCCCCTCGGCGAGGGCGACACCTACCGGCTGTCCGAGGCGCAGGCCCGGGCGATCCTCGATCTGCGGCTGCACCGGCTGACCGGGCTCGAGCGCGACAAGATCGGCGACGATCTCCGGACGATCGTCGAGGAGATCGCCGGCTATCTCGCCATCCTTGGCGACCGGGCGCGGGTGCTCGAGATCCTGCGCGACGAGCTGATCTCCATGAAGGAGCAGTTCGGCACGCCGCGCCGGACGGAGATCCTCGATCTGGAGGGCGAAGTCGACGACGAGGCGCTGATCGCCCGCGAGGACATGGTCGTCACCGTCAGCCATGCCGGCTACATCAAGCGGGTCCCGGTCTCGGCCTATCGGGCGCAGCGCCGCGGCGGCAAGGGCCGCTCGGGCATGGCGACGCGCGAGGAGGATTTCGTCCACGACCTCTTCATCGCCAATACGCATACGCCGATGCTGTTCTTCTCGAGCCGCGGCATCGCCTACAAGAGGAAGGTCTACCGCCTGCCGATCGGCACGCCGCA
>CAYORM010000086.1:0-12158 GCA_964406375.1 uncultured Mycobacteriaceae bacterium | reverse complement strand
CGGACTGCATCTGGCGCATGAAGAAGATCCAGACGCCGATCAGCAGCAGCATCGGCAGCCAGGAGACCAGGATCTGGATGAAGGGGCTCGGTCCCTCGACGGGTGCGGCATTCACCCGCACCCCCGCATTGGTCATGCGGTCGACGATGTTGGTTCCGGCCGGAAGGTAGGAGGTGAAGGAACGGTTGCTGCGGAAATGGCCGGTGACAGTGTCGCCCTGGATCGTCGCATCGGCGATCTCGCCCGCATCGACCGCCGCGACCAGTTCGCTGTACGGAATCGACCCCTGCCCGCTCCGCGAACCACCGGAATTCTGGAACAGGTTGAACAGCGCCACCAGCAGAAGGCCGATGATGATCCAGAGCGCGACGTTCTTGCCGATATTGTTCACGCAGTTCCGTCCTTCACAGCGTTCCGTCCTCCCGGACGACGGCGCGCCGAACCCTGGTCGCGCTCTTCATTATAAATAATGAACACCGGCGACGAAGCAACCGCGACCACCCCCACCCGCCAGGATCATTCGACCGGCTGCCAATCAAGCACCGGGCCGGATGAGGCGACGGGCGGCAGCACCAGCCGTCCTGCGGTCCACAACGCCGGAAGGACGCGCGCGGTGCCCGCGGCAAGGCCGGGCGGTCGCCAGCTCCCGGCGGCCGCCGCACCCCAGGCGGAGAGCCGGCTCTCCGGCGGCAGGCCGGGCGGCAGCGACACGCGGAAACGGCCGTCCCAGACCACCTCCTCGCCACCGGTGACCGGCCGCTCCTCGAGGCCGCGCGGCTCCCGCCGGAGGACGGCCTCGGCCCCTGCCATCCGGCAGACACAGCCGCCGAGCGTCCAGGCGGTGCGGACCGGCTCGCCGCCGCGCCCGGCAATGCGGTCGACGGCACAGAGCAGTGCTTCGAAAGCGGGCGGGCGGGCGCGTCCGCCGACCCGGCGGAGCGCCAGAGCCAGCGCCCGCCGGGCGATCTCCGGCTCCGCGGCAGCGAAGGCGGCCCGGTCGAGCCGGGCCTCGCCATAGGGCGTCGAGCGGATCGCCGAAACGGCGAAGGCCCGTGCCGCGCCGTCCAGCGCATCGCGCATCATCGCCATCCGTGCGGCGAGACGCACGAGGTGGGTGTCGGTCATCCCCTCTTCGGCCAGGGCCGCGCGGGTTGCGCGCAGCCGCCCGCGGGCATAGCGCGGTGCGGCGTTCGACGGATCGGTGACGAAGGCGAGCCCGGCCGCATCACAGGTCGCCACCAATCGCGCCTTCGGGAAATCGAGCAGCGGACGCAGGAGGCGGATGCCATCCTCGAGCCGCTCGGCCGGCATGCCGGCCAGACCGTCGGGACCGCTGCCGCGCGCCAGGCGCCAGAGCACGGTCTCGGCCTGGTCGTCGCGGCTGTGCCCGAGCAGCAGCCGGTCGCAGCCCGCCTCGCGGCAGGCACCGACCAAAAGGGCATAGCGCGCACGCCGCGCCGCTTCCTGCGACGCACGCGCCGGCGCGTCATCCCAGACGAGGATGCGGTGCGGCAGGCCGAGCGCCGCCATACGGGCCGCGGTCTGCGCGGCTTCGCGGCCGGAGTCCGGCCGCAGCCGGTGATCGACGGTGAAGGCGAAAAGGCGCTTCCCCCGTGCGCGGGCCCAGCGCGCCGCGAGGAAGGCGAGCGCCGTCGAATCCGGGCCGCCCGAGACGGCGACCGCCAGATGGCCGTCGCCATCGGAAAAGCGCGCCATCGCGGCCGCGAAAGCGGCCGCGTCGACGGGCAAGGCGCTCAGCACCCGAGCTGCGCCCTCTCGATCTGGAGTTGCTGCAGCACCGCTGCCGGTGCCGTGGGATAGTCGTTGGCGAGCCTCAGGAAGGCGGTGCAGCCATCCGCCGGCTGACCGATCGCGACATAGGCTTGGCCGAGCCGCAGCAGGCTCTGCGCCGCATTGGTGCCCGTCGGGTTCCATTGATAGGAGGCGCGGAAGGCATGCGCCGCCTCGACCAGCTCGCCGCGCGCCAGATGGGCCTCCCCCAGCCAGTATTGCGCGTTCCCGGCGAAAGCGTCGGTCGGGTAACTGTAGATGAAGGACTGGAAGGCAGCGATCGCACCGGCGTAATCACCGCTGCGATAGAGCCCGTAGGCATGGTCGTAATGAGCGGCTGGATCGCCCGCCGGGACCGCATTGCCGGTGCTCGCGACGGTAACGCCGCCGGCCATGCCGCCGGTCGGAGCAATCGTCACCGGACCGCCACCGACCGGCGCCGCCCCCGCCACCCCGTCGATCCCGACCAGTCCGAGGCCCGTCTGGTCCATCGGGTCGATCGCGCCCGAAGGACCGATCCCCCCGCCACGGTTCGGCGGGATCAGCGGCAGCGGCATCGGACCGGCGGGCGCCGTCGTCGGCGCGAGCCCGCCACCCGAGGAGGACGGCGCGGGTGTGGTGGCAGGCGCCGGCGTGCCGGAGCCGGAAGGCCCCGTGGAGAGTGTGGAGGTGTCGCCGCCCTCGAGTTCCGTGAGGCGAAACTCGACGTCGGAGAGCGCACGTGTCAGCCGGTCGTCGAGCTGCCGGTTGAGATGCTGCAACTCCTCCACCTGTCCCGTCAGGCGGGAGAGCTGGATCTCGAGCTGCTGGATGCGCTCGAGGAGCTGCGCCTCGAACGTCGTCTGCGCCAATGCGACGGACGCCGGAAAGACCATCGCGGCGGCCAGCAGGAGCGACTTCAGCGGAACGGGCGGCATCGGTTCGCGGCTCCCTCTCTGCGGGATCTCGGTACGGCCAAGTTGGCGTCCTCTCCCGGCGAAAACAAGGCGGGGCGCGGCCCCTGCGGCACGCGCCCCTTCCCCTCTGACAGAAGGACCGCTGCCGGGCGCCCGCTGGCGCCCGGCACTGCCCTGACAGTCTTTTCCGTCCCGGACGTCCTGCCCGCGACGTCGCCTTACTGGACGACGGTGACCGAACGCCGGTTCTGCGCCCAGGCGGCCTCGGTCGACCCCGGGACCTGCGGCCGTTCCTTGCCGTAGCTGATCGTCGTGATCCGGCTGGGGCTGACGCCGAGCGCGATGAGATAGTCGCGCACCGTGTTCGCCCGCCGGTCGCCGAGGGCGAGGTTGTACTCGCGCGTGCCACGCTCGTCCGCATGGCCCTCGATGATCACGGTGACGTTGGGATACTGGTTCAGCCACTGGGCCTGGCCCTGCAGCGTCGCCTGGGCCTCGGGCGTCAGGTCGTAGCGGTCGGTGCCGAAGAAGACGCGGTCGCCGATATTGACCGCGAGATCCTGCTGGCTGCCGGGGATGGCGGCCCCGACGCCGCCGGCGCCCGCCAGCCCGCCTGCACCGGCCGTGCCGGCCTCCTGCGAGGAGCTGCAGGCCGCCACCAGCAGCGCGATAGCGAAGAGCGGCGCGAACTTGAGAAGCATGGCTTGATCCGCCGTGTCTGGAACCGGCTAAGCCGGCATGGTGGAACGGGTTAGAGGGGCGCGGACCGGGCTGCAAGCCCTTTCCCGTCTGCACCCCTCCGGTTCGATGGTCCGTCGCCTCAGGGCAGCAGCGGCGACCAGGCCGGGTCGGAGCCGTCGAGCGGCGTCTCGATGGGCCAGGAATGCTGGCCCGTCACATCGACCGCGACGAGCCGGCTAGACCCGCCGCCGCCGCTCGCCGCATAGGCGAGGACACGCCCGTTGGGCGCCCAGGTCGGGCTCTCCGCCAGGAAGCCCGAGGCGAGCGTGCGCTCACCCGTGCCGTCCGGCCGCATCACGCCGATCGAGAACTGCCCCGAGATCCGTGTGAAGGCGATGAGGTCGCCGCGCGGTGACCAGACGGGGGTGGCATAGCGGCCTTCGCCATAGGTCAGCCGCCGCACGCCCGAGCCGTCGGCATTCATGATGTAGAGCTGCTGGGAGCCGCCGCGATCGCTCTCGAAGACGATCTGGCTGCCGTCGGGCGAGAAGGAGGGCGAGGTGTCGATCGCCGGATCGCTGGTCAGCCGGGTGAGCTGACGGGTCCGCAGATCCATCACATAGATGTCGGAATTGCCGCCCTGGGCCATCGACATGACGACGCGGTTGCCGTCTGGGCTGAAGCGCGGCGCGAAGGTCATGCCGGGGAAGTCGCCCAGCACCTCCTGCCGGCCGGTCGGGATGTCGAGCAGGTAGACCCGCGGCGTGTTGCCGACATAGGCGAAATAGGTGATCTGCTGGACCGTGGGGGAGAAGCGCGGCGTCAGCACCAGCACCGACCCGTCGGTGAGGAACTGATGGTTCGCCCCGTCCTGATCCATGATGGCGAGGCGCTTGACCCGGTTGGTCTGCGGGCCGGTCTCGGAGACGTAGACGATGCGGGTATCGAAATACCCCTCCTCGCCGGTCAGCGCACGATAGATGGCGTCCGAGATCTGGTGGGCGACCTTGCGCCAGTTCTGCGGCCCGGCGGTGTAGGAAAAGCCGACGATCTGCTGCTCGGCGATGACGTCCCAGAGGCGGAAGTCGACGCGGAAGCGGCCGTCGGCCTGCGCCTGGACCGCGCCGGTCACCAGCGCCTGGGCGGCCAGCACGCGCCAGTCGGCAAAGCGCGGTCCCGCCTGGGCGGATGCCGAATCCTGGATGAAGGCGCGCTTGTCGATCGGCGCGAACAGGCCGGACCGGCGCAGATTGGCGGTGATGACCTCCGAGATCTGCACACCGGTCTGCGCCTCGGCCGCGCCGCTGCCCGCGAAGTCGGTGATCGCGATCGGCAAGGGGTTGGTCACGCCCTGGGTGACATCGATGCGGATCTCGGCGCGGGCCGGGGTTCCGGTCAGGCCGACAAGGGCGATCAGGGCCGCGGCCAGAGCGAGGACGGCGGGGCCGTATCGCCGGAGCGGGAGGATGAACGTCATCGAACAGGCTCCTTTGGGCTGCCGAGAGAACAGGTCAGAACATGTCCCGCGGGTCGAAGACAAGGACGAAGGTATCACTGGGCCAGCCGCCGCCGGGCTGCGGCCAGGGCTGGCAGGCGGGGTTGAGGACAGCGCGCCGCGCCGCCTGGGCGGCGGGGCCGCTGCCGCGGCTGATCTCCACACTGTCGCGGATCGGTGCGCCGGTCGCGGGATCGACGCGCAGCCTGATCTCCACGATCTCCGGCTGCGCCGCGCCGGGATCCACGTTCCAGCACGGACGCAGCCGGCTGGCGATGGCGTCCTTCTCCCCCTGCGAGATCTGGGCCGAGCTGCCCCCCTGCCCGCTCCGCGCCGGCGGCGAGCCGGCGGTAAGGGCGGCGGCGATCGGATCCTCCTCCGCCGGGGCGGGCGCCGGCGTCGAGGGACGCGGCGATGCTGCCGGCGTCTCGGCCACCTGCCCGGGCTCCGGCGTCGCCGGCCGCGGCGGCGGCGTCGGACGGCGCCCGGGCACCGGGACCTGCGGCGGCAGCGCCGCGACCTCTTCCTCGGCAGGCGCGGTGCCGGTGGAGGCCGCCGGCGCCTCCGGCTCGCCGGAGGGTGGATTGGTGACGGTGATGTCCGGCACCGTCTCCGTCACCACCGGCGGCGGCTCCTCCTCCGGCTCGGGCAGCGGCTCGGCCTCGTCAAAAGCCGGGGTCGGGGTGGGTTGCGGCCGCGTCACCTCGGGCGGCGTCGGGGTCGGCGGCGTCGGCAGGTCGGGACCCTGAGGCGCGACGCTCGGCGACGGCTCCACCACTGTCGTATCGACCGGCGGCTCAACGGGTTCGGGCGTCGCCTCGAGGCTGGGGGGCGCTTCCACCGGCTCCGGCTCGACGACGGGTTCGGGTACCTCCACCGGCTCGGGCTCGGGCAGCGGCAGTTCTGGCTCCGGCGGCGGGGGCTCGGCCGGCGGCTCGGGTTCAGCCGGGGGTTCAGCCGCGGGCTCGATGCTCTCCGGCTCGGGCGGCGGCACCTCGACCGGCGTCGGCACCTCCGCGACCTGCGGCTCTGCTTCCGGCTGGGGTTCCGGTTCCGGCGTCGGTGTCGGACGCGGCGGGGCGACGGGGATCGGCGCCTCCTCCGGACGGATCATCGGCGTCTCGGCGATGCGTCCGGCCGCGCCGTCATTCAGCACGTCGGCGCTGACCACCTCGACCGGGACGACTGCGATCGCCGGGGGCGGGGCGCGGAACAGCGGAAGCCCCGCCATCATCAGCAGCAGCAGGATGAGATGAAGGCCGAGGGAGAGGATGAAGCCGAGCGGCATGTCGGTCGATCACGGCTCCTCGGCGGCGGTGGTGTCGCGAGACATCTCCGAGACCAGGGCGACACGGGTGAAGCCCGCCGCCGTGACGGCCCCCATCACCTCCATGATCCGCCCATAGGCGAGTTGCCGGTCCCCGCGGACGAAGATCCGCGCCTCGGGATTGGCATTGGTGATGGCCGTCAGGAGCGGCACGAGGTTCGATGCCTCGACCTCGGTCTCCTGGACGAAGATCTGCGCGTCGGCGGTGATGGTGACGATCAGCGGCTCCTCGCTGGTCGGGATGTTCTGCCCGCGCGTCTGCGGCAGGTCGACCGGAATGCCGACGGTCAGTAGCGGCGCCGTGACCATGAAGACGATCAGCAGCACCAGCATCACGTCGACGAAGGGCGTGACGTTGATGTCGGACATCGGCCGGCGGCTACCGCGCCGCCCGCCCCGCCGGCCGCCCGTACTCCCGGAGCCGAGGTTCACCCCCATCGCTCAGGCCCGCTCCTCGAGATAGCGCGACAGGATGGCGCCGAACTCTGCCGCGAAATTGTCGAGGCGTTCGGCGTAGCCGTTAAGGTCGTTGGAGAATTTATTGAAGGCCGTGGTCGCGGGGATCGCGGCGAACAGGCCGATCGCGGTGGCGAACAGCGCCTCGGCGATGCCCGGCGCCACAACGGCGAGGCTCGTATCGGCCGAAGCGGCGATCGACTGGAAGGAGTTCATGATGCCCCAGACGGTGCCGAACAGGCCGATGAAGGGGGCGGTGGATCCGACCGTCGCCAGCACGGTCAACCCGCGTTCGACCCGTGTCAGCTCGCGCGCGATCGTCACCTGCATCACCCGGTCGATGCGCTGGGCAAGGCCGACCCGCATGATGGCCGGCCCTTCAAAGCCGCGTTCCGCGGCGATCCGCCATTCCTTCATGCCGGCGGCGAAGGTCGCCGAGAGCGGGTCGGGCGGGTCCTGGCCGATCTGGTCGTAGAGGTCGTCGAGCGAGCTGCCGGACCAGAACTGTTCCTCGAAGGCATCGGCCTGGGCACGCAGCCGGCGGACCCGCAGCCATTTCTCGAAGATGATCGCCCAGCACCAGACCGACGCCACCAGCAGCAGCAGCATCACCGCCTTGACGACCGGATCGGCCTGCAGGAACAGGCCCCACATCGACAGATCGTGCGTGGCCGACGTCCCGCCCGAGAGCAGGGCCGCCGTGTCCAGGGACTGGTCCATACGTTTGTCTCTTTCCTCTCGATCGGTCGCGGCGCGCCGTGGCGGCCATCACCTCATCCCGCGAGCGCGGCGAAGCTTTCACGAATTTGGGGCGGGATTCGGGCGGGACGGCCGTCCGCCCGCAGGCAGGCGAGCGTCACCCCGAATATCACCAGCGGCTCGTCATCGCGCTGTACCGTCTGCGACAGCTCGACCGTCGCCCCCGCCACAGCTGTGACGCGCGTGACCACCGTCAACGCGTCGTCGAGGCGCGCGGGACGGCGGAAATCGATCGTCATCCGCCGCACCACGAAGGCGGTGCCGGTCGCCTCGAGCAGCGAGGCCTGCTGCAGACCCCGCTCGCGCAGCATCTCGGTGCGGGCGCGCTCGGCAAACCGCAGATAGCTCGCGTGATAGACGATCCCCGAGGCGTCGGTGTCCTCCCAATACACCCGCACCGGCCAGTGATGGGTGCGTCCGGATGCTGTCGGCGTCGTCACGGGACCTCGGGATCGTCGGGCAGGAGGTCGAGCTGCGCCTCCGGCCGCCGGGTGGGCGGGGTGAGGCCGAGCGCGCGATAGCCCTTCTCGCCCAGCATCCGGCCGCGCGGCGTGCGCAACAGCAGGCCCTGTTGCAGGAGATAGGGCTCGATCACATCCTCGATCATGTCGCGCTGTTCGGACAGCGCGGCGGCGAGGGTATCGACCCCGACCGGCCCGCCGCCATAGGTCTCGGCGATCATCCGCAGATAGCGGCGGTCCATCATGTCGAGCCCGGCGGGATCGACGTCGAGCCGGCGCAGCGCCCGGTCGGCCGCCGCCGCGTCGATCACCGTCACGCCGGATACGGCGGCAAAGTCGCGCACCCGGCGCAACAGCCGGCCGGCGATTCGCGGCGTGCCGCGCGACCGCCGGGCGATCTCGACCGCCCCGTCCTCGGCGAGCGGACAGCCGAGCAGACGCGCCCCCCGCGCGACGATCGCCGTCAGCTCCTCGGTCCCGTAGAAATCCAGGCGCAGCGGGATGCCGAAGCGGTCGCGCAGCGGCGTGGTGATGAGGCCGGTGCGGGTGGTGGCGCCGATCAGCGTGAACCGCGCGAGGTCGATGCGCACCGAACGCGCCGCCGGTCCCTCGCCGATGATCAGGTCGAGCTGGAAATCCTCCATGGCCGGATAAAGGATCTCCTCGACCGCCGGGTTCAGCCGGTGGATCTCGTCGATGAACAGGACGTCGCGATCCTCGAGGTTGGTGAGCAGCGCCGCCAGGTCGCCGGCCCTGGCAATCACCGGCCCGGAGGTGGCGCGGAAATTGACCCCTAGCTCGCGGGCGACGATCTGTGCCAGCGTCGTCTTGCCGAGCCCGGGCGGGCCGGCGAACAGCACGTGGTCGAGTGCCTCGCCGCGGGCACGGGCGGCCTCGATGAACACCTCCAGGTTCTGGCAGGCACGCCGCTGGCCGATGAACTCCGCGAAGCGCTGCGGCCGCAGCGTGGTGTCGACCTCGTCGTCGCCCTGGCTGGCGCGGTCGATCAGGCGTTGGTTCATCGTGCCAGCTCCTTGAGGGCGGCGCGAATCAGGGCCTCGGTGCCGGCGCCGTCACCGGCGCGCTTCACCGCAACGCCCACGGCCGCGGCCGCCTGCGCCTGGCCGTAACCGAGATTGACCAGTGCCGAGACCGCCTCGGCCGGCGCCGTGCCGCCGCCGTCGATGGCGGCGCCGATGGCGGCGATTGCGGGATCGATCTGCTGCAGCACCGGCGCGCGATCCTTGAGTTCGGTGACCACTCGCTGGGCGAGCTTGGGCCCGACGCCGGGCGCACGGGCGATCATCGCCTTGTCGCCGAGCGCCACGGCATTGGCGAGATCGGACGCCGACAGGGTCGAGAGGATCGCCATGGCAACCCGGGTGCCGACCCCCTGAACGTTGTCGAGCAGGCGGAACCATTCGCGCTCGAGTTCCGAGGCGAAACCGAACAGCCGGATGGAATCTTCGCGCACGTAGGTCTCGATGGCCAGCTCGACCGGCTCGCCGCGGCCGGGCAGGGCGGCGAGCGTACGGCCGGAACAGTAAACCTGGTAGCCGACGCCGCCGACGTCGATGATGAGCCAGTCGTCGGCCACGGTATCTACGATGCCTCTGAGCTTGCCGATCATCAACTCAGTCCGCCAGTGCGGGGCGCAGGCCTGTCACGACACCACAAACATCGGGGCGGCCGCGATGATGGGCATGGCAAATGGCGATCGCAAGCGCGTCTGCCGCGTCGGCGCTGTCGGGGCGGCAGCGCGGCAGCAGGATGCGCACCATTGCGGCAATCTGGTTCTTCTGGGCATGCCCGGCCCCGACAACCGTCTTCTTGACCTGGTTCGGGGCGTACTCGGCGACCGGCAGTCCGGCCTCGGCGGGTGCGAGCAGCGCAATCCCCCGCGCCTGGCCAAGCTTCAGGGTTGCCGCCGCATCGCGGTTGACGAAGGTCTGCTCGACCGCCGCCTCGTCGGGCGTCATGTCCGCGATCACTGCCGTCAGCGCCTCGTGCAGCGCTCTCAGCCGCTCGGCCAGCGGCAGTGTCTCGGCGATCCGCAACGTTCCATCGGCGACGTGGACAAGGCGCGATCCCTCCGCCTCTATCACCCCCCAGCCGGTTCGCCTGAGGCCGGGATCGATGCCGATGATGCGAATCGCTCGTCTGCTCATGGTCAATGGATAACACCGTCTCATCGGCCACCCAAGGCGAGCCGCGATGCTACAGCACGACGATGCCGCTGTGCTTGGCCTTGTCCTCCGGCTCGACGTGGATGCTGACCACCGCCGGGCCGAGTTCCCTCTTCAGCTCGGCCTCGATGGAGTCGCAGATTTCGTGCGCCTCGGCCACGCTCATCTCGCCGGAGACCACGAGGTGGAAGTCGATGAACGTCACCCGGCCGGACGTGCGCGCGCGCAGGTCGTGGGCCTCGATGGCTCCTGCGGCGTAGCGGGAAATGAGATCGCGGATCCGGTCCAGCACCTCGGCGGGAGGGGCCTCGTCCATCAACCCGCCGATGGAGGCGCGCACCAGCCGCCAGCCCATCCAGAGAATGTTGAGCGCCACCAGCACGGCGAGGATCGGGTCGAGGAAGAACCACCCTGTCGCGACCGCCAGGATGAGCCCCGCCGCGACCCCGGCCGAAGAGAAAACGTCGGCCAGCAGGTGCTGGCCGTCGGCGACAAGGGCCGGCGACCTGTAGCGGCGTCCCTGCTTGAGGAGCACCCAGCACCACACTGCGTTGATCACCGTTGCCACGGCGTTGATCACGATGCCTTCGATGGGGGAGGTGATGACTGCAGGCTCGCGGAACGTGAGCCATGCCTTGCCGAAGATCGACAGCGCCGCCAGGCAGATCAGCACGCCCTCGAACACGGCGGCGAAGTATTCGGCCTTGTAGTGCCCGTAGGGATGGTTCCGGTCCGGCGGCTTGGCGCTCAGCCGGATCGCCAGCAGTGCCGCGACGGCGGCGGCGACGTTGACGATGCTTTCGAGCGCATCGGAATAGAGCGCCACCGACCCGGTGATGTGGTAGGCCGCATACTTCAGCGCCAGCACGCCGAGGCCGACGGCGATGCTGACGAGGGCGAGCCGTTTCACACGATCCATGCCGTGCCCCCGGTCGGGAATGCGAGAAAGCGGCGGGTCTCGAACATGCGTGGCGACAGCGCGCCGCCCCGCACCGGGGGCGGCTTCAGGATTCTGCCGCGACGCGCATGTCAGGGTTGCACACGGCAGTAAGGGATCAGTTCAGACGTCCGTGACAGTGCTTGTACTTGCGGCCCGAACCACATGGGCAGGCGGAGTTGCGTGGTATCTTGCCCCAGGTTGCCGGGTCGGAGGGATTGGGTGCCTCGCCCTTGCGTGCCCGCGCCGGGGCCAGCGCCAGTCCCGCTCCGGCCCCGCCACGTACCGGCCCCGCATCGGCCATTGCCATTTCCGGCTCCGCCATGTCGTTCAGTCCGGTGAACGGGTCGATGTGCTCGGCCTCCATCTCCGGAAGGTCCTCGTCCGTCAGCTCCGGCGGCACGCCGCGCGTAAGCTCCACCCGCATGAGCTGGGAGGTCACGGTCTCGCGCAACCGCGTCAGCATCAACTCGAACAGCGTGAAGCCTTCCGTCTTGTATTCGTTGAGCGGGTCGCGCTGACCGAAGCCGCGCAGTCCGATCACCTGCCGCAGGTGATCCAGCGTCACCAGATGCTCCCGCCACAGCTGGTCGAGCGTCTGCAGCAGGATCGCCTTCTCGACCTGGCGCATGATGTCGCGGCCGAAGCGCGCGGCGCGCGCCGCGGCCTCCTCGTCGGCCCGGCGCATGATCCGCTGCTTCAGTTCCTCATCGGCAATACCTTCTTCGTGTGCCCAGTCGACGATGGGCAGCTTCAGGTTGAGGTATTGCTCGACGTCCTCCTGGAGACCCTCGACATCCCACTGTTCGGCGTAGGCGTTCTCCGGGATATGCCTCGCCACCATGTCGTCGATGACGGCGTGGCGCATGTCCCGGACGATCTCGCTCACGTCCTCCTGGGCCATGATCTCGATGCGCTGCTCGAAGATCACCTTGCGCTGGTCGTTCATCACGTTGTCGAACTTCAGCAGGTTCTTGCGGATGTCGAAGTTGCGGGCCTCGACCTTCTTCTGCGCCTTTTCCAGAGCCTTGTTGATCCAGGGATGGACGATAGCTTCGTCTTCCTTGAGGCCCAGCTTCTGCAGCATGCCGTCCATCCGGTCGGAGCCGAAGATGCGCATCAGGTCGTCCTGGAGCGACAGGTAGAATTTCGAGCGGCCGGGGTCGCCC
>CAYORM010000085.1:0-12288 GCA_964406375.1 uncultured Mycobacteriaceae bacterium | reverse complement strand
CACCTGCACCGTCGCGCCGAGATAGTCGCCCCGCCGCTCGCGCGCGATGACGGTCGAGTAGATGCGCCCCGTCGTCACATTGTCGGAGCGGCGCGCCGCGACACCGGTGAAGCGCTCGTAATGGCCGAGATCGAGATCGGTCTCAGCCCCGTCATCAGTGACGAAGACCTCCCCGTGCTGGGTCGGGCTCATCGTCCCCGGATCGACGTTGAGATAGGGGTCGAGCTTGCGAAGACGGATCTTGAAGCCGCGCGACTGCAGCAGCGCGCCCAGCGCCGCGGCGGCGATCCCCTTGCCAAGCGAGGAGACGACACCGCCGGTGATGAAGATGTAGCGAGTCACGAGCCGAAACCTATCTCAAACCGCGCCGCAAAAATGAAGAGGCGGCTCAAGGCCGCCTCGTTCCGGATCCGCCGGGCACCGCCTGTGCCGAGCGCCGTGCCGGGCGTCACTCCCCGGTCGGGAGGGTCGGGACGCCGCCACCCGTGCCGGTATCGCCGCCGTCGGCCGGCGTGGGCGCGGTCTCCAACGGGCCAGTGACCAGCGGCGCCTCGTCAACGATGGTGGGCGCCGGCGCACCGGAATTGGCCAGCACCGCAAGGCCCAGCGATGTCAGCATGAACGCCGCCGCGAGAATCGCCGTGGTGCGCGTCAGGAAGTTGGCCTGGCCGCGGATCGACATCATGCCGCCGCCCGAGGAGGCACCGCCTCCCATGCCGAGGCCGCCGCCCTCGCTGCGCTGGACCAGCACGACCGCGACCAATGCGATCGCGATCAGCAGATGAACGACCAGAAGAACCTGCGCCACGTCCCGACCTCGATCGCCTGCGTCGACGCGCCCTATCTAGCGAAGGCGGCCGCCCGCCGCCACCCCCCGACCCGCAGTTCAGCCGCGCGCCGCCTGCACGATGCGCCAGAACTCCTCCGCCTTGAGGCTCGCGCCGCCGACCAGCCCGCCATCGACATCGGTGATCGCCAGCAGCTCGGCGGCGTTGGAGGCCTTCATCGAACCGCCATAGAGGATGCGGATGGTGTTCGCCTGTGCCGCGTCGAGCCGCTCTGCCAGCGCTCTTCGGATATGGGCATGCATCTCGGCGACATCCTGCACCGTCGGCGTGCGGCCTGTGCCGATCGCCCAGACCGGCTCATAGGCGATGACCGTGGTCCCGGCCGTCGCCGTCTCGGGTACCGAACCCTCGATCTGCGCGGCGCAGACCTCGAGCGCCCGGCCGGCGAGCCGCTCCTCCTCCGTCTCACCGATGCAGATGATCGCCGTCAGCCCGGCCCGGTGCGCCGCCCGTGCCTTGTCGGCGACCTGCGCATCCGTCTCTCCATGTGCCTGACGCCGCTCGGAATGGCCGACGATCACGTGCGTGCAGCCGAGATCCGCCAGCATCGCGGCCGAGATATCGCCCGTGTGGGCGCCGCTGTCGGCGGCATGGCAGTCCTGGCCGCCGACCAGCAGGCCGCGCTCCGCCACCGCATCCGCCACCGCGGCGACGGCCGTCGCCGGCGGGCAGACGAGGACGTCGCAGCCGGCCCCCTCGGCGAGCCGGTCGGCAAGCGCCGTCGCAAGCGCCACCCCCTCCCCGCGCAGCAGATTCATCTTCCAGTTGCCCGCGATCAGCTTGCGTCGCATCGCGCGTTCCTTCTCTCGTCCCGGCACCGCCTTACCGCTCGGCGCGCGCACTGACCAGCCGCTCAACGAGGAGGGCGAGGATGATGATGCTGCCGATCGCCGATCCCTGCCAGAAGGGCGAGACGCCCAGCAGGTTCAGACCGTTGCGGATCATCACCATGATCAGCACGCCGATCAGCGTGCCGATGACGGTCCCGCGCCCGCCATAGAGGCTGGCACCGCCGATGACCACCGCGGCGATCGCATCGAGCTCGAGCAGATTGCCCATCAACGGGTCGACCGAGAGGATCTGCGCGACCGAGAAGGTCACGGCGACGGCAGCGAGCGCGCCCGAAACGACATAGGGCAGCACGCTGTAGAACAGCACGTTCAGCCCCGCCGCCCGTGCCGCCTCGCGATTCGAGCCGACCGCGTAGATCGTGCGTCCGCCCTTGGTGTAGGTCAGGTAGGCCCAGGCCAGGAGGTAGAGGAAGCCGAGGAACAGGATGTTCGTCGGAACGCCGAGGACCGTTGTGTAGACGATGTCGGAGAGCTCGTAAGGGATGTCGGAGATCGCCGTCTGGCCGGAGAAGATGTAGGCGAGGCTGCGCCCGATGGCCATGACGCCCAGCGTCACCACGAAGGCGGCAAGGCCGAAGCGCGCGATGAGGATGCCCGAGAGGAGGCCGATCCCCGCCCCCGCCAGGACGGCGCAGAGGATCGCGATGGGGATCGGGAATTCACGCAGCGCGAGGCCCAGGACGACCCCGGTGAGGCCGGCGACCGCGCCGACCGAGAGGTCGATCCCACCGGTCAGGATCACGAAGGTCATGCCCACGGCGACGATGCCGATCACGACCGACTGGTCGAGCAGGTTGAAGATGTTCGACTCGGTCAGGAAGTAGGGCGACATCACCGACAGCCCGATGGCGATCAATAGCGCCAGCGCCAGCATGCGGATCTCGAGCCGGCGGGCGAGCCGGCCCACGAGGCCGCTCCCCTCGACGGCTGGTGTGGACGTCATCGCGATCTGACCTCCTGGGACGGTGCCGATCCGAAGACCGGCTGAGGCGTGGCCTCGCGTTCGGAATCGCGCTCGGCGACCGCCCGGCGGATCGCCTCGGCGTCCGGCAGCGCCGCTCCGCCGGGAAGGGTGAGGCCGATCCAGCCGAGATCATGGCCGCGGCCGCTGCGGATCGGCACGAGCAGCGTCTGCGGCCCGCCCGCCGGCTCGGCCATGAACCCGTGGGCCCGGGCCGCGAGGGCCGCGGCGATGCGCGTTGCCGCGACCGGCTTGGCCTCGCCGGGGGTGAAGCCGGGATCAGCCTCGCTGTCGGCGACGACAGCGTTGAGACAGATGAGGCCCTTGCCATCGAGCAGCACCCAGAAGGCGGCGCCGCCATGGATCGAGGTCAACCGGCGCAGAAGCTCGGTGTTGCGCAGCATCGAGGTGCGCGGCGCGGCGAGCAATGTCAGCTTTTCGACATCGAGGAGTCGGCCCGGCAGATCGGCGATGGTCAGCCCGTCGCTGATCACCGCTATACGGTCGCACAGACCGAGCAACTCGTCGAAATCCGAGGAGATGACGACGACCGCCACGCCCTGGGCCGCGATGTCGCGCAGCATGGCGTAGATCGAAGAGCGCGTGCCGATATCCACGCCCTTGGTCGGCTCGTCGAGGATCAGAACCTTGGGTTCGAGCAGCAGCCAGCGGGCGATGATGATCTTCTGCTGCATGCCACCGGAGAAGCCGAGGATGCTCGCATCGAGCAGCCGGTCCGCCGGCAGGCCGAGCCGCTGGAGCAGTGCCTCGACCTTCGCTTCCCGGCGACGGTAGCCGCGGCCGAAGCCGCGATGCGCGCCGAGATGGGCCAGCAGCAGATTCTCCTTCACCGACAGGTCGGGCACGATGTTCTGCGTGCGCCGGTCCTCGGCCACGAAGGCGATGCCGAGTGCCACCGCATCGGACGGGCGGCGGGGCGCGATCTCCCGTCCTTCGAGCCGGATGGTGCCGCCATCGCGCCGGCGCAGGCCGAAGACCGCCTCCATCGCCTCGGACCGTCCGGCGCCGACCAGCCCGCCGAGCCCGACGATCTCGCCGCGCCGGACCGAGAAGGACACGTCCTGAACGGCCGGCGCCGACCGCAGATGCGCCACCTCGAAGATCGGCGCAGCGGCCGCGACGGAGGGCACGGGCCGCGGCGGGGCCTCGGCGCTGGCAGCGACGCCTGCCGCCTCGCCCCCGTACGCCTCTCCGCCGTAGATCGAGCCGATCTCCTGGCCGACCATAAGGCGGATCAGTTCTGCCTGGGTGAGCGAGGCCGTGTCGCGCGATGCGGCGACGGTCCGGCCCTCGCGCAGGATCGTCACCCGGTCGGTGATGGCGAAGACTTCCTCGAGCCGATGCGACACGAAGACGAGCGCATGCCCGTCGTCGCGCAGCTTCGCCATGATGTCGAACAGCCGTTCGACCTCGCTGGGGCTGAGCGAGGCGGACGGTTCGTCGAAGATGATGAGGTCGGCGTCGAGGGCCAGCGCCTTGGCGATCTCGACGAGCTGGCGCTGCGCCGCGGAGAGCTGCCGCACATCCCGATCGAGCGGCAGCGCGTGCTCATGCCCCAGCCGGCCGAGCAGCTCGACGGCACGACGCCGCATCGAGCCATAGGACAGGCGGCCGGGACGGCCGAGTTCGGGCAGGAAGATGTTCTCGAGCACCGTCATGTCGGCGGCGAGGCTCGTCTCCTGCATCACGATGGCGATCCCGGCGTCGAGCGCCTCGCGCGTCGAGCGGTGTCGCAGCGGAGCGCCCTTGTAGGTGATCTCACCGGCATCCCGCGGGATGTGTCCCGAGATCACCTTGGACAGCGTCGATTTCCCGGCGCCGTTGGCACCGAGCAGCCCGTGCACCTCCCCGCGCCGGAGCTCGAGCGACGCATCGACCAGCGCACGGGTGCGGTCGAAGGTCTTGGCGACGCCCGTCGCGACAAGGATCGCACCGGACGCGGCTTCGTCCCGCCCCGTGCTCCGGCTTCCCTCCGGCATCAAGTCTCCCCTGCTCCGGGCTGGGTCCGGCCCCGGCCAGACGGCCGGGGCCGGGCACCTCATGCGCCGATCACACCTCGTTGGCGAAGACGGTCTCGCTCACGGTCGGCAGCAGCTCGTCGATGTTCTCGCTGGTGACGACCAGGATCGGCACGAGGATCTCCTTCTCCGGCGTCCCGCCATTCAGATGCTCGATCATCGCCTCGGCCGATCGGACACCCATGAGATAGGGCTGCTGCATGCCGGAGACGACGAGCTCGCCCGACTTCAGAAGGTCGACGAAATCCGGAATTCCGTCGAAGGCCGCGACCAGCACCTCGCCCTGACGCCGTGCCGCGCGGATCGCCCGCAGCGCACCGATCGCCGGCTGATCGGTCTGCACGAACATGCCGCGCATATCCGGGTTGGCCGTCAGCATGTCCTGGGTGAAGCGGAAGGTCTCGTCCGCCGTGTAGGACTGCATCTGCTGCAACCCGGCCTCGCGGGTGATCCCCGCCGCCGCCAGCGCCTCGCGGAAGCCGGCGGTGCGGGCCTGGCCGTTCTTGCGGGCCTGCGAGATGGTGACGAGCCCGTAGGAGGCGTCGCCCCAGCCGCGGGCGATCATCGCCGCCGCCAGCGCCTCGCCGACGCCGTAGGCACCCTCGTGATTGTCCGAGATGATGAATGAGACGTAGTCGCCGCTGTTGGTGCCGATATCGGCGATGACGACCGGGATCCCCGCCGCTGCCGCCAGCTGCAGCACCGAGGGTGCCGTCGAGCTGTCGGTCGGTGAGATGATGATACCGGCCACGCCGCGAGCGATCGCGTCCTGCGCGTTCTGGAGCTGCGTCTCTGCGCTGTTGGCGCTGTCATAGGCCTGGAAGCCGTAGCCCTGCGCCGTAACCGTCGCCTCGATGCCCTTCGACAGATAGCGCCAGAACGGCAGGTCGAGGCCCGGGGTCAGATAGACGATATCGCCGGACTGTGCCCAGGCTGTGCGCCCGAATCCGAGGCCGAGACCCGCGGCGACCGGTGCGCCGGCGGCGAGTTGCACGAATGTACGCCTTCTCATCGCGTCATCCTCCCATGTCCTGATCGGTCCGACGGCCGCGTCCGGCCGCCCCTGCCCGGCCATCCCGGAGGGGTTGGTCCGGATGCGGTGACCCCGGCCGCATGGGCGCGATGGGATCACAGGCGTCGGGCGCTGGTCAATGTCGGACATATTAAGCCGGCATGCCTCCAACCTGGCGGAGCGCGCCGGTACGTGGCGTTGTGCACCCGCCACGCCCCTCCTATGATGCGCGCCCCCGACACCCGGACGCACGCGGCCCTATTCCCATGATCCAATTCCTCCGCGGCAAGGCGGCCTCCTTCATCGCCAAGATCCTGTTCGGCCTGCTGATCCTCAGCTTCGCCGTCTGGGGCATCGGCGACGTCTTCCGCGGCGGTGGCGGCGGCAACACCGTGGCCGAGGTCGCGGGCGAGCCGATCACCGTCATCGAGCTGGACCAGCAGTTCCGCAGCGACGTCGCGCAGCTCCGCCGCCTCTTCGGGCCGCAGTTCACGGCGGCGCAGGCCCAGCAGATGGGCCAGATGCAGCGATCGCTCGCGACGCTCGTCTCGGATCGCTTGCTCGACACCTTCGCGGCGCGGATCGGCTATCGGCTGACCGATGAGGCGGTCGCCGGCCTCATTCGCGCCAACGAGGTGTTCCACGACCCCTCGACCGGCCAGTTCAGCCGCGCGGTCTTCTTGCAGGTGCTGCAGCAGAACGGGCTGACCGAGGCCGGCTATGTGGCGCTCGTCCGCCGCGACGCCGCCCGCCGCGCGCTGATCGAAGCCGCCGCTGCCGGGGCCACCGTACCCGAGGCGCTGATCCACCCGGTGTTGCGCTTCCGCCGCGAGACCCGCGATGTGGAGTTCGTGACCATCCCGGCTGCGGCACAGGAGGCGCCGGACCCCACCGAGGCCGATCTCGAGGCCTATCTCGAGGCCAATCCGGACCGCTTTCTGTCACCGGAATACCGCATCCTCACCATCGTCGACATGCCGCTCGACGACATGCTGGCGAGCGTGAGCGTCACGGAGGAGGAGATCGCGGCGGCTTATGAGGCGGAGCAGGACGCCTATGCCCAGCCGGAGCGGCGCAGTTTCGACCAGGTGATCGTGCCGGATGCCGAGAGCGCCGCGGCGGTGGCCGAGGCGATGCGCGCCGGCAGCACGGTGGAAGCGGCACTCGCCGAACTCGACGGTGTCGAGGGCAGCTTGGTGCCGATCGAGGCGACGACCGCGGCCGACATGCCGCTGCCGGCGATGGCCGAGGCCGGTTTCGCGCTCGACGCTGGGGCGGTCGCCGACCCCGTCCAGTCGCCCTTCGGCTGGCACGTCCTGGCACTCCGCGAGATCATCCCCGCTCATGTCCGTCCCCTCGACGAGGTACGGCAGGAGATCGAGGCCCGCCTAAAGACCGCCGCAGCCCTCGACCAGCTCTTTGACCGCGGCAACCGGCTCGAGAACGCCGTCGCCGATGGGGTGCCGCCGGCCGAGGCGGCACTCGAGGTTGGATTCGCGACGATCACCACGCCGCCCGTTGCGGCCAACGGCACGACCGCCGACGGGTCGCCCCTGCCGGAGGCCTTGCCCGAACCCAGTATTCTTTTGCCGCTCGCCTTCAGCCTGCCGGAGGATGGCGAGAGCCGGATGACGCAGGCCGGCGAGAGCCGCTACTTCGTCGTGCATGTCGACGAGATCGTGCCGCCCGCACCGCAGCCGCTTGATGCCGTGCGTGACGCGGTGGCGGAGGCGTGGCGTGCCGAGCGAAGGGCAGAGGCTGCCGCGGCGCTGGCCGAGACGGCGCGCGACCGGCTGGCGGCCGGCGAGCCTGTCGAGGTCATCGCCGAGGCGGTCGGAGGTACCCCCGGCACTGCCCAGGCGCTGTTGCGCGATGGCGGCGCGCAGGCCGGACTGGCGGCGTCGCTGATCGAGCCGGTCTTCGCGCTGGCCCCGGGCGACGCCGTCGCCGTCGAGACGGCAGCCGGGCACACCGTGCTCCGCCTCGCGGCGATCCATGTACCCGACCCGGCGGCCGAGACCGAGGCCGGCACCGCGATCGCCGACACGCTGCGCGGCCGGATCGCCGGCGATCTCGAGAGCCAGTTCGTCGAGGCGCTGCGCAGCGCGCTCGGCGTCACCTATTACGACGCGGCCGTCAGCCGGCTGAGCTACGAAGGCTGAAATGCCGGACATCGAGGATTACGCCGCTTTCGCCGAAGCCTATGCGGAGGGACGTCCGCAGGTGCTGTGGACCCGGCTCGTCTCGGATCTCGAGACGCCGGTCTCGGTGATGCTCAAACTCGGCGAGGGCGAGCCCTACGCCTTCCTGCTCGAATCCGTCGAGGGCGGCGCGGTGCGCGGCCGCTACAGCGCGATCGGCCTGCGGCCCGACCTTCTCTGGCGGTCGGACCGCGGCGTCGTCTCGATCAACCGCCGGGCCCAGACCGATCTCGATGCCTTCGAGCGGGTGGACGAGGCACCGCTCGCCTCGCTGCGACGGCTGATCGCCGAGAGCCGCATCCCGCTGCCGGAGGGCTTCCCGCCGCTCGCGGCCGGGCTGTTCGGCTATCTCGGCTATGACATGGTCCGCCATGTCGAGACGCTGCCGGACAACAATCCCGACACCCTCGGCGTGGCGGACGCGATCCTGATGCGGCCGACCCTGGTCTGCGTCTTCGACACAATCGCCGACAGCATGACGGTGGTCACCCCCGTCTGGCCGCAGAGCGGCGTGTCCGCCTCGCAGGCCTATGACGCCGCCTGTGAGCGGCTGGGCCATGTCGTCACCGCGCTCGACCGCGGTCTGACGCATCGCGAGATGAATGCCGGCGGCGCCAATCTGCCGCCGGTCGGCGAACCGCAGTCGAACATGACGCGGGAGGCCTATCATGCCGCGGTGGAGCGGGCGCGCGAGTACATCCGAGCCGGCGACATCTTCCAGGTCGTGCTGTCACAGCGTTTCTCGCTGCCCTTCACCCTGTCGCCCTTCGCGCTCTACCGTTCGCTGCGGCGGCTGAACCCCTCGCCCTTCCTCGCCTTCTTCAATCTGCGTGACGTCTCGATCGTCGCCTCGAGCCCGGAGATCCTGGTGCGGCTGCGCGACGGGCAGGTGACGATCCGACCGATCGCCGGTACCCGCCCCCGCGGCGCGACCGAAGCCGAGGACCGCGCGCTCGCCGAGGAACTCCTCGCCGATCCCAAGGAGCGGGCGGAGCATCTGATGCTGCTCGATCTCGGCCGCAACGATGTCGGGCGCGTCGCCGAGATCGGGTCGGTGACGGTGACCGAGCAGTTCACCATCGAGCGCTATTCCCACGTCATGCACATCGTGTCCAACGTCGTCGGGCGGATTGCCGAGGGACGCGACGCGGTCGACGCGCTCTGCGCGGGGTTCCCGGCCGGCACGGTCAGCGGCGCACCCAAGGTGCGGGCGATGGAGATCATCGACGAGCTCGAAGTGGCGCGGCGCGGCATCTATGCCGGCGCGATGGGCTATTTCGGTGCCGATGGGGCGATGGACACCTGCATCGCCCTGCGTACCGCCGTGGTGAAGGACGGCATGCTCTACATCCAGGCCGGCGGCGGCGTCGTTGCCGACAGCAGCCCGGAGGGCGAGTATCAGGAGACCCGCAACAAGGCCCGTGCCCTCGTCCGTGCCGCCGAGGACGCTGTCCGCTTCGCCAACCGGCCGCTGCGCGCCAACCGGCCCGCGACATTGCCGTGAGGTGCTGCCGTGAAGGTCAGCCGATGATCCTGCTCATCGATAACTACGACAGCTTCACCTATAACCTCGCCCATTACGTTGGGGAGCTGGGCGCGACGGTCGAGGTCCGCCGCAACGACGCGATCGGCGTCGATGAGGCCCTGGCCTTGGGCGCGGACGGCATCATCCTGTCGCCAGGCCCCTGCGACCCCGATCGCGCTGGCATCTGCCTGCCGCTGATCGAGGCCGCGGCCGGCCGGGTGCCGCTGCTCGGCGTCTGTCTCGGCCACCAGGCGATCGGCCAGGCCTTCGGCGGCCGCGTGGTGCGGGCGCCGGAGCCGATGCACGGCAAGGTCAGTGCCATCCATCATGACGGCACCGGCGTGCTCAAGGGGCTGCCGAGCCCCTTCGCCGCGACGCGCTACCACTCGCTGGTCGTCGATACGGAAGGCTTCCCCGCAGCATTGGTGGCGACGGCGCATACCGCCGACGGGCTTGTGATGGCGCTGCGCCATGAGAGCCTGCCGATCCACGGCGTGCAGTTCCATCCCGAGAGCATCGCCTCCGAACACGGGCACGACATCCTGCGCAACTTCCTCGAGCTGTGCCGCCCGGCGGCGCAGCCGGCGCGGGCTGCGGCCGGAAGCCGCCGATGAGCGCGATGGGTGCCGACGGGCTCAAGCCCTATATCGCGCGCGTCGCTGCAGGCGAGCCGCTGGATGCCGCGCTCGCTGCCGATGCCTTCCGCCTGATTATGTCCGGCGAGGCGACGCCGGCGCAGATCGGCGGTTTCCTGATGGCGCTCAGGGTAAGGGGAGAGACGCCGGAGGAGATCGCCGCGGCTGCCCGCGTGATGCGCGAGAAGGGACAGCACATCCGTGCACCCGAGGATGCGATCGATTGCTGCGGAACGGGCGGCGACGGTGCAGGCACGCTCAACGTCTCCACGGCGGTCGCCTTCGTGCTCGCGGGGGCCGGCGTGCCGGTCGCCAAGCACGGCAATCGCGCTGCCTCCAGCCTGACCGGCGCGGCGAATGTGCTGGCGGCGCTGGGGGTCGAGGTCGAGGCACCGCCGGCGGTGATGGAGCGGGCGCTGCATGAGAGCGGGAGCTGCTTCCTCTTCGCCCCGCTCTACCATGCCGCCATGCGCCATGTCGGCCCTGCCCGGCAGGAACTGGGCACCCGCACGATCTTCAATCTGGTCGGTCCGCTGTCGAACCCCGCTTTGGTGCGGCGCCAGCTCGTCGGTGTCTTCTCGCCGGGCTGGGTCGAGCCGGTGGCGGCCGCGCTCGACCGGCTGGGATCGCAACGCGCCTGGGTGGTGCACGGCACGGACGGGCTGGACGAGATATCGATCTCCGCCCCGACCCTCGTCGCCGAGCTCGATGGCGGCACGATCCGCCGCTTCGAGGTGACGCCGGAGGATGCCGGCCTGCGTCGGGCGGAACCGGGATCGATCAAGGGTGGCGACGCCGAGACCAATGCGGCGGCGTTGCGGGCGCTGCTCGGCGGGACGGGCGGACCCTATCGCGATGTCGTGCTGCTGAACGCCGCCGCCTGCCTCGTGGTCGCCGGGCGCGCGGCGACCCTGCGCGACGGGGTGACGATCGCCGCCCGGTCGATCGACGACGGTGCGGCGGAACGGGCGCTCCACCAGCTCGTCGCCCTGACCACTGCCGGCCGTGCGGCCGCGGAAGGGAGTGATCCGGCATGAGCCAGCCGAGTGACGTCCTCGCCCGTATCTGTGCCGACAAGCGCCGGCACATCGAGGCCCGGCAGGCAGAGGTCTCCCTCGCTGAGATGGAGCGCCGGGCAGCGGCAGCCGAGCCGCCGCGCGGCTTCCTCGCCGCGCTACGCGGCGCCCGGGCGGCCGGACGCTACGGGCTGATTGCAGAGATCAAGAAAGCATCGCCCTCCAAAGGTTTGATCCGGGCGGATTTCGACCCACCCGCCCTCGCCCATGCCTACCGGGCTGGCGGTGCCACCTGCCTCTCGGTGCTGACGGACATCCCCTATTTCCAGGGTGACGACACCTTCCTCGGTGCAGCCCGGGCGGCAGTCGATCTGCCGGTGCTGCGCAAGGATTTCATGCTGGATCCCTATCAGATCGTCGAGGCGCGCGCGATCGGGGCGGATTGCGTGCTGCTGATCATGGCGGCACTCGACGACGCCACGGCGGCCGAGCTCGAGCGTGTGGCGCATCGGCTCGGCATGGACGTTCTGGTCGAGGTGCATGACGGCGAGGAGCTCGAGCGCGCCCTTCATCTCAACTCTGAACTTATCGGGATAAATAACCGTGACCTCAAGACGTTGCGCGTCGATCTTCGGACAACGGAAGAGCTGGTCCGGATGATTCCCGCCGACCGGCTCGTCGTCGCCGAGAGCGGCCTGTCGACGCCGGCCGATCTCGCCCGCATGGCACAGGCCGGGCCGACCACCTTCCTCGTCGGCGAGAGCCTGATGAGCCAGCCCGATGTCGAGGCTGCGACGCGCGCGCTGATCGGCACGCCGTGCTTCGCAGCGGCGTGAACCGGCGATGAACGAGAACGCCGCCCTCACCCATTTCGATGCGGCCGGCCGGGCGCGGATGGTCGAGGTCGGCGACAAGGCCGTCACACGGCGCGAGGCGAGTGCCGCCTGCCGGGTCCGCATGCAGCTCGAGACCCTGCGGCTGATCCGCGCCGGCAGCCATGCCAAGGGCGACGTGCTGGGTGTGGCGCGTCTCGCCGGCATCATGGCGGCCAAGCGCACCTCCGATCTCATCCCCTTGTGCCATCCGCTGGCGATCAGCGGCGTCGATCTCGAGCTCACCGCCGATGAGACCGGTTCGGCCGTCGAGATCGTGGCGACGGTGCGCGTGACCGGCCAGACCGGCGTCGAGATGGAGGCCCTG
>CAYORM010000084.1:0-13335 GCA_964406375.1 uncultured Mycobacteriaceae bacterium | reverse complement strand
GCAGCAGGTACCGCTGGCCGGGGCGGTCATCGTCTCGACGCCGCAGGACATCGCCCTGCTCGACGCGCGCAAGGGCCTTGCGATGTTCCGGCGGGTGGATGTGCCGGTTCTCGGGATCGTCGAGAACATGAGCTATTTCTGCTGCCCCAATTGCGGCCATCGGACCGAGATCTTCGGCCATGGCGGCGCCCGGGCGGAGGCCGAACGGCTGGGAACGCCCTTCCTCGGCGAGATCCCGCTCGACCTCGCGATCCGCGAGAGCTCGGATGCCGGCCGGCCGATCGTCGTCGCCGATCCCGCCGGGGCCCATGCGGCGGCCTTCCTCGCGGTAGCCGATCAGGTGATCGCCGGCCTGCAGACGCCTGGCACCACCCCCGCGCCGCCGCGAATCGTGGTGGAGTGACGCCCGGCCCTTCCCGCCGGCTGTCCCTGCCGGCGGGGCGGCACGCGCCCGTATGAGGTCGTCTCGCTGCCGCGCCGCGGCTGCGCGGGAGCCCTTCCCTCGCCATAAATTAGGATCAATGATCGTGACCGAACGGTAATGATCAGCGTCGGCCATCAGCCGCGCCGCAGGACGGAGCGGTTGGCCGGCGACGGAAGGAACAGATGGGACGCATCCGATCGATGCTCGCCGCGGCCGCAATCGCCGCGATGACCGGCGGGGCGGTGGCGGGCAGTGCGGGGCACGCGGTGGCCCAGAGCTATCGCGGCGATTCGTTGCCCGACGAGATCGAGTTCAGGAACGCTACCGGCGAGCCGATCGAGGAAGTCCGCATCTCGCCCCAGGTCGACGAGGCGTGGGGTGGCGACCGATTGCGCGGCCGGGTCATCATGCCGGGCGAGACGGTGCAGCTCCCGGTGGAAGACCTCCGCGGCGACTGCTATTTCGATGTCAGGATCGGCGGAACATCCGGCGCCGACACGGACTATTTCGGTCTCAACCTCTGCAACCGCCCGGTGGTGGAAGCGCGCTGAGCCGGCCTACGCCGCGGGACGCCCCAGCGCTGCCATCAGCTCCCGCCATTCACGCTTCGACAGGCCGCTATCCTCGGCAGTGACAGCCTCCCCGGCGAGCAGCCGGCGCAGAACCGCCATGCCCGGTGCCGAGAAGGTCACCGCATCGAGGCGGTAGTCGCGGAAGGCGCGTGTCGCCATCGGGACCCAGCGCCCGGCTATGTCCAGCAGCGCCTCTGCATAGGCACGAATCTCATACTGCGCATGAGGATCGGCCCTCAATCGCAGGAAATTAAAGAGATTGTGCAGATCGGTCTTCCAGTACCACTGGGTATAGGCGTTGAGTGTCAGATTGATCCGCGCGAGCTCGCGGGCGAGCCCGCGGCGTGATGGATCGGCCGGCACGCCCTCGACCGGCTCATTCAGCATCCAGGCGTAATTGCGCCAGGTTCGCGCCGAATCCTCGCGCAGGATCTCAAGGACGCGTTCGGCCTCGTCCTCGTCCAGCACCGCGTCGCGACCTTGCCTGTTGCTCGAGGATTGCGCCGCAAGATGCTGTTTCTCCGGGATATAGAACTCGCTGTCGAGAATCGAGTAGCGGGCGGAGTACTCGTTCACATTGGCGGTGCGGTGCCGGATCCACTGCCGCGCGACGAAGATCGGCAGCTTCACATGCAGCTTGATCTCGCACATTTCGAAGGGCGTGGTGTGCCAGTGACGCATGAGGTAGCGGATCAGCCCCTCATCCTCCGACACCCGCCGCGTGCCGCGGCCATAGGAGACCCGCGCCGCCTGCACGATGGCGCCATCGTCGCCCATGTAATCGACGACCCGCACGAAGCCGTGGTCGAGCACCGGGATCGGCTCGAACAGGATGGCCTCGAGCGCCTCGACCGTGGCCCGCCGCGTCGGCCGCGTCTCGGCCCGCAGCGCCGCGACCTCGTCCCGCTGCTCGTCGCTGATCGCCATGTCGCGCCCTCCACCTGTTACGGGCGCAGTCATAGACACCCCTGACCCTTCCGTCACGATCCGGAACGCCCTATATTGTCTGGTGCCGGGTCGCACCTGGCTATGGCGATAAACGTCAATCGGAATAAGCGGAGCGGACCCGGGGGCAGTGCCCGGCGCCTCCACCAATCAGACCGGCGTTGGACGGTCGTGCGGGGGCGAAACAGGATCGACGCACGTGGTAAAGGATTGATTTTCGCCCGGCATGGTTCCGCCGTTATCGGGCCGTTGCAATAGTTGCCAACGACAACTTTGCTGAGGTCCGCGCGGCTGCGTAAGCAGCCAAGCGATCTCGAATCGAATCCCTGACGGGTTTAGCGCCCGTCGGGTGGGGTCCGGGGCACCTAGCAACAGAACGCCCCACTTCCTTCTTACCTGCCATCCCCGAGTCCTGCGCCCCGCGGAACCGTCGCGTGTGCCCGGCTCTTGCCCGGCCATGCCGCCCGCCTCGCCCCGGGGCGGCAGGAAGAGATGGCCCGCGCCCTCTTTCCAAGCCACGGGGTGGTGTCTACTGTTCGTGACTCATGGGCAGCGAACTCATCCGATACGACCTGATGGTCGAACGTGCCTTGCGCGACGTGGTGCGCCAGGCGCTCCTGCTGGTAGCCGAGAAGGGCCTGCCGGGTGACCATCACTTCTATGTGACATTCGCGACGGGATTCCGCGGCGTCACGCTGCCCGACTACCTGCGCAAGAAGTACCCCAACGACATGACGATCGTGCTGCAGCACCAGTTCTACGGGCTGGAGGTCAGTGACGATCGCTTCGCGGTGTCGCTCAGCTTCAACAGCAAGAGCGAGCGGCTGGTGATCCCCTTCGCGGCGGTGACCGCCTTCGCCGACCCTTCAGTGAATTTCGCGCTGCAGTTCCATGCGGCCGATCACGAGGCCGAGCCCGAACCGCCGCCCGTGGCACAGATCCCGACCGCCGCCGCGACCGAGGGCACGGATCCGCCCGAGCCGGACGCGCCGGGAACCGGCAACGTCGTCACGCTGGACCGCTTCCGCAAGAAGTAGATCGCACCGCCCGGCCCTGGTCGGCCGCGCGCCGGCGGATCAACCGCTCGGCCGCAGCCAGGCGGTAAGCCGCCCGGCGATGTGGAAAGGCGCCTCGGCGACGCGGCCGGCGAAGCGCGCCGCCCTGCCGCCGGCACCGCCGACGCGGATCACCTCATCGATCCGGCGCGCGACGAAGCCGGGCAGCCGCTCCGGATCGGATCCGTCGTCGTCGAGCCAGAACAGGAAGGTCGCCGTGAGCACCCCGGCGAGCAGCAGCCGCTTGCTGTACCAGTTGTAGTCGGTCGACCGGTCGCCGAGCGCCCGCCAGATCCGGTCGGCAGTGACGAGCGTCGCGCGACCGGTGCCGGCGCGCGGCGACAGGATCCCGACCGCAGCTGCACGCCGGGCCGCTTCCTTCCACGGCTCGAGCGCCTCGAGCCGGGCGAGGATCGCGAAGGCGACACGCTCGCGCAGCCGCATCTCCGCCACCGTCTCCGCCTCGTCACGCAGCCGCGCCGCCATCTCGCGATCCGCCCAGTCCGACAGGTGGCGGACGAGATCCGGCACCCCGGCCGGAAACAGCTCCTCGACGGCGTCGTGGTCGAGGCCGGCATCAAGGGCCGCGGCCGTCAGCGTGCGGCGCGACCAACCGTCGAAGGCGACGTGCGGCAGCGCGGCGAGGAGCAGCGCGTCGCGGCGCGCCGTCATCTCCGGATCCGGGTCCCGCCCAGAACGCAGCATGGTCATCCTTCCGGCTCCTCCGGCACCTGGGGCTCTCCCACCATGTGGTGCAGCTCAGATTCGAACGCCAGCTGTGTCAGGTCCGGCATGCGGTCGAGATAGAGGATGCCGTCGAGGTGATCGACCTCGTGCTGGACGACGCGGGCGTGCAGCCCCGTCGCCTCGCGCTCGATCCGTTTCCCGGCGAGATCCCAGCCGGCATAGCCGATCCGTCGCGGGCGCGGCACCAGCCCGCGGAGCTGCGGTATCGACAGGCAGCCCTCCAGCCCCTCGACCGGCTCGGGATCGAGAATGGTAATCTCGGGATTGACGAGGATCGTCACCTTGCCCCGCTCGGAGGGCCCGTCCGGCCGCTCGTCAACAGGCGTGAAGACGATCAGCCTCAGAGCCTCGTGGACCTGCGGTGCGGCGAGCCCGATGCCGCCGGCATCCCACATCGTCGCGACCATGTCCTCGGCGAGCCGGCGCAGCGCCGCATCGGTCGGATCATCGACCGGCGATGCAACGGAGCGCAGCACGGGGTGGCCCATCCGGGCGATCTTAAGCAGCGGCATTGGCCGTCAATAGCGCGGATTTCGCCGCTTGGCAGCCCCGAGTGCGCGTGATAAAAGCGCGCCCCAATCGAAACCCGTGCCGGCACCCGCCGGCAATCGATCCCGGTGAAGGAGCGGCGATCCCCACGTGCAGGTTCACGTCCGCGACAATAACGTCGATCAGGCGCTGCGCGCCCTCAAGAAGAAGATGCAGCGCGAGGGCATCTTCCGCGAGATGAAGCTCCGCCGGAACTACGAGAAGCCGTCCGAGAAACGGGCACGCGAACGTGCCGAGGCCGTTCGCCGGGCCCGCAAGGTGCTGCGCAAACGGCTGGAGCGCGAGGGCTACTGACGCCGCCACCGGCCGCGACGCCGTAGCGGCGAGCGCCTGGATGAGATGTCAGGAACACCGCGACCCTTGAGGTTCGCGGTGTTTTCGTTTGTGTCATCGGGCGCTCGACAGAACCGGCACGCGGCCGCATGCAAGCGCTTGCCCGTCATCCGCACCTGCCCCATCCTCACCTCCAGCTGGGTGAGGAGCTGGGGAGGAGACGATGGCATATGCGGTCGCGCGGGCTTTGGCTGCCCGCATCGCTGGCATGGTGACGGCCGGCTTTCTTGGAGCGACCCTGGCGGCGCTCCCCGCCTCGGCCCAGGCCGACCTGACCCAGGTCGACGGTCAGACGGTGATCGAGTCCATCACCGCGGCGCAGCTGACCGGCCTGCTCCAGGCCGAAGGCTACGAAGCCTCGTTCAAGCTCCTGGACGACGGCACGCCCTATATCGAGAGCAAGACGCTGAACATGTGGTTCGGCATCTTCCTCTATGGCTGCGACGGCACCGCCAAGGCCAAATCCTGCAGCCAGATCATCTTCCAGACCTGGTTCACGCCCACCAAGCCGGCGACGGCGGAGCTGCTGAACGACTACGATACGCGCTGGGCGTTCGGCAAAGCCTATGTCGCCGAAGACGGGGCGGCGATGGTCGAGCATCAGATCTACATGTATGGCGGCGTCACGGTGGACAACATCGTCACCACGCTGAGATTGTGGGACGAGATCATCACCAATTTCCTGTCGGTCGTGGACAGCTGAGCCAAGCGGAGGCTGCCGGGCAGCGTAGAGCCGACGATGCGCAGATGCGACCATCGCCAGCGCTCGATTGGCCCGGCGCGGCCGGCTCAACATGCCCCGCTTCCGACGTATTTTGAAGAAGAGCTCGCCTCGATTGGGGCCGCGGCGCGGCCTGTCAGTGACGTTTTGAGGTAGCGCTTGAACCCGCCGCGAACCCTGGCGCATGGTTCGCCCGTCGCTTCACTTCTCCGGGGGGAGAAAATGATCACTCGATCCGCCCGCCTCATCCTGGCCGCCGCCGCGCTCTCCGCCGCGGTGCCGACGGCTGCTTCGGCGCAGGATCTCACCACCGTCGATGGCCAGACGGTGATCACGACGATCACCGCCGCGCAGATGATCGGCGTCCTGCAGTCCCAGGGCTACGAAGCCGATCTGGAATTGCTGGATGACGGGACGCCCTTCGTCGCCTCGACCTATGACGGATATTACTTCGACGTCTATCTTCAGGGGTGCGACAACTCGAAGGCACGGCGCTGCGAGTCACTTCAATATTATATTTGGTTCAATCTCGATAAGCGCCCCTCTTCGGACGTCGCCAACGCCTACAACAACGCCTGGATGTTCGGCAAAGCCCGGATCCTGAACGACGGCACTGCCGTGGTCGAGCACGCGGTAGATCTCTACGGGGGCGTGACGGTCGACTACCTCATCGGGACCGTCGGCCTGTGGGAGACCATCGTCGATAATTTCGTGGAGCACCTGAACACGCTCAACTGACGACTCCGGCCGCCGGTCTCGGCCGCTGGCCCCCGTGCCTTTCCTCTCGCGGCGCGCTACACGTTGTCTGAAGGACCACACGAAGATGTGGCCGTCAGCACAAGGGAGGGGACCGGATGCTCGTCGGAGTGCCGAAGGAGATCAAGGCGGATGAGTATCGCGTCGGGCTGACACCCAGCTCGGTTCGCGAGCTCGTCCATCACGGACACCGCGTCATCGTCGAGAGCGGCGCTGGCGCGGCGATCGATTTCGGCGACGACCGGTATGTCGCCGCCGGGGCCGAGATCGTCGCGGATGCAGCCGCGGTCTTCGAGCAGGCCGAGCTGATCGTCAAGGTCAAGGAGCCGCAGCCGGCCGAGTGCCGGCGGCTGCGCCCGGACCAGACCCTGTTCACCTATCTCCATCTCGCCGCCGATCCCGGGCAGGCCCGTCTGCTCGCCGCCTCCGGCGTGACGGCCATCGCCTATGAAACGGTGACGGACGCACGCGGCGGCCTGCCGCTGCTGGCGCCGATGTCCGAGGTCGCGGGCCGGATGGCGATCCAGTGCGGCGCCTATTGCCTGCAGCGGACGCAGGGCGGACGCGGCATGCTGCTCGGTGGCGTGCCGGGTGTGCCGGCGGCCAAGGTGGTGGTCCTCGGGGGCGGCGTCGTCGGCACCAATGCGGCGCGCATGGCGATGGGCTGCGAGGCGCATGTGACCGTGCTCGACCGCTCCTTGCGGCGGCTGCAGGAGCTCGACCTCCAGTTCGGCGCCAAGCTCAGCACGATCTATGCGACGGTGGATGCCATCGAGGAACAGGTCGCGACCGCTGATCTCCTGATCGGGGCGGTCCTGGTGCCCGGCGCTGCGGCCCCTCGGCTGGTGACCGCGGCGATGGTTCGCTCGATGAAGCCGGGCGCGGTGATCGTCGACGTCGCGATCGATCAGGGCGGCTGCGTGGAGACCGCCCGGCCGACCACCCATGCCGATCCCACCTACATCGTCGACGGTGTCGTCCATTACTGCGTCTCCAACATGCCGGCCGCCGTCGCGCGCACCTCGACGGTGGCGCTGAACAACGCCACGCTGCCCTTCGTCCTGGCGCTGGCCGAGAAGGGTGGGCTGCGCGCGATGCTGGACGACCCCCACCTGCGCGACGGGCTGAACGTCCATCGCGGTCAGGTCACCAACCGCCCCGTGGCCGAGGCGACGGGTCATCCCTTCGTCCCGCCGGAGGTCGCGCTCCGCATCGCCTGATCGGCAGCCCGGCGGGCGGCAGCCGGCTTCCGCATATAGCCCCCTGGAACAAGATCGGACCTGTCCTAGATATCTGTTCTGGGCGGCACCGCCGCCGAGGAGGGTCATGGATGGCGCCTCGCTCGTTGCCCGTGGAGCCGACACCGGAAGGCGCGGACGCGTCGCGGCTGCTCGTGCCCGGCCGTACCTGCTGGCGCATCGCACGCGCCGACGACCTCGCCGTGATCGTCGACGCAGCCGCGTATTTTGCCGCGGTCAAGGCGGCGATCCTCGAAGCCCGCCATTCAGTGCTGATGATCGGCTGGGATTTCGACACGCGGCTGCGGCTCGAGCCCGACGCGCCGCGGGGCCCGATCCCGGACCGGCTGGGCCGCTTCCTCAATGCGGTGATCCGGCGCCGGCCCGAGCTGCGCATCAAGGTCCTTAAATGGGATCTCGGCGCGCTGCAGGCATTCGGCCGCGGTTCCACCCCGTTCTTCCTGCTCGACTGGCTGACCGATCAGCGCATCAGCTATCGGCTCGATGCCCATCACCCGGTCGCCGCCGCCCATCACCAGAAGATCGTGGTGATCGATGACGCCCTCGCCTTCTGCGGCGGCATCGACATCACGGCCGGGCGCTGGGACACGCGCCATCATCGCGACGACGATCCCCGACGACGGTATCCCACCACCCGCCGGCGCTACGGCCCCTGGCATGATGCGACGACCGCCGTCTCGGGACCGGTCGCCCGCGCCCTCGGCGATCTCGCCCGCGAACGCTGGTTCTGCGCGACCGGTGAGCGGCTCGAGCCGGCACCGCCGCGCCCGCCGCTCTGGCCTGCCGGCCTCGAGCCGGTGCTGCAGGGTGCACCGGTTGGCATCGCGCGCACCGCGGCCGATCACGGCGGTCACCCGGAGCTCCGGGAGGTCGAGGCACTCTACCTGGCGGCGATCCGCTCCGCCCGCCGCTCGATCTATCTGGAGAGCCAGTACTTCGCTTCACGCCGCATCGCCGAGGCGATCGAGGCGCGGCTGCGCGAGCCCGACCCGCCCGAGATCGTGGTGGTGAACCCCCTGAGCTGCGACGGCTGGCTCGAGGAAGCGACGATGGGAACGGCGCGGGCCCGCTTCCTCGCCCTGGTGCGGCAGGCGGACCATGCGGGACGGTTCCGGATCTACTATCCGGTGACCGAGGGCGGGCAGCCGATCTATGTCCACGCCAAGGTCACGGTGGTCGACGGGACTTTCCTCAGGGTCGGCTCCTCCAACCTCAACAACCGCTCGATGGGCTTCGACACCGAATGCGACCTAGCCGTCGAGGCGCATGCGGGCGATCCGGAAGCGCAGCGCCTCGCCGCCGCCATCAGCTGCGTGCGGGACGATCTCCTGGCCGAGCATCTCGGCGTCCCCGTCGCCGTCTTCCAGGAGGCAGTGCAGCGCCATGACGGCTCGCTGATCGGAGCGATCGAGGCCTTGCGTGGCGCCGGCCGGACGCTGCGCCCCTTCGACCCGCCGGAGTATGGAGCGATCGAGGAGGCGCTCGCGGATCATGAGCTGCTCGATCCGGAAAGCCGGTCGCGGCTGCGCAATGCGCTGAAGCGACGGCTGCGCCGCTTCGTGCCGCGCTTCCTGCGCCCCGCCATCATCGGCTGAGCCGTACCGGCGGCGGCTGCCGGGAGTCGGCGGCGGGCGCGGAATCTGCTAGGAGACCTCTTTCTTCCGCGCCGGATGTCCGCGCCTTGACCCGTCCCCGTTCCGAAACCGCCGGCCAGCACAGCGCTTGGCTGTCCACCAGTATCGTCTTCCTTGTCTGCGGGCTCGCACTGGCGAGCTGGGCGCCGATGGTGCCCTTCGCCAAGGCCCGGCTCGGCCTCGACGAGGCCGGGCTCGGCCTCGTCCTCCTCGCGATCGGCGTCGGCGCGCTGGTCGCGATGCCGCTCGCCGGCATCATCGCCGCGCGCGTCGGCACCCGGATCGTCATCGCCGCCAGCGGCGCAGTGCTCGGCCCGACGTTGCCGCTCCTCACCCTCGCCCCCTCGCCTGCCATCCTCGCCATCCTCCTCTTCCTGCTCGGGGCGTCGGCCGGCTCGATGGACGTGGCTATGAACGGCCAGGGAGTCGCCGTGGAGAGGCTGGTCAGGCGCCCGGTGATGTCCTGGTTCCACGGCCTGTTCAGCGTCGGCGGCCTGTCGGGCGCGGCGGGCATGAGCCTCCTCTTGGCGGCAGGGGTGAATGTCACGCTTGCCGCCGCCGTGATCGGTGCCGCGATCCTGGTGCTCGTGGCTTGGCGTGTGCGCGGTCTGCTGCCTGCCGCGCTCGAGACCGGCGGCGTCCCCCCGAAGCTCGCCTATCCGCGCGGCAGGGCGCTCGGCATCGGGGTGCTGACGCTGATCGTCTTCCTGGCCGAAGGCGCGGTGCTCGACTGGAGCGCCGTCTTCCTGCAGGAACTGCGCGGGTTCGACGAGGCCGGGGCGGGGTTGGGTTTTGCCGCCTTCTCAATCGCGATGGCCGCCGTCCGGCTGACCGGCGACCGGATCAATGCCCGCATCGGCGCGACGACCCTCGTGTGTCTCGGCGCGCTCGTTGCCGCCGCCGGTTTCGTTCTCGCCGTGAGCACCGCCTCGGGCACGGCGGCGCTGCTCGGCTTCCTTCTCGTCGGATTGGGCTGTGCCAACATCGCGCCGATCCTCATCAGCGCGGCGGGACGTCTGCCGGACATGCCGTCGAGTACCGCCGTCTCCGCCGTGGTGACGATCGGCTATCTCGGCATGCTCGCGGGGCCGCCGGTAATCGGGCTGGTGGCGCAGGTCTCCTCGCTGCCGTTCTCGCTCGGCCTGCTGGCGGTGCTGCTCGTTTTCGTCGCGCTCTTCGCCCGTCTCGCGCGGGGCTCGGGCTAGGCTCGCGCCGGCTCGGCGGCGCGCACCCGGCCGGGTCGCCACCGCCCTCTCGCCGTGTGCGGACGCCCCGTGACGCCCCGCCTGAGGGAACAAGGACAGGCAGGTCTGGTTGTATCTGCTGCGATGCCGGGCGTGCCCGGACCGCGCGACGAGCAGTGTTCCGCGGCCGACAAGGCGCGGACGCGCGAGACCTCCCGTCACCTGTTCGGGGACGCAGGATGCGACAGAGCGCCGAAGCGCTGGCCCAAGCCTTCCATGGCTCCCCGCCTAGCGGCCCGAACGGTTCGCGCTCCTTTGCCGCCCGTCCGCCGCAGGCCGGCATCGACGCCTGATGTCCGCCACGGCCGGCGCCCCCCGCATCTACAACCTCCATCCGCTCGTGGCGGGTCCCATCGCGGCATGGCCCGACCATTTCAGCCGCGTGCGGTCGATGGGTTTTGACCACCTCTACGTCAATGCCTTCTTCGCACCGGGGGCATCGGGCAGCCTCTACGCCATCGCCGATCCCTTCGAGCTTCATCCGGCGGTGCGGGGCGATTCCCTGCTGCCGGCATCCCAGCTCGCCGGACGGCTGATCGAAGAAGCCCGGCAAGTCGGCCTGCCCGTCCTCACCGATCTCATCCTGCCCCATGCCGCCCGGGACGGCCGGCTGGTTGCGGAGCGGCCGCACTGGTTCCGCCGGCGGGCCGATGGCAGCCTCGCGGCACCCGCCGTGGCCGATCCCGGCGATCCCCATCACCCGCGCTTCATGGAGGATCTCGCCGAGATTGATTTCGGTGATCCCGCGAGCTGGCCGGAGAAGCTCGATTATTTCACGGGGCTGGCGCGGCACTATCTCGATCTGGGGATCGCCGGCTTTCGCTGCAGCACCGCCTACAAGGTGCCGCCTGCCTTCTGGCAATCGCTGATCGACCGGCTGCGCGCCGACCATCCCGGCGCGATCTTCCTGGCGGCCGCGCTGGGCTGCCCGTTCGAGCAGGTGCTGGCGCTGGAGGGGTGCGGCTTCGATCTGATCTTCGACAGCGCCTGCTGGTGGAACCTGCGCGACCGGTGGTTCCTCGAGCAGTACGAACAGCTGCGCCGCGTCGCCCCGACCGTCTCGTTCCCCGAGGATCACAATACCGGCCGGCTCGCCGTACGTGCGCGACTGAACGAGCCGGAGGCGATCGCCCGAACCTACCGCGCCCGCTACCTCGCCATGACCGCGGTCGGCTGCGGCATCCTGATGCCGATGGGCTTCGAATACGCGGCGCGGACCCCGCTCGACCCGCGCATGAGCCGGCCGGAGCAGTGGGAGGAGGAGACCCGCAGCCCGCTCATCGACCTCACCGATTTCATCGCGGCGGCCAATGCAACCAAGGCTTATGCCGCGGCGCTCGCCGTACCGGGGCCGCAGCGCGCGGTCACGGCGCCGCATGGCCGGGTGCAAGCGCTGCTGCGGCTCGACCGGGAGGCGCCGGCCGTCGCCACCGCGGGCTCGCTGCTGGTCGTCAACACCGATGCCGGACGGAGCGACGGCGTCGCGCTCGGCCAGGCGCTGACCGCGGCGGGCGGTCGCTTTGCCGAGTTCGCCGACATCACCCCGGCCAACCCGCCGAGCATCTTCCGCCCCGACCTGCCGGTGACGCTGGGGCCGAACGGGACGAGGCTGTTCGTCGCCCATGCCGTGCGGTCGCACCCCCCTGCCCGCCCCACCGCCGCCAGCCGCCGCATGTCCGAGGCCCGGCTGACGGCGCTCGCCGCCAACCGGGTGGCGATCGAGAAGGTGACGCCGGAGCTCGATGGCGGCCGCTTCCCGATCAAGCGTGTCGTCGGCGACGTGCTGACGGTCGAAGCCGACATCTTCTGTGACGGCCATGACAAGATCGCCGCACGCATCCTCTACCGCACGACAGATGAGACGGGCTGGTCATCGGCGCCGATGACCTTCGTCGACAATGACCGCTGGGCGGGGCGGCTGCCGCTGACCCGCAATACCCGCTACCTCTACACGGTCGAGGCTTGGCGCGACCCGTTCGAGAGCTGGCGGGCCGAGGTCGCCAAGAAGCACGGCGCCGGCCTGGCGATCGGGCTCGACCTGCGCGAGGGCATCACCCTGCTGCATCGCGTTGCGGCCGGGGGCGGAGTCTCACCGGCGGATCGCGCGGCACTCGACCGGCTGCTCGCCGAGATGGAGGCGCAGCCGGAGGATGACGGTTTCCGGCTGGCACGGCTGCTGGCGGACGAAACGGCGACGCTGGTCCGGCGCGCCGGCCTGCGCGCCGAGGTGTCCCGCTATGAGCGTGAACTCGAGGTCATCGTCGACCGGACGGCCGCCGCCTTCGCGAGCTGGTACGAGCTCTTCCCGCGCTCGCAGAGCGACGATCCGCGCCGCCACGGAACCTTCGACGACGTCATCCGCAAGCTGCCCTATGTCCGGGACATGGGGTTCGACGTGCTCTATTTCCCGCCGATCCACCCGATCGGCCGCACCAACCGCAAGGGCCGCAACAACACGCTGACCGCCGGACCCGATGATCCCGGCTCACCCTATGCCATCGGCAGCGAGGCCGGCGGCCATGACGCGCTGCATCCGGCGCTAGGAGATTTCGACGATTTCCGCCGGATGGTGGAGGCGGCGCATGAACACGGGATCGAGATCGCCATCGACTTCGCGATCCAGTGCTCACCCGACCATCCGTGGATCCGCGCCCATCCCGGCTGGTTCGACTGGCGCGAGGACGGATCGATCCGGTACGCGGAGAACCCGCCGAAGAAGTACGAGGACATCGTCAACGTCTCCTTCTATCGCAAGGAGGCCCTGCCCTCGCTGTGGCTGGCGCTGCGCGACATCGTGCTGTTCTGGATCGGCCATGGCGTGAAGACCTTCCGGGTCGACAACCCGCACACCAAGCCCCTCCCCTTCTGGGAATGGATGATCCGGGAGGTTCAGGAGCGGCATCCGGAAGCGGTCTTCCTGGCCGAAGCCTTCACCCGGCCAAAGATGATGATGCGGCTCGCCAAGGTCGGCTTCACCCAGTCCTACAGCTATTTCACCTGGCGCAACACCAAGGCCGAGCTGACCGAGTACCTGACGGAGCTGACTCGCGAGGAGCCGCGTGAGCACATGCGGCCCAACTTCTTCGTCAACACGCC
>CAYORM010000083.1:0-13340 GCA_964406375.1 uncultured Mycobacteriaceae bacterium | reverse complement strand
TACTCGTCGAAGACGATCGCGCAGGGATTCTGCAGCGCCCAGGGCAGCAGGCCCTCCCGATACTCGGTCACCTGCTTGTCGTCGCGCAGCACGATCGCGTCCTTGCCGACGAGATCGATGCGGCTGATGTGGCTGTCGAGATTGACGCGCACGCAGGGCCAGTTCAGCCGGGCCGCGACCTGCTCGATATGGGTCGACTTGCCGGTCCCGTGATAGCCCTGGATCATCACCCGGCGGTTGTAGGCAAAGCCCGCCAGGATCGCCATGGTGGTCTCACGGTCGAAGCGATAGGCCTCGTCGCGATCCGGCACGTGTTCGACCGGCTCGGAGAAGGCCGGCACCTCCATGTCACTGTCGAGGCCGAACACCTCCCTGACGGAGACGCGGGTGTCGGGCAGCCTCGGGCTGTGAGTGGCGGTCATCATGGGCACGTCCGGAGCGGTCGGTGTGGAGGTGAGGGGATGATCGGGCGGCATCGGAGAGAACGTGGCAGGACGGCGGTGGCGCACGGCGGTCGGGTCCGCACGCGGCGCGCGGCGCCGGGGACCGTCAAGCCGGGAGCCGCGCCCTCAGCACGGCATAGGCGTGGTTGACGGTCTTGAGCTTCTCCTCGGCCTCGCGGCTGCCGCCATTGGCGTCGGGGTGATGGCGTTTGACAAGCGCTTTATAGGTGACCTTCAGCTGCGCGAGGTCGAAGGGCTCGCTGAGACCCAAAGTGTCGCAGGCCCACTCGAACTCCGGATCGCCGCGCCGGCGGTTCTGGCGTGCCTCGCCGGCGCGGTCCTCGGCGCCGCGGCGCCGGCGCAGATCGAAGGGATCGTCCGCTCCCCCGGGGCCACCACCGGGGCCGAAGGTCTGCCAGACCCGCTCGCGCAGGCGCTTGTCGGCGTGCCACGCGCCGAGCCGCCAGGTCGGCCGATTCCAGACCGTGTCGGCGCGCGCCTGGCGCTCGATCTCCTCCGGCGTCATGCCGGCATAGAAGTTCCAGGACTTGTTGTATTCGCGGACGTGGTCGAGACAGAACCACCAGTATTCGTTGAGCGCGCGCGATTTGGGCGCACGATGAACGCCGCCTTCCGTGCAGCCGGGGTGGTCGCAGGGACGGGTGACGGGGGGAGGCTCGGCGAAACTCGCCGACCGCCGATATCCACGCGCGAAGGACATGGTCCGAGTATGGTCGGCGGGTATCGGGCTTTCAAGCGGCCGGCGCGCGGCCGCGGCGGTCGGAGAGAACGACCGTCGCCACCCCTGTCAGGATCAGCACGAGGCCGATGCCGCGCCACAGGCCGATCGTCTCGCCGAGCAGCGGCCAGGCCGAGATCAGGCCGGTCGCCGGCACCCCGAGCAGGCCGAGTGAGGTGGTGATGGCCGGCAGCGCCCGGTTCACCTGGATCGAGGCGACGAAGCAGAAGGCGGTGGCGATCGGGCCGTTGTAGATCAGCACCGCAGCGAGGGTGGCGTTCCACTCGATCACCCGGTCGCCCTCGAAGATCAGCGCAAGCGGCGTGAAGGCGAGGATCGGGATCATGAATTGCCAGGGGGCCAGCTCCATCGGCGGGCTGTCCCAGCGGTGATTGCGCACGAACAGGATCTGGCCGGCCCAAATCAGGGCGGCCAGCAGCAGGAGCCCGTTGCCGATCAGCGCGTCGCGATCTGTCCAGTCGACCTCGCCGGGGCCGAACAGGACGAGCACGCCGGCGAGGCCCACGGCCAGTCCCACGGCGCGGCCCGCGGTCAGCCGCTCGCCGAACAGCAGCATCGCCGCCGGCACTACCCAGAGCGGCGTCGTGTAGCTGAGGATCGCCGACCGTCCGGCATCGACATGCTGGAGCGCGATGTTGATCATCAGCGTGTAGATGCCGGTGTGCAGTGAACCCACCACCAGCACGACCGGCCAGTCGCGCCGCGTCGGCAGGTGCAGCCGGCCGAGCGCCGCCAGCAGCCCCACCATGCAGATCAGGCCGAGCCCCATCCGGGCGGCGACGAAGGTCAGGGGGCCGATGTGCTGCAGCCCGATCTTCATGATCGGCCAGTTCAGCCCCCAGAGCAGGATCACGGCGATCAGCAGCAGATGGGCGCGGCGTTCGGTGGCGGTCGACACGACGGGGCGCGGTCCGGACAGGGCGGCGACGGAGCCGGGGCTGTGCGCCGGGGCGGCCGCGGGAAGGGGGGGCGAAAGTGGCACGGAACCGGCCGCAACGAAAGCGGGCGTCGCCCACCTCCCGTCTCTGCGACGGGCGTCGCGACCACCGGTCCTGCCGGCGCGCCGGCCGTGCCGCCCCGGCCTCAATCATCCAGGGCTTGCATCGGATGCGGTGCAATGCCACTCCTGGGATATAACGGAGAGGGCATGGACGTCGGGGATGCGGGTTGCGGAGGTTATTCGTCGCAAGCTGGAGGCGGCGCTTTCTCCCGAACGGCTGGAGATCGTCGATGACAGCGCCCGCCATGCCGGTCACGCAGGTGCACGTGAGGGCGGCGAGAGCCACTTTTCGATAGCCATCGTTTCCTCTACATTTATGGGAAAATCGAAGATCGCCCGCCATCGGGTGATCCATGGGTTGCTGGCGGAAGAGCTCGCCGGTCCGGTGCACGCGCTCAGTGTTTCGGCCCTGACGCCCGAGGAATTCGCGGCTCGGCGGGGGCGGGCGGCATCGGGAGAGGCCGGATAGCGCAAGGGCGCGTGAGTGGACGCGTCGTGCCGGTCCGGCCCGGAACGGGGCAGGGCGCTTCTTTCAGACAAAACGATAAGGGCAGGCAACTTCTCATCTGAAACGGGAGATAAAGGGTGGTCGTTCGTAGCTTGAGCGGATCGATCCCGAGTACGCTTCTCAACCGAAACGTCGTGGTCGGGGGACGGCGCACCAGTGTCAGGTTGGAACACAAGATGTGGACCGCACTCGACGAGATCTGCCGACTGGAGAAGCTGAGTCTCCGTGACTTCTGCTCCTCGGTCGAAGCCCATCGGCGCGAATCGACGCTGACCGCCGCCATTCGGGTGGCGATCCTCGACTATTTCCGCGAGGGGAGACTGCCGGGCGGGCGCGTGGCGAACGGGCGCCGCACCGCCGCCTGAGTGGTCCTGCTGCCCGCGCCGATTGATGCCCCGTCAGCCGGTCTCCTCGGTGCGCGGTGGCGGGGTGACGCGCAGAAGGGCGATCCGGTTCCGCTGGCGCCGTAGGATCTCGAAGCGGAAACCGTGGAAGGTAAAGACCTGCCCGACCTCGGGGATGCGCCGCGCCTCGTGTAGCACCAGCCCGGCAATCGTCGAGGCCTGGTCGTCCGGCAGCCGCCAGTCGAAGCGCCGGTTCAGGTCGCGGATCGTCACCGTCCCATCGACGACGAAGGAGCCATTGGCCTGCGGGCGTACCCCCGCGACCGGCACGTCATGCTCGTCATCGATGTCGCCGACGATCTCCTCGAGGATGTCCTCCAGCGTCACGACGCCTTTCAGGTCGCCATATTCATCGACCACGATCGCGAAATGCTCGCGCCGCAGGCGGAAGGCGTGGAGCTGATCGAGAAGGCTCGTCGTGTCGGGGATGAACCAGGGCCGGCCGGCGATCCGCGCGATGTCCAGCTTCGAGGGGTCGCCCCCCGCGGCCGAAAGCGCCCGCAAAATATCCTTGGCATGCAGCACGCCGACGATGTTGTCCGGCGTGCCCTGCCAGAGCGGCAGTCGCGTGTGGCGGCTGGTGAGGATCGCGGCGACCACCGCCTCGGCGCCGAGATCGAGGTCGATGGTCTCGACGGTGCGGCGATGTACCATGATCTCCGACACGGTGACCTCGGCGAGATCGAGGATCGAGCGCAGCATCCGCCGCTCCTCGGCGATCTCGCTGTCGGTGCCGCGATGCAGCTCGATGGCGCCGCGCAGTTCTTCGGTGTCGGTGGTGATCCCGACGGCCGTGATGTCCGCACCCATCAGGCGGAGGATCCGCGCGACGAGCCAGTTGATCGCGCCGACGATCGGACCGAGCGCCACCACCAGCGGCCGCAAGGCGCCGGAGACCGCAAGGGCGATCCGGTCGGGATGGTTGAGCGCGTAGGTCTTCGGCAGCACCTCCGCGAAGATCAGCACCAGGATCGTAATCGCCAGTGTCGCGACGGCGATCGCATTCGTCCCGAGCAGCGCGATGAGCAGGCCGGTCGCCAGCGAGGAGGCGAGGATGTTGACCAGCGTGTTGCCGAGCAGCAGCGCGCCGATCAGCCTTTCCTTCTTCCGGCGCAGCCGGTTCACCCGTGCCGCGCGCGGGTCGCCCTCCGATTCGAGCTGGTACATCCGCGCCCGGCTCGCCGCGGTCATCGCCGTCTCCGAGCCCGAGAAGAATGCCGACAGCACCAGCAGCAGCAGGATCGCGAGCCCGCCGAGAATCAGGTCCAGATCCTGCATCGCTCCCGCCTTCAGAGGGCGGCGGCCAGGACCGACCTGACCAGGTCTGTCGGGACGTCGTCGGCGACGAAGGCGGAGCCGAGGCCGCGGACCAGCACGAAGACCATGCGGCCGTCGCGCACCTTCTTGTCCTTCGCCATATGGCCGAGCAGCACGTCCGGGTCCCAGCGGCGCGCCGGGTCGGGGCGGACGGGCAGGCCGGTCGCGGTGAGATGGGCCACCAGCCGGTCGCGATCCGCCGCGGGGCAGAGGCCGAGTCGGACGGAGGTCTCGAAGGCCATTACCATGCCGATCGCCACGGCCTCGCCATGCAGCAGCTCCGCCCCGAAGCCGGTCTCGGCCTCGAGGGCATGGCCGAAGGTGTGGCCGAGATTGAGCAGGGCACGGCGCCCGGCCTCGCGCTCATCCTCGCCGACGATCTCGGCCTTCATCGCGCAGCAGCGCGCGACCGCATGGCGCCGGGCCGCATCGTCGCCGGACAGGAGCGCGGCGCCGTTCGCTTCGAGCCAGTCGAAGAATGCGGCATCGCCCAGCGCGCCGTACTTCACCACCTCGGCATAGCCGGCGCGGAGCTCGCGCGGCGGCAGCGTGTCGAGCAGGCCGAGATCGGCGATCACCAGGCGCGGCTGATGGAAGGCGCCGATCAGGTTCTTGCCCTGCCGGGCGTTCACGCCGGTCTTGCCGCCCACCGAACTGTCGACCTGGGCGAGCAGCGTGGTCGGGATCTGCACGAAGTCCAGCCCGCGCAGGGTCACCGCCGCCGCGAACCCCGCGAGATCGCCGATGACGCCGCCGCCGAAGGCGATGATGCCAGTCCGCCGGTCGATGCCGAGATCGAGGATCTGCTCGACAAGCCCGGCGAGCACCGGCATCGCCTTGCTCGCTTCGCCGGAGGGCACGGTCAGCAGTGAGGCACGCAGCCCGGCGCCTTCGAGCGCGGCCATCAGCCGGCCTTCGTGCCGCGCGGCGACGGCGGCGTCGGCGATCGCCACCACCCGCCGGAAGCCGAGGGCCGCGATCCGGGTGCCGGCCTCGTCCAGCAGCCCGCGTCCGATCGCGATCGGATAGCTGCGCTGGCCCAGCCCGACCGTCACCGTCTCCATCATGCCCCGTCTTCCTTCCCGCCAGCGGCACCCGCGCCCGTGGCCGCGACCTGCCGGAAGGGGGCGAGCGCCTCCAGCACCCGGTCCACCGTCTCCTCCACCGGCCCCTCGCGGCTCTCGACCATCAGATCGGCCTCTGCATAGACCGGATGGCGCAGGGCCATCAGCCGCTCCAGCACCGCGCGCGGATCGCCCTGCTTGAGGAGCGGCCGATTGCCGCGCCGCGCGGTGCGGGCGACCAGCACGTCGAGGTCGGCCTTCAGCCACAGCGATACCGCCCGTGCCCGGATGGCCGCGCGGGTCTCGCCATCCATGAAGGCGCCGCCGCCGGTCGACAGGACGTGCGGCGGGTCCTGCAGCAGCCGGGCGATCACGCGCCGCTCGACATCGCGAAAGGCGGCCTCACCATAGCGCTGGAAGATCTCCTCGATCGTGCAGCCCGCGGCTTCCTCGATCGCCTGGTCGGCATCGGCGAAGGCGACGCCCAGCCGCGCGGCGAGCCGGCGGCCGACGGCGGTCTTGCCTGCGCCCATCAGACCGACGAGCACGACGGTGCGTGACAGCCCCCCGCCGTCCGGCGGAGGCTCCATCGTCTCGGCCTCGGTCATGGACGATCACCCGGCCGGCCGCCGGCGAGGCGGCGCCGGCGCGCATTGCCGGAGCGGATGGGACACCATAAGATCGACATATCGCAGCCATAGCACAGACCAGCGGTGTCGGCAGTGCCGAGACCGCTCTGCGCCGCCGCGTCACGCGGCGGCTCGATTCGGGGAAAGAGCCTGGTGCGTCGCCGATCCCGCCGTTCGATGTTCGCGCAGCCGCAGCCGTCGCAGCGCGGCCTCGGACGCATCCTCCTGATCCTGATCCTGCTCGTTCTGGTGGGCGGTGCGGCGGTGCTCGCCGTGGTTGATCTGCAGCCGGAGCGGGCGGTCATCGAAAGGGTGATCCCAAACGACCGCTTCAACTGACCGGCCGGCAGCAGAGCGCGCCGTACGGCGCGGGCGCCCGCCGGCGCTGCGCCAGGCCCCACCCCCCGCCGTCGAGCGCTTCCTCGACATGATGGCGGCCGAACGCGGCGCCGCCGCCAATACGCTTGAGGCCTATCGCCGCGACCTCGCCGATCTCGGCGGGTGGCTCGCAGAGCGCGGCATCGCGGTGGACGGGGCGGGAACCGACGATCTCCGCGCCTATCTCGAGGCGCTCGCCCGCCGCCGCGGGGCGCGTGGCGGCGTGACCGCCGCCCGCACGGCCGGGCGCCGCCTCTCGGCGTTGCGCCAGTTCCACCGCTTCTTGGTATCCGAAGGGCTGCGGGCCGACGACCCGACGGCCGCGATCGATTCGCCGCGCCTCGGACGGCCGCTGCCGAAGCTGCTCAGCGAGGCGGAGGTCGCCGCGCTGATCGACGTGGCTGCGGCGCATGCCCGCGATCCCGCACGGATGGCGGCCGGGCACCGCATGCTGGCGCTGCTCGAGACTCTCTACGCGACGGGGCTGCGGGTCTCCGAACTGGTCGGCCTGCCGCTTGCGGCGCTCGACCGCGAGGGACGTTGGATCCTGGTGCGCGGCAAGGGCGGCAAGGACCGGCTGGTGCCCCTTTCCGAACCCGCCCGCGATGCGCTCGTCGCCTGGCTGCCCTATCGCCGTGCCTTCATGGTGCGCGGCCAGGAGGCGCGGCAGGCCCGCTTTCTCTTCCCCTCGCGCACCGCCCGTGGCGGCTGCCTCACGCGCCAGCGTGTCGGGCAGCTGCTGAAGGCGCTCGCGGTCGAGGCCGGGCTGGATCCGGCCCGGATCAGCCCGCATGTGCTGCGTCATGCCTTCGCGACGCATCTCCTTGACCATGGTGCCGATCTGCGCGCGGTGCAGACGATGCTCGGCCATGCGGATATCGCAACGACCGAGATCTATACTCATGTCGCCGGGGCCGGGCGCCGGCGCCTGATCGAGGCGGCGCATCCGCTGGCCCGGCCGCCCGAGGACGGCAGCACGGGCGGGGAAGGATCGCCGGTCCTCGACCGTGCCAGGCCGGCGCGGCGCCTCGGCTGACGGCCCGGCTGCCCGCGGGGACAACCCGCCGCCGCGACGATTGCATGCCGGTCGCATCGAACGCCGCATTGACAGCGGAGGCGCGATGCCGTTCCACTGCGCCGGTCACGAGACGAGCGATCATGGACCGGGCTCCTGCCATCCGACTCCGACGACGACGACCCACCTCGCCGCCTTCCTCGCGCGGCCGCGGAGGCCTTCGGGCGCCCGTCCGGTCCTGAGCCGGGTCGAGAGGGGCGACCGGGCCGCGCCTCGCGCCGCACCGTGACGCCCCCACCCCGGATACCGACCCGTGTATACGCCCACCGCCGAGCGGCCTGAAGACGCCGACGCCATCGAGATCCTGCTCGACCTCGCCTTCGGACCCGGCCGCCAGACCAAGATCTCCTATCGCTATCGTGACGGCGTGCCGCCGGTGGCCGATCTCGGCTTCGTCGTCCGCGACCCGCTCGATCCGACCCCCGGCGGGCGGCTGTACGGCACCATCCGCTACTGGCCGATCCGGCTGGAGACGCCGGAGGGTGCGACCGAAGCGCCCGCCCTGCTGCTCGGTCCGCTCGCCGTGCGACCGGAACTGCGCGGCGCCGGCGTCGGCCGGGCGCTGATGCATCACAGTCTGAGGCAGGCTGCCGCCGGCGGCCATGGGCTCGTCCTTCTGGTCGGGGATCTCGACTATTACAGCCGTTTCGGCTTCGCGCCCGCGGCGCCGCTCGGATTCGTGATGCCGGACGAACAGCCCCATCGGCTGCTGTTCCGGGAGACGATCCCGGGTACCCTTGCGCGGCTGCCGCGGCCGTTGCTGCTGCGCCCGGCCCGGATCCGGACCGCACCGGCCGAGTTTTCGGTCACAAGCGCGGCCCCCCTGTGCTAGAGGGGGGCGCCCCGGAGCCAACCGGCCGCCGGTCCGAGCCGCCACCGCCCGCCCACCGAACGCGCCGCTGATGAAGACCTTTCTGGAATTCGAGAAGCCGATCGCCGAGCTGGAAGGCAAGATCGAGGAGCTCCGGCACCTCACCGACGTCGACGATCTCAACATCGCCGAAGAAGTCTCCAAGCTGCACGGCAAGGTCGAGAAGCAGCTTCGCGACACCTACGGCAAGCTGACGCCGGCGCAGAAGGTGCAGGTGGCCCGTCACCCGAACCGGCCGCATGCGCTCGATTACGTCTCCGCGCTGATCGACGACTGGCAGCCGCTCGCCGGCGACCGCCTCTTCGCCGAGGATCGGGCGATCATCGGTGGCCTGGGCCGGTTTCGCGGCCGGTCGGTCGTGGTGCTCGGTCAGGAGAAGGGACACGACACCGAGAGCCGCATCCGGCACAATTTCGGGATGGCCAAGCCCGAGGGCTACCGCAAGGCGCAGCGGCTGATGCTGCTGGCTGACCGGTTCCGCCTGCCTGTCCTGACCCTGGTCGACACCGCCGGCGCCTATCCCGGCGTCGCCTCCGAGGAACGCGGACAGGCCGAGGCGATCGCCCGGTCGATCGATGTCTGCCTGGGGCTGCAGGTGCCGGTCGTCTCGGTGATCATCGGTGAGGGCGGCTCCGGCGGGGCGATCGCGATCGCCGCCGGCGACCATGTGATGATGCTCGAGCACTCGATCTATTCGGTCATCTCGCCCGAGGGCTGTGCCTCGATCCTGTGGCGCAGCGCCGCCAACAGCGCCGAGGCCGCCGCCGCGCTGCGGCTGACCGCGGCGGATCTGCATCAGCTCGGCGTCGTCGATCAGGTGATCGAGGAACCAATCGGCGGCGCGCACCGCTTCCCCGACCAGGCGATCGATGCGGTCGGCAATGCGATCGAGAAGGCGCTGTCCGGGCTGATCGGCACCGACGGTGCGGCGCTGCGCGCCCGGCGGCGGGAGAAGTACCTCGCGATGGGGCAGGCGCTGGCCTGAGGCAGCGCTTCCGAGGCGAGGACGCGTTGCGATCCGGCGACGCGGTCAGCAGGGGGGACGAGCTGATGATCACCATTCGTGCAGGCGGCGTCGACGTTCCGGCGATCGGCTTCGGTACCTGGCCATTGAAGGACGAGGCCTGTGCCGCCGCCGTGGCCGATGCGCTGGCGATCGGCTATCGCCATATCGACACCGCGGCGCGCTACGGCAATGAGGCGGCCGTGGGCGAAGGGCTGCGCCGCGCCGGGTTGCCGCGTGACGAGGTCTTCGTCACCAGCAAGGTCTGGTACACCGACCTCGCTCCGGACGCGTTCGCCGCCTCGGTGGAGCGCTCGTTGCGCGACCTCGGGCTCGACTATGTCGATCTGCTGCTGATCCACTGGCCCGAGCCGGGCAAGCCGATCGAGCCGGCGCTCGACACGCTGCTCTCCTACAAGCAGGCCGGCCGCGCCCGGCTGGTCGGTGTCAGCAATTTCTCGCCGCGCCAGCTGCGCCAGGCGATCGCCCATGCCGGCCGCGACATCTCCTGCATCCAGGTCGAGTGCCACCCTTTCCTCGCGCAGCGGACGCTCCGGGATGCGATCGCGCATAATGACGGCTTTCTGACCGCCTACACGCCGCTCGCCCGCGGCCTCGTTGCGGAGGATGAGACGCTGGTGGCGATCGGGCGGGCGCATGGCAAGACGGCCGCCCAGGTGGCGCTGCGCTGGCTGGTGCAGCAGGGCCGGGTCGCCGCGATTCCGAAGGCGGGGTCGTCGGAGAATCGCAAGGCCAATCTCGACGTGTTCGACTTCGCACTGACCGCCGAGGAGATGGCGCGCATCGACGCGCTCGACCGCGGCGAGCGCGTCGTCTTCCCGCCCTGGTCCAGCGAGAAGGTCTGGAGCGTCGACTGAGCGGCGGATGCCGTCATGCTGCGACGCGGCATGGCGGCGCTTGCCCTGGCGATTGGTGCGACCGATGATGGGGCCGTGCCTGTTCTGCCACCTTCCCGCACCCTGAGCCTGACGGGCGAGCTTGTCGCCCGTACCCATCGCGTCGTGCCGCACCCCTCGGCGCCGCCGGCCGGTCTCGCCTATCTCGACGATGAGGATTACCGCGCCATCACCGCCGCGCTGATGGCGGAGCATGACGGCGGTGATCTCTGGCTCTTCGTCTATGGCTCGCTCTTGTGGAAGCCGACCTTCGCGCCCGATGCGCAGGAGCCGGCGACGCTGCGTGGCTGGCACCGGCGCTTCTGCCTGCGGCTCGATCACTTCCGCGGCACGCCGGACCGGCCGGGCTTGATGATGGCGCTCGACCGCGGCGGGGCCTGCCGCGGCGTGGTCCAGCGCATCCCTGCGGCCGATCGCGATGCCGTGCTGCACGGGCTGCTGCGCCGCGAGATGGTGCTGAAACCGGCGGCGAATGTACCGCGCTGGGTGAGCGTGCCGATCGGCGGCCGGCCGCGCCGCGCGCTCGCTTTTGTCGCGGAGCGCGGTCATCCGATCTATGTGCGTCCGTCACTCGAGCAGACGGTGGAGGCGCTGGCGACCGCCTGCGGCCATATCGGCTCCTGTGCGGAATATCTGCACCGGACCGTCGCCGCCTTCGCGGCCCTCGGTGTCCATGACAGCCATCTGTGGCAACTGCAGCATCTCGTCGCCGAGCGGATCGCCCGCGAGGAAAGTGCGTCGCTCCTCGCGGCGGCCGGCTGACCCCTTCCGACGGACGGCCGCGGCCTCAGCGGCCGCGGCGACGGGCAACGGTCGGCTCGCTCAGGCCACGGCGCCGTGGCAGTGCTTGAACTTCTTGCCGGAGCCGCAGGGGCAGGGGGCGTTGCGCGGCGTCTGCGCCCATTCCGGATGCAGCGCCAGCGCCGCACGCGCGGCGGCCGCCGTGTTCGGCGCCTCGCCGGCGGGGGCAGGGGCCGGGACGGCACCGGCGGCGACGCCGCCGGCAAGCGGTGCCATGCCCGGAAGGCCGGTGGCCGCGGGATCGTCGCGTCCCTCGCGAATGCCGACCGGGGGGACGGCCGGACGCGGGACGGCGACATCCTCCGGCCTTGTCACGCGCAGCTCGACATGGCTCAGCACCCGCGTCACGTTCTCGCGGAGCTGGGCGAGCATCTCTTCGAACAGGGTGAACGCCTCTGTCTGATACTCGCGCAGCGGGTCGCGTTGCGCGTAGGCGCGCAGGCTGATGCCCTGACGCAGATGGTCGAGCGTCAGCAGGTGATCCTTCCAGGTCTGATCGAGGATCTGCAGGAGCAGGCTCTTCTCGGCGACCCGCATGATGTCGGCGCCGTAGGTCGCCTCCTTCTCGGCCATCTTCTGCTCGACGGCCTTGGAAACCCGTTCCTCGATCTCGCTCTCGGCGATGCCCTCTTCCTTGGCCCAGTCCTGGATCGGCAGGTCGAGCCCGAAGATGCGCTTCACCTCCTCGTGCAGACCCTCGACGTTCCACTGCTCGGCATAGGAATTCTCTGGGATCGCCTCGCCGACGATCTTGGCAATCACCTCGGCGCGCATGTCGGCGATCATCGCGGCCACATCCTTGGCGCTCATGATCTCGCGGCGCTGCTCGTAGATCACCTTGCGCTGGTCGTTCATCACGTTGTCGAAACGAACGACGTTCTTGCGGATGTCGAAGTTGCGCGCCTCGACCTTCTGCTGTGCCCGCTCCAGTGCCTTGTTGATCCAGGGATGGATGATCGCCTCGCCTTCCTTCAAGCCGAAGCGGCGCAGCATCCCCTCCAGCCGCTCCGAGGCGAAGATGCGCATCAGATCGTCTTCGAGCGACAGGAAGAATTTCGACCGGCCGGGGTCGCCCTGACGGCCGGAGCGGCCACGCAGCTGGTTGTCGATGCGCCGGCTCTCGTGCCGCTCGGTGCCGATGACGTAGAGACCGCCGGCCTTCAGCACCACCTCGCGGGCGGCTGCGACCTCCGCGCGGATCGCCGCCTCACGACGGGCACGCTCCTCGGGATCGGTGATCGCGGCGAGCTCGGTCGCGACCCGCATCTCGACATTGCCGCCGAGCTGGATGTCGGTGCCGCGGCCGGCCATGTTGGTGGCGATCGTCACCGCACCGGGCCGCCCTGCCTGGGCGACGATGAACGCCTCCTGCTCGTGGAAGCGGGCGTTCAGCACGTTGTGCGGGATCTTCTCCTTGGTCAGCAGCGCCGACAGCGTCTCGGACTTCTCGATCGAGACGGTGCCGACCAGCACCGGCTGCTGGCGGGAGACACAGTCGCGGATCAGCTCGACGATCGCCTTGTACTTCTCGCCGACCGTCCGGTAGACCTCGTCATCCTCATCGACCCGCGCCACCGGCACATGGGTGGGGATCTCGACGACCTCGAGCTTGTAGATCTCGACGAACTCGCCCGCCTCGGTCATCGCCGTGCCGGTCATGCCGGCCAGCTTCGGATAGAGGCGGAAATAGTTCTGGAAGGTGATCGAGGCGAGGGTCTGGTTCTCGCGCTGGATCTCGACCTTCTCCTTGGCCTCGAGCGCCTGGTGCAGGCCCTCGGAGTAGCGCCGACCCTCCATCATCCGGCCGGTGAACTCGTCGATGATGACGACCTTGCCGTCCTTGACGATGTAGTCGCGGTCGCGCTGGAACACGACATGGGCCCGCAGCGCCTGATTGACGTGGTGGACCACGTTGACGTTGCGGATGTCGTAGAGGTTGTCGCCCTGCAGCAGCCCGGCTTCGATCAGGATCTGCTCGATCTTCTCCTGGCCGCCTTCGGTCAGCGAGACCGAACGCGTCTTCTCGTCATGCTCGTAGTCGGTTTCCGCCTCGAGCCTCGGGATCAGCGCGTCGACCGAGCGGTAGAGTTCCGAACTGTCCTGCGCGACACCCGAGATGATGAGGGGCGTGCGCGCCTCGTCGATCAGGATCGAGTCGACCTCGTCAACG
>CAYORM010000082.1:0-13370 GCA_964406375.1 uncultured Mycobacteriaceae bacterium | reverse complement strand
GACCTCGATCTCGGCGGCGCTCGGCATGGCGGTCGCCCGCGATCTCGACGGTACCGACCGGCGCGTCGTTGCGGTGATCGGCGACGGCGCGATGAGCGCCGGGATGGCCTATGAGGCGATGAACAATGCCGGCGCCCTCGGCAGCCGGCTCGTCGTGATCCTCAACGACAACGACATGTCGATCGCCCCGCCGGTCGGTGCGATGAGCGCCTATCTGTCGCGGCTGATCTCGTCGCGTTCCTATCGTTCGCTGCGCCATGTCGCGCGCGAGGTGGCGCGTCGCTTCCCGCGGCCGCTGGCGCGGGCGGCGCGGCGGGCGGAGGAATATGCCCGCGGCATGGTGACCGGCGGCACGCTCTTCGAGGAGCTGGGTTTCTATTATGTGGGGCCGATCGACGGGCACCGGCTCGATCACCTCCTGCCGGTGCTGCAGAATGTCCGCGACGCCGATGACGGGCCGATCCTCGTCCATGTAGTGACGCAGAAGGGCAAGGGATACGCCCCGGCCGAGGCGGCGGACGACAAGTATCACGGCGTCGTGCGCTTCGACGTCGTCACCGGCAAGCAGGTCAAGCCGCCGTCGAACCGGCCGAGCTACACCAGCGTTTTCGCCCAGTCGCTGATCGCCGAGGCCGAGGCCGATCCGCGCATCGTGGCGGTGACGGCGGCGATGCCGAGCGGCACGGGGCTGGATGCCTTCGCGGCGCGCTTCCCCTCGCGCTGCTTCGATGTCGGCATCGCCGAGCAGCATGCGGTGACCTTCGCCGCGGGCCTCGCCTGCGAGGGCTACAAGCCCTTTGCCGCGATCTATTCGACCTTCCTGCAGCGCGCCTACGACCAGGTCGTCCACGACGTGGCGATCCAGAACCTGCCGGTGCGCCTGGCGATCGACCGGGCCGGGCTCGTCGGCGCCGATGGCGCCACCCATGCTGGCGCCTTCGACATCGCCTATCTCGGCTGCCTGCCCGGCATGGTGCTGATGGCCGCCGGCGACGAGGCGGAGCTCGCCCATATGGTGGCGACGGCGGCGCAGCTCGACGACCGCCCATCGGCGCTGCGCTATCCGCGGGGCGAGGGGGTGGGGATCGAGCTGCCGGCGCGCGGCACGCCGCTGCCGCTCGGCCGCGGCCGGGTGCTGCGGGAGGGGACGACCATCGCGATCCTGTCCTACGGGTCGCGGCTTGCCGACAGCCTGGCGGCGGCCGAACTCCTCGCGGCGATGGGGCTGTCGACGACGGTGGCCGATGCCCGTTTCGCCAAACCCCTCGATACCGATCTCGTCGAGCGGCTGGCCCGCGAGCACGAGGCGCTGGTGACGGTGGAGGAGGGGGCGGCCGGCGGTTTCGGCTCGATCGTGCTGCACCATCTGGCGCGCGTCGGCCTGCTCGATGCCGGGCTGCGCATCCGGCCGATGACGCTGCCCGACCGCTTCCAGGATCACGACAAGCCCGAGCGGCAGATCGCCGAGGCCGGGCTGAACGCCGAGGCGATCGCCGCGACAGCGGCCGCTGCGCTGGGGCTCGACCGGCCGGTCGCGGGCGAGGTGCGCGCCTGAGCGGCGATCAGTCGGTGATCGTCTTAGCCATGTGAACGATGCGCAGGGCGCCGCGCGTCTCCATCCCCGTCTCGCGATAGCCGAGACGCGCATAGAGGGCGCGGTTCGAAGCCATCAGGACATTGGTATAAAGGCGCAGCTCGCCGAGCCCGGCTGCACGGGCCTGGGCTTCGGCCAGCGCCAGCAGCCGGTGTCCGAGCCCGGCGCCCTGTGCGGCCGGTTCGATCGCGACATTGACGATCAGGAGATGATCGGCGTGGGCGGCGAGTTCGATGACCCCCGCGAGCCCCGCCGGCGTCTCGGCCAGCCAGACCGCATGGGTGCGCACGGCCCGGTCGTAATCGGCCCGCATCGGTAGCGGCTCGTCGCCGATCACCGCGATCCAGCGGGCATAGGCGCGATGGACGAGCGCGCGGATCGCGGCCACGTCCTCGGCACCGGCCCTGCGGATTCCGATCTCGGCCATTCTGCCGCCCTCCGCCCTAGGGGCGCCCATGCTATCGTCGCCCACGCTTTCGTGCATCCGACAGCCCCCGACGAAGGACGAGATCGCATGGACCTGATCATTCGCCGCGCCAACCTGCCCGACGGCCGGACGGGGATCGATATCGGGATCGAGGCGGGGCGCATCGTGGCGGTTGAGCCGTCGCTCGCGGCCGAAGCGCCGCAGGAGATCGACGCCACGGGGCGCCTCGTGAGCCCGCCTTTCGTCGACCCGCATTTCCATATGGATGCGACGCTGTCGCTGGGCCTGCCGCGGATGAACCGGTCCGGCACGCTGCTCGAGGGCATCGCCTTGTGGGGCGAGCTCAAGCCGGAGCTGACGCAGGAGGCGGTCGTCGCCCGCGCGCTCGCCTATTGCGACCTGGCGGTGGCGCAGGGGCTGCTCGCGATCCGCAGTCATGTCGATGTCTGCGACGACCGGCTGCTCGCCGTCGATGCGCTGCTCGAGGTCAAGCGCCGGGTCGCGCCCTATATCGACCTGCAGCTCGTCGCCTTTCCGCAGGACGGGCTCTACCGCTCGCCCAATGCCGAGCGGAACCTGCTCGCGGCGCTCGATCGCGGCGTCGATGTCGTCGGCGGCATTCCGCATTTCGAACGGACGATGGCGGATGGCGCGGCGTCGGTCCGGCGGCTGTGCGAGATCGCGGCGGAACGGGGTCTGCTCGTCGACATGCATTGCGACGAGAGCGACGACCCGCTGTCGCGTCACGTCGAGAGCCTCGCCTATGAGACGCACCGGCTCGGTCTGCACGGGCGGGTGGTCGGGTCGCACCTGACGTCGATGCACTCGATGGACAATTACTATGTATCCAAGCTCATCGCGCTGATGGCCGAGGCGCGGCTGGGCGTGATCGCCAACCCGCTGATCAACATCACGCTGCAGGGCCGTCACGACACCTATCCCAAGCGCCGCGGCATGACCCGGGTGCCGGAGCTGATGGCCGCCGGCCTGACCGTCGCCTTCGGCCATGATTGCGTGATGGATCCCTGGTATGCGCTGGGCTCGGCCGACATGCTCGAGGTCGCCCATATGGCGGTGCATGTCGGCCAGATGACCGCTCTCGACGCGATCGGTCGCTGCTTCGCCGCGGTCACCACCAACGCCGCAGCGCTGATGCATCTCGAGGGCTACGGGATGGCGCCGGGCTGCCATGCCGATCTCGTGATCCTGCAGGCGGCCGACCCGTTTGAGGCGATCCGTCTCAAGGCGACGCGGCTCGCGGTCATCCGGCGCGGCCGCGTCATCGCCCGGACGCCGGAGCGTGTCACCGCACTCGATCTGCCCGGCCGGCCGGAGCGCGTCGTCCCGACCTTCATCCCCGGCTCGATCGCCTGAGGCCGCCGCTCCCGTCGGCGTGGCGCACCGAGCCCGAAGGGGGATCGCGCGCCGGGGCTGGGCGCCCCGCCCGTGGCGTGTCATGCTCCCGGCTTGAACCACGGCCGGGGGACCCGCCGTCCGGGTTCCGACCGGCGGATAACCAGGGAGGCCGCCGATGACGGAACGTGTGAAGGCCCATCGCTGCGCGGTGCTGATGGGCCCCTACGCCGCGGGCAAGACGAGCCTGCTCGAAGCGATGCTGCACCGTGCGGGGGCCATCGAGCGAAAGGGGTCCGTCCCCGGCGGGACGAGCCTCGGCGATGCGGCGGCCGATGCCCGGCAGCGGCAGATGACGATCGATCCGAACATCGTCGACATGGCGTGGCTGGGCGACACCTGGACGATCGTCGACATGCCCGGCTCGGTCGAATTGCAGGGCGTCGCCTGTGCCGCCGCCGGGATCGCAGACGTCGTCGTCGTGGTGGTTGAGCCGGAGCCCGAACGCGCGGTGACCGTGGCGCCGCTGCTGCGCCTGCTCGATGCCCGCGGCATTCCGCATGTGCTCTTCGTCAACAAGATGGACAAGGCGACTGCGACCCTGCGCGCGATGATGGCGGCGCTGCAGCGCGCCTCGCAGCGGCCGCTGGTCCTGCGCGAGGTCCCGATCCGCGAGGGCGAGCGCGTGACGGGCCATGTCGATCTGGTGAGCGAACGCGCCTTCCGCTGGCGCGAGAATGCCAGTGCCGACCTGATCGCGTTGCCGGACACCGTCATTGAGCGCGAAACCTCCGCCCGCCAGGAGATGCTGGAGACCCTGGCCGATTTCGACGACGCGCTGCTCGAGCAGCTCCTCGAAGAGCGGGTGCCGGCACCCGCGGAGATCTACGAGCAGCTCGGCCGGGTGCTGCGCGAGGACCTGCTGGTTCCCGTCTTCTTCGGATCGGCTGAACACGGCAACGGCGTGCTGCGGCTGATGAAGGCGCTGCGTCACGAGGCACCGGGCCCGACGGAGACGCTGACTCGGCTCGGACCTGATCCGGCGACGGCGGCAGCGACCGTCTTCCGCGTCCAGCACCTGCCGCATCTCGGACGCATGGCGCTGGCCCGCCTGTGGCGCCCTGCGACCGACACGCTGACGGTGGACGGCCAGCGCATCGCCGGCCTCTACCGCATGGCGGGGGCGGAGGCGCAGAAGATCCAGGCCGCCGAGCCAGGTGCCGTGGTCGGGCTCGGCCGGCTCGACGCGCCGCAGGCGGGCGACCTGATCCTTGCCGATGGCGGGCGGGCGCGCATGCCGGACTGGCCCGCCGCCCCGCCACCGGTCGATGCGATCGCCCTCGCGCCGGCCGATCGCAAGGACGAGGTGAAGCTGACCGCGGCGCTGGCGCGACTGGTCGAGGAGGATCCCGGCTACGCCGTCTCACACAATGAGGCGACGGGACAATTGCTGCTGCACGGGCAGGGCGAGATCCATCTGCAGATTGCGATCGAGCGGCTGAAGACCCGGTTCAATGTTGCGGTGGCGACGGCGGCGCCGCGCACCGCCTATCGCGAGACGATCCGCGGTCGCGCCGCCCATCATGCGCGGTTCAAGCGGCAGACCGGCGGTCACGGCCAGTTCGCCGACATCAAGATCGAGATCTGGCCGGTCGAGCGTGGCGAGGGTTTCGCCTTCCATAACCGCATCGTCGGCGGCGCTGTGCCGAAGGGCTACATCCCCGCGGTCGAGGCCGGGCTGAAGGACGGGCTCGCCCGCGGCCCGCTCGGCTTTCCCGTGGTCGATGTGGCGGTCGCACTCGTCGACGGGCAGCACCATTCCGTCGACAGCTCCGATCAGGCCTTCCGCACCGTGGCCAGCCAGGCGATGGCCGAGGTGCTGCCGCTCTGCCAGCCGGTGCTGCTCGAGCCGATCTGGGCGGTCTCGATCCGGGTACCGCAGGAGTTCACGGCGAAGGTGCACGCCATCATCAGTGGTCGCCGCGGCCAGATCCTCGGAATGGACGTGCCGGAAGGCTGGGACGGCTGGGACGAGGTGCTGTGCCAGATGCCCGAGGCCGAGATGCAGGGGCTGATCGTCGAATTGCGCTCCGCCACGCTGGGGGTGGGCGGTTACACCGCGCACTTCGATCATCTGCAGGAGCTGGTCGGCCGCCTCGCCGAGCAGGTCGTCGAAGGACAGCGGCGGCAGAGCGCCGCCTGACGGTCCGGCGGCCCGTCAGACCGTTGTCGCCGCCGGTCGGCCGGCAGCGGTGGCGGTGATGACGCTCTCGACGAACACCGACAATCCGCCGGCCATGTGGGCGAAGCGGTCGTCGCGCTCGATCGAGACGGCCGCCTCGGCTGCGCCGGCTTCGGCGGCTCGGCGACGCGCCTCGGCCTCGGCGAGCGCGGTGGCGCGCTCGGCCGCGGGTTCGAGCGCCGCAAAGGTCGTCGTGCCGGCCGGCGCATGCACGCGGAACACGCCCTCTTCGGGGCTGGTGATCGTCACGCGCACCGTCTGCACAACGCCGGAGACGACGGCACCGACGGCGTTGGTCACCCCGGCATGGGCACTGAGCAGCAGATCCGTCCCCAGCCGCGCGGCGACCGCCGGATAATAGGTCGGTGCCCCGGCCCCGATACAGGCAAGCGGCACCGTCAGGGCGAGGCGGCTCTCCAGCAGCCGGCCGCCCCGCCGGGCGCTGTCGCCCGCAAGCGCCTGACGGGCCAGCCAGCCGCGCGTCTCTGCCGCGGGATCGGCGGCGCCGTCCTGGGTCAGCGCCGCCTCCGCGATCGCCCGTGCACTGTCCGTCACCAGCCGGTCCACCACCAGACCGGCGAAGCTCTCGACATCCGGTGGCGGCTGCCAGCCGGGCTCGCTGGGGCGCGCGATCCAGATCCGCGCGCCGATCATCGCCGCCTCACGCGACCAGAGATCCTGCCGCCCCAGAATGTGGGCGGCATCCGTGGGGGTGAAGCCGGCCAGAACCACGAGGCCGCGGGCGATCAGCCGGTCGAGGGCCCGGTCGAGCAGATGGCTGGTCAGCACCTGATCGAGCGATTTCGGACCGGCAGCGAGCGCATCCCAGATGCGCTGCTCATTCGCAGCCAGCCCCTCGCCCGGGTGGAGCGGGCGATGCCTCAGGGCGAAGAGGCCGTCGAGGGCCCGCCAGCTTCCCCGTTCGGCCTGGGCCGCGAGCTCGGTCAGGGTCTCGGGATGCTGGACGGCGAGGAGTGCCAGCGGCACCGATCGGCGCGGGCCCAGCACGAGCCCCTCGGCGGGGTCGATGCGCAATTCGCTGTCGCCGCCGAGCCCGATGGTGAGAATCTCCACCGCCTCCACCATGGTGCGCCAGCCGCCGACCCGTGCGCCGTCGCGGCTCAGCACCGGGCGGCCGCCGCGCAGCACCGCGATGTCCGTCGTCGTGCCGCCGATGTCGGAGACGACCGCCTCCTCGGCGCCGGTCAGATGGCGGGCGCCGACCACGCTGGCCGCGGGCCCGGAGAGGATCGTCTCGACCGGTCTCAGCCGCGCTGTCCGGTCGGAGATGAGCGAGCCGTCGCCCTTCACCACCATGAGCGGTACCACGATGCCGCGGCGCTCGAGCCCGGCCCGGACGGCGTCGACGAGCCCCGCCGTCAGCGGGATCAGCCGGGCGTTGAGCAGGGCGGTCAGTGCCCGGCGGGGGGCGTCGAGGGCTGAGGAGAGTTCGTGGCCGCAGCTCACCGGTCGATCGGTGAGGGTGCCGATCATCTCGCGGACGGCGATCTCGTGGGCGGGGTTCCGCACCGAGAAGAAGCCGGCCACGGCGAAGGCGCCGACACGAGGGGCGGCATCGCGGATCGCCGCCTCCACGGCCGCACGGTCGAGCGGCGCCTGTTCCTCGCCGGAGGAACGGTGGCCGCCAGTGATCATGAAGACCGGGTCACCACCGAGCGCGGCACGCAGCCCCGCACGGTCGAGCGTCGCGTCGGGATAGCCGATCAGGATGAGCGCGGCGGGGCTGCCCTGCCCCTCGACCACGGCATTGGTCGCGAGTGTCGTCGAGAGGCTGACCAGCCCGATCGGACCCGCCTGCGGGGCGGCCGACAGCACCGCGTCGATCGCGGCTCCGATGCCCAGCGACAGGTCGTGCCGTGTCGTCAGCCGTTTGGCGGCGGCGAGGATGCGGTCGGTTGCGGGATCGTAAAGGACGGCATCGGTGAAGGTGCCGCCGGTGTCGATGCCGAGGGAGAGCGGGCCGGAGGAGGGGAGGGACAAGGCGATGTCGGGGCCGGACAGATCCAGTCGATGGCTTTAGAGAAAGGTCAGGCGGCCGGCAACAGCACGCAGGCGATCCGGCGCGGGCGAAGACGGCCGCGGTCAGGCCGGCCAGTCGACGATCCGGTCCTCGAGATCGCCGTCGCCATACTCGTCCTCCGAGATCACCCGGTCGCGGGCGCTGATCCCGGCGATATGTACCGTTTCCGGATCGCCGGAGACGAGCGGGTGCCACCAGGGCAGATCGCGGCCCTCGGCGAGCAGTCGGTAGGCGCAGGTGCTCGGCAGCCAGCCGAAGCGCCGCGCGCCGCGCGGGGTGAGCTGTATGCAGTCCGGCACCTTGGCGCGTCGATTGGCATAGTCGGTGCACCGGCAGGTATGGGTATCGAGCAGCCGACAGGCGACATCGGTATGCCAGACCTCGCCGGAATCCCGGTCGGTTCCAGGGTCGCGCAACTTGTGCAGGCAGCATTTGCCGCAGCCGTCGCACAGCGACTCCCATTCCTCCGGGCTCATCCGGGAGAGCGGCTTGCGCTTCCAGAAAGGCGTTTCGGCGTCCAAGGCATCACTCCGCGAGCGTCGCGTCGAGATCCGGCATCGGCCAGGGATGCGCGCGCTCGAAGGCCCGGGCGGCGGCGAGCACCAGATGATCCTCGCCGATCCGGCCCACGATCTGCAGCCCGCAGGGCAGTCCGGCCGCGGTGAAACCACAGGGGACGGAGGCGGCCGGCTGCATCGTCAGGTTGAAAGGATAGCTGAAGGGCGTCCAGTCGATCCAGTCGGGCGTCGCCTGACCCTCCGGCGCCTCGCGTCCCGCAGTGAAGGCGGGAATCGGCAGAGTGGGCGTCAGGAGCAGGTCGAAACGGCGGTGGAAGGCCTGCATCCGCGTGCCGAGCGCCCGCCGTGCGCCGGTGGCGCGCAGGTGTTCGGCGAGGGGGATCGCCGCGCCTTCGGCGGCGATCCGCCGCAGCCCGGGGTCGAGGCGGTCATGCCGCTCCGCCGGGATCGTGGCGACCAGGGCCGCGGCATAGGCGTACCAGTGCAGCCGGAAGACCTCGCGCAGCCCGTCGAGCGGTGGCTCCGCCCGCTCCACCCGGGCGCCGAGTGCGGCGAAGGTTGCGGCGGCCGCGTCCACACGGGCGGCGATCTCGCCATCGACCGCTTGGCCGTCGATGGTCGGCGCAAAGGCGATGGTGAGCCCCGCAACCCCCCGTCCCGCCGCCTCCCCGAGCGACCGGAGGAGGTCGGCGCGCAGATAGGGAGGGGCCGTCCAGTCGCGGTCGTCCGGCCGGGCGATCGCGGCGAGCATCGCCGCGGCATCCGCGACCGTCCGGGTCATCGGGCCGATATGCGAGAGTGGCTGGAACGGGCTGGGCGGCCAGGCGGGGACGAGGCCGTAGCTCGGCTTCAACCCGAAGATGCCCGTGAAGCCCGCCGGGATGCGGATCGAGCCGCCGCCGTCGCTGCCGATATTGAGCGTCGCATAGCCTGCCGCCGCCGCGACGGCCGCACCGCCCGAGGACCCGCCCGGCGTGCGCGCGGGATCCCAGGGATTGCGGGTGATGCCGGTCAGTGGCGAATCCGTCACGCCTTTCCAGCCGAACTCCGGTGTCGTCGTCCGGCCGATGAAGACGACGCCGGCCTCGCGGAGCCGGGCCACGGCAGGCGCATCCTGGTCCGGGATGGCGGCAGCATCGGTGGCGCGGGAGCCGCGCGGCGCCGGCACGCCCGCCTGCAGCAGCAGATCCTTGACGGTGCAGGTCACCCCGTCGAGCGGAGAGAGCGGCGCGCCGCGGCTCCAGCGTTCCTCACTGGCGCGGGCGGCGGCGAGCGCCGACGCCTCATGCACCGCACTCATCGCATTGAGGTGGCCGTCGAACCGCGCGATCCGTGCCAGGGCTGCGCGGGCGACCTCGACGGGTGAGAAGCGGCGCGCGGCATAGCCGGCCGCCGCCTCCGCCGCCGACAGCATCGCCAGTTCGGTCACGCGCCGCCTCCCTCTGCTGGGCCGTCCTGCCTGACTAGCAGAGGGGCACGATCCGGTCACCCTGTGCGCGGCAGCCGCGCGGCCGGGCGCAATTGACAGTCGCGCGCGGCCCGTCTTCCTATGCCGGCGATGTCGATCGCCCACTCCCTGGCCCGGACGCCCTTGCCGCGCCTGCTCTTCCGGCTGCACGGTGCCTGGCTCAGGATGCGGCGCCCGCTGACGCTCGGCACCCGCATCGCCATTCGCGACGAGGCCGGGCGTTTCCTGCTCGTCCGCCACAACTATCGGCCCGGCTGGTACCTGCCGGGCGGCGGGGTGCGGAAATGGGAAAGCTTCGAGGACGCCGCGATCCGCGAGGCGCGGGAGGAGGCGGCGGTCGAAGTGACCGCGCTGGACGGGCTGTTCGGCCTCTACAGCAATTTCACGGCCGAGAAGTGCGACCATGTTGCCCTGTTCCTGGCGGGGAGCTGGCGGCCGGCCGAGGTGCGGCCGTCCTTCGAGATCGCCGAGGCGCGGTTCTTCCCGCCCGACGCCTTGCCGGCGGAGACGACACCGGCGATGCGGCGACGGATCGAGGAGATCCTCGGACTCCGGGCGCGCGATGGCCGATGGTGACCGGCACGGCCGTCGTGCCGTGTCCTGATCAAGGGAAAGGACTGAATCGAATGACGGGCGTTGCCTGATGGAAACCGCCACCTGGACAGATCTGCTGTCGCTCGCCGCCGTGCTGCTCGGCGCGGGGGCGCTCGGCGGCTTCATCGCCGGCCTGCTCGGGGTCGGCGGCGGCATCGTCATTGTGCCGGCGCTCTTTCACCTGTTCCTGTGGCTCGGTGTCGATCCAAACGTGGCCATGCACGTCTCGGTCGGCACCTCGCTGTCGACCATCCTGGCGACCTCGCTGTCCTCGATCCGGGCGCATCACTCGCGCGGCTCGGTCGACTGGCCGCTGTTCCGGCGCTGGATTCCCGGGATCGGCGCCGGCGTGGCGATCGGCACCGCGATCGCCGGCTTCGCCAAGGGCGAGGTGCTGACCGGCGTGTTCGCGGTGGTGGCGCTGCTTGTCGCCATCTATATGGGCGCGCTGCCGCAGGGGTTCCGGCTGGCCCGTGACCTGCCCAAGGGGTTCGGCTTCCATGTCCTCGGCGCCTTCATCGGCGGCATTTCGGCCATGGTCGGGATCGGCGGCGGTTCGCTCAGCGTGCCCGCCATGGTGCTGTGCGATCAGCCGATGAAGCGGGCCGTCGGCACCGCGGCCGCCATCGGCTTCGTCATCGCGATCGTCGGCACCATCGGTTTCGTCATCGCCGGCTGGGGCGATGAGGCGCTGCCGCCCTGGAGCCTGGGCTATGTCAGTGGGCTCGGCTTCGCCATCATCGTGCCGACGACCGTGGTGCTGGCGCCGATCGGCGCCCGGGTCGCGCACAGCGTCGATGTGCTGCTGCTCAAGCGCATCTTCGCGCTTTTCCTGCTGGCGACGTCCATCAAGATGGGGTGGCCGCTGATCTTCGGCTGATGGCGCCGGCGTGGCCTCTGGACACGGAGAGATGCGATGACAGATCCGGCAGACCGCTCCGTGCCGCTTCCGGAGGCGGCGATCGAGGCGCGGCTCTCCATGCTGCCGTCGTGGCAGCGGGACGGGGCCGCGATCGTCCGCGTCGTCGAGACGGCGGGCTGGAAGGCGACGCTGATGGTCGTCAATGCGATCGGCTTTGTCGCCGAAGCGGCCTGGCACCATCCCGATCTCGTGGTGGGATACGGCCGGGTCGAGATCAGGTTGACCTCACATGATGCGGGCGGGCTGACGCCGCGGGATTTCGACCTGGCCGCCCGCATCGATGCGCTGCTCGAGATGGCGGGGGAGGCCGCCGCTCCGGCCAGCGTCGCAATCTTGAAGCGGCGCTGAGCCGTCAGCGCGTTGCGCGAAAGCGGACGCCGACGGATTGCGCCTCCTCGACCACGTCGAGCTTCTCGACATCGACCGTCGCGGTCCGCACCGCCTCATGCGCGAAGCAGAGGTCCAGCACGCGCTCGGCGAGCGTCTCCACGAGGTTGACATGCCCGGCCTGGGACAGCCGGCGCAGCCCCTGGACCAGATCGTCATAGGAGGGGATGCGGGTAATCTGGTCTTCGATGCCGCCTGCGGGATAGGCGACCTCCATCTCCACCGAGATGCGCACGCGCTGGCGGCGACCACGCTCATGCGGATAGACGCCGATCTCCATCGGCAGAACGAATCGGTCGAGCCTGATCAGGTAGGAGGCAGGGCGTTGCCGTGGCCCGGCGCGGTCAGGCGCCTCGCCGCTGCCGGCGTCGAGTTGGTCCGCGGCACGGGGCGCCGCCTTGCGGAATGGGGCCGTCATCATCTCCGGAGCCTCGGTCGCTGGGGCCTCAGCCGTGACTCTGCCGGCCGGCTCCCCGTGCCGCCAGGCGCGCGGTCGGGCGGCGCGGCGGCTGTCTGCCCGGAAGATCGGCGTTCGCGGCCGATCCCACAAGGGATCGAAGGCGCCGAACGCGCATTTCGTCGCGGCCGACGGAAACGAGGCCGGATCCGGCACGGTAGCTGGTGGCCGGCCGCATTGCCGCCACGGTGTCAACATGATCGTGGGAGATGGATGGCATTCGAGACGAGATCGCGGGAGCGCGAATGTCCAAGTCTTCTCTTCATATCGATCGCAATATCGGTCGCCAGCTGCGCATCGCGCGCATGCAAGCCGGGCTGTCCCAGCAGCAACTGGGAGAGCGCGTCGGTCTCACATTTCAGCAGATCCAGAAGTATGAGAGCGGCAAGTCACGGATATCCGCCGGCATCCTCTCGATTTTCGCGCGCGAGTTGAATGTCCCCCTGATGTTCTTCTTTGGTGAGACGGAAAGGGGCCATCCGGTGGAGAGCGACGGATTCGTCGATCGGCCGCTGCTCGAATTGTCTCGCCTGCAGGCAAGGTTGAGCGAGCGCCGTCGGCGCCTGCTGGTCGAGTTCGCCAAGATTCTCCTGGAGGAGGATGGCGACCGGCCGGCCGCCGGCGGCACCTCCCTGTCACCCCCGCCGCTCGGTCGGGCGCTCGCGCTCGCCGAAGAACTGGTTCCGGGGACGCCGGCGTCGGGGGGCACATCACCAACACGTCCCGAAGAGCGCTGACGAATTTCGCAGCAGCGCCCTGTGTCGCTGCACAGGAATTAGGCAATGTCTGTCAGCTGCACCGCGCCGACCACTGCGTGTTGGTCCGGCGCGGGCAGCCCGCGGACCCTCCTGCCGCCCCGTCGGGATTTCGGCACGCTTCTTGCACCTCTTCGCCGTGAAGGCGCAGGCACCGCCGGATTTCCGGGATGGCGGCGTCTGCGGTCGGCAGATCTCTGGAGAGGATGGATGAAGCGGACACTCCCTGGGGCCGCATTCTTGCTGGCGGGGCTGGCGTCGATCGCGGCGCTGGCCCAGGAGGCGACGGAGGAAGCGGCGGAGGTCGCCGCCGAGATCGTGGCGATAGACACCGGCGACACGGCCTGGATGATGGTCTCGACCCTCATCGTTCTGATGATGACCATCCCGGGCCTCGCGCTGTTCTACGGCGGCATGGTACGCAAGGCGAACGTGCTGACGATGGTGATGCAGTGCTTCGCCATCTGCTGCACGATGACCATCCTCTGGATGGTGGTGGGCTACAGCCTCGCCTTCGGTGACGGCGGGGCCTATCTGGGCGACCTGTCGCGGTTCTTCCTGGCAGGTCTGACGGCCGACGTCGTTTCCGGGACCATCCCGGAATCGGTGTTC
>CAYORM010000081.1:0-13394 GCA_964406375.1 uncultured Mycobacteriaceae bacterium | reverse complement strand
AGCGCCCGCATCAGGTCGATGTCGTAATTGTCGTGCTTGCCCTGCAGCACGGCGGCAATCCGCTCGAGCCCCATGCCGGTGTCGATCGAGGGGCGCGGCAGCGGCACGCGCTCCTCCTTCGTCACCTGCTCGAACTGCATGAAGACGAGGTTCCAGATCTCGATGAAGCGGTCGCCATCCTCGTCCGGGCTGCCCGGCGGCCCGCCGGGGATACCCTCGCCATGGTCGTAGAAGATCTCCGAACACGGCCCGCAGGGGCCGGTATCGCCCATCGCCCAGAAATTGTCCGAGGTCGGGATGCGGATGATCCGCTCGTCCGGCAGGCCGGCGATCCGGCGCCACAATGACGCCGCCTCGTCGTCCTCGCTGTAGACGGTGACCAGCAGCCGGTCGGCGGCCAGTCCGAAATCCTTCGTCACCAGCGACCAGGCCAGCTCGATCGCCCGATCCTTGAAATAATCGCCGAAGGAGAAATTCCCCAGCATCTCGAAGAAGGTGTGATGCCGGGCGGTGTAGCCGACATTCTCGAGATCATTGTGCTTGCCGCCGGCACGCACGCATTTCTGAGACGTGGTAGCCCGCTGGTAGGGACGCGTCTCGACGCCGGTGAAGACGTTCTTGAACTGCACCATCCCGGCATTGGTGAACAGCAGAGTCGGATCATTGCGCGGGACGAGCGGGCTCGACGGCACGATCTCGTGGCCGTGCCGCTTGAAGAAGTCAAGGAAGGTGGATCGGATATCGCTGACCGACTGCATGCGCGCCTTCCGCCGTGACGTCCCTCGACCCGCCCTGCGGCACCGGCTGACGCGGACACCGGCGGATGGAGGGCCGTTATCTAGCGCGCCGGCGCGGCGGCTGTCCAGAAACCGCCGGGCCGGGAAAGTGCCTCTGTCCGATCACTCCAGGCAGGCGAAGAAGGACGGCCCCAGCGCGTCGACCCGGCGGTCGATCGTCCGGGCGTAGTCGGCGACGCCGCCGGAAGGGGCGCCGGCCGACCGGCCGAGCGGATTGGGCAGCGTCGCCGCGATCAGCGCCGCCTGGCGTCGCGAGAGCGACGCGGGATCGAGCCCGAACTCCGCCTCGGCCGCCGCCGCCACACCGTAGCGGCCGGGACCGGTCTCGGCGATGTTCAGATAGATCTCCATGATCCGCCGCTTCGGCAGCAACGCCTCGACGAACAGCGTCAGCCAGGCTTCGAGCCCCTTGCGGAAGAAGGTCCGGTCCTCCCACAGGAACAGGTTCTTGGCGACCTGCATCGAAATCGTGCTGGCGCCGCGCAGCCGGCGCCCGGCCTGCCAATCCGCATAGGCGGCCTCTAGCTCGATCCAGTCGAAGCCGTCATGGCTGCAGAAGCGGTTGTCCTCGGCGGCAATGACGGCGCGCGGCACCGCCGCGGCGACCGCGTTGAGCGGCACCCAGTCGCGCCGCCAGCCATGGCCTTCGACCAGCCGGATGACCATCAGCGGGGTCGCTGGAACCGGCAGGACGCGATAGACGAGCAATAGCCCTGCCGGCGCGACGACCAGCAGCACCAGCAGTGCGAGCAGGACGGTGCGCAGCAGGCGGCGCAGCCGGCGCCGGCGGGCCATCAGGCCGCGCGACGGAGCCAGCCGGCGATGCGGTCGGCGGCCTCGCGCATCTCCTCGACCGGGCCGGCATAGGAGAGCCGGATCGTGCGATGGCCGCGGACGGGATCGAAATCGACACCGGGCGTGATCGCCACCCCCGTCTCGTCGAGCAGCCTCCGGCAGAAGCCGGCGCTGTCCGCCGTCAGATGGCCGATATCCGCATAGAGGTAGAAGGCGCCGTCCGCCGGGGCGAGGCGGTCGATCCCGGCCCGCGGCAAAGCGTCGAGCAAGAGGGCGCGGCTCTCGGCGTAGCGGGCGACGTTACGGTCGAGCTCGTCACGACAACCGAAGGCTGCGACCGCTGCATGCTGCGACAGCGTCGGCGGTGAAATGAAGAGATTTTGGGCAAGGCATTCGACCGGACGGACGAGATCGGGCGGTAGCACCGACCAGCCGAGCCTCCAGCCGGTCATCGAGAAGTATTTCGAGAAGCTGTTGACGACGATGCAGTCCGGGTCGAAAGCCAGCGCCGTGATCGCCGTCTGCCCGTAGGCGAGCCCGTGATAGATCTCGTCAGAGATCAGCCGGACGCCTCGCTGCCGGCAGTATCCTGCCAAGGCGTCGAGCGCCGCGGGCTCGAGCATCGTGCCGGTCGGGTTGGCAGGACTGGCGATGATCAGCCCGGCGACGGGCCCCGCCGCCTCCAGCAGCGCCGGTGTCGGCTGCCAGCGGGTCTCGGGCCCGACCGGGATCTCGATCGGCTCGATGCCGCACGCGCGCAGGATGTTGCGATAGGCCGGATAGCCCGGACAGGCCATCGCCACCCGGTCACCCGCCTCGAAGGCAGCAAGAAAGGCAAGCTGGAAGGCGCCGGACGAGCCGGTCGTCACCGCGATCCGCGCGGGATCCACAGTGACGCCTTGGGTATCGGCGTAGTGGCGGGCGATGGCGTGCCGCAGCTCCGGGATGCCGAGGGCGACCGTGTAGCCGATCCGGTCCTCGGCGAGCGCCCGGCGGGCCGCCTCCAGCACCGCCGCGGGCGCCGGCGAGCCGGGTTGCCCGACCTCGAGATGCAGCACGTCGCCATGGCTCTCCGACCGAGCGGCGGCGGCGCTCATCACGTCCATGACGATGAAGGGCGGCAGCCGCCCCCGACTCGACACGCCCGGCTTCACAACAGCATTCATGCCACCGCCCTTCGGCTCCTCGACCTCACACTCCGCCCGGCGCGGCGGCGATTGCGTCGCCCCAGCCGCGCGGATCGGTGGCCGCCACGCAGCCACGGGCCGGCCCCGCCCCCTCGCAGGAGATCAGCGAGACCCGCCCCATGCCCGCGGAGGATCGCACCAGATGGCCGCGCAGCGTCAGCCGGTCGGCAACACCCCTGTCCATCCGCGCCTCGACGACGGTGGCGTCGAGACCGGGATCTGGCGCCAGCCGGGGATAGCCGATCGCCTGCACCGCGGTGCGTCCGGCGAGCAGGTCTTCCGCCATCGTCGTCGCGAGGCCGGCGCCGAAATCCGCGCCTGCGCCAACGAGGAGCGGCTGGCCCGTCGCCGGATCGAGCACGATGGCGATGCCGGCCACGAGGTCCACCGCTCCGGGGGGTGCCGCCTCGAAACCGCCGGTCACAGGATCGAGCCGGCCGGTCCCGAACATCCCGTTGAGCGAGAAGCCGCAGGCGACCGCCCGCCCCTCGGTGTCGAGGATCGCCAGCGTCGCGCCGAAGCTGGTGTCACCGTCGCCATTCACGAAGGGTGCGGTCTGCAGATCGGGATCGTATCCCGCCATCGCCGATGCGCCGGAACCGCCGCCCGCAGCGCGGCCACGCCGCTGCGCCTCGAACAGCAGATGGGCGCGTTCGTCCCAGGGCAGCGGGCCATAGGGCTCGACCTCGGTCACGATCTCCCAGAGCGTCGCGAGATCCGGCCCGGCCGCTTCCGGCTGCGGCGCGAAATAGGCGGTGCCGGCCGCGCTGCGCCGCACGATCGGCGACAGCCAGGTGCCGCCCGTCGGGGGCGCCGCGGCGGCCGCGGCCAGGGTGGCGGCGAGCGCGGGCTGCACGAGCGGCGCGCCGGCACGCTTCACCCGTCCGCCATCGACGAAGATCGCCGCGGCCGCCGGATCCTCGGCGAGGACCGGATCGACCGCCGCGAGATCACTGGCGAGGGCCTGGCCGACCACGGTACCGTCGGCCGCCAGGGCCACGGCGGGCGCGAAAAGCGCGTCAAGCGGCCGGCTGCCATGCCGCTGCGCCAGCGCCGCGAGCCCGCCGAGCAGCTGCCCCGGACCGGGGCCCGGGCTGCGCGCCAGGAAGTCGATCGCTTCGACCCCGCCGCCGGCGGCCGAGACGAGACAGGTGCCGCCACCCCCCGGCCCCACGCGCGACGGCAGTGTCACCGCCATCGTCGCGGCTGCCGCCACCGCGGCATCGGCGGCATTGCCGCCGCCGGAGAGGATGTCGGCCGCGACCCGCGCCGCCATCCTGTCGTCCGCCGCCACGAGTCCCGTCACCGCGCGCGCCGCCACCACCGTGCGGGCATCGATCGACGCGGCCGGATCGACGAGCGGTGCCGGCGGCGCGGCCGGCTCCGACCCGGGTACGCAGCCGGCGACGAGAAGCGCCGCGAGACAGACGAATCGCAGCGCCCCCGCGCCGCTTGGTCGACAAATTCTCATGGCAGGTGGATGATCCGTCGGCTGATCGGCACTGGGGTCAATCGTGTTCCGCAAAACCGTGGCGGCGCTCTGCGCGCTGCTCCTGATCCTCGCCGCCCCCGCCAGCTACGCGCAGTCGCGTGGCCTGACCCTTGTCCGCGACGCGGAGCTGGAAGCTAGCATCCGCACGATGCTGTCGCCAATCTTCGCGGCGGCCGGCCTTTCCGCCGACAGTGTCCGCGTTCATCTCGTCCAGGATGACAGCCTCAACGCCTTCGTCGCCGGTGGCCAGGCGATCTACATCCATACCGGGCTGATCCTGCGGGTACGCAATGTCGGCGAGCTGCTCGGCGTTCTGGCGCATGAGGCCGGCCATGTCGCCGGCGGCCATCTCGTCCGCGGTGCCGACCAGGTCGAGCGGGCGATGACGACGGCGGTCGTCGGCACGCTGCTCGGCGCCGCGGCGATGGCGAGCGGCTTCGGCTCCGCCGGTGCCGTCGCCCTGTTCGGCGGTGCCGGGATCGGCCAGCAGAGTCTGCTCGCCTACACCCGTTCGATGGAGAGCGCAGCCGATCAGGCTGGCGTGCGCTTCCTAGAGCGCGCCGGCATTCCGCCGGATGGCGCGCTGACCCTGCTCGAGTACCAGGCCGATCAGGAGCTCGGCTTCGGCCGGCCGACCGCCTATGCCAGCACCCATCCGCTGGCGAGCGATCGGCTCGAGGCGCTGCGGCGGACGGTCGAGAGCTCACCGCTCTACCGTGCGCCGATGCCGGCGGGGTGGGATGCGCTGTTCGAGCGGATGCAGGCGAAGCTCTACGGCTTCGTACGCCCCCAGCAGGCGGCGAGCCGCTACCCGGCGAGCGACATGAGCCTGCCGGCACAATATGCGCGCGCCATCGCCGCCTACCGGCTGGGCCTCCTGCCCGAGGCGCTGACACGGATGGAGGCGCTGCTGGCGGCCGCGCCGAATGATCCCTTCTTTCACGAGCTGATGGGGCAGATGCTGCTCGAGAGCGGCCGCATGGCCGAGGCGCGCGGCTATTACGAGCGCGCGCTGGCGCTGCGGCCGGACGAGACGCTGTTCCTCATCCCGCTCGCCCAGACGAAGATCGACGCCGGCGATCTGGCTGGCGCGATCTCCGATCTCGAGCGCGCTGCGCGCTCGCGCACGCCCCCTTCGATCACCTTCCGGCTGCTCGCCACCGCCTATGGCATGCAAGGCGATGTCGGGACCGCCGCCTCCTATCTCGCCGAGGAGGCGATGCGCCGGGGCGATCATGCCGGGGCGGCCGCCCAGGCCGAACGGGCGATGCAGCTCCTTGGCACCGGATCGCCGGGCTGGCTGCGGGCGCAGGACATCCTCAATGCGTTGCGTACGGCAAACTAGCGCCACGATCGGGCCGCGCTTGCGCCGCCCTCGACTTTTACCGACTCTCGCCGAAGCCGATCGTCACCACAGAGACGCCACCATGCTCCCCTCCCGCCTTCTCTCCACGGCCGCTGCCGCCGCCCTCTTCACGATCGCGGCCCTGCCGGCCGCCGCCCAGGACGACAAGGGTCAGCAGGGCGCAGCCGAACTGCCGCGCGCCGAGATCGAGGCGATCGTCCACGAGTACCTGCTGGCCCATCCGGAGGTGATCATCGAGGCGCTCGAGCTCTACGACGCACGGCAGGCGCAGTATGAGGCGGAGATGCGGGCGCAGGCCGTGGCGGCGCTCGGCGACGAGATCTTCGCGCGGCCGGGATCGCCGGTGATCGGCAATCCCGAGGGCGATGTGACCCTCGTCGAGTTCTTCGACTACCAGTGCGGCTACTGCAAGCGCATGGAGCCTGCGCGTGCCCAGCTCCTCGCCGAGGATGACGGGCTGCGCATGGTGATGAAGGAGTTCCCGATCCTTGGCCCCGCCTCGGTCGTCGCGGCGCGTGCGGCGCTCGCCGCCGAGATGCAGGGGCGCTACGAGGACTTCCACGCCGCGCTGATGAACATCCAGGGGCAGCTCAGCGAGCAGATGATCTTCGACACCGCGGCCGCGGTCGGGCTCGATGTCGAGCGGCTGCGCGAGGACATGCAGTCGCCCGAGGTGGCGGCCGAACTGCGCGCCAACATGGATCTCGCCCAGGCGCTCGGCATCAATGGCACGCCCGCCTTCGTCATCAACGGCCAGGTCGTTCCCGGCGCGGTGGGCTATGACCGGCTGAAGGCGGAGATCGAGGCCGAGCGCGAGGGCTGAGAGCCCGGAGCAGGACGTGCCGCCGGCTCAGCCGGCGGCAAGGCGCTCCACCTCTTCCCGCGGCAGCCCGACGAGATCGGCCGCGGCCAGGATGTCGCCCCAGCTGCCGTCATCGAGCGGGATGCCCTCGGCCGTGCGGCGGCGGCGCGTCGCCGCTTCCATCTCGCCGGGCAAAAGGACAGGCCGTTCGGGATCGGCCGGCGGCGAGCCCTTTACCCAGTCGGCGAAGCGGATGATTTCCGCCGTCATCGCCTCCGGCTCGGGCAGCCGGCCGATGTCGATGGCGATTGACGTCATGGTGTTCTCGAGCGTCTTGACCCCCGGCGCGGTGCAGCCGCCGCCCGACAGCGCGCCGGCGAGGATGTCGGTCAGCACGTTGAGCCCGGCGCCCTTGTGCCCGCCAAAGGGCAAGATCGAACCGCCGGCATAGAACACCTCCGGCGATGTGGTCGGCCGCCCCTCTTTGTCGACGATAATCCCCTCCGGCACCTGCTCGCCCTTGTTGCGGGCGACCATCAGCTTGCCTTCGGCGGTCATCGCCGTGGTGATGTCGAGCAGCAGCGGATCGCGGCCGGTCACCGGCACGCAGATCGCGAGCGGACAGGGTGACAGCCGCCGATCGGTGCCACCGAACGGCGTCACCATCAGGCCGAGACCGGTGGTGTTGAGGAAGTGCAGCGAGGCGAGCCCATGCCCCGCCAGCCGCTCGGCCCAGTCGCCGAGCCGCCCGAGATGGCCGGCGCCGCGGATCGTCACCAGCGCGATGCCATGGGCGAGCGCACGCTCGGCCAGAAGGTCCATCGCCTGCTCGCCGATCGTCTGGCCCAGCCCCATCCGGCCGTTCAGGGCGAGAAGCGCGCCGCCGTCGAACAGCACCTCGATCGACTGCCCGGCCTTGACGCTGCCATCCCTGAGGAACTGGACATAACGCAAGGTGCGCGCCACGCCATGGCTGTCATGGCCGCAGAGATTGCTGTCGACGAGGTGGCGGGCGACACGCCCGGCCTCCTCGCCCTCGACCCCCGCCGCCTCGAAGATGCGGGCCACGGCCCTCTCCAGCCTCTCGGCCGCGACCACTTTCATGACGGTTCCCCCGACTGACTGGCCCGCCATCTTGCGTGCGGGCTTTCGTTTCATCCGGCGGCATCATACCGTCGGCACGCCGATACGGGGAAGGAACGAGACCATGATCGAGGATCCGCCAATTCTGACGCTGCGCCGAGGCTTCGCGCGGCCCGATCCGGCGCTGGTGGCGGCGCTGAAGGGCGTGCCGACCGGCTACATCGTCGACTGCATGGACGGATCCGGCGCGATGCATCACCGCATCAAGCCGCTCGACCCGCCGGCCGAGTCGGTCGTCGGCGTGGCCGTGACGGCGGAGAACCGCCCCGGCGACAATCTCGGCGCCTTCGGCGCGCTGGAGATCATCCAGCCCGGCGACGTGCTGGTCGCGGCGACCGGCGGCTGGGAAGGCTGCGCCGTGATCGGCGATCTGATGTTCGGGATGCTCAAGAATCGCGGCGGGGTGGCCTTCGTCACCGATGGGCTGATCCGTGACGTGGTGGGCCTGCGTGGTGTCGGCCTGCCGATCTTCTCCGCCGGCGTCACGCCCAACTCGCCGGTGCGCAACGGCCCGGGTGCAGCGGGTGTGACGGTGATCTGCGGCGGCGTGACGGTCGAGCCGGGCGACGTGATCGTCGCCGACATCGATGGCGTGGTCGTCGTGCCGCAGGCGCGGCTCGGCGCCATCCTCGAGCGGCTTGCCACCGTCCGGGCCGCCGAAGCGGCGCTCGAGGCCAAGGTCAAAGCGGGGCTGACCATGCCGGATTTCGTCCGCCGCATCGTCGAGGGTCCGCAGACCCGCTGGCTGGACTGACCCGTCAGCCCGGCCGCCGGGCGAGCGAATCGAGCATCGCATCCCATTGGGCGAGGATGACCGCGGCATCACCCTCGACCTCCCAGCGGATCTCGATGCTCGGCTCGGCGCCCGACAGGGGCTCTCCCGGATAGGACCAGACGAGCAGCAGCGACCGGCCGGCGCGCACGACCATTTCGTCACCACGATGTCCGGCAGCACTGCGGGTGCCGGATCGCAGCGTCTCCATCCCGGTGACGAGGCGACCGAGAAGGGACGGATCGGCCAGCCGTCCGGGCGCGCTGCGCCCGTTGCTCGCCACCCGCACGACCAGCGAACCGCCGGCGAGCGAGAAACCGGCGCTCGCCGCCTCCTGCCATTCGAAAGCACGGTTGATCACCGCCCCGTCGATGCAGAAGCCGCGGCCACCCGGACGCGGCGCATCCGCCTGCAGCGCGGCGGCGAGCGCCAGCGCGGCCTGGCGCTGGGCGGCGATGCCCGTCGCCGTGTCGTGACGCCCGGAAATCTCGAAGGTCTCGCCGCCGATCCATCGACGCGCCACCGTTTCGACCTCGTGCCAGCCATCCGCCGTGATCTCGCGCGTCAGCAGCGCGGTGTCGCCGGCGACGCGTGTCTCAACGGCGCCGGGATGCGCGGCGGCGCCGCGCTGGATCGTCATGTGCACCATGGATTGCTCGCGGCCGCGCAGCCCTGCCGCAGCCGGCAGCATGACGTCGTAGCGTCCGATGCAGAAGGGACGGCCCGTCGTCTGCACGACGGTATCGGCCGGACCGGGGACGCGCCCGGTACCGGTCGCGGTGCCGACACAGCCGATGAGCGCCGAGGCGAGGAGGAAGACCAGCGGCAGGCGGATACGCATGATGGGAGACCCCGTTGTCCGGCTCGGGACGATCCCGGCCGGCCGCTCTCTGCCATCACCGCGGGGCGGCGTCTGTGCGCCCCGTCACGCCTTCGCTCCCGCCGCCCTCTCAGACCGCCGAGGCGATGTATTCGCGCAGGCTCTCCGCCTCGGCCTCGATCTCGTCGAGCCGCGCCTTCACCACGTCGCCGATACTGATCATCCCGGCGAGCCGCCCGGCATCATCAACGACCGGCAGGTGGCGGACGCGGCCGCGCGTCATCGCCGTCATCAGCTCGGAGAGGGTATCGGCATCACGGCAGGTGGAGACCTGCCGGGTCATGACCGACTCGACCGGCGCGTCCAGCACCGCAGGCCCATGCTCGGCGAGCCGGTGCACGAGATCACGCTCCGACAGGATGCCGTCGATCCGTCCCGCACCGGCGCTGACGACGAGCGCGCCGATGCGACGATCGCGAAGCAGCACCGCCGCCTCACGGAGACTGGCTTCGGGGGCGATGGTCACAACCGCCCGGCCCTTGGCCTGGAGAATCCGCCCGACCGTCATGCTGCGCGCCCTCCGTCTGAAAATTTTTCAGACGAGCCTAGCACCGTCCTCGTTCCAAGCCGAGCCCAAGCTGCGACAGGCTGTCGCAGAGACGCTCACGCCTCCAGCCAGCCCGGCACCGGCAGCCCCTTCGACCGCAGGAAGGTCGGGTTGAACAGCTTGGATTGATAGCGTGAGCCGTGATCGCACAGGATCGTCACGATGACGTGACCGGGGCCGAGATCGCGCGCCAGCCGCACCGCACCGGCGACGTTGATACCGGAGGAGCCGCCGAGCACCAGCCCCTCCTCCTCCACCAGCCGGAACAGGAGCGCGACGGCCTCATCGTCGGGGATACGCTGGGCATCGTCGATCGGTGCGCCTTCGAGATTGGCGGTGATCCGGCCCTGGCCGATTCCCTCGGTGATCGAGCTGCCTTCGGCGGCGAGCTTGCCATGGGCGTACCAGTTGTAGAGCGCCGCGCCATAGGGATCGCTCAGCCGGATGCGCACCGAAGGCGCGCGCGCCTTGAGCGCCAGCGCGACCCCCGCCAGCGTGCCCCCGGTGCCGACCGCGCAGGTGAAGCCGTCGATGCGCCCGCCGGTCTGCTCCCATATCTCGGCGCCCGTGGTCGCGCGGTGCCCGTCGCGATTGGCGACATTGTCGAACTGGTTCGCCCAGACGGCGCCAGCGGGATCGGTCGCCGCCAGCTCCTCGGCCAGCCGGCGGGAGACGTGGACGTAGTTGTTGGGGTCCTTGAACGGCACCGCCGGCACCTGGCGCAGCTCGGCGCCATAGCTGCGGATCGCGTCCTTCTTCTCTTCGCTCTGCGTCTCGGGAATCACGATCACGGTGCGGTAGCCGAGCGCCCGGCCGACCATGGCGAGGCCGATTCCCGTGTTCCCGGCCGTGCCTTCGACGATCACGCCGCCCCGACGGAGCACCCCGCGCGCCTCTGCATCGCGGATGATCGCGAGCGCCGCCCGATCCTTCACCGATCCACCGGGATTCATGAACTCGGCCTTGCCAAGGATCTCGCAGCCGGTCTCGTCGGACAGGCGGTTCAGGCGGATCAGCGGCGTACCCCCGATCGCATCCACCACGCCCCGCTTAATACCTGTCATCGTGTGTCCTTCCGGGCGTTCTGACATCCTGATTGTGGTAAACCTTTTTGTTGCGCGGGTCATCCCCGGCCGCGCTAGCTTTGTGCCCAGGAAAGGGAGGACTGCATGTCAAGCGAGAGTGAAGACGCAGCGGCGGCGCATTGGCGCGCGCATGGCGTCAAGGTCATACCCGGCCACAGCCTCGACCCCAACACGGCCCAGACACCCGGCATGTCGCGTGCAGCTGCGATCAACCACGCTCGGGTCGGCGCGGAGAAGATTTGGGCTGGCACCGTCACCATCCACCCGAATGCCAAGACAGGCGCACACCATCATGGCGCGCTGGAGAGCGTTATCTACGTGGTCAAAGGCCGCGCCCGGATGCGCTGGGGTGAGCAGCTGGAATTCACCGCCGAGGCCGGCCCGGGCGATTTCATCTACGTGCCGCCCTATGTGCCGCATCAGGAAATCAATGCCAGCCGCGACGAGGCGCTCGAATGCGTGCTGGTCCGGTCCGGCCAGGAGCCGGTGGTGGTCAATCTCGACATCGAGCCGGTCGAGCCGCCGGAAGAGGTGCTCTGGATCGACCCGATCCATCGCAAGCCGGGCTGAGCACGGCCCGCGGCTGATCCGGATGTAAACGTCAACACCTGCGGCTTGCCAAGGTGCGGCCCCCGTGTTTCGCTGTACCACGTGTGCGCGACGATCCCTGGACGGCGATGCCCCGCACCCCACGCCGTGGCGATGTTAACGTTTCATCCGGCTCACCGGTTGCGCCGGTGCCGCGGCGCCGGCCGACGATCCGTGACGTGGCGGAGCTGGCCAGTGTGTCGATCGGCACGGTCAGCCGCGTGGTTGGTGGCCACGGCAAAGTGGCACAGGGTACGCGCGCCCGGGTCGAGGCGGCGATGCAGCGAATCGGCTATCAGCCGAACGCCGCGGCGCGCACCATGCGCACCAACCGCACCAAGACGATTGGTTTCCTGATCCCCGACATCACCAACCAAGTCTTTGCGCGGGTCGCGACAGGGGCGGAGGCGGTGCTGGCGCGCGCCGGCTACATGCTGTTCGCCTTCTCCTCCGACCGTTCACCGGATCGCGAGATCGCTTTTCTCGCCGCGGCGCGGCAGCGGCAGATGGACGGGCTGATCGTCACCCTCGCCGACGAGACCTCGCGTGAGACGGTGGCGGCGCTGCAGGGCATGGACGTGCCGATCGTGATCCTCGACCGTGAGGTGCCAGTCGCGGCGGATGTCGTCTTCAGCGAGCACCGCGAGGCGGTGTTGACGCTGATGCGGCAGCTCTTCGCACTCGGTCATCGCCGCATCGCGCTGATCACGGCGTCCGAGACGATCCGACCTGGACGCGAGCGGGCGGAGGCCTACCGGTCTGCCATCGCCGAGGCCGGCCTGCCGCTCGACCCGTGGCTCATCCGTTCCCGCGCGCAGACGGCGGAGTATGGCGCGGCTGAGGCCTATGATCTCTTGACCGCCGCCGATCCGCCGACAGCGATCCTTGCCGGCGGCAACGACATCTTCGCCGGCGCGCTGCGCTCGGTACGGCGGCTCGGCCTCTCGATCCCGACGGAACTCTCCTTCGCCGGTGCGGATGATCTGATGCTTTCGGAGCTCGCCAATCCGGCGATCACCGTCATCGACCGCGACATGGCAGAGGTCGGAACGGTCGCCGCCCGGCTCCTCCTCGAGCGGCTCGACGGCCTCGATACGCCGCCGCGCCGGCTCCTGCTCGGCAGCACCGTGGTGCTGCGCAACTCCATCGCGCCGCCGCGCGCACTGCGCCAGGACGCCTCCTGACGTAACCCGCTTGGACAGAGCAACATCGGGCGGCGGTCAAACCGACCATCCGCCACGGAAACAGCCGGATGGGAAAAACCGCCTGGAGGGATCGGATGGCGCCCTGCCTCACTGATACGGCGCCGGGGATCCCTCCGGCGGTCCGCCCGTATCGTCCCGCGGCGTCCCGGCCCGGGCGGAGCCTAGGGCGTCGTCGCGGTATGCTGCGGAGGTGGTTCCATGCCTCCCTCCTGGATCGTCGCGGTGCGGACGCCGAACGACATCCGCACCATGACGCTACGCCCCTCACCGGTCAGGTCAAGCACCGATTCGCATACCGCGATCTGCGCCGAACCGCCGGGGAGGCGCCCGCCCCAGATCAGCGGGTCAGCGGGCGGTACTTGATCCGGTGCGGCTGGTCCGCCTCGACGCCGAGACGGCGCTTCCGGTCCTTCTCGTAATCCTCGTAATTCCCCTCGAACCAGACGACCTGGCTGTCACCCTCAAAGGCGAGGATGTGCGTCGCGATCCGGTCGAGGAAGTAGCGGTCGTGGCTGATCACGATCGCGCAGCCGGGGAAATCGAGCAGCGCCTCCTCGAGCGCGCGCAGCGTCTCGACGTCGAGATCGTTGGTCGGCTCGTCGAGCAGCAGCACGTTGCCGCCCGAGCGGAGCAGCTTCGCGAGGTGCACGCGGTTGCGCTCTCCGCCCGACAGCAGGCCCACCTTCTTCTGCTGGTCCGTGCCCTTGAAGTTGAAGCGGCCGACGTACGCGCGTG
>CAYORM010000080.1:0-13601 GCA_964406375.1 uncultured Mycobacteriaceae bacterium | reverse complement strand
CGCACTCTTCCTTGAAGGTCGTCTCGATGATGCCGGCCCGGCCGCCGCCGATCGCCGCGGCGTAGGACAGGCCGATATCCATGGCGCTGCCGCTGGCGTTCTGATGCACCGCAATCAGGCAGGGCACGCCGCCGCCCTTCTGGTACTCCGAGCGCACCGTGTGCCCCGGCCCCTTCGGCGCGACCATGAAGACGTCGAGATCGGCGCGCGGGACGATCAGGTTGAAATGCACGTTGAGGCCATGGGCGAAGCTGATCGCGGCGCCCTGCTTCATGTTCGGGCCGATCTCCGAAGCGTAGAGATCCGCCTGCAGCTCGTCGGGCACGCACATCATCAGCACGTCGCCCCAGGCCGCCGCCTCGGCCGGCGTCATGACCTCGAAGCCCGCGTCGCGCGCCTTCTTCACCGAGGCCGAATCCGGCCGCAGGGCGATGCGGATCTCCTTGACCCCGCTGTCGCGCAGATTGGCCGCATGAGCATGGCCCTGGCTGCCATAGCCGACGACCACGACCTTCTTGGTCTTGATGAGGTTCACATCCGCGTCGCGGTCGTAATACACGCGCATCGTTCTCGATCCCTTCCGCTCTGTCGCGCTTACTGGTGTCACTTGTCGGGGGCGTCGTCACCGAGCAGGCCGCGCGGCCCCCTCGCGATGGCGACGATACCGGTGCGGCTGACGTCGACGAGCCCCAGCGGCTCCATCAGCTTCACGAAGGCGTTGATCTTCTCGGACGAGCCGGTCACCTCGAAGACGAAGCTCTCGGCCGTGCTGTCGACCGCGCGGGCGCGGAAGACATCGGCGATCCGGAGGCTCTCGATCCGGTTCTGGCCGGTGCCGCGCACCTTGACGAGGGCGAGCTCGCGCTCGACCGACGGACCGTCGGTCGTCAGGTCATTGACGCTGTGTACCGGGACCAGCCGGCCGAGCTGGGCCTTGATCTGCTCGATGATCTGCGGCGTGCCGGAGGTGACGATGGTGATCCGCGACCGGTTCCGCGCCGGATCGACCTCGGCAACGGTCAGGCTCTCGATGTTGTAGCCGCGGCCGGAGAACAGGCCGATGACGCGCGCCAGCACCCCCGGCTCGTCATCCACGAGCACGGCGATGGTGTGGCGGAAGATGGTGTGGTCGGAAGACATGCGATGAGGTCCCGGTAAGGGCGGCACGAAGGGGCCGGCCCCTGCGGCCGGCCCCAAGGCGACGGAGCGGGCGCGACCGCCCGCGGCCTATACCAGAACCATCCCCTCCTCGGAAGCCGGCTGCTCGGCCTGATCTTCCGGCCCGAGGAGGATCTCGTTATGGGCGTGCCCGCCCGGGATCATCGGGAAGCAGTTCTCGGTCTTGACGACCTGCATGTCGACGATCACCGGCCGGCGGATCGCGAGCATCTCACCGATGACGTCATCGACCTCGCCCATTTTGGTCGCGCGCAGCCCGACGCAGCCGAAGGCGTCGGCCAGCTTGACGAAATCGGGCAGCGCCTCCGAGTAACTCTGCGAGTAGCGCTCGCCGTGCAGGAGCTGCTGCCACTGGCGCACCATGCCCATCCAGAAGTTGTTCACGATGAACACCTTCACCGGCAGCTCGTACTGCACCAGAGTCGCCACCTCCTGCATGTTCATCATGAAGGAGGCCTCGCCCGAGACGTCGATGACGAGCGCCTCGGGATGCGCGATCTGCACCCCCATGGCGGCCGGCAGGCCGTAACCCATCGTGCCGAGCCCGCCCGAGGTCATCCAGCGATTGGGCTTCTGGAACGGGATGAACTGCGCCGCCCACATCTGGTGCTGGCCGACCTCGGTCGTGACGTAGAGATCGTCACGGTCGGCGGTCAGTTCGGCCAGGCGGCGGATCGCATATTGCGGCTTGATGAGCGCGTCCGGCGACAGGTCCTGAGTAAAGCGCAGGCAGTCGCGCGCCCGCCAAGCGTCGATCTGCCGCCACCAAGCGGCGAGCGCCTTCTTGTTCGGCTTGCGGACGCGCTTCTTCCACGCCGCGATCATCGCCTCGAGCACATGGGTCGCGTCGCCGACGATCGGCACGTCGACCTGGACGTTCTTGTTGATCGAGCTCGCGTCGATATCGGCATGGATCTTCTTCGATCCCGGCGAGAAGGCGCTGATCTTGCCGGTCACCCGGTCGTCGAACCGCGCGCCGATCGCGACCATGACGTCGCAGCCATGCATCGCGAGATTCGCTTCGTAGGTCCCGTGCATGCCCAGCATGCCGAGGAACTGCGGATGGGAGGCGGGCATCGCCCCCAGTCCCATCAGCGTGTTGGTCACCGGAAAGCCGGTCAGCTCGGCCAGTTCACGCAGCAGCGTGCTGGCCTTCGGACCCGAATTGATGATCCCGCCGCCGGTGTAGAGGATCGGCCGTTCGGCCTTCGCCATCAGCTCGACCGCACGCTCGATCGCGCCCATCTCCGGCTCGACCCGCGGCCGGTAGCTGCGGCGGCCCGCCGCCTCCGGCGCCTCGTATCGCCCTTCGGCGAACTGCACGTCCTTTGGCAGGTCGATCACCACCGGGCCGGGCCGGCCGCTGCGCGCGACGTGGAAGGCCTCGTGGATCGTCCGCGCGAGCTGGTCGACATCCTTCACTAGGTAGTTGTGCTTGGTGCAGGGCCGGGTGATGCCGGTGGTGTCGCACTCCTGGAAGGCGTCATTGCCGATCAAATGCGTCGGCACCTGCCCGGTGAAGCAGACGATCGGGATCGAATCCATCAGAGCGTCGGTCAGGCCGGTCACCGCGTTGGTGGCGCCGGGGCCGGAGGTGACGAGTACGACGCCGACCTTTCCGGTCGAGCGGGCGTATCCTTCCGCCGCGTGCAACGCGCCCTGCTCGTGCCGCACCAGGATGTGGCGGACCTGGTTCTGCTTGAAGAGCGCATCATAGACGGGAAGGACCGCGCCGCCCGGATAGCCGAAAATGACGTCTACGCCCTGATCGGCCAAAGCCTTCAGGACGATCTCGGCACCGGTCAGCGTCGTCTCGGACATCGGAGTTCACCTGGACGAGGAAACGGGCGCCCAACCCGGGCGCCAAGGGAGCGGCAAGCTAGACGCGCCCCCCCGCCCCGTCAACCGGAATCCCGAACAAACAGCAAGATTTTGTCGATCAGCCTTTCCGAATATTGCTCATAGATGACATGGCTGCTGCGCAAGGCGGCGGCCGGCTGCTGGTTGCGGAACCACGTCGACTGGCGTTTGGCGAGCTGCCGTGTCGCGAGCGCCGTGGACGCCACCGCCTCCTCAAGGCTGGTCTCGCCGGCGAGATGCGCGGCGAACTCCGGCACACCGACCGCCTTCATCGCCGGCAGGTCGGGTGCGAGCCCGAGCGCCAGCAGCGCCCGCACCTCCTCGACAGCGCCCTCTGCGACCATCCGGCGCAGCCGCCCTTCGATGGCCGCATGCAGCACCGGTCGCGGTGGCGCCAGCATCACCATGTCAAAGCGCATGCCGGGCGGCGGACCCGCCGAGGGCTCCGCCTGCCAGTCGGCGAGCGACCGGCCTGTCGCAACCATCACCTCCCAGGCCCGCACCAGGCGCTGGGTGTCGCCGGGGGCGAGCCGTGCCGCCATCTTCGGATCCCAGCGCTTCAGCTGCTCGTGAAAGCCGGCATTGCCGAGCGTCTCCATCAGTTCGACCGAGGCGCGCCGGATGTCCTCCGGCACCGCCGGGATGGGGCTCAGCCCCTCGGTCAGTGCCTTCAGGTAAAGCCCGGTGCCGCCGACCACGATCGCCCGCCGGCCCTGCCGCATCGCCTGCCCGATCTCGGCCAGCGCCATGTCGGTCCAGGCGATCGCACTGGCCCTCTCCCGTGCCGGCAGCACGCCATAGAGCCGGTGCGGTGCCCGCGCCAAATCGACCGCGTCCGGCCGTGCCGTGAGGATGCTGAGCTCGGCATAGAGCTGCATGCTGTCGGCATTGATGATGACGCCATCGAGCGCCGCGGCGAGGTCGAGCGCCAGTGCCGATTTGCCGCTGGCCGTCGGCCCGCCGATGACGATCACGGAAGGCTGCGTGGACAGGTTCGCCGCCGATACGGCATGGTCGCCCGGCTCGCGCTGCGCCACGGTTTCCATCCTATGCACCAGATCCTCGTCCTCACTACATCCGCCGACCGCCTCGACGACGCGCTGCTCGACCGGTTGGGCGGGGTCCTCGCCGATCTCGCTGGCCAACCGGGCGCCCCGGTGCCGCTCGCGCCGGAGGGGCGCGCAGCCGAGATCCCCTTCACCGCCACGCCCGCCACGGCGATCGAAGCGGCCAAGGCCGCACGCCAGATCCTCACCGGACGGGCGATCGACGCCAACGTCGTCGCGGCCGAGGGACGACGCAAGGCGATGCTGGTCGCCGATATGGATGCGACCATCGTGACCGGCGAGAGTCTCGACGATCTCGCGGCCCGTGCCGGCATCGCGGACCAGGTGGTGCCGATCACCGAGCGCGCGATGCGCGGCGAGTTGGATTTCCGCGAAGCCCTGCTGGCGCGCGTCGCGCTGCTGCGCGGCCGGCCCTGGTCGCTGGTCGAGGAGGTGCGCGCTGCGCTGACGGCGACGCCCGGCGCGGCGACGCTGGTCGCGACGATGCGGGCGCACGGCGCGTTCTGCGCCCTCGTCTCCGGCGGCTTCGACTGCTTCGTCGATGCGGTGGCCGAGCGGCTCGGCTTCGATCGCGCCTGCGGCAACGGGCTCGAGGTCGAGGACGGCTTGATCGCCGGCACGGTGCGCGAGCCGATCCTCGGCAAGGACGCCAAGCGCAGCTACCTCCTCCAGTTCGCTGCCGAGCACGGGATCGGTGCCGATGCGGTGATCGCGGTCGGCGACGGGGCCAATGACATCCCGATGCTGAGCACCGCCGGGCTGGGTGTCGCCTTCCGCGGCAAGCCGAAGGTCAAGGCGGCCGTGCCGGTCGCGATCGATCACGCCGACCTGACCGCCCTGCTCTACCTGCAGGGCTACCGGGCCGACGCCTTCGTCACCCGCGGCTGAGCCCACCCGTGCTGCGCCAGGTCCTCTCGGTCGGCGGGCTGACCCTGGCGAGCCGGGTGCTCGGCTTCCTGCGCGACGTGCTGATGGCGGCGATCCTCGGGGCCGGTCCGGTCGCCGATGCCTTCATCCTCGCCTTCCGGCTACCCAATCATTTCCGCGCGCTGTTCGCCGAAGGTGCAGTCAACAGCGCCTTTGTGCCCGTGTTCTCGGCGACGATGGTCCGGTCGGGGCGCCGCGCCGCCCTCGCGCTTGCCGAGCGCGTGCTGTCGATCCTGGTCCTGAGCCAGCTGCTGCTGCTCGTCCTCGCGCTTGCCGCGATGCCCTGGATCGTCGAGCTTATGGAGGGCAGCCGCGACCCGGAGACGACCGAGCTCAAGGTGCTGCTGACACGCATCACCTTCCCCTTCCTCCTGTTCATCTCGATCGTCGCGCTGCAGGGCGCGGCCCTCAATGCGATGAACCGGTTCGCCGCGGCGGCCGCGGCGCCGATCGCGATGAACCTGGTGCTGATCGGCACAATGCTCTTCGTCGTGCCGCTGATGCCGACGGCGGGGCACGCGCTCGCCTGGGGCGTGTTCGCGGCCGGGATCGCGCAGCTCCTCCTGCTGTCCTGGCAGATGCGGCGCGAACGGGCCTCACTGCAGCTCGTCATGCCGCGCCTCACCCCCGGCGTGCGTGCCTTCCTGCGCGCGCTCGGTCCCGCCGTGCTCGGCGCCGGCGTGGTGCAGATCAGCCTCTTTGCCGATACCGTGATCGCCCAATCCCTGCCGCAGGGCGCGCAGTCCTATCTCTACTATGCCGACCGGCTCAACCAGCTGCCGCTCGGGGTGATCGGGATCGCGGTCGGCACGGTTCTGCTGCCCGCCCTGTCACGAACGGTCGAGAGCGGCGACGAGGCGGCGGCCCGCAATCAGCTCGGCCAGGCGATCCTGCTGTCGCTCGCCATGGCCCTGCCGTTCGTGGCCGGCTTCCTCGCCGCGGCACGGCCGATCGTCTCCGTGCTGTTCGAGCGCGGCGCCTTCGACGCCGTCGCGGCGCAGGAATCGGCAGAGACACTCGCCGCCTATGCGCTGGGTCTGCCGGCCTTCATCGTCCTGCGCAGCTTGGTCAGCGCCTTCTATGCAAGGCAGGACACGCGCACGCCGATGATCATCGCCACCATCGCGATCACCGCCAATGTCGCGCTCAAGATCCTGCTGATGCACCCCTTTGAGCATGTCGGGCTGGCCATCGCCACGAGTGCCGGTGCCTGGCTCAACGTCGCCCTGCTCACCGCCCTGCTGCACCGGCGCGGCCATATCGCGCTGGAGGCGGCGCTGATGCGGCGGCTCGCCGGGCTGGCCGCCGCCACCGCCATTATGGCCGTCATTTTCGGCGGCGGCGCGGCCGCCTTCGGCCCGTGGCGGTCCGGCCTCGCGGATTTCGCCCGGCTCGCGGGCATCGCCCTCATCGGCGTTGCGGCCTATGGCGCAACTGCCGTGGTGACAGGGGCGGTGGACCGCGGCGCTGTCGCCGCGGTCCTGCGGCGGCGCCGCTGAGGCGCCGCCTCTCTTCCGTCAGCCTTCGATCGGCAGCGCCACGAAACGGAGCTCGCCGCCCGCCTCGACCAGCAGCAGCACCGAGCGCCGGCCGGCCTCGCGGGCGGCACGGATGCGCCGCTCGACATCCTCGACCGTATCGACCGGCTCCTGCCCAACCTCGACGATCACCGTGCCGGGGACCAGGCCCTTCTCCTCGGCCTGGCTGCCGGGATCGACACGGGTGATGACGACGCCGCTCTCCGCCGTCAGCCCGTACTGCTCGCGCAGCGCCGCCGTCAGGGGTGCCAGCGTCAGGCCGAGCTGGTCGAGCCGCTCAGGCTCGGCAGCCTGCGGCGCGGGACCACTGCCCTCATCGAGCAGGCCGCCGGCCTCGGCCAGTTCGAGCTGGCCCAGAACGACACGCACGGTCACGAGCTCGCCCTGCCGCCAGACGACGACCTCGACCTCCTTCTCGACCGCGGTTTCGGCCACCAGTCGCGGCAGACGCCGCATCTCGTCGATCGGGCGACCGTCGAACTCGACCACCACATCGCCCGGCCGCAGCCCCGCGGCATCGGCCGGCCCGCCCGGGGTCACGCCGGCGACCAGCGCACCATGCGCACGCTCCATGCCGAGGCTCTCTGCAATCTCGGGCGTGACCGTCTGGATGCGCACACCGAGCCAGCCGCGCCTCGTTTCGCCGAACTCGATGATCTGCGAGACGACGTTCCGCGCGAGGGTCGACGGGACGGCGAAGCCGATCCCGATCGAACCGCCCGAGGGCGAGTAGATGGCGGTGTTGATGCCGATCACCTCGCCCGCGAGGTTGAACATCGGCCCACCCGAATTGCCGCGGTTGATCGCAGCATCGGTCTGGATGAAGTCGTCATAGGGGCCGGCATTGATGTCACGCGCCCGGGCCGAGATGATGCCCGCCGTCACCGTGCCGCCCAGCCCGAACGGATTGCCGATCGCCAAAACCCAGTCGCCGACGCGCATGGCGTCGCTGTCGCCGAAGGACACGAAGGGCAACGGTCCGTCGGCATTCACCTTCAGCACGGCGATGTCGGTCTTGTCGTCGCGCCCGACGATTTCGGCGGGCAGCGTCCGATCGTCATGCAGGGTGACAGTGATCTCGTCGGCCCCCTCGATGACGTGGAAATTGGTGACGATGTAGCCTTCGGGATCGATGATGAAACCCGAGCCGAGCGCCGTCGCCCGCCGCGGCGGTGCATCGGGCCCGCCGGGCCGCTGCCCCGGCCATTGGCGATCGAAGAAGTCCTCGAAGAACTCCTCGAAAGGCGAGCCGGGCGCGAACTCCGGAATGCCGAGCCCGTCACGCGGGCCGAGCGTCGTCGTCGTCGAGATGTTGACGACGGCCGGCAGCAGCCGTTCCGCCAGATCCGCGAAGCTGTCAGGCCGATCCTGTCCCCGTGCGGAGCCGGCCGCGGTCAGAGCGACCGCCAGCATCACCGTCGCGCAGGCGACCCGCATCAGCCAACCGAGCAGCGCCGAGGGCTCGGCCACGCCGCCCCCGGCCATGGCCTGCCCGGCTATGACCCGTGCCGTTCCCGGCCGTCCGAACCTGTCGATCACTCGCGCCCTCCGTTCCTCTCCGCCGATGCCTCGCCGGCCGTTCCGCTCGGGCGGCGGCCGCGCGGGCATCGCCTTTGCTCTCGATGCCGTACCGCGCAGCCTCGGAACCGATCAAGGCGCCGGTGTGACGCCGTCTCCATTCTCTGCGCCGCTCTCCGGCACCTCGTCCGGCACTGCCGGCTCGGCCTCGTCGGACGACGTCGCGTCCGGTTCCGCCACCGCAGGTTCGGACACCGCAGGCTCGGTCACTGCGGAGTCGGCTCCCGCCGGCGGCTCGACGAAAGACGGGTCGAGGGGCGGCGCCTCGGTCGGCGGCATCTCGATCGGCGAGCTCTCGATCACCGGCGGCTCGAAACGCCGCTCCTCGACGCCCTGGCCACCGGTCCAGCCGGCGGCGAGGCCGGAGCCCGAGCCCTGCGCAGCGGTGGGATCGAGGAAGAAGCGGAAGAACTCGCTGGTCGGCGACAGGACGAGCGTCGTGCTGTCATCGGCCAGCGCCTCGCGATAGGCCTCCATCGACCGGTAGAAGGCGTAGAAGGCAGGATCGGCACCATAGGCCTCGGCGAGGATGGCGATCGCCTCGGCATCGCCCTGGCCGCGCAGAATCTCGGCCTCGCGTCCCGCCTCGGCGAGCAAAACCGTCCGGTCACGATCCGCCCGCGAGCGGATCTGCGCCGACAGCTCCTCGCCCTGGGCGCGGGCCTCGGCCGCCTCGCGCTCGCGTTCCGAACGCATCCGGGCGAAGACCGACTGCACGGTCGTCTCCGGCACGTCGGCGCGGACGATGCGCACGTCGAGCACCTCGATGCCGAACCGCTCGGTCGCCCGCGAAACCGACTCGCGGATCCGCGCCATGATGTCACCGCGCGCATCCGAGAGGAGATCCGCCTGGGTCACCGTTCCGAGCACGTCGCGCAGGGCGGAGTTGGTGATGCGCGACAGGTTGGCCGCCATGTTCTGCTCGTCGCGCACCGACTGGTAGAAGGCCAGCGGATCGATGATGCGATAGCGGGTGAAGGCGTCGACATTGAGCCGGCGCTGGTCGAGCAGGTTTACCTGCTCGGCCGGCGGGTCAACGTTCAGGATGCGGCTGTCGTAGTATTCGACGTTCTGGATGAACGGCAGCTTGAACTTCAGCCCGGCTTCCTGCTCGGCGCGGATGGCCTGGCCGAGCTGGAAGACGACCGCCTGCTCGGTCTCGTCGACCGTATAGACCGAGGCGGACCCGACGATGGCAATGAGGGCGACGCCGCCGATAAGGAGGAAACGCTTCATGGTCCGCCTCCTCAGCGCGCGTTCAGCTGGCCGGGCCGGCCGGACAGGGCGTCGAGCGGCAGGTAGGGCAAGACGCCGCTGCTGCTCTCCCCGTCCATGATGAACTTCCGGCTGCCGGACAGCACGGCCTGCATCGTCTCGATGTAGAGACGGTCGGCGGTGATCTCGGGCGAGGCCAGATAGGCCTGCAGCACCGCCGTGAAGCGCGCCGCCTGGCCCTGGGCCTGCGCGACGATCTGCTCGCGATAGGCGGAGGCCTCCTGGATCAGCCGCTCGGCCTCACCACGTGCCCGCGGGATGATGTCGTTGCGGTAGGCCTCGGCCTCGTTTCGGATCCGCTCGCGATCGGCCCGGGCGCGGATCACTTCGTTGAAGGCGTCGATCACCTCGGCCGGGGCGCTGACATTCTGGAGCTGCACGGCGTCGACCAGGATGCCGGAACCGTAGCTCTCCAGCGTATCCTGCATGCGATCGCGGGTCTCGGCCTCGATCGCGTCACGGGCGTCGGTCAGCGCCGGCTGGATGTCGGTCTGGCCGATCACCTCGCGCAGCACGCTCTCTGCCACGATCTTCAGCGTGTCCTCGGGGTCACGAATGTTGAAGGCGTAGGCGACGGGATCCTGCACGCGCCACAGCACCGTCATGTCGATGTCGATGATGTTCTCGTCGCCGGTCAGCATCAGGCTCTCCTCCGGCCGGTCACGCACCACGCCGCCGGGTGCGACCTCGAAGCCGATGTCCTGCCGGTACTGCGCCGTGATCGAGACGCTGCGCGCGCTCTCGATCGGATAGGGAAGATGGTAGTTCCAGCCCTCGGTGACGGTCCGGGTATAGGCGCCGAAGCGCTGGACGAGGCCGACCTGACCCGACTGGATGACGAAGAAGCCCGAGGCGAGCCAGATCGCAACGAGCACGGCAAGACCGATCAGCAGGCCTCGGCCGCCGCCGAAGCCGCCGGGAACGGCGCGCTTGAACCGGTCCTGGCTGCGACGCAGCATCGCCTCGAAATCAGGGGGTGTCGGACCACCGCCACCGCGTCCTCCCCAAGGATTCTGTGGTCCGCCACCACCCGAAGACCCCCAGGGTCCGCCATTTCCACCGCCCTGATTATTCCACGGCATCCGCCAATCCCTCGATCGTTGCCCCTGCCGCTGTCCCTCCCGACACTTTCATCGTGGGCGTCCGATGCGATATCTCCGTCGCGCGGGCGGCGAGCGCCTGTGATATTGGATGATGGGCTGGTATTGCAACCATGGCCGCCGACCGAGCTACCCCTACTGAAGCCGCGATCCGCCGGGCACTCCAGGATGTCCGCGATCCCGCCTCGGGCACCGACATCGTCAGCGCCGGGATCGTATCCGGCATCGCGCTGCGCGACGGCAACGTCTCCGTCTCGCTCGAGGTCGACCCGCGCCAGGGCGCGGCGCTCGAGCCGATGCGACAGGCCGCAGAGGCGGCGATCCGCGCCGTGCCCGGCGTTCTCTCGGCGACCGCGATCCTGACGGCGCATCGCGGCGCCGCCGGGCGGCCGGCCGCGCCGCCCGCCGCGGCGCGCAGCGAGCACGCGGCACCACAGGCGCCGGGCGCGGCGCTGGCGCGGCGCCGACCGGTCGATGGGGTCCGGGCGATCGTCGCGGTCGCCTCCGGCAAGGGCGGCGTCGGCAAATCGACGACCGCCGTCAACCTCGCCCTCGCCCTGTCCGCGCGCGGCCGGCGCGTCGGCATTCTCGACGCCGACATCTACGGTCCGTCGGTGCCGCGGCTGCTCGGCGTCTCCGGCAAGCCGGTCTCGCCGGACGGGCAGACGCTCGACCCCAAACGCGCCTACGGCCTGGCCGTGATGTCGATCGGCTTCCTGATCGACGAGGACACGCCGATGATCTGGCGCGGGCCGATGGTCCAGTCGGCACTGTCGCAGATGCTGCGCGACGTGAACTGGGGCGAGCTCGACGTGCTGATCGTCGACATGCCGCCCGGCACCGGCGATGCGCAGCTCACCATGGCGCAGCAGGTGCCGCTGGCGGGCGCGGTGATCGTCTCGACGCCGCAGGATCTGGCGCTGATCGACGCGCGTAAGGGCATCAACATGTTCCGCAAGGTCGAGGTGCCGATCCTCGGCGTGGTCGAGAACATGAGCTATTTCATCGCGCCGGACACGGGCAAGCGCTACGACATTTTCGGCCATGGCGGCGCGAAGGCTGAGGCCGAGCGTATCGGCGTGCCGTTCCTCGGCGGCGTTCCGCTGACAATGGACGTGCGCGAGAAGTCGGACGCCGGCACGCCGGTGGTCGCCGTCGATCCGGACGGCGCGCAGGCCAGGGTCTACCGCGAGATCGCCGAGAAGGTACTGGCGCAGCTCAAGGCGCAGGCGGGCGCCGGGGGGCGGACCTAGAATCGTTTTCGAGTAAGGCGTTTCGCCGCGCCCTGCGTACTGAGCTTGTTGAAGCAGGCGGGGACCGGCGGCCCCATGGTCCCACGGGCTCACCATGAGGCCGAAAGGAACGCCCGCGGTGTGCCGGGGTGCCTTCAGGCTGTCGCTTCCTCGGCAGAGGCGCCGCCGCTCACCTGGGTGTTGAAGTCGCCGAAGAACTGGGCGGCAAGCTTCTTCGATGTCGATTCGATCAGGCGCGATCCGAGCTGCGCCATCTTCCCGCCCACATCGGCCTTGGCCGCGTAAGTGAGGATCGTGGTGTCGGGGCCATCCTCCTTCAACGTCACGTCGGCGCTGCCCTTGGCGAAGCCGGCGATTCCTCCCTTGCCCTCGCCGGAGATCGTGTAGGAATAGGGCGGATTGAGGTTCGACAGCTCCACGGAGCCGTTGAACTTGGCCTTGATGGGGCCGATCTTGAGGGTCACCGTCGCTTCCAGCTCGGTATCGGATTTCTTTTCGAGGTTCTCGCAACCCGGAATACAAGCCTTCAGGATCTCCGGATCGTTGAGAGCGCGCCAGACCACGTCGATCGGCGCAGAAATCCGCTCCTCACCTTCAATTACCATTGCCATCTGCGAGGTCTCCAACCGTCATTGTTGTATAGGGAAGCAAGGCTAATCCATGGATGACGGTTTGCAAACTGGTTGCTTTAGCCGGCGCGCCGCGGGCGTGGCGGCGGATCTGTGGAGGAATGGGTGAACGGGAGCGGCCATATGTGGAGGACAAGAAAATCCGCCCCCAAGAAAAGATGCGCACAGCCTTCACAGATGTCTTATGAAGGCCCTATTTCTCAAGAGTCTTTCGTTGAATTTTCTGCATCACGTTTTCAGTCTCGATATTTGTTGTCGGCAAGCCAGTGAGGGTACGAATGATCGCTTATGCGGATGCACTTGCAGCTTTACGGGAACACCGGAGCCGGTTTCACTCGTTCGACCTCAGGGAGGCCTTCAGAACCGATCCGCAGCGCTTCAGCCGTTTCTCCGCTTCACTTGACGATCTCACGCTCGACTATTCCAAGTGCGCGGTAACGGACGAAACGATGCGGCTGCTGGCGCAGCTCGCCGAGGCGGCAGGCGTGGCCGGGCGGCGGGACGCCATGTTTGCGGGCGAGGAAATCAACATCACCGAACATCGCGCCGTGCTGCACACAGCGCTCCGCCATTCCGGCGGGCCGGTCTACTGCAAGGGCCGGGACGTGATGGCCGACGTGCAGGCGGTTCTCGCCGCGATGGAGGAATTCGCCAGCGGCATCCGGTCCGGGTCGCTGAAGGGAGCCACGGGCAAGCGCTTCACCGATGTGGTGAACATCGGCATCGGCGGTTCCGACCTGGGGCCGTGCATGGCGACGCTGGCGCTCGCGCCCTACCATGACGGGCCGGCGCTGCATTACGTGTCGAATGTCGACGCGGCGCACATTGCTGACACGCTGGCCCGGCTCGATCCGGAGACTACGCTCATCATCGTGGCGTCCAAGACGTTCACGACGGTCGAGACGATGACGAATGCCGCGACCGCACGGCGGTGGGTCGCGGAGAAGCTTGGCGAGGAGGCGGTGGGCGCGCATTTCGCAGCCGTGTCGACGGCGCTCGACAAGGTGGCGGCCTTCGGCATCCCCGAAGATCGCGTCTTCGGCTTCTGGGACTGGGTCGGCGGCCGCTACTCGCTGTGGTCGGCGATCGGCCTGCCGATCATGCTCGCGGTCGGGCACGCCCGCTTCCGCGAGCTTCTCGCCGGCGCGCACGCGATGGACCGGCATTTCGCCGAGGCGCCGCTGCGGCGGAACCT
>CAYORM010000079.1:0-13712 GCA_964406375.1 uncultured Mycobacteriaceae bacterium | reverse complement strand
CGCAGCTCCTCCTGCATCGCCTGGCGCAGCTTGAGGTCGAGGGCGGCGAGCGGCTCGTCGAGCAGCAGCACCCGCGGCTTCATCACCAGCGCGCGGGCCAGCGCGACACGCTGCTGCTGGCCGCCGGAGAGCTGGTCGATGCGGCCGTCGGCGTAGCGCTCCATGCGGATCAGCGCCAGCGCCTCATCGACGCGGCGGTCGACCTCGATCCTTGGCACCCCGGCGATTCGCAGCCCGTAGCCGACATTTTGGCGGACCGACATGTGTGGAAACAGGCCGTAGCCCTGGAAGACCATGTTGGTCGGCCGCTTCTCCGGACCCAGCCGGGTCACGTCGACGCCGTCGATCTCGATCGTCCCGGTCGTCGGGGCGATGAAGCCGCCGATCATGCGCAAAAGCGTGGTCTTGCCGCAGCCCGAGGGGCCGAGGATCGCGACGAACTCGCCGGCGTCGATGGACAGATCGACGGGGTGGACCGCGGTGAGGCTGCCATATTGCTTCGAGACGCCGCGCAACCGCACCAGCGGCACCCCTGCCTCGCGCCGGCGCTCCGCCGCGCCTGCCGGTCCGATCGCCCCGCTCTCCGCCATCGCCCCGCCCGTCCGGTTCTGATATATGACAGTATGTTGGAACATGCCGAACGACACAACAATCGCCACACCCGATCCCCAGGGCACGAACCCGGGAACCGGGCCCGAGCCGGCCTGGCCGGCACCGAGCCGCCTGCCGCCTTCCGCGACCCTCGCCGAGCAGGCTTTCGAGCAGCTCGAGCGGATGATCGTGATGATGGAGCTGCGACCCGGCCAGGCGCTGACCGAGCATTGGGCCTGCCAGCGGCTCGGCATCGGACGCACCCCGGTGCGCGAGGCGCTGCTGCGGCTGCGCGACACCGGCCTCGTCGAGCTGGTGCCCGGCCGCGGGCTGCACGTCACCGCGATCGACTGCGATGAGGCGCTGCAGGCGGTGGAGGTCGGCGGTCTCGTCGAGCGACTCCTCGTCGAGCGCGCGGCGCGGCTCGCCACACCGGCCCAGCGCGCCCGTTTTGCCGCCATGGAGGAGGCATTCCGCCGCCAAGCCGGCGAGGAGGATCTCGACGGCTATCTCCGCACTCAGCACGCGATGAACCAGCTGATCGCGGCTGCGGCCCATCATCCCTTCGCCGCCCGCGCGGCACGGCCGGTCTATTCGGTCACCCGCCGCCTCGGCACGATGTACTACACGCGCGGCGGCCATCGGCTGAGCGAGGTCGCCCCCCACCATGTGGAGCTCACCGCGGCGCTGGCGGCCGGCGTGGGCGAACGTGCGCTGGCGGCGCTCGAGGCGCTGCTCGACCATTGGCGCGCCGTCGCGATCGAGATCGAGACGTCGGATCTCGCCGCCGGACCGGCTCCCGAGCCCCAGCCGGCACCGGCGGCCATGCCGCGGCGTCAAGAGGAGGATTGAGGAACGATGAAGCCGGAATGCGTCGTCGAGGCCGCCTGCTGGCTGGCCGAAGGTCCCTGCTGGGATGCGCGGGAGGGCGCGCTGTGGTGGACCGACGTGCCGTCGCGGCGCATCCATCGCTGGCGCCCGGACGGCACACGCGGCGGCGGTGGCCATGACGTCTGGGCGACCGACGAGATGGTGACCGCGATCGCGGTGCGCCGCGATGGCGGGCTCATCACCGCCCGCACCCGCGACCTCGCCTTCTTCGACCCGGCGAGCGGGAGCTTCTCGCCCTTCGTGGCACCGGAGGCCGACATCCCCGGCAATCGCTCGAATGACGGGCGCTGCGATCGCCAGGGGCGGTTCTGGTACGGCACGATGTCGAACAACCTCGCCCCGGACGGTTCCGAGGCGCCGATGGAAGCGGATCGCGGTGCGCTTTACCGGGTCGATGGCGATGGCAGCTGGCAGCGCCTCGAATCGGGCGTCAGCATCGCCAACACCCTCGCCTGGAGCCCGGACGAGCGCACCTTCTACTTCGCCGACACGCCGCGCGGGCTCTACGCCTATGACTACGACCCGGCGAGCGGCACCATCGCGGGCCGGCGGCCCTTCGCGCTTCAGGACCGGCCCGATCTGGAGGGGCGGGGCTGGCCCGACGGATCGGCGATCGACGCCGAAGGCTTCCTGTGGAGCTGCCGCTGGGATGGCGGCTGCGTTATCCGCTTCGCCCCCGACGGCTCGATCGACCGCATCGTCGAGCTGCCCTGCCAGCGGGTGACGAGCGCGACCTTCGGCGGGCCGGACCTCGCGACCCTCTACATCACGACGGTGCGCTACGGGCTGGATGCGGCAGCCTTGGCCGAACAGCCGCTCGCGGGCGGCATCTTCGCCCTCGACCCCGGGGTGCACGGCCTGGCCGACGGGATGTTCCCGGGCTGAGATCGCACGCCCCACGCTCGCCGTCCCGCGCCGGGCTGCGCCGTCGGCTGGACGTCGCGCGGCCCGGTGGCTAGGTTGCCACCCGCCCGCATGCCGCGCCCGCCGGAGGCCGCTCGTCGATGAACTTCCTGCTGCCCTTCTTCGAAGTCGCCGACTGGCTGCTGCACGCCTATACCTGGGTCATTATCGCCGCGGCGGTGATGAGCTGGCTGATCGCCTTCGGCGTGGTGGACACGCGCAACCAGTTCGTCGCTTCGGTGGGCCGGTTCCTCTACGGGGTCACCGAGCCGGCGCTGCGGCCGATCCGTCGCCTGTTGCCCAGCCTCAGCGGCATCGACCTGTCACCCATCGTCCTCCTGCTGGCGATCTATCTGGCGCGCCGCCTGCTGTGGGAGCTGTTCTTTGCGCTCGCCAGCGCCACCATGTGAGACGGCACGCGACGCCCCGCCGGCCTGGGCGTCGGTGACCCGCGACGGCGTGAGGCTCGCGCTGCGGGTGACGCCGCGGGCCCGCCGGCCGGGCATCGGTGGGACCGCGCCGGGGCGTGACGGCACCCCACGCCTCAAGGTCGCCGTCACGGCACCCCCGGCCGATGGTGCGGCGAATGCGGCGGTGCTGGCGGTTCTGGCCGAAGCGCTCGATCTGCCGCGATCGGCCCTCACCCTCATCGCCGGAGCCTCCGATCGCGACAAGATCGTCCGGGTCGAGGGAGATCCCGAGCCGCTGCTCGGCCGCCTCGGCGCGCTCGCCGAAAGCGACACCCGGCGATGATCCGTCTGTTCGTCGCCGACCAGTCCGCCTGCACGCTGGTCGAAGCGGCGCCCGGCGACACCATCCCGCCCGGGACGGTGTGGATCGATCTTCTGCGCCCCAGCGAGGCGGAGCGCGCCTTCGTCGAGGCGGCGCTCGGCGTCGGGCTCCCGACGCTGCACCACATGCAGGAGATCGAGGCCTCCTCGCGCACCTACAGCGATGACGGCGCGGTGATCCTGACGACGGTCGTCCTCGCCCGGCTGGACAGCGAGGAGCCGGAAGTCGGCGTTCTGACCTTCGTCCTCACCGAGCGCGCGCTGGTGACACTGCGCTACATCGATCCCAAGCCGGTCGATGCGGCGCGCGACCGGCTGGCGCGGAACCCGGTGACCGATCTCCGCCCCGTCGACGTGCTGATCGCCATCGTCGAGGCGCTGGTCGACCGTATGGCCGACGCGCTCGAGGCGACGGGCAGCCGCATCGAGGCGGTGTCGCGCGCGATCTTCGCCGATCGGCCGGCAGGCCCGCGGCGCGGCCGCTCGCGCACGGATGCGCGGCGGCGGGCACTGCAGGAGATCGGCTATGCCGGCGATTTCGTCGGCAAGGTACGCGACAGCCTGTCCGGCATCGACCGGATGACCGCCTTCCTCGCGGCGGCCCAGCCCAAGCTCGGCCGGGACGCCAAGCTGCGCATGAAGACGACCACGCGCGACGTCCGCTCGCTGGCGCAGCATGCCGATTTCCTCGTCCAGCGGCTGACCTTCCTGCTCGACGCGACCATCGGCCTGATCTCGGTGGACCAGAACGACATCGTGAAGAGCTTCTCGGTCGCCGCCACCGGCTTCCTGCCGCCGACGCTGATCGCCAGCATCTACGGCATGAATTTCGAGCTGATGCCCGAACTCTCCTGGCCTTGGGGCTATCCGATGGCCCTCGGGCTCATGCTGGTCTCGGCACTGCTGCCGCTGTGGTATTTCCGCCGCAAGGGATGGATCTGAGGGGCGCGTCGGCGCCCCCGTCAGAACCGGCCGGCGCGGAAATCGTCGATGGCTTGGCGGATCTCCGCCTCGGTGTTCATCACGAAGGGGCCGTACTGGACGATCGGCTCGCCGATCGGCCGGCCGGCGACGACGATCATCCGGCCACCCGCAGCGCCGGCCTCGGCCATCAGCTCGCCATCACCCTCGAGCAGCGCGAGTTCGCCCCGCCCCGTCTCGCGACGGCCCTCGCCGAGCAGCATCGTGCCGTCGAAGACATAGGCAAAGGCGGCGTGTCCGGCGGGCAGCGGCACCAGCACCGCCCCGCCCGGCTTCAGCGCCACGTCGAGGAAGACCGGTTCGGTCACCGGCACCGAGATCGGCCCTTCGACGTCGTCGAACTGGCCGGCGAGGACACGGATGAGGCCGCCGCCGGGCAGCGCCCGTTCGGGGATCGCCTCGGGACGCAGGTCGCGATAGCTCGGAGGCACCATCTTGTCGCGCGCGGCGAGGTTGATCCAGAGCTGGAAGCCCCACATCAACCCGTCCTCCTGCTCGGGCATCTCGGAATGGATGATGCCGCGCCCGGCCGTCATCCATTGCGCGCCGCCCGGTTCGAGCAGGCCGGTATTGCCGAGGTGATCGCCATGCCGCATCCGGCCGGCGAGCATGTAGGTGACCGTCTGAAAGCCGCGATGCGGATGATCGGGGAAGCCGGCGATGTAGTCGGCAGCATCGGCCGAGCGGAACTCGTCGAGCATCAGGAACGGGTCGAGGCGCGGCAGCGACGGGCTGCCGATCACCCGGGTCATCCGCACCCCGCCGCCGTCACTCGCCGGGATGCCCCGGATGGTGCGCGCGACACGGCGCAGGGCGGTGGTGGAAGGCGTCGGGTTGGCGGGCATGGGACAGGGCCTCCGTCGGATCGGTCGCTGCAGGATATGGGCGCGCCGCAGCGCCGGCGCAGCGGCAGACGGTAACAGGAGCGTTTCCTCGGGGCGACGATCGCCGGGACGCCGCCGCTTGGATTCATGGCATCCCGGGATCATGTTCCGAACGATGCGGCTCCCTTCCCTCTCCGATATCGCGGGCGAGATCTTCGACCGCCGGATCCGGCTCGGCGTCACGGGCCTGTCGCGCGCCGGCAAGTCGGTCTTCATCGCGGCACTCGTGCATGGGCTGATGCGCCCGGGCCGGCTCGGTCTGCTCGACGTGGTCGCCGAGGAGCGGCTGCATGCCGCCGTTCTGAGGCCGCAGCCGCATCTCGATCTGCCGCGCTTTCCCTTCGAGGCGGCGACGGCGCGGCTGGCCGGTGCCGATGGCGCGCCGCCGGGCTGGCCGCCGGGCACGCGCAACATCGCAGAGCTGCGGCTGTCATTGCGGATCACACCGCGCTCGATGCTGTCCCGGCAGCTCGGCGACACGATCCTGCACATCGACATCTTCGACTATCCCGGCGAGTGGCTGATCGACCTGCCGATGCTCTCGACCGGCTTCGAGGCTTGGTCGCAGGCGACACTGGCCATGGCGCGGACGGGGCTGCGCGCGACGCTCTCCCGGCCCTGGCGATCCTTCATCGAGACACTCGACCCGGCGGCACCGGCCGTCGAGACGCAGGCGATCGAGGCGGCGCGCCTTTATGCCGGCTATCTCAAGGCGTGCCGCAACCAGGCCGTGCCGCTGTCGCGGCTTTCACCGGGTCGCTTCCTCCTGCCGGGCGATCTCGACGGCTCTCCCCTCCTGACCTTCTGCCCGCTCGAACGGCCGCCCGGCGCCGGGCGGCGCGGTTCGCTCTGGGCGCTGATGGAAGAGCGGTTCGAGGCCTACAAGGCGCGCGTCGTCCGACCCTTCTTCCGCGATCATTTCTCCCGTCTGGACCGGCAGATCGTCCTCGTCGACCTGCTCTCCCACCTCGCGGCGGGGCGGGAGAGCCTGGATGATCTCGGCGGCGCGCTCGACGACGTGCTGACCTGTTTCAAGACCGGCGGCATCAACTGGCTGTGGCCCTTCGAGACGCGCATCCGCCGCGTGCTGTTCGCTGCGACCAAATCCGACCATCTGCCGCAGGGCGAGCATGACCGGCTCGCAGCTCTGCTCGACGAGTTGCTCGGGCGCAGCATGGCCCGCGTCGCCTTCACCGGCGCCGAGACGCGCAGCATGGCGATCGCCTCCCTCCGCGCCACCCGCGAGGTCGAGATCGACCGCGACGGCGAGGCACTGCGCTGTGTCGCCGGCGTCATCACCCCGGGCGGCAAGCCGGTCGCAGCCTTCCCCGGCACGCTGCCGCGGACGATCGCCGAGGCGCATGGCGACGGCCGGCTGGTGGCGCAGACCTTCCTGCCACCGCCCGGGCTCGGAGCCGACGGGCGGGGCTGGCCTCATATCCGGCTCGACGGCGCGCTCCAGTTCCTGCTGGGCGAGGACATGGCATGAGCCGCGATCCCTTCATCGTCCCGCTGCCGGAGGAGGGTGCACGCCCCGCGCCCCCGCCGAGCGTCGTGCCGCTCGACAACGTCGAGGCACGGCCGGTCGATGAGGATGCACCGCCCCCCGCCGAGGCACCGCTCGGACCCCGGCGACGCTGGGGCCGGCTGGGTCTGCGGCTGCTCGTCGGGGCGCTTTTCGGGCTCCTCGTCATCGCCCTTGGCGACTGGGCGGTCGGCACCGCAGCCCGGCTGATGGCCTCCGACAGCTGGTTCGGCTGGGTCGCCGTGACGCTCGTCGCGATCGGCGGCGTCGGCTTCATGCTGTGGTGCGGCTGGGAGATCGTGGCGTTGCGCAAGCTCGGCCGGGTCGATGCGATCCGCAGCCTAGCACGGACGGCCCTTGGCGGCGACCGTGCCGCTGCCGCTGCGGTGATCGCCGAGATGCGCCGGCTGCGTGCCGGCGACACCACCCTCTTCCGCCGGCTCGAGGCCGAGGAGGACGCGGTGCGCGACCCTGCGGACCTCCTGGCCATGCTCGAGAGCACGGTGCAGCGCCCGGTCGACGCCGCCTGCCGGGCGGCCATCGCCGCCACGGCGCGGCGAACCGCGCTCATCACCGCGATCAGCCCCTTCGCGCTGCTGGACATGGTGGCGACCATGGCGCTGAACCTGCGGATGATCCGCCGCGTGGCGGAGATCCAGGCCGGGCGGCCCGGCCTGTTCGCCACGCTGGCGCTCATCCGCCGGACGGTCGCGGCCCTCCTCATCGCCGGTGGCGTCGAGGCGATCGACGATTATGTCGGCGCCTTTGCCGGATCGGGTCTCGTGCGCTCGCTCGGCAAGCGCGCCGGCGAGGGGGCGATCAACGGGCTGATGACGATCCGCATCGGCATCGCCGCGATGCGGGTCTGCCGCCCCCTACCCTATCTGCGCGACAAGCCACCCGGCATGATGGCCGTTGCGCGCGACGTCTTCCGCTGAGGGCGGGGCCTCCGCTCACTCCGCTGCTGCGATGTCAGCGGCTTCTATCGCACTGGCAATCGTCTCGGCATTCCCGCGCAGAAGGTCGAGATAGGTCGCGGCCGGCCCGTCCGGCGGCGACAGGGCATCCGAATAGAGGACACCGCCGACCACGGCACCGGTATCCGCCGCGATCTGGTCGACGAGACGCCGGTCGGCGATGTTCTCGATGAAGATCGCCGAGACGCCGTGCTCGACGATCTGGTCGATCATCCGCGCGACATCCTGCGCCGATGCCTCGCTGTCGGTCGAGACGCCGACCGGAGCCTCGAAGGCCACGCCATAGGCGCGGCCGAAATAGGCAAAGGCGTCGTGCGAGCTCAGGACCCGCCGGCGGCTCTCGGGCAGCGCCGCGAACCGCGCCCGGATCTCGGCGTCGAGGGCCAGCATCTCCGCCCGATAGGCCGCCGCCGCCTCGGCATAGGTGTCGGCATGCGCCGGATCGGCAGCGCCCAGCCCGGCCGCGATCGCCTCCGCATAGAGCGCGCCGTTGCGCAGATCGTGCCAGGCATGGGGGTCGGGATCGCCATGGTCGTGATCATGCGCATGCCTGCCCTGATGCGCATGTTCGTCCGCGTCCCCGAAGGTGATCGGATCGACGGCGGCGGTGGCGACGATGACGGCGCCGTCATAGCCCGACGCCTCGATCAGTCGGTCGATCCAGCCCTCGAAATGCAGCCCGTTCACCACGACGAGATCGGCAGCCGCCACCGCCTGCGCATCGGCCGGCGTCGGCTGATAGACATGGGTGTCGCCATCGGGGCCGACGAGCGTCGTCACCGCGACGTGGTCGCCACCGATCCGCCGCACCATGTCGCCGAGGATGCTGAAGCTCGCGACGACCGAGAGCGGCGTGTCCCCGGCCTCCGCCGGCGGGGTGAGCGGGAGGAGGCAGAGGGCAGCCGCGGCGGCGAGCAGGCGGGAGCGGCGCATGCGTGTTCTCCGTCGGCAAGGGCCTCAAGCCGCCAGATGCGGCGCGGGCAGGAAGCGGGCGCGGATGCTGTCGTGCCGGCCGAGCAGCAACGAGACGACATAGGCGCAGCCGGCGGTCAGCACGATGCTCGGGCCCGATGGCAGGTTGTGGTGATAGGAGACGAGCAGCCCGGCATAGCCCGACAGGAAGGCGATACCGGCCGCGACGAGCGCGAGTCCGGTGAGATCGCGCACCCAGAAGCGGGCGGCGGCGGCGGGCAGCATCATCAGCCCGACTACCATCAGCGTGCCCATCGCCTGGAACCCGCCGACGAGGTTGAGGACCACCAGCGCCAGGAAGGCGAGATGGGCGAAGGCACCCATGCCGCCGACCATCCGCAGATAGCCGGGATCAAAGCACTCGACCACCAGCGGCCGGAACAGCAATGCCAGCGCCAGCAGCGTCAGCGAGGCGATGCCCGCCATCATCAGCAGGGCAGCGTCATCGATGGCGAGAATGGTGCCGAACAGCACATGCATCAGGTCGACATTGCTGCCGCGGGTGGAGACGATCATCACGCCGAGCGCGAGCGCGATCAGGTAGAAGCCGGCGAAGGCCGCATCCTCGCGCAGCGCGGTCATCCGGGTGACGGCCCCTGCGAGCAATGCGACCGCCAGCCCCGCGACCAGCCCGCCCAGCCCCATCGCCCAAAGCGAGAGCCCGGCGACGAGAAAACCGACCGCCGCGCCCGGCAGTACGGCATGCGCCATCGCATCGCCGACAAGGCTCATCCGTCGCAGCACCAGGAGAACGCCGACCGGCCCGCAGCCGAGGGCGAGCGCCAGGCAGGCCACGAGCGCCCGGCGCATGAAGGCGTAGTCGAGGAAGGGGTCGATGAGCAGGGCGCCCATGATGGCGGCCGCCTCAGGCGGCGTTACGGCGACAGGCGACCGGCTCCGCCGACCAGCCCTCCGACATCGCCCGGGCGCGCATCAGATTCTCCGCGCGCAGCACCTCCTCGGTCCGTCCCCAGCCGATCGGGTCGCGCGCGAGGAGAAGCGTCTCCGGACAGGTCTCGCGGACCTGCTCGAGATCGTGCAGCACGGTCACGATCGTCCGTCCCTCGCCATGCCAGCGGCGCACGACCGCGACGAGATCACGCGTCGTCCGCGCATCCAGGGCCGCGAAGGGCTCGTCGAGAAGGATGACCGGACAGTCCTGCAGCAGCAGCCGCGCGAAGAGCACGCGCTGGAACTGCCCGGCGGAGAGGCTGCCGATCGGCCGCCGGTCGAGCCCGCCGAGACCGACCGCCTCCAGCGCGGCGGCGGCCCGCTCCCTGAGCGCCGGCGTCGCACCGCGGAAGGCACCGGTCCGCGCCCAGCCGCCGAGCAGTACCGTGTCGGCGACGGAGATGGGGAAGCTGCGATCGATCTCGGCGAGCTGTGGCAGATAGGCGATGTCCCGGCGCCGCAGCCCGCCCCTGTCGACCTGCCCCTCGAGCGGCGGCAGCAGCCCGGCGATGGTCTTGAGCAGGGTGGACTTGCCGGCACCGTTCGGGCCGACCACGGCGGTCAGCGAGCCGGCGGCGAACCGTCCGGAGACGTGATGGACGGCCGGCCGGCGCTCATAGCCCGCGGTTACGTCGAGGAGCCGGATCGTCGCGCCGGTGCGGGGTTCGGACATCGTCATGCCTCACAGCCAGCCGAGTGCCCAGGCGACCGCCACCCACAGAAGGGCGATCGGCAGCAGGGCCAGGATGACACGCCGCCCGGCCGGCGCCGAAAGCGCCGAAGGCCGGATGGCGAGGCGTGGCGCCATTTCGCGCGGGGGCATGGTGCGGGGCATGGGTCCTTCGCCCCGGCGGGGCTCTGTCGCTATTGTGTTAATGTATAACATTGCCGACGCCGGCCGCAAGCGCGGCTTCCGACCGCCCGCACCGGCACCCCCGCGCTTGGCCGCTCGAGCCGGCCGTCCTAGGATCGGCGGGGAAACGAGGCAGAAGACGGCGGATGACGGCAGGACCTGAGGCGAGAACCCGCGCGATCCGCGGCCGGATCCTCACCTTCGCCGCAGAGGTGGGGACCGAGCGAGGGGCCGGCTATATCGAGGACGGTCTCCTCCGCATCGAGGACGGCCGCATCGCGGCGGTGGGGCCGGCGGCGACGCTAATGCCGACGCTGCCGGCGGGCACGCCGATCGACAGCCATCCCGATGCGCTGATCCTGCCCGGCTTCATCGACCCGCACATCCATTTCCCTCAGACCCAGGTCATCGCCTCCTACGGCGCCCAGCTGCTCGACTGGCTCGAACGCTACACCTTCGTCGAGGAACAGCGCTTCGCCGATACCGGCCATGCCGTGGCCAACGCCGTCTTCTTCATCGACGAGCTGCTGCGCTGCGGGACGACGACGGCGGTGGTCTATGGCTCGGTCCATCCGGCCTCGGTCGATGCCGTGATGGCCGAAGCCGCCGCACGCGACATGGCCCTGATCGCCGGCAAGGTGATGATGGACCGCAACGCCCCGCCTGGCCTTCGTGACACGGCGCAGCGCGCCTATGACGAGAGCAAGGCGCTGATCGCGCGCTGGCACGGTCGCGGCCGGCTGCGCTACGCGATCACGCCACGCTTTGCCATCACTTCGACGCCGGCGCAGCTCGAGGCCGCGGGCGCGCTGCTGCGCGAGCATCCGCAGATCCATCTCCAGACCCATCTGGCGGAGAACCGGCGCGAGATCGAGGTGGTCGCAACGCTCTTCCCCGAGGCGGCCGACTATACGGATGTCTACGACCGGTACGGGCTGTTGGGACCGCGCTCGCTGTTCGGCCACTGCATCCACCTGTCCGAACGCGAGCGGCAGCGCCTGTCGGAAACGGGCTCCGTCGCCGTTTTCTGCCCGACCTCGAACCTGTTCATCGGCAGCGGCCTCTTCGATCTGGCCGCGATGCAGGATGCCGGACGACCGGTACGGACCGCCCTGGCCACCGATGTCGGCGGCGGGACGAGCTATTCGATGCTGCGCACCGCCGCCGAGGCCTACAAGGTGCTGCAGCTTCAGGGGCAGAACCTGCCGGCCATGGCGGCCTTCGCGATGATCACGCGCGGCAATGCCGAGGCGCTGGGGCTGGCCGAAGAGATCGGCTCGATCGCGCCCGGCCGCTATGCCGATCTCGTCGTGCTGGATGCGCGGGCGACGCCGGCGATGGCCCATCGCATGGATCGCGTCACGACGCTCGAGGAGGAACTGTTCGTGCTGATGACGCTGGGCGACGACCGGTCGGTCCGCGAGACCTATGTCGCCGGGGTGCCAGCGCGCCCGGCAGGCTGAACGCGGGGTTCAGTCCCGCTCGTCGAACCAGCGGCCGACATCGTGATACTGCATGTACTCGAAGATCGTGCCGTGCTTCAGGATGAAGGCGGCGCGCACGAATCCCGCGACGTCGAAGGGCGGGATGATGATCTGCTGGCCTTCGAGATGGGGCTCCAGCCGGTCGACGCGGAACGCCACATGCGGATTCTTCTTGATGATCTCCGGCGTCGGGCTGTCGGGCTCAAAGCGCAGGAATTCGATGCTCTCGGTGTGACGCCGGGGATTGGTGACCCAGACGCGGCTCACCTCGATCCAGTTCTCGTTCGGCTGCACGATGTCAGTCGGGATACCGACATGGTCGAAGACCAGCGGGTCGGCCATGGCATTCTCCTTCGGGACGGGTGACGGAAGATGCGGGCGGGGCCGCAACGACCCCGCCCGCCATCAGCATCAGAGCCGCGCTCGGATCACCTCGAGATCGACCGCCGCATACTCCTCCGGCAGCTCATAGGCCTCGGCATCGGCGGCGACGGTCTCCACGTCGAAGGTGTTCGCCCCGGCGATGTAGTCGTTCTTGACCACCTCGTCGGCGGCGATCTCCATCGGCACCTGGCCGATTTCGTAGACCGTCGACAGATAGGCCGACCAGCTCTCCATGTCGTGCCAGCCCCAGCCCTGGCGCGCCTCCCAATTGCCGCGGAAGACGTTGGCGAGCTGCATCATCGACTCGACCGCGATCTCCGGCGTCAGATCGAGAGACGGGAACTCCTGCATCGTCAGATGGGTGGCGGCACGGGGGTTCAGCTGGCCGAACTCGAGGCCCATCGCCCAGCCACGCAGATAGGTCTCGTACATCTCGCGCTTCGCCGGGTCCTCGAAATCCGCCTTGCGGATGACGAAGCTGTTCGCCGGGAACCTCGAGAAGCTGCGGCCGAGCATGTAGTCGAAATCGAGCCCCTGCCCGGTCCACTGCGCCCGCAGCCCCTCCCAGGAGAGGGCGGCGTCGCCCTGGCCCTGGCTCAGCGCCTGCGCCCAGCCCGGCCCGGCCTCGGCATAGTTGATCTTCGCCGGATCGGCGCCGGCCGCGGCGAAGAGCGGCGCGCAGATCGCCGACCAGCCGGCCGAGCCGAGCACGACCGTCTTGCCCTCGAGCTCCTTGAGATCCGCCGGCGCCTCGCCCTTGCGGAAGGCGAAGTCGAACACGTCGGTGGCGCCCATCTGGAAGACCGAGACCAGCGGGATGCCCTGGGCGAGGCCGAGCGAGAAGACGCCCGGCGAGGGGTAGCCCATATCAGCCTGCCCCTGGTCAACCAGCTTGATGGTCGCCGTGGCGTCCATCGGACCGGCTTCGATCTCGGTCGGCAGATCGCCGAAATAGCCGAACTTCTTGGCGATCCAGTACGGATAGTCGTCCAGCACCTCGAGGGTGCCGCGCGGCGACACCCAGCGCACCGGCCCCTCCTGCGCGAACGCGCTGCGGGTCAAAGCGCCGCCGAGCGTGATCGCGGTCACGCCAGCGCCGGTCGCCACGAGCAGCCGCCGCCGGCTCACTGCGCGCCGCGCCAGCGGATTGAGAATGGTCATTGTCTGTCCTCCCTGTCCAAAGTCCCCCGAACGGACCGGCCGATGCGCCGGGAACCCGTCAGGATTCCCAGCTCGCCCACTTCTTCCCGATCCAGAAGAAGAGGACGTAGATCGAGATGCCCATCGCCGCGAGCACGAGGATGCAGGCAAAGAAATTGGGCATCTGGATCAGCGACGAGTAATAGGCGAGGCGGTTGCCGATCCCGATCGAACCGCCGACCATCTCCGCACCGACGGCGGTCAGCAGGCCGAAGATCGAGCCGACCATCAGCCCGACGATGATCATCGGCATCGCCATCGGGATGCGGATCTTGAGGAAGATCTGCAGCGTCGAGGCGCCGAAGGACCGGGCGAGCGCGATCTT
>CAYORM010000078.1:8863-13749 GCA_964406375.1 uncultured Mycobacteriaceae bacterium | reverse complement strand
CGGCGCCCGAGCCGCGGCCGGGACCGACCGGTATCCCTTGGCTCTTCGCCCAGTTGATGAAATCGGCGACGATCAGGAAGTAGCCGGGGAACCCCATCTGCTCGATGACGTCGAGCTCGAATTCGAGGCGCGAGCGGTAGCGCTCTGCCGTCTCGGCGCGGGCCGCCTCGTCCATCTCCGGTGTATAGACTGCGGTCGCAAGGCGCATCTCGAGCCCCTCGCGCGCCTGGACGCGCAACTCTTCGGCCTCGCTGCGTCCGGCGACCGTGCCGAAGGCCGGCAGGATCGGCGCCCGCTTCTCGGGCATGACCGCGCAGCGCCGCGCGATCACCAGGGTGTTGTCCACCGCCTCCGGCAGGTCGGAGAACAGCGCCCGCATCTCTTCCGGCGAGCGGAAGCGGTGCTCCGGGGTCAGCCGCCGCCGATCGGTCTCGAGGACGTAGGTACCGTCGGCGATGCACAGCAGCGCGTCATGCGCCTCGTACATGTCCGCGGTGGCGAAGTAGCAGTCATTCGTCGCGACCAGTGGAATGTCGTGGCGGTAGGCGAGGTCGATGAGCGGCCCCTCGATCCGGTCCTCCTCCTCGAGACCATGGCGCATCAGCTCGACATAGAGGCGACCGGGGAAGAGCGCGGCCATCCGCAGCAACGCCTCCTCTGCCGCCGGCCCTTGCCCTTCCCGCAACAGGCGACCGACGGGTCCCGACGGCCCGCCGGTCAGCGCGATCAGCCCGTCCGTCGCCCCCTCCAGCGCCGCGAGTGGCAGCTGCGGCGCCTGACCATGATCGGTTTCCAGAAAGGCGCGGCTGACCAGCGCCATCAGGTTCCGCCAGCCGCGTTCGTTCTGGGCAAGCAGGACGATGGCATCGGGCGAGGCCGGCAGCGCTGCCGTACCGCGCAGCCCGGCCTCGGCGGGCGGCCGCGCGATTGACAGCACCGTTCCCATGATCGGCTGGATACCGGCATCCCGGGCGGCGAGCGCGAATTCGAGCGCCCCGAAAAGATTGCCGGTATCGGTGATCGCGACGGCCGGCATGGCCATGCTGCGGCACAGCCCGATCAGCTCCTTCACGCGGATCGCGCCTTCCGAAAGCGAATAGGCGGTGTGCACACGCAGATGCACGAAATCGGCGATCGCCATCGCCCCTCTCCTCCGTGCCGCCCGTCCGAGACCGTCGGCGGCGCGCCTCAGCGCCGCTCGACGCGCCCGTCGCGCATCTCGAGGACCAGATCCATCCGAGCCGCGAGATCGAGATTGTGCGTCGCCACCAGCGCCGCGACACCGGTCCGGCGGACGAGCGTCGCGAGCATGTCGAAGACGCGCTCGGAGGTACCGACATCAAGGTTGCCGGTCGGCTCGTCGGCGATCAGCAGCTTCGGACCATTGGCCAGGGCGCGGGCGATCGCGACACGCTGCTGCTCACCGCCCGAGAGCTGCGACGGCCGGTGCGTCAGCCGCTGCGCGAGGCCGACCTCGCCGAGCAGCGCCGTCGCGCGGGCCCGCGCCGCGGCGCGGCTCCGCCCGGCGATGAGCTGCGGCAGCACCACATTCTCCAGCGCAGAGAATTCCGGCAGCAGGTGATGGAACTGGTAGATGAAGCCAATCGTCGTGCGGCGCAGCGCCGTCCGCGCGTCATCGCCGAGCCGGCCGCACGCGACGCCGTCGATGACCACCTCGCCGGAATCGGGCCGCTCCAGCAGCCCCGCGCAGTGCAGCAGCGTGGATTTGCCGGCGCCGCTGGGGCCGACCAGCGCTGCGAGCCGGCCCGGCTCGATCGCGAGATCGACGCCGCGCAGCACCTCGAGCCGGCCCTCCCCCTCCCGGAAGCCGCGTCGCAGATCGCGAATGACGAGGACGGGCTCACTCATAGCGCAGCGCCTCGACCGGATCGAGTCGTGCCGCCCGCCAGGCCGGGTAGATCGAGGCGAGGAAGGAAAGGCCGAGCGCCATGGCACAGACCGCGACGACCTCGCCCAGATTGATCTCCGCGGGAAGCTGGCTGAGGAAATAGATCTCCGCATCGAAGACCGTGGTGCCGGTCAGGCTCTGCAGCGCCTGCCGGATCGACTCGATGTTCGCCGCGAAAGCGACGCCGAGCGCCACGCCCAGCACCGTGCCGACGACGCCGATCGCGGCACCGGTCAGGAAGAAGATGCGCATCACGGCCCCGCGCGTCGCCCCCATGGTACGCAGGATGGCGATGTCCCGCGACTTATCCTTCACCAGCATCACCAGGCCCGAGATGATGTTGAAGGCCGCGACCAGGATGATCAGCGTCAGGATGACGAACATCACGTTGCGCTCGACCTCGAGCGCGGTGAAGAAAGTCGAATTGGCCTGCTGCCAGTCCCAGACCCGGGCACCGCCACGCAGCGCGTCGATCGCTGCCTGGATCGCTAGTCGCTCGCGCCGGATGTTGTCCGGATCATCGACGAAGACGTCGAGCGAGGTGACCCTGTCGCGGAGCTGCAAGAGCAGCTGGGCGGCCTCGAGCGGCATGAAGACGAAGGTCGAATCATACTCGTACATGCCGACATCGAAGATGCCGACGATGGTGTAGGCCTTCGCGCGGGGTACGGTGCCGAAGGCCGTCTGGCTGCCCTGCGGGGCGACCAGCGTAACCTGGTCCCCAAGGCCGAGGCCGAAGCGTGCGGCCATGCGCGAGCCGATGGCGACGACGTCGGTGCCGCGGAAGGCGTCCGGCTCGATCAGGACGAGATTGGCAGCGATCGCCGGTCGGTGCAGGAAATCCTCCGGCACCACGCCACGCAGCGCTGCCCCGCCCGCCTGTCCGCGCGAAGAGACCAGCACCTGCCCCTCGATCGTCGGCATCACCTGCCGGACGCCGGCGACCTGGCTGACCTCCGCGGCCAGCGCGTCATACGCCGTCAGCCCGGCACCATCCGTCGAATAAACGGTCAGATGCCCGTTCAGGCCGAGGACCCGTTGCACCAGCTCGCTGCGGAAGCCGTTCATCACCGACATGACGATGATGAGCGTCGCAACCCCCAGCGTGATGCCGAGCAGGGAGAAGCCGGCGATGACGGAGATGAAGCCCTCACGCCGGCGAGCCCGCAGATAGCGGAAGGCGACAAGCCGCTCAAAGGTCCCGAACATCAGGGCCGCCGCCGGGAAAGGAGGTGTCTCACCCGGCGATCCGCGCGACGGCCGCGTCCGCCGCCAGTTCGATCCGCTCGCCGGTCGCGCGCCGCTTCAGCTCGACCTGCCCGGATGCCGCACCACGCGGCCCGACGATGATCTGCCAAGGCAGGCCGATCAGATCCATGGTCGCGAATTTAGCGCCGGCGCGCTCCTCCGTGTCATCATAAAGCGGGTCAAGCCCGGCCGTCCGGCAGCGCGCGTAGAGATCGGCGCAAAGCGCGTCGCAGCGGGCGTCGCCCGGCTTGAGATTGATGATCCCGACATCGAAGGGGGCGACGGCGTCGGGCCAGATGATGCCCGCCTCGTCATGGCTCGCTTCGATGATCGCGCCGACCAGCCGCGACACGCCGATGCCGTAGCTGCCCATCTCGACGGGGACCGGGCGGCCGTCCGGGCCGGCGACCTCCGCCTTCATCGGCTCCGAATATTTCGTGCCGAAATAGAAGATGTGCCCAACCTCGATGCCGCGCCGGGTGACGAGCGCATCCGCCGGAACCGGACAGGCGGCCGGATCGTGCATCTCATCCGCCGCGGCGTAGATGCCGGTGACCCGCTCGACGAAGGCACCCAGATCATCCTCCGGACCGAGCTGCCGCGCCTCGGTATCCATCTCCAACAGAGCGGGATCGACGTAGAGCTGGCTCTCGCCCGTCTCGGCCAGGATGTGGAACTCATGGCTGAGCGAGCCGCCGATCGGCCCGGTATCCGCCCGCACCGGCACCGCCTTCAACCCAAGGCGGGCGAAGGTGCTGAGATAGCAGACGAAGAACTTATTATAAGACGCGCGTGCACCTTCATAATCCAGGTCGAAGCTGTACGCATCCTTCATGAGGAACTCACGTCCGCGCATGACGCCGAAGCGCGGCCTCACCTCGTCCCGGAACTTCCACTGGATGTGGTAGAGCAGCTGCGGCAGGTCGCGATAGGATTTGACCGAGCCACGGAAGATGTCGGTGATCATCTCCTCGTTCGTCGGCCCGTACAGCATCTCGCGCTCGTGGCGGTCGCGGATGCGCAGCATCTCGCGGCCATAATCCTCATAGCGCCCGCTCTCCCGCCACAGCTCCGCCGACTGGATCGTTGGCATCAGCAATTCCTGCGCGCCGAAGCGATCCTGCTCCTCCCGCACGATCTGCTCGATCCGCTTCAGGACCCGGAAGCCAAGCGGCAGCCACGCATAGATGCCCGCGCTCTCCTGCCGGATCATGCCGGCACGCAGCATCAGCCGGTGCGAGACGATCTGCGCCTCGGACGGCGTCTCCTTGAGGATGGGCATGAAGGATCGGGAGAGGCGCATGGACGGAACAGCCTCGCGGATTTTGCGGGAGCGCGGACTGTACGGAATGCCATTTCGGCTGTCCATGTCCGCAGGAGAGCGGCCTGCGACAGGACATTATGCTGCGCCGCAACATGAAGTGCGCGAAACATTGCGGCGCAAAAATGTGCAGATGCTACGTTTTTCGGCATGACAGGCCTGCAGCGATGGATTACGGTCTCGCCCATCGGATGGTGCTCGACGCCATGCGGGCCTGAGTTTAGGGGGAGAACGTCGCGCACGGAGGCCGCCGGAAGAGCGGACCCAGATTGGGAGACTCCGTGACGAAGCAAGAAGTTGCGGGCGGATCTTCGGATCCGCCCGCTTCCTTTGTGAACCCTCACCGCGTCGAGGGCCTCACCATATCGACGGCCTCACCATATCGACGGCCTCACATAATCGACGGCC
>CAYORM010000078.1:0-8763 GCA_964406375.1 uncultured Mycobacteriaceae bacterium | reverse complement strand
GGCCTCACCATATCGACGGCCTCACCATATCGACGGCCTCACATAATCGACGGCCTCACATAATCGACGAAGGTGAACCGTCAGCCGGTCCAGCGCGCCCCGGCCTCGATCGCGCGACGGTAAGCGGGGCAGTCGGGGTGATGCGCCCCCGGCAGATAGCCTAGGCTCATCAGGAATTCGCCGACGATCTCGCCACCGGTGAAGACGAAGGTCTGCTTGAACAGCTTGACCCAGGCGGGCTTGTCGCGCGGGTGATGCGCGTCCAGCCAAGCCGCGAAACCGCCATGGGCCTCGCGCAGCGCGATGACGCGGCGGGCATTCTCGATCACCGCGTCGATCTTGCGGCGGTTGCGGATGATGCCGGCATCGGCGAGCAGCCGGGCCCGGTCGTCATCGTCGAAGGCGGCGATGCGGTCGACGTGGTAGGCCGCGAAGGCGCGGCGGAAGCCTTCGCGCCGCTTCAGCATCAGCGCCCAGGACAGGCCGGCCTGGTTGATCTCCAGCACCAGCCGCTCGAACAGCACCGACTCGTCGCGGGCAGGAAAACCGTACTCCCAATCATGATAGGCGGCGTGCAGCGGCTCGCGCGCCGCGACGGCGCAGTAGGTCCCCTCCATCTCGCCCTCACCCTCTCGCCCGCCGTCAGCGGTCGAAATCGCCAGCCACCCAGTCGCGGAACGAGAAGATATCAGCCGATACCAGCAGGTACACGACGATCCAGAGGATGGTCGTCACCAGCGTGGTGATCAGGAATTTGCGCAGGATGCGCGGGTTCTCCGGTGCGCCACGTTGGCGCCCGCTGCCATCGTCGTCGACCTCGGGCCGGACGCCCCAGGGCAGCACCGCGAACAACACGGTCCACCAGATGATCGCGTAGACGACGATACCGGTGACGATGGTCATGGCTCGGGCGCGACCTCCTCGAGCTCGATCAGCGTCCCCTGCGTGTCGGCGGGGTGGAGGAAGATGACCGGACGCCCATGCGCCCCGATACGCGGCCCACCGTCACCCAGCAGCCGCAGCCCACGTCCCTCGAGGCGCCGGATCGCCGAGCCAAGATCCGCGACCTCGTAGCAGACATGATGCATGCCGCCGCGCGGGTTGCGCTCCAGGAAGGCGCGGATCGGCGAGTCCGCACCGAGCGGGTGGAGCAGCTCGATCTTGCTGTTGGAGAGGGTGACGAAGACGGTCGTGACCCCGTGTCCCGGCAACGGGTGTGGTGGCGAAACGCGGGCGCCGAGCGCCTCCGCATAGAAGGCGGCGGCCGCCGCCAGATCGGGCACGGCGATCGCCACATGGTTCAGCCGTCCGATCGCGGCCTTCGACCCGGCGCCGGCGATCCCGGCAGAGCCGCCGAGGTCAGATCCGGACGACATGGATCTCGGTGACCGGCCGCTTGCCGGACCACTGCCGGACCGACCGTCGGAGGGCGGTCCGCGCCGCCTCCTCCACCTCGGCATCGACACGGCGCGCATCGCGGCTGAGTGCCTCGACCGCGTCCCGCACATCCTCGGCCAGCGCCTGCTCGGTCTCGGCTGCGGCGGCGCGATCCTCGATGCCGATCAGCGTGACGCGCGGTTCGCTGGCGAGCAGGCCACGCCGGTCGAGCACGAGGGTGACCATCGCGGCGCCGTTCCAGATCATCCGCCGGCGGCTCTGCAGCACATCGCCGTCGAGCCGGATGAGTCGCGCGCCGTCGAGCGCCAGCCGCCCGGTGGGCACGATGTCGACGATCTCGACCGGCCCCGGTGCCAGCCGCACCATCGCGCCGTTGCGGGCGACGACCGCCTGCTCCACCCCCGCCTCGCGGGCGATCTCCGCATGCGCCCGCAAGTGCCGTTCCTCACCATGCATCGGGATGGCGATGCGCGGCCGCACCCAGCCATAGAGCTCGGCGATCTCGTCCCGCGCAGCGTGGCCGGAAACATGGACCGGCGCGTCATCCGGTGTCAGCACCGTCACGCCCTGACGGATCAGGCCATTCTGCACCGCGGCGATCGCCTTCTCGTTACCGGGGATTTCGCGGGCCGAAAAGATAACCGTATCACCGGGTTCGAGCACGATGTTGGGATGATCGTCCGCCGCGATGCGCGACAGCGCCGACCGCGCCTCGCCCTGGCTGCCGGTACAGATCAGACAGGCCCGTTCGCGCGGCACATAGCCGATCTCATCCTCGCGCAGGAAGGCCTGCGGCAGATCATCCAGATAGCCGGTGGCGCGCGCCGCCTCGACGATCCGCCAGAGCGAGCGCCCGACCAGCGCGACCTGACGGTCGGCGGCATGGGCGGCGAGCGCGATCGACCGGATGCGCGCGACGTTGGAGGAGAAGCAGGTGACCGCGACCCGGTTCGGCTGGCGGGCAATCACCGTGGCCAATGCCTCGGCGGCCGTCGCCTCCGAGCCCGACCGGCCGGGGTTGGGGGCGTTGGTGCTGTCGCCGACCAGCGCCAGCACCCCCTCCTCGCCCAGCCGCTTGAGCGTCGCGACATCGGTGAGCCGGCCGACCTGCGGCGCGTCGTCGAGCTTCCAGTCACCGGTATGCAGCACCGTCCCATGCGGCGTCGTGATCGCCAGCGCGCTCATCTCCGGGATCGAATGCGTCATCGGTATGAAGCGGATGCCGAAGGGGCCGATGCGGGCATTGCCGCCCTCCGGCACCTCGATCACCCGGATGCGATCGGCAAAATCCGTGTCGTCGAGCTTCGAGCGCAGCACGGCGGCGGTGAAGGGTGTGGCCCAGACGGGGCAGTCGAGGCGCGGCCAGAGGGCCGCCACCGCGCCGATATGGTCTTCATGCGCATGGGTGAGGACGAGACCGCGAAGCTGCGTCCGCCGTTCGGCGATGAAGCCCGGATCGGCCATCAGCAGATCGACGCCGGGCATGGTCTCGTCGGCGAAGGACACGCCGCAATCCACCATCAGCCACTCATCGCCCAGGCCGTAGAGGTAGAGGTTCAAGCCGATCTCACCCGCCCCGCCGAGCGGTAGGAAGACGAGCGGCAGATCGCGGCCACCGGCGGAGCTGGTGCCTTCGCGCGGGCGCGGGGATCGGGTCATGACCGGGCGTTCCGTTCGAAGATGATGCGCAGGCCGCGCAGGGTGAGTTCGCTGTCGATATGGTCGATCACGCCGGTCGATTCGGCGAAGACCGTACCGAGGCCGCCCGTCGTGACGACGGTGACCCGCGGATCGCCGGTCGGCGACAGCTCCGCCTTGATCCGGCGGATCAGCCCCTCGATCAGGCTGGTATAGCCCCAGAACATGCCCGACTGCATCGCGGGCACGGTGCCGTTGCCGATCACCCGCTCCGGCCGGGTGATCTCGACCTTGGGGAGCTGGGCGGCCACGCGGTGCAGCGCGTCGAGCGCCAGGGCCGGTCCCGGGGCGATCACGCCGCCGAGATAGTCGCCATTGGCGTCGACGATGTCGAAGGTCGTCCCGGTGCCGATATCGACGACGATCAGCGGCGGCGGGTATTTCGCCGAGGCCGAGACCGCATTGACCAGACGATCGGCCCCCGCCTCGCGCGGATTGGCGAGCAGGTTGCGGATGCCGAGCTTCACATTCGGATCACCCACCCGCATCGGATGGCAGCCGAAATGCTCGACGCTCAGCTTGACGAGATTAAAGGTCGCTGCCGGCACCACCGAGGACAGGATCGAATGGGTGATGTCGACGGGCCGCAGGCCGCGCATCGCCATCAGCGCGGTCAGCCAGACCGCGTATTCGTCCGCGGTGCGGCGCGCATCGGTGGAGATGCGCCACTGGCCGCGGCTGCGTTCGCCCTCGAAGATCGCAAAGACGATGTTGGTGTTGCCGGCGTCGATGGCGAGCAGCATCAGCCCGGGCTCCCGAAGAACACGTCGCCCGATCGGATCGGCCGGATTACCCCGGTGCCGAGATCGAGCCGCAGCGTGCCGTCTGCCTCGAGCCCGGCGAACACGCCCGTCAGCTCCTCGCGCGGGAGCCGCACACGGATCGGCGCGCCGAGCCCCGCAGCCCGGTCGAGCCAAGCCGTCCGGACCGGTGCGAAGCCGTCGACGAGCCAGCGGTCGAGCCAGCGGCCCAGCGCCTCCAGATACGCGGCGAACAGACCCTCGACGGTGACGGGTCCGGCGGTATCACGCGCCCCCAGCGATACGAGATCGGCAGTCGGATAGGCGGCGTCCGCCGGATGGGAGGCGACGTTCACCCCTGTGCCGGCGACGACGGCGACAGCGCCGGTCCGCGCATCATGCTCGGCCTCGAGCAGGATGCCGGCGATCTTGGCACCGGCGACCAGCAGATCATTCGGCCATTTCACCTGCGGCGCGACACCGAAGCGTTCGATCGCCTCGCCGAGCGCCACGGCGACAAGGAAGGTCAGCTCGCCCGCCCGATGGCCCGCCACTGGCGGGCGCAGCAGCACCGAGCAGTAGAGATTGCCTTCCGGCGAAACCCAGCCACGGCCACGCCGCCCCCGCCCCGCCGTCTGGGATCGGGCCCGCACCACGGTGCGGTCGGGCGCCCCCTCGCGCGCGCGCCGCCGCGCCAGGTCGTTGGTGCTCTCGACCCGGTCGTGGGCCTCGACGATCCAGCCGGCGGGCCCGTCCGCCGTCATGCTCCGAACAGCGTCCTCGCGGCGGACGCAGCCGCGTCAACCACCGGAGCGGGGAAGATCCAGAACAAGGCGATGAAGGCGGCGGAGACGGCCATGACCGCCGTGACGGCCGGCGAGCCGGGCTCGTCGAGCGGCACGGTGACTTCGTCGAAATACATCACCTTGACGATGCGCAGGTAATAGAAGGCCGAGACGACGCTCGCCAGGACGCCGATCACCGCGAGCACCACCAGTCCCGCCTCGACCGCCGCCCAGAAGACGTAGATCTTGGCGAAGAAGCCCGCGAGCGGCGGGATGCCGGCCATCGAGAACATCAAGATCAGCAGCGAGGCGGCCATCACCGGATGGGTGCGGCTGAGGCCGGCGAGGTCCTGGATGGTCTCGACCGTCTTGCCGCCGGCCCGCATCGCGACGATCACCGCGAAGGTGCCGATATTCATCGCGAGATAGATCGCGAGATAGACGAGGACCGAGGTCACCCCCTCCTCCGTCCCCGCGGCGAGCCCGACCAGTGCGAAGCCGACATGGCCGATGGAGGAATAGGCCATCAGCCGCTTGATATTGGTCTGCACGATCGCGGCGAAGGCGCCGACCACCATCGACAGAACCGCGGCCACGATGATGATCTGCTGCCACTGCCCGACGAGATCGCCGAATGGCTCGATCAACACCCGCACGAACAGCGCCATGGCAGCGATCTTCGGTGCGACGGCGAAGAAAGCGGTGACCGGCGTCGGCGCGCCCTCATAGACGTCCGGCGTCCACATGTGGAAGGGCACCGCCGAGACCTTGAAGGCGAGGCCGGCGCAGATGAAGACGATGCCGGCGATCACGCCCATCCCGGCCCCGGCCGTCGAGAACAGCGCCGCCAGCCCGTCGAAGCCGGTGGTGCCGGCGAAGCCGTAGATCAGCGACGCGCCATAGAGCAGCATGCCCGACGACAGTGCACCGAGGACGAAGTACTTCAGCCCGGCCTCGGTCGATCGGATGCTGTCGCGGCGGAAGGCAGCGATCACGTAGAGCGACAGCGACTGCAGCTCGAGCCCGAGATAGAGCGAGATCAGGTCATTGGCGCTGATCATCATCAGCATGCCCGTCGTCGCCAGGACGAAGAGCACGGGATACTCGAAGCGGTCGAGACGCTCGCGCTCGAACCAGTCGAGCGCCAGGATCAGGCCGAGCGCCGCGCCGAGCAGCACGAGGATCTTGGCGAAGCGGGCGAAACCGTCGGTGACGAAGAGGCCGCCGAAGGTCACGGCGCGTCCTTCACCCTGCAGAGCGACCAGCACCGCCGCCGCGACCAGCGCCGCGATCGACAGCCATGCCACGAGCCGCGTCGAACCCTCGCCACGGAAGACCCCGACCATCAGAAGGACGAGCGCGGAAACGGCCAGCAGGAGTTCCGGCAGGGCCGGCAGGAGCTCGGGAAACTCGACCATCGCGTTCCTGTCCCCCCGCCGGTCAGCGGGACGCGACCGACGGCTCGCTCGCGGCGAGATCGGCCTGGTACTGGGTGATGAGGTTGTCGACCGAGACCGACATGACCCCGGTGAAGCTCGACGGATAGATGCCCATCCAGAGCACGACGGCGACCAGCGGCGCGAAGATCGCGACCTCCCGCGGCGACAGGTCGAGCATCGCCCGCACGTCGTCACGGGTGATCGCACCGAAGACGACGCGGCGGTAGAGCATCAGCATGTAGGTCGCGCCGAGGATCAGGCCGGTCGCCGTCAGCGCCGCGACCCAGGTATTGGCCTGGAAGGCACCGACCAGGATCAGGAACTCGCCGACGAAGCCGCTCGTCCCCGGCAGCCCCACCGAAGCGAGCATCATGATCATGAAGATCACGGCGTATTTCGGCATCGTGGTGGCGAGCCCGCCATAGCGCGCGATCTCACGCGTGTGCAGCCGGTCATAGACGACGCCGACGCATAGGAAGAGCGCACCCGACACGACGCCATGGCTGATCATCTGGAAGATCGCGCCCTCGATGCCCTGCTTGGTCAGGGTGAACATACCGACCGTGACGAAGCCCATATGGGCGATCGAGGAATAGGCGATCAGCTTCTTCATGTCCTCCTGCGCCAGGGCGACGAGCGAGGTGTAGATCACCGCCACGATCGACAGGCCATAGACGAGGGGCGTGAAGAATGCCGTCGCGTCCGGCAGCATCGGGATCGAGAAGCGCAGGAAGCCGTAGCCGCCCATCTTCAGCAGCACACCGGCGAGGATGACCGACCCCGCGGTCGGCGCCTCGACATGGGCGTCGGGCAGCCAAGTGTGGACCGGCCACATTGGCACCTTCACCGCGAAGGAGGCGAACATGGCGAGCCACAGCCAGAACTGCATCTCCGGCGAGAAGGCATGGGCAAGCAGCGCCGGGACGTCAGTGGTGCCGACTTCGATATACATCGCCAGCAGCGCCACCAGCATCAGGATCGAGCCGGCCAGCGTGAACAGGAAGAACTTGAACGCGGCATAGATGCGCCGCTGCCCCGAGCCCCAGATCCCGATGATGATGAACATCGGGATCAGCACCGCCTCGAAGAAGACGTAGAAGACCAGGTAGTCCAGGGCACAGAACATCCCGATCATCAAGGTCTCGAGGATCAGGAAGGCGACCATGTACTCCTTGACCCGGCTCTGGACGCTCTCCCAGCTGGCGAGCACACAGAGCGGCATCAGGAAGGCCGACAGCACGACGAACAGGATCGAAATGCCGTCGACGCCCATGTGGTAGCTGATGTCGAGCGCCGCGAACCAGACGACCTTCTCCTCGAACTGGAAGGTCGCGACCGTGGGGTCGAAGGCGATCCACAGCACAATCGCCAGGGCGAGGGTGACGAGCGTCGTCCACAGCGCGACCCAGCGCGCCGTGTTGGCCTGAACCTCCGCCGACCCTCGGGCGAGCAGCAGGATGACGAGCGCGCCGACCGTGGGCAGGAAGGTCGTCAGCGACAGGATGGGCCAGTTCATGGTCGTCACACCCCGACGCCGAACAGATACCAGGACACCAGAGCCACCACTCCGATCAGCATGGCGAAGGCGTAGTGATAGACATAGCCGCTCTGCAGGCGGCTGAAGCGGCGCGCAACGGCGGCGCTGGTGGCCGCCAGCCCGTCGGGCCCGAGCCCGTCGATGATCGCGCCGTCACCCGTCTTCCAGAAGATCCGCCCCAGCACGAAGGCCGGCCGGACGAAGACCGCATCGTAGATCTCGTCGAAGTACCACTTCCGGAACAGCAGGGTATGGATCGGCCGGAAGGCGGCGACGATCCGGCCCGGCAGGTCCGGCATCCGCACATAGGCGAGCCAAGCGAGGCCGATGCCGGCGAGACCGACGATGAGCGGTGCCCACTTGACCCATTCCGGCACGTGATGGGCGGCCTCGAGGACATGGCCGAGCGACAGGATCGAGCCGTTCCAGAAGGCGTGCTCTGCCTCTCCGACGAAGACGTCATAGCCGATGAGCCCGGCAAAGACGGCACCGATCGCCAGGACGACGAGCGGCACGAGCATCACCGGCGGGCTCTCATGCACATGCTCCATCGTGTGATGGTCGGCGCGCGGCTTGCCGTGGAAGGTCATGAAGAGGAGCCGCCAGGAGTAGAAGGCCGTCATCAGCGCCGCCGCGATGCCGAGCCAGAAGGCGACCTGCCCGACGCCGGTCTGCGCGCCATAGGCAGCCTCGAGGATGATGTCCTTCGAGTAGAAGCCGGCGAAACCGAACAGGCCCGGGATGCCGATGCCGGCGAGCGCCAGATTACCGATCCACATCAGCACGTAGGTCGCGGGGATCATCCGCCAGATGCCGCCCATCCGGCGCATGTCCTGCTCGCCGCCCATCGCATGGATGACCGAGCCCGCGCCCAGGAACAGCAACGCCTTGAAGAAGGCGTGCGTCATCAGGTGGAAGATCGCCGCCTGATAGGCCGACACGCCGATGGCGAAGAACATGTAGCCGAGCTGGCTCATCGTCGAATAGGCGATGACCCGCTTGATGTCGAACTGCGTCATGCCGATCGTCGCCGCGACGAAGGCGGTGAGCGCGCCGATCACGCAGACGACGGCCAGCGCATCCGGAGCGTATTCGAACAGCGGCGACATCCGCGCCAGCATGAAGACGCCGGCGGTCACCATGGTCGCCGCATGGATCAGCGCCGA
>CAYORM010000077.1:0-14135 GCA_964406375.1 uncultured Mycobacteriaceae bacterium | reverse complement strand
CCCCCTCCAACCCCGTCCAGATCACCTTGCCGTCGCGTGTCTGCTTCTCGATCCCCCGTGCGGCGCGCCAGTCGCGGCCGGTGTCGGTGATGAGGAAGCCCTCCCGGCCCGAGACGATCCGGTTGAGATGGCGGCGGGCGAGGCGTTCGAGGGGCGGGTTCACGCCGATCGAGAACTGCTTCTCCGGGTCGTAGCGGTCGTCGAGCAACGCCGCCGCGGCGCGGGCGAAATCACCCTCGATGAAGGAGGGCGAGGTGGTGAAGCGCGGGATGCTGCGGGTGAAGGGCAGGCGCAGCCCGAACAGCCGGACCCGCCGTCGGCGCCAGTCGCAGCCATCGCCATGGGTATCGCGCCAGCCGCGCTCGCGCGCGAGGAAGGAGAGCTGGCGGACCCGCGGGTCGCGGAAGCCGGCCTCCAGATCGGCCGGGCCGAAGGGCTCGTTGATCAGCCAGTCATCCTCGAGATGGAGGAGGTAGCGGGCGCCACTGCGCGCCCAGGTGCCGGCGACGGCGCGGCAGAAATTCGCCGCGGCCGGCGTCGTGATCGACACGTCCGGGCGGAAGGCGCGGAGGATCTCGACACAGGCGCGTTCCTCTGCCGGGCCGCCGAACACGGGGTCGATGTTCACCAGCAGCCGCGCCACGGTGAAATGGTCGAACAGCCGCGCGCGGAAGCTCTCGATGGTCTGTTGCAGCAGCTCCGGCCGCCGCCCGGCGATGATGCAGACATCGATCTCCACGCCGTCCTCTCCCACCGCCCCGCGATTCAGCCGCTCACGCGACCCGGGGGACGCCCTATCACGGCCCCGTCCGCCCGGTGACGGCCCGGCCGCGCCGGACGCAGCAGATAGGGGCTCTTCTCGAAGAAGACGGTCCCGCCGGTCGGCAGCCAGGCGCCGGCCCGCTTGTGCACGCGCCGTCGAACGAAACGCCACAGGCGCGATGAGACGGCGCCCATCCGTCGCAGATCATGCAGCACATAGCGCGGGTTGCCCGTGCATTCGGGGCAATAGCGACGGAACAACCCGTCCATGAAGGAACCGGCCGGCGGCGCCCACCGCTTGTCGAAGCCGGCGCGGCGCAGCCGCTCGTTCCAGAAATGCAAACCGAGGCTCGACGCCGTCTCCGCCGTCAGTGCCGCCGCCTCGTCCGGGACGAACAGCCGGTCGACTGCGCCCGGCCCGACTGGAAAGAAGCGCTCGGCCGGAAGGGATGGGGGGGCGCCATGGCGCGCGAGCTGCCGCGCGACGAGCGGTGCGCCGCGCCCGCTCCAGGCCATGCGCCGGCCGTCGATCGCCGCCGCCTCCGCGAAGAGATCCCGGGCGATCGGCGAGCCGGCTTCGAGCCCGAGCACCGCGATGCACAGCTTCCGCTCGTCCTGCCAGGCGGTCAGCGGCAGCGCGGCCGGCCAGTCGGGCGACAGGCAGACAATGTCGCAATCGACCCAGATGCCGCCATGCCGCGCCAGCGCGGCGTAGCGGAACAGGTCGGCAAAACCCGCCCAGGCCCCCCGGCCGTCGCGATGGAGACGGTGCCGCGGCAGGATCTCGGCGGCGTCACGCAGCTCGACCCCGGCGGGTACGCGCAGCCGCCGGTCATAGCTGTAGAGGGTGAAGGCATGGCCGTGCTGCAGGAAGGACCGCAGCGACAACACCTCGTATGGGCTGAGCGGACCGCCAACCCATAAGGAGAAGACCGAGGCCATGATGATCGGCCCTTGGCCGCCTCAGCCGGCTCCGAGCAGGGTTCGGCCGGTCATCTCGGCCGGCTGCGGCAGGCCCATCAGGGCGAGCAGCGTCGGCGCGACATCGGCGAGCTTGCCGTCATGCAGCACCGCGCCGTCCGGTCCGCCGATCAGGATGATCGGCACCCGGTTCAGCGTATGGGCGGTGTGCGGCTGACCCGTCTCCGGGTCGCGCATCGTCTCGCAATTGCCGTGATCGGCGGTCGCCAGCATCGCGCCGCCCTGGCGCAGCACCGCGGCCTCGACGCGGCCGAGGCAGGCATCCACCGTCTCGCAGGCGGTGATCGCCGCCGGCAGGCTGCCGGTATGGCCGACCATGTCGGGATTGGCGAAGTTGACGACGATGAAATCGTAGCTGCCGCCATCGATCGCCGCGACCAGCCGGTCACAGACCTCGGGTGCCGACATCTCCGGCTGCAGGTCGTAGGTCGCCACCTTGGGCGAGGGGACGAGGATGCGGTCCTCGCCGGGGAAGAGACGCTCCTCGCCGCCATTGAAGAAGAAGGTGACGTGCGGGTACTTCTCGGTCTCGGCGATGCGGAGCTGCTTCAGCCCGGCCTCGGCCACCACCTGGCCGAGCCCGTTCTCGATCGATTTCGGCGGGAAGATCGCCGACATCCGCGCGTCGAGCCGCTCGGAATACTCCACCATGCCGCAGGCATCGGCGAAGGCGATGCGCCGGTGGGGGAAGGCGTCGAAATCGGGGTCGAGCAGCACGGTCAGGATCTCGCGCGCCCGGTCGGCGCGGAAATTGGCGAACAGGATGCCGTCGCCGTCCTTCATGCCGGTATAGGCCGGGTCGACCACCGTCGGCTCGACGAACTCATCGCCGATATCGGCGGCATAGGCGGCGGCCAGCGCCTCGGCCGGCGTGTCGGTCCGCGGGCCGGCGGCCTCGGCGACGACCCGCCAGGCCTTCTCGACGCGCTCCCAGCGCTTGTCGCGGTCCATCGCGAAATAGCGGCCGCTGAGGGTGACGATGCGGACGCCGGCGAGCCCGTCCAGCGCGGCCTCGACCGCCGCCAGATAGGTCGCGGCCTCGCGCGGCGGCGTGTCGCGCCCGTCGGTGAAGGCATGGAAGGTGACTGGCACACCGGCGGCCGAGACGATCCGCGCGAGCGCCACCATATGATCCTGATGGGCGTGCACGCCGCCCGGTGACATGAGGCCGAGGAGGTGGCAGGTGCCGCCCGACGCCTTCAGCGCCTCGATATGGCGGCGCAGCGCCGGCGCGTTGGCCAGAGAGCCGTCGGCGATGGCGTTGAAGATCTTCTGCAGATCCTGGAACACCACCCGGCCGGCGCCGAGATTCATGTGGCCGACCTCGGAATTGCCGATCTGGCCGCGCGGCAGGCCGACCGCCTCCTCGCTCGCCTCGAGGAAGGCGCGCGGGCGGGTCTCCCACAGCCGGTCGAAATTCGGCGTCCGGGCCAGCCGGACGGCATTGTCGGTGCTCTCGTCGCGCCAGCCCCAGCCATCGAGGACGCACAGCACCACCGGCCGCGGGGCCGCGGACCGCCGGTCGGACGCCTTGGCCTCGGACATTTCGGTCTCGGACGCGCTGGGGGTCGCAGTCATGGCAGGGGCTTCATCGGCAAGGGGGGCGTCTAATTAGGGATGTCCGGGGCGGCCTGTCCAGGTGGCGCGGGCCTGTCCGCTGCGCCTCAGCTCCGGTGGTAGGGATGGCCGGTGAGGATCGTCTGGGCGCGGTAGATCTGCTCGACCAGCATGGCGCGCACCAGCATGTGCGGCCAAGTGGCACGGCCGAAGGCGAGCAGCAGGTCGGCGCGCGCGCGCACCGCCTCGCCATGGCCGTCCGCACCGCCGATGAGGAAGGCGAGCTCGGACCGGCCGTCATCGCGCCAGGCGCCGATGCGGCGGGCGATCGCCTCGCTCGGCAGGTCCTCGCCACGCTCGTCCAGTGCGATCACGACGCAGCCGGCGGGCAGGGTCGCGAGCAGCAGCGCCGCCTCGGCCTCGCGGTCGGCCCGGCTGCCGCGCGCCTCGACCTCGCGGAAGGCGATCGGCCAGGCCAGCCGCTTCACATAGAGGGTGACGAGGTCGCGGACCGGCCCCGGCTTCAGCCGGCCGACGGCCGCGACGGTGACCCGCATCCCCTCAGCCGGGCGGCATCGCGGGGGCGGTGGACGGGCGCAGCGCCGCCGGGTCCTCGGCCCACATCTTCTCGAGCTGGTAGAAGGCGCGGACCTCGGGGCGGAAGAGGTGGATGATCACGTCGCCGGCGTCGATCAGCACCCAATCGGCCTGCGGCAGCCCCTCGGTCTCGATGCGGCCGCCGGCATGGGGGGCGAGCCGCTCGGCGAGATGCTCCGCCATCGCCGCGACCTGCCGGCTGGACCGCCCGGTCGCGATGATCATCGCATCGGCGATCGACGAGCGGCCGGCGAGGTCGATGGTGACGATGTCCTCGGCCTTGTCGTCGTCGAGCGAGGCGAGGGCGGCGCGCATCAGCGGCTGCACCGGCTCGGGCAGCGTGTCGAGCGGGGCGGCCAGGGTGGCCGCATCGGCGGCCGGCACGGGGTTGCGGGCGATGGCTTCTTACCTCCCGGAGCGGCCGGTCTGCGGCCGGTCGATGGTGATACCGCGGCGTCTCAGCGCCGTCGCCGAAGCGGGGTGGCCGCGGCCCAGGATCAGCGTCCAGGCCGGCGGCGGCGCATCGGGCAGCGCCGCGGCGCGGGCGGCGGCGATGCGGGCGGTCCGGTAGCGGATGGCCGCCGTCCCCTGCACCGCCCTCAGAGAATAGGGAGCGCGACCATGCACCGCAACCGGCACCGATTCGAGGATCCGGGTCCAGCCGTTCCAGCGTGCGATCTGGATCAGATTGTCGGCACCCATCAGCCAGACAAAGCGGGTATCGGGGAAACGGGCGGCGAGCAGGGCCAGCGTGTCGGCGGTGTAGCGGCTGCCGAGCCGGCTCTCGAGATCGGTCGGCACGATGCGCGGATGGCCGGCGGCGGCGCGCCAGGCGGAGGCGAGGCGATCAGGGGCCGGCGCCATGCCGTCCGTCGGCTTCAGCGGGTTCTGCGGCGAGACGAGCCACCAGACGGCGTCGAGCCGCAGTCGCGCCATGAAGGCGAGCGACACATGCCGGTGGCCCTCATGCGCCGGGTTGAACGAGCCGCCCAGCAGGCCGACGCGGCGGCCCGCCCAGAGCCGGCGCGCATAGGGGGTCGGCGGGCACAGCGCCATGCGGTGCGCGGCCGGCTCAGCGGGCGATGGCGCCGGCGGCGGTCACGGGCAGGGCGGTCACGGCCGGGTCTGGCCGGCGCCGCGGACGAGATACTTGTAGCTCGTCAACTGCTCCGCCCCGACCGGGCCGCGGGCATGCAGCTTGCCGGTGGAGATGCCGATCTCGGCCCCCATGCCGAACTCCCCGCCATCGGCGAACTGCGTCGAGGCGTTGACCAGCACGATGCCGCTGTCGACCCGGCGCAGGAACGCCTCGGCCGCTGCCTCGTCAGCGGTGACGATCGCGTCGGTGTGGTGACTGCCATGCCGGTTGACGTGCTCGATCGCCGCATCGAGGCCGTCGACCGTCCGGATTGCCAGGATCGCGTCGAGATACTCGGTATCCCAGTCCGCCTCCGTCGCCGGCACCACCCGGGGGTCGAGCCGCTGCACCTCGGTATCGCCGCGCAACTCGCAGCCGGCCTTTGCCAGCTCGTCGAGGATCGGCGGCAGCAGCGTGGCGGCGACGGCACGGTCGACCAGCAGCGTCTCAGCGGCGCCGCAGATCCCGGTACGCCGCATCTTGGCATTGAAGGTGACGCGCCGCGCGATCTCGGGATCGGCCGCCGCATGCAGATAGACGTGGCAGATCCCGTCGAGATGCCAGAGCACGGGGACGCGGCTCTCCTCCGCGACGCGCTTGGTCAGCGACTTGCCGCCGCGCGGGATGATGACGTCGACGGTGTCGACCATGCGCAGCAGCGCACCGACCGCCGCGCGATCGCGGGTGGGCACAAGCTGCACCGCATCGGCCGGCAGCCCGGCCTCGGCGAAGCCGCGCGCCATGGCCGCGGCGATCGCCTGCGATGAGTGGAAGCTTTCCGAGCCGCCGCGCAGGATGCAGGCATTGCCGGATTTGACGCAGAGACCGCCGGCATCGGCCGTCACATTCGGCCGGCTCTCATAGATGATGCCGACGACGCCGAGCGGGACGCGCACCCGCTGGATGTGCAGGCCGTTGGGCCGGGTCCAGTCGGCGAGCACGGTGCCGAGCGGATCGGGGAGTTCGGCGACCGCCTCGAGCCCGGCGGCGATCCCCTCGATGCGCTTGGTGTCCAGCGCCAGCCGGTCGAGGAAGGCGCCGCTGGTGCCGGCGGCGCGCGCCGCCACCATGTCGGCCTCGTTGGCGGCGAGGATCGCTGCGGCATCGGCGCGGATCGCGGCGGCGGCGGCGCGGAGGCCGGCATCGCGCGTCGCGGACGGTGTTAGCGCCAGCGCTGCGGCGGCGGCCTTGGCCCGGCGGCCTAGCGCATCCATCACCGCCACGACATCGGCCGGCGGCGTCTCGACCGCGGCGAGGGCTGCGGTGACGGCGGTGGCGGCGGCGGTGGCAGTCATGATGGAACGTCCCGACTAAGGCGTGCCTGACGAAAGGGCGGCCACGTTAGCCCAAGGGGGCAGTCTCGCCTAGGCATGGGCCTATCGGCGGGCCGAATGCCGGCCTTGCGCAGGCCAATCCGGTCTCCCCGGCAGATATCCTGCGCATCAGATCTCGAGATGCGAGCCCAGCTCCACCGCGCGATTGGCCGGGATGCGGAAGAATTCCGTCGCCGACAGGGCGTTGTTCGACTGCAGGATGAACAGCCATTCCTGCCAGCGCGGCATCTCCGGTCGCGGGGAGGGGATGAAGAACTCGCGGCTCATGAAGAACGAGGTATCGGCCATGTCGAAGGCCATGCCCTTCTCGCGGGCGAGCCTGAGGGCGCGGGGGATGTCCGGCTGTTCCTGGAAGCCGTAGCGGATGACGATGGTGTGAAACCCGTCGGAGAGCGGGGTGATCGTCAGCCGGTCGGCGTCCTCCTCATAGGGCACGTCGGTGACGACGACGTTCAGCATCACGACGCGCTCGTGCAGCACCTTGTTGTGCTTGAGGTTATGAAGCAGCGCGAAGGGCACCATCTCGATGTTGCTGGTGGTGAAGATCGCAGTGCCCGGCACGCGATTGGCGCGCTTGTACATCCGCCCTTCGACGAAGGTCTTGAGCGGCAGCGCGTCGCGGTAGCGGCGCGCGTAGAGGATCGAGCGACCCTTGCGCCAGACCCACATCATCGTCCACAGCGCCGCCCCGACGACCAGCGGGAACCAGCCGCCATCGAGGATCTTCAGGCTGGTCGCGCCGAGGAAGGTGAGGTCGATGACAAGGAACAGCACGAAGAGCGGAACCGTCACCACCGACGGCCAGCGCCACAGATGGCGCATGACGATGAAGATCAGCAGCCCATCGACCAGCATCGTGCCGGTGACGGCGAGGCCGTAGGCGCCGGCGAGCTCGCTCGACGAGCCGAAGCCGAGCACCAGGGCGACGATCGCCCCGTAGAGGATCCAGTTCACCCGCGGCAGGTAGATCTGGCCTTTCTGCTCGGCCGAGGTGTGGCGGATCTCGAGCCGCGGCAGATAGCCCAGCTGTACCGCCTGCTGGCACAGTGAGAAGGCGCCGGAGATGACGGCCTGGGCGGCGACGACCGTCGCCAGGGTCGCGAGCAGCACGAGCGGGTAGAGGAACCAGGCGGGTGCCAGCCGGTAGAACGGGCTGTCGATCGATTCGGGCCGGGTGAGCAGCAGCGCGCCCTGGCCGAAATAGTTCAGCAGCAGCGCCGGGCACACGAAGGCTGCCCACATGATGCGGATCGGCCGGCGGCCGAAATGGCCCATATCGGCATAGATCGCCTCGGCGCCGGTGACCGCCAGCACGACCGAGCCCAGGACCACCAGGGCCGCAAAGGGCTGATCGACGAGAAGACCGATCGCATGGCCCGGCCAAAGCGCCCAGAGGACCGCCGGCTGTTCGACGATCTGGAGAAAGCCCAGCACGCCGATCACCACGAACCAGACACAGGTGATCGGGCCGAACAGCCGCCCCATCTGCTGGGTGCCGCGCGACTGCATCAGGAACAGTGCGGTCAGCACGAAGAGTGTCAGCGGGATGATCCAGGGGCCAAAGGCCGGCGTCGCGATCTGAAGCCCCTCGACTGCGGACAGCACCGAGATCGCCGGGCCGATGATACCGTCGCCCAGGAACAGCGCCGCGCCGACCATGCCGAGCGCGACGATGGCGCTGCGGGCGCGCGTACGGGTGGCGGCGCGCAGCGCCAGCGCCGTCAGCGCCAGCACCCCCCCTTCGCCCTTATTGTCGGCGCGCATGACGATCGTGACGTATTTCAGCGTCACGATCAGCATCATCGACCAGAACACCAGCGACAGCACGCTGATGATCGCACTGCCGGTCATCGCCGGTCCGCCGACATGCGTGAAGCATTCGCGGAGCGTGTAGAGCGGGCTGGTGCCGATGTCGCCATAGACGACACCGACGACGGCGATAAGCTTCGTCGCGAGCCGGGTATGGGACGGCTCTGCGGCGGGACCGTCGGAGGTGCTAGTCATCGTCAGCCGGGCGGGCGCCTGTCGCTCCGCCGGACGGGGGGCCGGCGGGGCGGGGCGAACCGCTCACCGGGCGGTCGCCCGCCCCGGCGCGGCCTCAGGCCGCCGCTTCGAGCGTGAAGCTGGCGCGGAGTTCACCGGTATCGGTGGCGATGCGCCGATAGCTGCCGTCGGGCTGCGGCAGCACATACTCGCAATGCTCGGTCCCGCCGTCGGTGTTCTGCCAAGCGACGCAGAGCGCGCCGTCATCGGCGACGCGCCAGGACCCGGTATCGGTTCCCGAACCGCCGAGATAGCGCCAATTGAGGGTCGCCCGGCCATCGGCTCCGTAGAGGATATCGAAGGCCACACCGGTTGCGGTCGTACCGCTGGCGACGGCACCGCCGAACAGCGCTCGCGCGTCGCCGGCCGCCAGGGTGTTGCCCGCCGCGGATTCGGCCGTCATCTCCCCGACCTCCGCCTCATCCGCAGGGTCGGGCCCGGGCGCGTCGGATCCGGAGAAGGTTCCACAGCCCGCGAGCGCGAGGACCAGGAGGCTGGCGAGCACCGGCTTGGACGTCATGGGGTCCCCCGATCGGATCGAGTTGCACTGAGCGGAGGATCGCGGTGCCGGCGCGGCTTGTCGAGGGGGGAAGCGAGAAAAGGGGCGGAGGAGGCCGCGACAGCCGCCCCCTCCGCAGGTCAGATGCGCGAGGTCCCCGCGCTTACTCGCCCATGAATTCGGCGACGTTGTCCGGCGTCACGATGTCGAGGCCGACGAGGTTGATCTCCTCGACCTCCTCGCCATTGTGCAGCGCCAGCAGGATCTCCATCGCCTTCTCGCCCATCGCGTAGGGCTGCTGGCCGACGAGGCCGTTGACGTAGCCGTCGCGCAGATGCTCGAGCTCCATCGGCAGCGTGTCCGCCGAGACGATGATCTTCTCGCCCGCGTCGAGCTCCGCCTTGATCGGCTCGACGAAGGCGCGATAGGCGTCCGGCACGAAGAGCGGCCAGCCGCCGACCGGCAGCAGGGCGTCGATGTCCGGGTTGGCCGTCACGATGTCCTGGAGCTGCTGGACGGCGAGCGCCGCGTCGTCATTGCAGTAGAGCGGCGAGCCGGAAACCTGCGTCCAACCCTCGCCCAGCCCGTCGATCGTGCCGCGGACGCGCTCGTTGAGGTTCTCGGCCGCCGGGCCGCCGCTGACGATCGCAAAGGTGCCGCCTTCCGGCATCAGCGAGGCGGCCATCTGGCCGATCGCCACGCCCATCGCGTAATTGTCGGTCCCGACATAGGCCTGACGCAGCGAATCCGGCGCATCCGCGTCGAAGGTGATGGTCGGAATGCCGGCCTCGACCGCCTGGTTGATCACATCGGTGACGGTGCCGACATCGGCGACCGAGATGGCCAGCCCGTCGATGCCCTGGGTGATCAGATCCTGGATGATCTGCGCCTCGGTGGCCGGCTCGTGATCGACCGGGCCGATATAGACGCACTCGATGCCGAGCCGTTCGGCGGCGGCCATGCAGCCGTCGCGCGACAGGTCGAAATAGGGATTGTTCATCGCCTTGGGGACCAGGGCGAAGCGCAGCGTGTCCTGCGCCTGGGCGGTCCCGGCCAGCGTCGACAGCAGCGCGACAGCGGCGGTCGAAAGAAGCACCGTCTTCATTCACGTCCTCCCTGACTTCCTGACGCTTACGGAAATGGCGCTGTGCGGGCCGTCAGGTCGCCCGCCGAGCCCTCAGGCGATCGACCAGGACCGCCAGGATGATGAACGAGCCGACGAAGAAGTCCTGCCAGTAGGGGTTCACCCCGGCGAGGATCAGCCCGTTGCGGATCACCTCGATCAGCGCGGCTCCCAGCACGGCGCCCGTCGGCCCGCCGATGCCGCCCATCAGGTTGGCACCGCCGATCACCGAGGCGGCGATGACGCGGAGCTCGTAGCCGACTGCCATGTTGGCGGGGGCCGAGCCGAGCCAGGCGAGCATCAGGATTCCGGTGAAGCCCGCGAGCATCGCCGCGATCATGTAGACCGAGACCTTCACCCGCTCGACCGGAACGCCGGTCAGCCCGGCCGCGCGCTCATTGCCGCCGATGGCGTAGACGTGCCGGCCCCAGCGGGTGTGCCGGAGCATCAGCCACACCATGAAGGCGATGACGATCATGTAGATGACCGAGGCGGGGATGCCGGCCACCGTCCCGTTGCCCAGCGCCCGGAAGAGGTCACGCCCCGGGCCGGTGCTCGGCGAGCCGCGGCCCTGGGTGATGACGTAGCAGAGGCTGCGGCAGACCGAGAGCATGCCGAGCGTGGTGACGAAGGGCGACAGACCGACATAGGCGATGAGCGCGCCGCTGATCGTGCCGATCAGCCCGGCGATGATCAGGGCGCCGATCACCGCCGCGAGCATCGCCAGCGCCGGCACGTCGATGAACAGCGACCATTCGGCCGTCGCTTCCATGATCCCGCTGGCGACGATCGCGGTCAGCGCCATCACCGAGCCGACCGACAGATCGATGCCGGCCAGGATGATCACCATCGTCTGGCCCAGCGCCGAAATCGCGATGTAGGAGAAATTCTGCGCGACATTGCCGAGGTTGCGCGCGCTGAGGAAGACGTCGGCGGCGATGGACATGCCGACGATCAGGACCACGAGCGCGAGGATCACATAGGTGATCTGGGCGCCGAAAATCCGGCCAGCGGTCGTCTGGCGCCGGACATTGGTGAATTCCGTCATCACGCAGCCTCCAGCGCCCCGGTGATGAGCCCCGTGACTTCTTCGGGCGAGGTCTCGGCGATTCCCTGGTCGGCGACCTTGCGGCCGCGGCGCATCACGACGATCCGGTCGCAGACCGAGAACACGTCGGGCATGCGGTGGCTGATCAGGAGAACGGCGATTCCGGTCGCCTTCAGCCGGCGGATCAGGTCGAGCACCTCGGCGACCTGGCGTACGCTGATCGCCGCGGTGGGCTCGTCCATCAGCACGATGCGGGCATTGCTGAGCCGGGTGCGGGCGATGGCGACCGCCTGGCGCTGGCCGCCGGACATCATCTTCACGAGATCGCCGGCGCGCGTCTCGGATTTCAGCTCGGCGAACAGCTCCGCCGTGCGGCGGTTCATCTTGCCGTGGTCGAGGAAGCGGAACGGCCCGATGCGCCGCCTTTCCTCGCGCCCGAGGAAGACATTGGCGGCGGCGGTCAGGTTGTCGCAGATTGCCAGATCCTGATAGACCACCTCGATGCCGTGCTCGCGGGCGTCGACTGGCCGGTGAAAGTGGACGGTCCGGCCCTCCATCAGGATCTCACCGCCGGTCGGCGGGAAATTGCCGGCGATGATCTTCACGAGGGTCGACTTGCCGGCGCCGTTGTCTCCCATCAGGCCGACGACCTCGCCGGGCTCGATCGCGAAGCTCACATGGCTCAGGGCCTGGATCGCGCCAAAGCTCTTCGAAATGTCATGCAATTCGAGCAGCGCCATGCCACTCACCTCCCCGCCCGGGCTTATGCCGCCCGTTCTATTGTGTGACTAATGACCGCGCGAACGATGCGCGTGCCGTGCGCCGATTGCAACTGCCGAAGCGGTACTTTTGGCGCAAAGACCGCCAGACGCCGGCTTCACCCCGCCGGCGCGGCGCATCATGGCGCTCCGGGCCGAGCCCGGAGCCGCCGTCAGTGCGAGTGGCGGGCGAGACCCTTGGTCCGGTCCACGTCGAGATACAGGGTCGCCGGTTCGAGGCAGCCGCCGGTGGAGAGCGGACCGACCATCTGCCGGTAGAAGGCCTGCCAGGGCGTCTGGCTCTCCGGTGCCGGCATGGATGGCGTCTCCCGCCGCCGGGCCTCTATCTCCTCCTCGGGGAGAAGGAGGTCGACCCGCCGCTTGGGCAGGTCGATGCGCAGCCGGTCGCCGGTGCGCAGGATGGCGAGACCGCCGCCCGCCGCCGCCTCGGGGCTGACATTGAGGATCGAGGGGCTGGCGGAGGTGCCGCTCTGCCTGCCATCGCCGATCGTCGGCAGTGATTTGATGCCCTGCTGGATCAGCCGGTCGGGCGGCTGCATGTTGACGACCTCGGCCGAGCCCGGATAGCCGACAGGGCCGGCGCCGCGAATGACCAGGATCGAATCGCGGTCGATCGGCAGCGACGGGTCGTTGATTCGGGCGTGGTAGTCCTCCGGCCCGTCGAAGACGATCGCGGTGCCCTCGAAGGCGCCTTCATCGCCCGGTCGCTCGAGATAGGCACGGCGGAAATCGGCATCGATGACGCTCGTCTTGATGATCGCGCTGTCGAAGAGATTGCCCGACAGCACGATGAAGCCCGCCTTCTGCTTCAGCGCGTCGGCGAAGGGGCGAATGACCCCGCCCTCGACCGGCGGCAGCGCATCGGCCGCGATCTCGCCCTTGCTCCGTCCTGCGACGCTGCGCGCGGCGGTGCGCAGCAGCCCCGCCTCGGCGAGCGCGCGCTCCACCGTCGGGACGCCGCCGGCGCGGTGGAAGCCCTCGCCGAGATGGGCGCCGGCAGGCTGGCAGTCGACGATCAGCGGTACGTCGGCGCCGATCGCCTGCCAATCGTCGAGGGTGAGCTCGACGCCCATGTGCCGGGCGATGGCGATGACATGGATCGGGCAGTTGCTCGACGCGCCGACCGCCGAGGAGACGAGGATCGCGTTCTCGAAGGCCTCGCGGGTCATGATATCGCTGGGCCGCACGCCCTCATGGACCAGCTCGACCGCGCGCCGGCCGGTCGCATAGGCCATCTGGCCGCGCTCGCGATAGGGGGCCGGGATCGCGGCGCAGCCGGGCAGCGACATGCCGAGGGCCTCGGCGATCGAGTTCATCGACAGTGCCGTGCCCATGGTGTTGCAGTGGCCGACCGAAGGGGAGCCCGAGCAGACGAGCTCCATGAACCCCTCATAGTCGATCTCGCCGGCCGCCAGCAGCTTGCGGGCGTGCCAGACCACGGTGCCGGAGCCGACGCGCTCGCCCCGGAACCAGCCGTCCAGCATCGGCCCGCCCGACAGCACGATCGCCGGGATGTTGACCGTCGCGGCGGCCATCAGACACGCCGGGGTGGTCTTGTCGCAACCGGTCAGCAGCACGACCCCGTCGAGCGGGTAGCCATGCAGCACCTCGACGATGCCGAGATAGGCGAGGTTGCGGTCGAGCGCAGCGGTGGGCCGGCGCGCCTGCTCGGCGAGCGGGTGGACCGGGAACTCCATCGGGATGCCGCCCGCGTCGCGGATCCCGTCCTTCACCCGCTGGGCGAGGGCGAGATGGTGGCGATTACACGGGACGAGATCGCTGCCCGTCTGCGCGATGCCGATCACCGGCCGGGCCGATTGCAGCTCCTGCCGCGTCAGCCCCTGGTTGAGGAAGCGCTCGACATAGATCGCCGTGTTGCTCGGATCGTGCTGGTCGTCGAACCAGGACTGGCTGCGCAGACGGCGCGGTTTGGTCTCGTCGGACATGGCAGAGCCTCCCGCTGGGCCGCCGCGTCAGGCGCGGTTGAGCCGGTTCTCGATCAGATCGGCGACGACCGAGGGATCCGCGAGCGTCGTCGTATCACCGAGATTCTCATACTCGTTGGCCGCGATCTTGCGCAGGATCCGACGCATGATCTTGCCCGATCGGGTCTTGGGCAGGCCCGGCGCCCATTGGATGAGATCCGGGCTCGCGATCGGCCCGATATGCTTTCTCACCTCCGCCACGAGTTCGCGGCGCAGCTCATCCGACGGGGCGATGCCGGCCTTCAGCGTGACATAGGCGTAGATGCCCTGGCCCTTGACGTCGTGCGGA